>BTQY01000102.1:0-3208 GCA_036986115.1 Gammaproteobacteria bacterium | reverse complement strand
CCTGCTCAGGAGCGGCGCCTACGGGCCGCTGAAGATAATGATCCCGATGCTGTCCACGATCAGTGAGCTTCACCAGATAAAGGACATCTTTGAGCAGGCCAAGCGGGAATTAAAACTAAGACGCATGAAATTTAATCCCGACGTCCCCGTTGGCGGCATGATCGAAGTGCCTGCCGCCGCCATCATGGCGCAGAATTTCGCCGAGTGCCTGGACTTTCTTTCTATCGGTACCAATGACCTGATCCAGTACACCCTGGCGATCGATCGTATCGATGATGAAGTCAATTACCTGTATGATCCTGCGCATCCCGCCGTACTGGTGCTCATCCAGAACGTCATACAGGCGGGCAAAAAGGCCGCTATCCCGGTCTCCATGTGCGGTGAAATGGCCGGCGATATTCGTTATACACGGCTGCTGCTGAGTCTTGGTCTGACCCAGTTCAGCATGCAGCCGGCTACCCTGCTGGAAGTTAAAAAGATCATAAATAACAGCGATATCGATAAACTGCGCAAGGCCTATATGCGCCCCATTAAACGTGGTGATCACGCCGGGATCCAGCATCAACTGGAGCAGGACAGTGAGGCCATACAACGCCTGCTACAAACCAATTAATTACTTTAATCTGTTAGCATATCTTCTTCATCCTGCTACAATTTCAGAGTCTTGACAGGGCCTGGCCAAAGCCGGCTCTGCTGTAGCCAACGTATCTCACCTGAATGCTGCAATGATGCCGCTGGGGTAAATCGGGAGCTCGCGTATTATGTCCGAATCTGAACAACATCGGCCGACCCGACGGCTGGAAAGACTGGCGGATGCCCTGGAAACCGGCACCATGATGCGTGCCCGGGTGATGCTGAACGCGCTGCACCCAGCTGAGATCGCCCACCTGCTCGAGTCCCTGCCGCAGGAAAAACGTGAGCTCACCTGGGAAATGATCAATACCGATGTCGAGGGCGACGTACTCACCTACGTCAACGACGAGGTCCGTGACAGCCTGATCCGCGACATGGCGAACGACGAGTTGATCGCCGCGACCGAAGGCCTGGACGTCGATGACCTGGCCGACATTCTCCAGGTCCTGCCCGATACCGTGATCCAGACGGTGCTGCAGTCCATGGATGAACAACGCCGTGGCCGGCTGGAGGCAGTACTGTCTTTCCCGGAAGACACGGCGGGCGGCCTGATGAACACCGATGCCATCACGGTGCGCCCCGACAACACCCTGGACGTGGTGCTCAGGTACCTGCGCCGTCTCGGCGAAATTCCCGAGATGACCGATAACCTGATTGTGGTGAATCGTGATAATCAGTATACCGGGCTGCTGTCCATCACTGACCTGCTCACCAAGGAACCCTCCCTGACGGTATTTGATGTCATGAATACCGAGGAAGAAGGTATCCTGGGGGATACCCCGGACAACGAGGTCGCCAGTTTATTCGAACAACGGGACCTGATCTCGGCACCGGTGGTCGATGAAAACGGCGTGCTGCTGGGCAGGATCACCATTGATGACGTGGTCGATGTTATCCGTGATGAGGCAGACCACTCCTTCATGAGTATGGCGGGTTTGAATGAAGAGACCGATATGTTTGCGCCGGTCATCGCCAGTACCCGCCGCCGTACCCCGTGGCTCGCCACCAACCTGATCACGGCACTGATTGCCTCGTGGGTGATTGCCCAGTTTGAGGCCAGCATAGAAAAACTCGTGGCACTGGCAATACTGATGCCGATCGTTGCCAGCATGGGCGGCATCGCCGGCAGCCAGACCCTGACCCTGGTGATCCGTGGCATGGCACTCGGACAGATCAGCTATGCAAATTCATGGCGGCTGTTAACGAAAGAACTGGCCGTGGGCGCGTTGAACGGTATGTTGTGGGCCCTGATCCTGGCAGTGATCACTTATTTCTGGTTTGGTGATTACCGGCTCGGGATGATTATTGCCGCCGCGATAGTCATCAACCTGATCGTCGCCGCACTGGCCGGCGCCACGGTACCGTTAATCATTCGAAAATTCGGTGCCGACCCGGCACTCGGCGGCGGTGTCGTACTCACCACCATCACCGACGTCATCGGCTTCATGGCCTTCCTCGGGTTAGCGACGATCTTTCTGTTGTAAATTTGTTTGACTGGTTCCGGTAGCTTTTTCGTCACCAGCCTTACTTGTAGGCCGGATTAAGCGCGAAGCGTGTATCCGGCAATTCTCGCCACAAGCAGTGTTGACCACCACAGATCAACCCCCCCTCTCCCTCCGGGACCTCGGTATGCCACCTCGCCGCGAACATTGTCGACTGGCTCCGGTATCTTTTTCGTCGCCCAACCTCGCTACCCACACCAGCCATTTTTTGTAGGCCGGATTAAGCCCGCAGGGTGTATCCGGCAATTCTCGCCACGAACTGTGCCGACTGGCTCCGGTATCTTTTTCGTCCTCCGACCTCGCTACGCTCGCAAGTCGTCCGAAAAAGACACCCTCGCCAGTCTTAATACCCCAATGCCTGATTTGCTTTTGTGGTATCGATCACTAGAAGTAAGTAAGATATTGTATTAATGTGAATTTCACGATGAAATCAAATCTTGGTATTCTGATATATACAGGATCGGTATATATCACTGTTAGGGCTCAAAAAGACACATATATGACTCACAACTATGAAATGCTTTTCGAGAGAACAATTCAATCTCTCCTTGGTGAAAAAGCATCTCATATTGCTGGGCAGGCGCACTCGGATAAAAGCAGGAAAGATTGGTATAAAAAAGCACTAAAAAAAGTTGTAAAAAACATTCAAGAAATTGACTCAAGCACTAAACATAAAGAACTCTTAGCACATTACAGCGAGGGTGCGCTAAAAGCACTGAGCGCACAGCCATATAATGAATCGGTATTTACCTTATATTTACTTCGTCTAATATCTGCATTACTTGGCTATATGGGTACACGACCTTACCGCATAGCTACACCAGCATATTTTCAGGAACCATCGCAATACTACACCGAAGTAATCGCTTGTGATGGCGATACGCTTCAGGATTACTATGATGAAAAAGACACTCTAACAATAAAAGCAGATATTATTAATCAGTTAAAACAAACTGGCTTAAATGACTTTAAAATATCTCTGGTATTAAACATCAGTGAATATCAAGTTAAAAAAATCAGACAAAAGCTCTAACAAGGCGCTTGTTCGGACATTCACTGTGCTGCGTTCATGC
>BTQY01000101.1:0-3549 GCA_036986115.1 Gammaproteobacteria bacterium | reverse complement strand
TCCTCGCCAGCCTTTACTGCACAGTTCAAGCGTTCTGACCACTTGATTTCTGGGTATCCAGTAGCAGACTGGATTTAATAAACTGGATTCCGGGTCTGCGCTACGCTTCGCCCGGAATGACGGGCTACGTCTGACACTGCCTGCCAGGATCAGCTTGCGATGACGATGGATTAATCCATCTGTTCGGATTTGCTGTACCATTCGCGGGCCTTGTCCATGTCCTGCGCTACCCCCTGACCATTTTCATACATCAGGCCCAGGGTCATCGCTGAGCCCGCCAAACCCGCATCGGCCGCTTTCTCAAACCATTTTGCCGCCTCAGCCTCATTTTTCTGCGCACATTCGCCCTGCATGTACATAAAACCGATGCCATGCATGGCCACCGGATAGCCCTGATCGGCGGAGGCCTTCATCCATTCAAAGGCCTTCAGCTCATTTTTTACCAGCCCCAGGCCATTCTGATACATGATGGCGCAACGGTGTTGCGCCGCAGCATTGCCCGCATCGGCCAGCGGTGCGAGCAGGTTATTGGCATCAGCAAAATGTTTGCTCTCAAAGGCCGCCAGACCGCTGGACAGCGCCATTTGCTCATCGGTTAATTTTTCGTTGCTCATTCACTGCTCCTGATAGACAGCCTCGGACACTCATCCATTATATCCGCGCAGGGAGGGTACTTCCATGCAAACATACTCACGCTACTCGTGGTTATTGCGGACATGATTGCGCCTCAATGGCATCTGGCAGACCTTGCATATCCAGTGGATATTCAAGGCCTGGCTGACTGGCCCTGTACGGGCAACCCGTTTTCAGTTTTTGTGTATAATGGGCCATCTGTTAGCTTAGCCGATATTAGCAGTAAATAATTTACGAGGGACGGGATCCAGTGAAACTGTCTGTGCAGGTCGAAGACAAGGCTTACAATATTGCCATCCCGGATGACATGCTGACGGAGGATGGCCATGCCTTTTTCAAAAAAATGGATCAGGATCTGGACAAGGGCTGGCAAATGAGTATGGATTATGTTGAAAGTCCTAATGTTATGCAGCGTTGCCAGATCGTGGCCGATAAATTATATACGGCAATGATGTCAGAGAATGAGACGTTGGCACAATTAATGGCGGGATATATCGTCACCAGGATGCCCGGGGTGAAAAGTATTGATATTGATGCCGGCGGCGAGATACAAAATACCGAATTTATCCTGAACGACAGCGGGGTTGATGCCGCTGAAAATTCCGCCGAACTCGTTGCCGCGACATTAGACAGGCCTTCCAATAAGCCACAGGAAGGCCTCAGCAAACCTGAAGCCATGCAGCAGGCGGGCAAGGACGTGTCAAAGGTCTATAAGACAGGCCGAAACTATAAGTTCGCCATCTATGATCACGACACTGAAGCATGGGCAGAATCACCACTATTTCAGGATGAAGCGACCGCAAGTGAGGCCCGCGCCAGGGCCTATAAAGAATATTATGAAGGGCTTTTGCGCCCGAATTAAAATAATCTGCTGAAATAAAAAAGGCGCTGGATAAAACCAGCGCCTTATTTGTGACAGGTACTGTCAGAAACGATCAGGCAGCCACGTTCTTTGCCAGTCCTTCCAGGACCCCAATGCGTTTTTCCATGTTTTCAACCGCTTCGTTGGCACGCTCACTAATAGACTGGCCAGACTTCAGTTCCGGGTAGGCGTCTTCAACAAGACTGTCCTGCAGGCCCGAAAAATACTCGACCTTGCCACCGATGATCTTGAAAATTTCACGCTTGCTGGAAATAGTATCCAGGCCAATCGCGTGCAGCTTACGGGAACGTTCACCACCCACCAGGGTCATGGCGGAAAGCCCATATTCGTCCTGTGGAGTCGGGTTATCAATAATATCTTTCCATACAGTGATGGCCTCTTTCAGGGAGCCCGCTGCGTTGTTCAGACATTTGGCAATACTTTCACGATCGCCCTTACGATCGTCAGGCCATGTTTTACTTTCTTCGATGGCCGCATTTAAATCTTCCATTTTCGCCTCCGTTTCAGCTAAAAGCGTATCGGTTTCTGTTTTCTTTGGATTAGCTCGCTATGACCACGATGGCCGTAGTCCTGCGCAAGCGGGGCGAATTTTACACGTTTCTATAGCAACGTCAATCTGCCCAGAAGGGATAGTTATCCCACTATAAGGGATACTTGTCGTTAATATAGGCCTCAACGTTGGAAGTGATTGATATACCTGGTGATTTTTGTCCAGCATATAATTTCAACAGGGTTTGTGCGACTTTTATCCACACAGATTTATTCTCATGTAATTTATCAGAAAGAATAGATAAGTCCTTGTTATCAACATATTTATTATAGGCGTCCATGGCGGATGGGTAGATCTTGCGGCGCACACCTGAAAAATTGGCGAAATAAAAGTGTATCGAGGCCAGGTTTTGCTGTTCTATCAGGCTCGGCAGCAATACCAGCGCATCGGCCAGGTGATCGCGGATCGCGCGCGCGATCAGGCCGGATTTGTGGGGCAAATCCAGCAGCATGTCCTCCCAGACCGGACCCAGACACCTGCCGGCGGCAAGCTCCCCCTGTTCATGCAGGATCATACCATTGATCTCATGGCGACCCATGGCCTCAAGCACCTTGTCCATGTCCTGTATATCGCCGTGACTGGAGATGGCACGAGACATCGGCGATTCCGGACTGCCAAGCCATTGCCATTCCTCAATTTTTTCCCAGATGAGGCGTTTGGCAGACTCCTGGCTGATGAAAATGGTGTTATCTCGCAGCATGGCAGGGGGGGCGACCAGCTCCCTTGCATACTCACATCCAGACACCAGGATCTCCATATCATCCTGTTGTTCATGCCGGCAGAGGCTGCCGAGAAAAAAGTGCGGTTTGTTGAATATCCCTGTGCCGCTGTTATAGACGAAACCGTGTGGGATCAGGTGCCGATTGATGGTCTTGCTATCAAAGGGATCGACGGCTTCGCCATCGATCAGCAGGGGTTCGTATTGCTCGGTTTCCAGTGTCTCCCAGGCCTGCTCACGGCGGGATAGCCAGTTTCCGACATCTTCGCGGGCAATATTCCCGGTCAGCGGGATATCATGCTCCCAGCGATAATATTCACGCATCTTCAACAGAAAAATGCACATGGAATAGTTTCCGGCATGCCTGGCATCGGAAATGTGGCAATTGTTTTGTACCGTGGTAAGCAGTTGTGCAAAATTTTGCATTAGATGGCTTCCTGTTGACCTTACTAAAGTGTAGCATTGGCCACAGTCTTGACTATTAACATTGTGATATTTAAGGTCTTTTTACTATGGCGTTACGCATCAAGGGTAAGTGGCATCGTTCCAGGCGAAGCCGTAAAAATAGTCAGGGCTCCGCCAGGCCGAAGACGCTGTCGGATCTGTCCAGTGTGATTGCCTTCAATATCTGGAAGGTCTCCAACGCGCTTTTCCATAATATGGGCAAGGAAGACTTTAGCTTTACCAATGAAACCATGGTCATGGGGACCATTATCGAAACCATCGCGTTTCTGTCACAGGTGGTGGACAGGACCATCTATGACA
>BTQY01000100.1:0-3583 GCA_036986115.1 Gammaproteobacteria bacterium | reverse complement strand
GGAAAAGTCCGGGCTGAAACGACTGCGCCACTGGCCGGTCAGATCGTCCAGGCCCACGCCTTCACCACCGCCGGCACAGACGACGCTATCATCAACATTAATGTCCGTACCCGTCAGGTTTTGCTCAATCAGGTCCGGCAGGCCATCACTATCGGTATCGGCATAGCTGTCTGCGATATCCGGATCCACGGCGACCCCCTGGCCAAGCAACCAGCGCTCGGTGGCATCGGCAACGCCATCGCCGTCGCTGTCTGTATTTGGCAAGGTCTCAGCAACGACCGTCATAGATTCGATGGCTGAATTATTCGAGGGATCCGGATCACCCACAAAGCTGATAATCCCGCTGATATTACCGGCACCTGCATTGGCGCCTTCAATGGTAAGCAGAATGCCCGTGTTACTCCCGTTCGTGATGGTGCCCAAATCACAACTCAGGGGTATTGTGCAGGTCCCTTGATCTGGTACTACTGTAGTGATGCTCACCTCGGAGGACGCCGCATAAGAAACACTCACTGCAATGGCATCATCAGGGCCATTATTAGTGACCATGATATACACATAGGCCCGGTCACCCACCGTAATGGGGTCGGCCGAATCCAGCGCACTGATGGAGAGGTCTGATACGGCCATCGCCGGGATTGAATTCAGACCGGCAAGCAGTCCGAGAATGCAGGCGATCCTGCGAATAATGCCGGTGTCAGTCAGGCCCGCACTGATATTGGAAAATATATTCATGACTACTCCCCACTTAATTATTTTGCTGGATATAATTTTGCCTGGTTGACATGTCGCTATTAAACCAGATGTTTTATTATCCTTATTATGTATCGCATTCTATCAAAAGGAACAGAATTGTACACAAATTGTTCAATCCCCTGATAACCGGGCTAATCGGGGCCAGGGCCTGAGGTATCCCCTTCGCTACGTCATTCCGACGCAGGTATTTCGTCATTCCGGCGGATATATTTCGTCATTCCGGCGCAGGCCGGAATCCAGTAACAGGTTAAACGTAAACACTGGATTCCGGGTCTGCGCTACGCTTCGCCCGGAATGACGGGGATATTTACTCACCCCAAGGGCATGATGTACAGGATGTACAAATGTCGCGGGCGCATGGACGCGCGGGAGCGACCTTTGTCACTTCGTTCGGGCGCGCCGGTATGACGAATTATTTGATTGGCAGCATTATTTCTGGAAATTTGCCGGGGATCCCTCATGCCTGGCCCTAATAATGTGACCTGTTTGGCAGTATTTTTCCCTGTAGACACCGATAGTTAGGGGGTCGCGATAAAATCAGATTGCGCATATAAACGCGACTAATAACAAGAATGGGGGAGTGATTTTGGAGTATGACTATGCACAGACTGTCTCCATGCCTGTTAGGGCTGTCCCTGCTGCCGGGAATGTTTGTTCCGCTGACAACTCAGGCCAGCGGCGACGCCCTGCAATATGAAGCCGGCCAGTATGACCACGGCTTGAGCAGCATCAAAGTACCCGACCCCAGCCAGACGATCCGCGGTACGCTGTACACGCATATGATTTCGACCATGAACAAGCAACAGTATCTATGCAAAGTAATGCTGGCGGATGATGGCAGGCGTTACCAGATCCGCGGTCTGCGCCAGGTGGTTGACGGTACCGCAATGGAACTCAGCGGCAACATCAGCCCGCTAGTCCGACCCCGTTGCGGCGTGGCGCTGATGATGAATGTCATCAGTAGTGGCCTGTTTCACAACAC
Source organism: Gammaproteobacteria bacterium (assembly GCA_036986115.1). Taxonomy (GTDB): domain Bacteria; phylum Pseudomonadota; class Gammaproteobacteria; order BTQY01; family BTQY01; genus BTQY01. The sequence goes on along the minus strand of BTQY01000100.1, from coordinate 1,845 downwards.
CGGCGAATCTGTAAACAAACCACCGCGTTTTTATGGCACCGTCAGGCGCCAGGACATGGCCGGGGAATGCTGGCGACTGGATACGGATTTTGGCAAGGCCTTTATGCTGCGTGGTGGCGATGCCGAACTGTATCGTGATGGCCTGAACGTGGTGTTAAGCGGCAAGACCCTGTCGGCGACACCCAGGCACCGCCGCAGCTGTCCGATGACGATGGCCGTGGAGGTCAGCCACTACCGCATCGTTGAGCGCGAACGGCCGTATCCCCCTTTATCCCGCGGCATATCCGGTGCTATATCCGGGGAAATCACTGGGGAAATCGCTGGCCGATCAACGGCCGCATTACAATAATGGTCAATTTGGGCCTTATTCTATCCGGCTAATACCAAGGTACTAGCCTGCTGTAGATTTAGCTCAAGAATAATACCTAACTTATTGTTTTATATGCTTTTTGATGATCTTACCTGAAGGAGAAAAAAATGTGGATCTATTATAAAAAACGAGTATTATATGGACATAATACTAATAAATATCCGGAATGTGTGAGATCAGGTTCAGGTATGAACCGGGCTAAAATAACAACAGCGAAAGGGGTGAGTATGAAAAGTTCCAGGCTCCTGCGAATCATCGCAGCAGGGATGATTTCCTCAATCTTTGCCTTTACGTCACTGGCAGTGAGTGCGGCCAGTACCTTGACATTGACACCTTCTGTAGCCAATGCCGCCCCGGGTGGCAGCTTCACCGTGGATATTATTGCCGATGGCCCGGCCACGGCTGGCGACAGCACGGATAATCTGGTGGTTGCCGATGTCAACATCAATTTCGATAACGCGGTGTTGCAGCTCGACGGTATTGATACCGGCACCGGCGTCTCCGCTTTCTATCATGTGGATACCAGTGCCGCCACCGGTTTCCCGATTGGCACTATCGACAACGCCACCGGCACCGGTCAGACCATCGTCGCCACCCCGACACCGGGCCTGGATGACGTCGGCCACGTGGTCGCCCGCCTGAGCTTTAGCGTACTCGGGGGCGCCGCTTCTGGTAACACAAACATCGCGGTTGATGTCCCCACTTCCAATCTGGTCATCAATGACGGCAACGGCACCGACGACCTGACCACGGCGACTGATGCCACGGTTGCGATTGGTCCCCCCTCACCGGATACGGATGGTGATGGTATCCCGGACAGTTCAGATAACTGCATTAATGTACCGAATGCGGATCAGCGTAATACAAACTTCCCAATCGATAATTTTGGGAATATCTGTGACCCGGATTTGAATAATGATGGTGCGGTAAACTTCGCTGACCTGGGTCTTCTTAAAGCAGTTTTCAACACAGCCGATCCTGATGCTGATTTTAATGGCGATGGTGCGGCCAATTTTGGCGATCTAGGAATTCTGAAGAGTTACTTCAATCAACCACCTGGACCATAATCATTACTTTCAAATTACTATTTATCTATAATATTTAAAGTATAAAGGGAGTTAGTAAAATGAACATTTTCACAAGATTTATCACAATAATTTCACTGTCGCTGTTTATTAATGTGGCAAATGCCTCATTGATCTCACTGGAACTGACACCACAGACAGTTGCTTTATCCGACCTTGTTACGTTAGATTTGCGCGCTGATTTCACTGATGAAGCTACTTATGGTGGTGGACTCGATATCTTTTTCGACAGCAGTGTTTTAACGTTTTCATCTTTTGTTTTTGCGGGAGCTCCTGGGACTAACCCGTTTTACGATAGTGTCCCTTTATTACTATCAGGCAAGCTAGAAGGCCTGCAATTTGGTAATGATTTTGGATTTGGTGGAAATGAGATTATCGGTACGTTAACGT
>BTQY01000099.1:0-3614 GCA_036986115.1 Gammaproteobacteria bacterium | reverse complement strand
TGCTGATGTTCAACGTTGGCGTGGAAACCGGGCAGTTGTTATTCATCGCAGTAGTACTAAGCCTGATCGCATTGATGAAACGATTACCCATCACTGCACCGCAAGGCGCCTGGCGTGTAGCGCCCTACGCCATAGGCAGTGTGGCGGCATTCTGGACCATAGAGCGGGTAGCGTCGTTTCTGCCCATTTAAGATGCAAAATGAGTATTCATTGACTAATAGATACCCTTAAATAAAGACTAAATGAAAAATAACCAGTGAAATTAACTATATGAGTAATTACGTATGGACAGGAATATGGATTTGATATGTTGAACATTACACTTATTATGGTGGCTGCACTTCTTGCTGGGTATTTGATCTACTCCCGGTATTTGTCTGGTGCGCGCGACTGGTGGCTAAAAGTTATGCCCTTGTCTACCATCGTACTGATTAGTGGTTGTGCAACGATAGGCTCCCAGCAGTTTGAAAAACGTTACGGAGAAGCTGAACCCAGGGAGCGGGTTGTCGATCAGCTAATTGCCAACCGCGTCGATTACTGGAGCCAGGTTAAGCCTATCGTTGATAACCGCTGTGTAGCCTGCCATGGCTGCTATGACGCGCCCTGCCAATTGAAAATGAGTTCCGTAGACGGCATTGATCGCGGTGCCAATCCTGACAGGGTATATAACCCGGTAAGAATCAAGGCGGCACCTCTCACTCGCTTGTTCGTTGATGCGCACTCAGTAGCCGCCTGGCGTGAGAAGAACTTCCATCCTGTTCTAAATGAATACCCAGACTCGCCGGAAGCTAATCGGCAAGCTAGTGTCATGTATAAAATGCTGGAGCTAAAACAACAGAATCCGCTGCCCGCAGTTAAACAGTTACCTGCCAGTTTCGATTTGTCACTTAACCGCAAAGAAGTCTGTACCGGTGCAGAAGATTTCGGTGGCTATGCTGACAAGCATCCCTCGTGGGGTATGCCCTATGCGCTACCTGGTCTGGCTGCAGAAGAGCAGTCTATCCTTATGCGATGGATAGAGGAGGGCGCGGTACACACGGCGCGAAAAGCACTGCCATCGTCCTATACAAACCTGATAGAGAAATGGGAGGAATTCTTCAATGGTTCCTCGTTGAAACAGCAACTGGCCAGTCGCTATATCTATGAGCACCTGTCATACGCGCACCTGTATTTCCCTGTGGTGGATGATCAGCATTTTTTCGAGATTGTGCGATCATCGACACCACCTGGTCAAGCAATTAAAGTGATTCCGACTCGGCGTCCCTTTGATGCGGCAGGCACTGAGGCATTCTATTATCGACTGCAGGAATATGTGGCCACCATTGTCGAAAAGACGCATATGCCCTATGCGCTGGATGACCAGCGCATGCAGCGTTGGCAGAGCCTGTTCATCGACGCTGATTATACGGTAACGGCGCTGCCATCGTATGATAGCAATCAGGCTTCTAACCCTTTTGTAACTTTTGCAGAGTTGCCGGTTGCGTCACGTTACAAGTTCCTGTTGGATGAAGCCCAGTTCACTATTATGGCTTTCATCAAGGGGCCAGTTTGCCGGGGTGATGTCGCTCTCGATGTCATCGATGATGACTTCTGGGTGTTCTTCGTCGATCCTGACCGTGACAGTAGTATGCGATTTGAGGAATTTGTAAGCCAAAATGCTGAGAGTCTTGTATTACCCGCCAGTAGCGAAAATATTTACCGGCCGATCCATCAATGGAAGCGGTATGCTGCACAACAAACGGACTTTCTGGAGAAGAAGGATCAGTACCTGCGAGATAATTATGCTGATGCTCGTAAAATCTCTCTCGATGGCCTGTGGTATGGCAACGGTGTAAATCAAAATGCCAGTTTAACAGTCTATCGGCATTACGATAATGCTACAGTGAAAAAGGGCTTACTCGGACAGGCGCCGAAGACGGCATGGTTGGTTGATTATTCGCTACTGGAACGAATCCATTATTTGCTGGTGGCAGGTTATGACGTCTACGGTAATCTTGGTCACCAGCTGGTCACCCGCCTTTACATGGATTTCTTACGCATGGAAGGGGAAGCAAACTTCCTTCTGCTGTTACCCGAGGAGACTCGTATAAAAGAGCGTGATTTCTGGTACCGTAATGTCAATGACAAGGTCAAGGCTTATGTTTCCAATCCACTGTTCAATAGCAATACTAACCTGGATATTGACTATCAAACGGATGATCCCAAGCAGGAGCTCTATGCAATGCTGCGGGATCGACTTGCAGAGGTCTTGCCGACGGAGCACGATATGGCGTCTGTCCAGAATTCCGCCATTCGGGTGCCACTGCAACGCCTGAACACCGTCATCGGGAAAGCTGCTTCTATATTCCCGGAAAACGCCTTGTTACAGGTCAATACCAATGCCGGCAGTGAGTATTTCACACTGCTGCGTAATACTGCGCATTCCAGCATGTCATCAGTCTTTGGTGAAGGCAAGAATTTCCTCCCCGACGAGGATACCCTGACCATTCTACCCGGATTTATTGGCGCCTACCCGAATGCGTTCTTTGTCGTCGATGAGCATAGAATTAATGACTTCGTCAAAGCGATAAGCCATGTCGAGACGGAAAGTGATTATGCCACTGTTGTGGATAATTATGGCATCAGGCGCACCAATAGCGAGTTCTGGGCACACAGTGATGCCTTTCATGAAGGCTACAGGAAGTTGAATCCAGTGACTTACGGCGTACTTGACTATAATCGACTTGAGAATCGCTAGTAAAATGGCAGCAGAAAGCATTCCAACCCATTCATGCATCAGGAAATATGCAGCTAGATGCGATGGTGTTCAGATTGCAGATATGGCCTGATGAAAATTAAAAGTGAGATCAATTAAATGAGTCAGGGAGCATATTTCGGGGTTATCCTTCTGATCCTGCACATTCTTATTCTAGTCGCTGTAATCATTAGAGTTTTGTTGCGCCCGCATCGTGAGCCTGCCTCACGAATTGCCTGGATCGTGGTCATCATCTCTCTTCCGGTCGTGGGCATTCTTGCTTATCTGCTGCTGGGTGAAACTAATATCGGTCGACGGCGTGTGGCGCGCATGCGTGAAGTTATTTCGCGATTGCCGGATCTGGAAGATACTGAAGGTGTAGATGCGAAGGGTTTGCAGGTGGATGTCCCAGCACATTATGCACAGCTGTTTCAGGCTGGGAAAACAGTCAATGGCTTTAATCCTGTTGGCGGTAACCGCGCTCATCTGATGCAGGATTCAAATTCCAGCATTGATTCTATGGTGGCGGATATCGATGCAGCTAAAGAGCATGTACACCTGACGTTTTACATCTGGTTGTCAGACAACAACGGCTGCAAGATGGTAGACGCACTGAAACGGGCTGCTGAGCGTGGCGTCACCTGTCGCGCCATGGCAGATGGTCTGGGTTCACGCGCTATGATAGATTCGCAATATTGGCAGAGCATGCGTGACGCGGGTGTTCATCTCGCCGTTGCTTTGCCAATAGGCAATCCGCTGCTGCGACCGCTGCGGGGGCGTATTGATCTGCGCAATCACCGTAAGATTCTTGTCATCGACAATCTAATTACCTATTGCGGCAGCCAGAACTGTGCCGACCCGGAGTTTCGAGTCAAAGCCA
>BTQY01000098.1:0-3681 GCA_036986115.1 Gammaproteobacteria bacterium | reverse complement strand
CTAAAGAATCCTTACGCCAGAAGCGGTATTTGGTAAAGACCGAGATATCACCACTACCATTGCTGCTTTCGTTGCCTTCCTCCTTGAAGGCATAGGGTATATCGATGCCGGCTGCCCAGTCGCCGGTTATCCCATAGGTTAATTCCAGCGAAAGCTCCTGCTCGTTGTCATCACCGGCCTTTTCCGTTGCCGCTCCTGCGGCTATTTCGACGCCATTTTTGAATAATACGTGTGGCCCAATACTGAAGATTGGATCGTGTGCATAGGCGATACTGCTCGTCAGTCCGGTGAGTACAGCAGCAGCAAAACCTTTTAACATATGTCCTTTCATTTCTGTCTCTCTTGGTCAATTTCTATGTACTGTGACAACCTGGACTCGGGTCCAGGTTCCCGATGAATAAGAAATATTTTAATAAGAAATATTCCAGTAATGGGAAGTCTACAACCTGGAGTCGACTCCAGGTCAAGGAGAATTTTAATAAAAATGACGAGTGGTGTTTTTTATGATGTAATTCAACGGTTATTCGGTGGTTGGAAATGGAGAGTAGCGTGTCAGGAATATGTTTAATTTTTCTTTTTGTAGAACTTAGGTATAAATAAATTGTCACAGATTAAAGTAAGTTTGACCTGATCAGAATATGCCTTTAACGCGACTAATCATCCTATTATCAGCACTGCTAGTGATATCTCCATTGATGTCACCACTGGCTATGGCCAGTGCATCGCATTCTATGGAGCATTCTGAGGTAAGCGCAAAAGTTGTCGTTACAAGTGAATGTTCCTGCCGTGACCAGATTACAGGTCAAACCTGTCCTGACCTGGTCTGCCAGTGTGATGCCAGTGTATTGGCACTGATCTTTCCAATTGCCGTTAGTCGAGCCCATCCACCACAAATTACGAATACTTCCTCACGCCTTCAAAACCCCCTCGACAGGGTGCAGGCAGTCATTATTCCCCCTCCTATTCCGAGTCTTTGATAGTTGCCATATAGTAGTTGTTACACAACGGTAGTTTCAGCAATACTGATTTTGGTTTGCTGAAATATTTATCGGGGTTCAGTCAAAAAGATCTTTTAAACGAGGTCGGCTTGCATGCCCTGAACCAGGAATAGATATAGAGGATAAACATTATGTATAAACCAGGATTCCCTTTCTTACAGGGTGCATCGATGTCGCGCCGGACATTTGTCAAAGGTGTGGCAATGGGCGGCGCTGCTGGCCTGCTGGGTCTTGATGCACGCCCACTGATGGCTTCAATGGATAAAACTCACTCAGGTCAGGTGACATTGAGCGGTACTCAATTCGACCTTACCTACAGCCCGACATTGGTGAATTTCACAGGCCAGGAACGCTTTGCTACGGCAATCAATGGCTCAGTACCCGCCCCGATTCTACGTTGGAAAGAGGGCGACAGGGTGACAATGAGGGTAAAAAATAATCTTGCTGAAGATACATCTATCCACTGGCACGGGATAATCCTGCCCAGTGAGATGGACGGGGTTCCCCATGTCAGTAATGGCTTCAGTGGCATTAAGCCGGGTGAAACCTTTACCTACAGCTTTGATGTGCATCAAAGTGGCACGTACTGGTATCACAGTCATTCCGGTTTTCAGGAGCCTACTGGAGCGTATGGACCAATTATCATAGAACCGAAAGAACCAGCCCCTTACTCCTTTGACAGGGAATACGTAATCATGATCTCCGACTGGAGTGACGAGGATCCTTATCGTGTCTATCACAAGCTGAAAAAAAGCTCTGATTACTATAACTTTAAGCAACGTACATTCGCTGATCTGAGTAGAGATATTAAAGAAAAGGGTCTTGCCAATACCTACAATGCCCGAAAGATGTGGCGGCGTATGCGCATGAGTGACAGGGATATTTCTGATGTCACGGGTTATACCTATACCTATCTGATGAATGGCCAGAACCCGACAGATGGCTGGTCTGGCATGTTTAAACGTGGTGAAAAGGTATTACTGAGATTTATCAATGCAGCCGCGATGACATTCTTTGATGTCCGTATACCCGGACTAAAAATGACTGTTGTTGCCGCTGATGGACAATACATCGAGCCGGTCACTGTTGATGAGATGCGTATGGGTGTAGCTGAAACCTATGATGTCATCGTTGAACCCAGTGATGACCGCGCCTATACAATTTTTTCCCAGGCGATTGATCGCTCAGGTTATGCGCGCGGAACATTGACGCCTGATATGTCATTAAAAGCGAGTGTTCCTGAAATGGATTCAGACCTTATTCTCACGCATACCGATATGGGAATGGATATGGGCGGCATGAACATGCCGGGGATGGATCATTCCGGGCATGATATGTCCAGCATGAAGAAGGATGACAGTAAAAAAGAGATGTCCGGGGACATGCCGGGGATGGACCACAGTAAACATAATATGTCAGGCATGACTGGTGGTGCCAGCATGAAGCCCAGTGGTGTGAAAGCGGGCATTGGCAACGGTATGGCCGGATATGGTACCAGTCATAAAGTCGAGCATTTTAAAACGGAATATGGTCCAGAAGTCGATATGCGAGCGAGTGGACCGAAATTCCGGCTCAATGATCCGGGGGTTGGCCTGAGAAATAATGGCCGCAGGGTATTTACCTATGCAGATCTGGCTAATCTCAATCCGACACCTGATCCCCGTGAACCGGGACGTGAGATTGACCTGCACCTGACTGGCAATATGAGCCGCTATATGTGGTCGATGAACGGGATTAAATTTGCCGATGCCGATCCCATTCAGATGAAATTCGGTGAGCGGGTACGCATTAATCTGGTCAACGACACGATGATGAACCACCCTATTCATCTACATGGACTGTGGAGTGATCTCGAAACCGGTGATCCCAAACGGATACCCAGAAAGCATACGGTTGTTGTGCAGCCGGGGCAAAAAATCAGTTATCTGGTAACGGCTGATGCCATGGGCGGATGGGCTTATCATTGCCATCTCTTTTATCACATGCTAGGCATGTTCAGAAAAGTCGAAGTGGTCTAAGGGGGATATGACAATGAAAAAAAGTTACTTTATTACTGGCAGTTTGATTGCATCTTCCTTATTCATTTCTTCCAACGCAATGGCAGCCGGCGGTGATGATCCATTACTTGGTATGCTGCTTATAGATCAATTCGAAATTCGTGCAGGAGATGGTGAAGATCCTTTTGTCTGGGAAGCACAGGGCTGGATAGGCAAGGATCTGAACAAGTTCTGGTTCAAGACAGACGGAGAGGTCACCGATGGCGAAACAGAAAGTGCAGAAATCCAGGCGCTATACAGTCGCGCAATTGCACCATTCTGGGATGCGCAGATAGGCTGGCGCAGGGATATTCGACCAGAGCCAAAAAGAGACTGGCTCGCGCTCGGCGTTCAGGGCCTGGCGCCTTATCAATACGAAATTGATACGGCAATATTTTTTGGCAAAGATAGCCGCGTATCTGCCAGGTTTGAGGCTGAGTATGAATTCCTGATTACCCAGCGATGGATACTCACACCAGATATCGAGCTGAATGTGTTCAGTAAGGATGACCCGGAAGTGCGTATAGGTTCCGGGGTTTCTGATCTGGAACTCGGTTTACGTCTGCGCTATGAAATACGCCGTGAATTTGCTCCCTATATTGGCATCAACTGGGAAAAGGTTTACGGAGGCACGGCAGACTACCGGC
>BTQY01000097.1:0-3686 GCA_036986115.1 Gammaproteobacteria bacterium | reverse complement strand
CAGCACTGCAGAACCTCTACGGGTTTCATTCAGTTAATATGCCGGATACACCCTTCGGGCTTAATCCGGCCTACAATTGCGATGACTCAGCACTGCAGAACCTCTACGGGTTTCATTCAGTATTAGCCTCGATCCAGGAAGCTAATTCATCCTCGCTTAGCTCGCCGGCGGCTAGTGACTCAATGGTTAATGCTGCATCGGTCTCTTCTGCGACAAGCTCTTGACCATTTAACATGAGGAACACATCGATAGTTGCCAATGCAACCCGTTTGTTGCCGTCATTGAAACAATGATTTTTGGCAAAGCCAAAACCGTAAGCGGCCGCCAACTGGTAGAGGGTAGGGCCGGGATTGCCTAAGTGCTGTGGACGTGCCGGGCTTGCCCCTAACATATCCTCATTGATGGGGCCTGAGAGACCGCCATGTTCAAGCAACAATTCACCGTGAATAGCCCGGATAGCAGACTCCGGTATCCATCGGGCCATTACCTGGCGAGCTGACGTAAGGCGTTGCGGTACTTCTTGCGGGTACGTCCAAATGCCTTCATAGCATCCAGGAAATGAAAACATTAATATAATCAATGGGGTAGCATAGTCAAAACATCCTGCTATACAATGTGAGGAAAACAGTCTATATTCAAGTCTATATAAAGGTCATTATTTAGACCCTTTGGTGAATATTATGAGTAATGTGGCGCGAATGTTGGCGGGAAAATCGGCAAGTATTACAGACTTTAAAGCAAACCCTAATGCGATTATGCAACAATCTGAGGGTGAGGTTATTGCTGTGCTTAAAAGTAATGAGCCTTGTTTTTATGCGGTACCCCCAGAATTATTTGAAACAATGTCCGAGGCAATGGAGGATCTGGCGTTATTAATGCAGGCAAATGCCCGTTTAAGTGATGGTAAGGAACCGGTTGAAGTAAATCTGGATGACCTATAGCTTAAAATTTCATCCAGATGCACTTGAAGAATGGAAGGAATTACCTGAATCTGTCAGAGAATTTTTCAAAAACAAATTACAACAACGCCTGGAAAATCCCCATATTCCTACATCACGCCTTTCTGGTGGACACAATCTTTATAAAATTAAAAGGATGCGCCCTCCGTTCAGGCTAACCTATCATGTCAATGATAGTGAATTAATTGTCACTACGCTTAGTGTTGGTAAGCGGGATGGTGATGTATATAAAGAAATGTTACAAAGGTTAAGGGTGTGAGGGGTGAGGAGTGAATTGTAAGGTGTGAGGAGTGAGGTGTGCGATTGAGACATGGAAAGTGATTTGAGTACAATATTTGTTACAGGTGGGGCCGGCTTCATCGGCTCGGCGATGGTGCGGTTTTTGATCAATGACACCGAGCATACGGTCGTCAACATTGACAAGCTGACCTATGCAGGCAACCTGGAGTCGCTTGCGCTGGTTAGTAGTAATGAACGCTATCAGTTCGAGCAGGCCGATATCTGTGATGGCAGGGCGATTGCCGGGCTGTTTGACAAGTATCAGCCTCAATCAGTGATCCACTTTGCGGCCGAGTCGCACGTGGACCGATCCATCGATAGCGCGGCGGAGTTTATTCAGACGAATATCCTGGGCACGTATTCGCTGCTGGAAAATGGCCGTGCTTACTGGGAGGGGCTTTCAGGCGGCGATAAGGATGCGTTTCGTTTCCTGCATGTGTCGACGGATGAGGTGTATGGTTCGCTGGGCGAGGCGGGGCTGTTCAGTGAAGAGACCGCCTACCAGCCGAATTCGCCGTATTCCGCCAGCAAGGCCTCGTCGGACCACCTGGTCCGGGCCTGGTTCCATACCTACGGCTTCCCGGTCGTGACCACCAATTGCTCGAACAATTATGGCCCGAATCAGTTTCCGGAAAAGCTGATCCCGTTGATTATTATCAATGCGCTGGCGGGCAAGCCATTGCCGATCTATGGCAAGGGTGAGAACATACGCGACTGGTTGTATGTGGATGATCATGTCGGGGGTATTTTAGCGGCGCTGGCCAGGGGCAGGCTGGGGGAGACTTATAATATTGGTGGGTTGAATGAATGGAAGAACATCGATATTGTGAAGAAGATCTGCGAGATCCTGGATAAAGCGCTGGCGGATTCGCCGCATAAGCCGCACGAGAAACTGATCACCTATGTGACCGACCGTCCCGGGCATGATATGCGTTATGCGATTGATGCGTCAAAGATTACGCAAGAGTTGGGCTGGACGCCGGAGGAGACCTTTGAGACCGGGATCGAGAAGACCGTTCAGTGGTATCTGCAAAACCGGGCCTGGTGGGAGCATGTGATGGATGGCAGTTATCAAGGGCAGAGGTTAGGGGTTATAAGTGAGGGGTGAGGAGTGAGGCGCTTGCAACGACGATGCGACGGCATACTGTTCGTGCTATGATTTAATTGGATTGGCTATAAATATATTATTGGGATATTAGTATAAGAAGAAATGAGCCCAACAGTATTTAGAGAAGGCGGTTACAGGTTTTTCTTTTTGAGGATCATTATGATGAGCTCGTTAGCGCATGGCAGCAACACCTCAGTAGTTGAGGTTACACACATATCGGCACATGGGGTATGGCTTCTGACTCATGGCAAGGAGCTATTCATGTCATATGAAGATTTCCCCTGGTTCAGGGACCAGGCCGTTAAATCTATCCTTAATGTGGAGGAACAATCTCCTGGCCATTACTACTGGCCCGATATTGATGTGGACTTAACGGAAGAGATAATTAAACATCCAGAGCGTTTTCCTCTCAAGGTATGAAGTCTTTCGCTTCACCCTTCACCCCTCACTCCTTACACTATTTATAAATGACCACAAGAAAAGGAATAATACTCGCCGGTGGCTCCGGGACTCGGTTATATCCCGTGACCCATGCGGTCTCCAAACAACTGTTGCCGGTGTATGACAAGCCGATGATCTATTATCCGCTGAGCATTCTGATGCTGTCGGGGATAAGAGACATCCTGGTGATCTCGACACCGCAGGACACGCCACGGTTTGAGCTGTTGCTCGGCGATGGTAGCCAGTGGGGCCTGAATATTTCTTACGCGGTACAGCCGTTGCCCGATGGTCTGGCGCAGGCCTTTCTGATCGGTGAGCAATTTATCGGCAACAATCCCTGCAGCCTGATCCTCGGTGACAATATCTTTTATGGCCATGAACTGGAGGACCTGTTAAAAGAGGCCAGTGCTAATGAGTCTGGCGCCACCGTATTTGCCTATCCCGTACATGATCCGCAGCGCTATGGCGTGGTCGAGTTTGATGATCATGGCAGGGCACTGAGCATTGAAGAAAAGCCCGCGAATCCAAGATCCCGGTATGCAGTGACCGGGCTGTATTTTTATGACAACACGGTCATCGACATTGCCAGGGCCATAAAACCATCGCCCCGAGGCGAACTCGAGATCACGGACGTCAACAGGATCTATCTGGAACGCGGCAACCTGGATGTGCAGAACATGGGCCGAGGCATGGCCTGGCTGGATACCGGCACCCATGAATCGCTGATCGAAGCGGCGATGTATATCCAGACTATCGAAAAACGCCAGGGCCTGAAGATCGCCTGCCTGGAAGAGATCGCCTATCGGCAAAAATATATCAGTGCCGAACAGCTTGAAAAACTTGCCGAGCCCATGCTTAAGAATGGCTATGGTCAGTATCTGATATCGATACTTGGCGAT
>BTQY01000096.1:0-3814 GCA_036986115.1 Gammaproteobacteria bacterium | reverse complement strand
GCCCGGCGATTTCCAAGAACCCTTACCTGTCGTTCAGGTTTGCAGGCGGCAGCAAGGGCGACGAGATCAACATCGCCTGGGCAGACAACAAGGGCCAGAGTGCCTCCAAGTCTGTCAAGATCAAGTAAACGGCTGAAACTCACAAGTTCAGGTTGGAGGAGACACCACAATGAAAAAACTTGTACTAGCACTGACCGCACTCGGCTTTTTGGCCGGTGCAACACTGACCCAGGCGGGTCCAAAAGAAGACCTGAAAACGATCAGGGCCTTCTTTAAGGCAAAGCTGCCAAAAGGTAAGACCATGGATGACTATACTGACGGCGTCTATATCTACGACAAGGACAGATATGATGGTTGGCAAGCCATTGAAGATTTCCCGCCTTATGAACTGGATCTTGAAGCCGGTGAAGAGATGTTCAATAAACCGTTCAAAAACGGCAAGACCTATGGCAGCTGCTTCAAGAACGGCGGAATTGGTATCGCGCAAAACTATCCCTACTGGGACAGGAAAGCGGGTAAGGTCAAGACTCTGGAAGCAGAGATCAATGCCTGCCGTGTAAAAAATGGCGAGAAGAAACTGAAGTGGAAAAAAGGCAAGCTTGCGCAGCTTTCTGCTTACATGAAAAACACTTCTCGAGGCAAACGCATTAACGTGGTGGTCCCTACCGATGACCCTCGCGCGGTTGCTGCCTACGAAAAGGGCAAGCAGTTCTACTTTGCCCGTCGCGGCCAATTGAACTTCTCTTGTGCCAACTGTCACTTTGACACTGCTGGCAAGAAGGTTCGCACCATGCTCCTCAGTGCAGCCGTCGGCCAGGCAGCCAACTTCCCGGTCTATCGTTCCAAGTGGGGTGGTCTGGGTACCGTGCAACGTCGTTATGGCGGCTGCAACAAGCAGGTGCGTGCAAAACCATTCAAGGCGCAAAAGGCGGAGTACACCAATCTGGAGTATTTCCATACCTATATGTCTAACGGTATGAAGCTGAGTGCTCCCACTAATCGTCAGTAATCACGCAATACTCTGGTAATAGCAAAAGCCCGGCCATCGCGCCGGGCTTTTTTATTGCGTATTACAAGGTTTTTCAGGTGACTTATTTATAAAGCGTTTAACAAAATTCAAACGAATTCTGGCTTAATAGCATGAAATTCCCGTCTAGTCAGGTATAATTGAGCCAACTAAAAGTATGTAATAAACTCGGGTTCTTATACAAAATAAATAAATATATATATAAGACTCCTCTGATATAGTAATCACCGAAGATGGAGGGTGACCACATATGAATATTTCCCGCCGTGAATTTTTACAGTTGCTGGCGGCTGCATCCGCCGCAGGCATAAACCTCGCCGGTTGTGAGCAAGGTGAAGAGACCCAGAAGCTGCCGGGCTCCCCCAAAAAGATGTCACAACCCGGTGACATCTATGAAGTCCCTGCCTTCGGTAATGTGTCATTTCTACACATGACTGATGTGCATGCCCAGTTGATGCCGGTGTATTTCCGTGAGCCCAATGTAAATCTGGGCATCGGTAACATGAAAGGCAATCCGCCACACCTGGTCGGCGCCGAACTGCTGAAATACTTTAATGTAAAGCCAGATACCCTCTGGTCCCATGCATACACCTACCTGAACTTCTCGGAGGCCGCGCGTAAATTCGGCAAGGTCGGGGGGTTTGCCCATCTGGCTACGCTGATCAAGAAGCTCCGCGCCCAACGCCCCGGATCACTGCTGCTCGATGGTGGTGATAACTGGCAGGGTTCTGCGACCTCGCTGTGGTTAAATGGACAGGACATGGTCGATGCGCAAAAGATCCTTGGTGTGGATGTCATGACCGGCCACTGGGAATTCACCTTTGGTGCAGACCGTGTACTCGAGATTATTGAAAAAGAGCTGACCCCGGCCGGTATCGACTTTGTCGCGCAAAACGTGGTCGACAACGAATTCGAAGAACCCGTGTTCAAACCTTATGTGATCCGTGACATCAAGGGTGTCCCTTGCGCCATCATCGGCCAGGCCTTCCCCTACACTCCCATCGCCAACCCACGCTACATGATGCCTGACTGGAGCTTTGGTATTCGTGACGAGCGTATGCAGGAAATGGTCGACCAGGCCCGCGGAGAGGGCGCCAAGGTGGTTATCGTGGTCTCACATAACGGTATGGACGTCGACCTGAAGATGGCCACCCGTGTGACCGGTATCGATGCCATCATGGGTGGTCATACCCACGACGGTGTCCCTGCCCCTGTCAAGGTCAGCAACGCCGGTGGTAAAACACTGGTCATTAACTCCGGCTCTAACGGCAAGTTCCTGTCGGTACTGGATCTGGAAGTAAAGAATGGCCGGGTCACCGATTTCCGTTACAAACTGCTGCCAGTATTTGCCAATATGCTGAAGGCCGATCCTGAAATGCAGGCCCATATTGACAGTGTGCGCGCGCCGTTCCTGGGCAAGCTGAATAAAGAACTGGCCATCACGGACGAGCTGTTGTATCGCCGCGGTAACTTCAATGGCACCTTTGACCAGATCATCTGTGATGCGCTGATTGAGACTCAGGATGCCGAGATAGCGTTCTCACCGGGCTTCCGCTGGGGCTGTAGTGTACTGCCAGGTCAGCCGATTACCTTCGAAAATGTCATGACCCAGACCTCGATGACCTATCCGGTCGTGACCCGTAACGAGCTTACCGGTGAATTCATCAAGATCATCCTTGAAGACGTCGCTGACAACATCTTTAATCCAGACCCATACTATCAACAAGGTGGTGACATGGTCCGTGTCGGTGGCCTGAAATACACCATGGATCCACTGGCGAAGATGAGTAACCGTGTCTCGGACATGACCCTGAATGGCCAGCCTATCGTCGCCAGCAAGAAATACGTCGTGGCGGGTTGGGCCAGCGTCGCCAAGCCGCTGGAAGGCACCCCGGTCTGGGATGTAGTCTCGGATTACCTGCGTGACAAGAAACACATCAAGAATATCGAGGTCAACGAGCCCAAGCTGAAGAACGTGGCTGGTAACCCGGGTTATGCCAAGCTCTGAACAGACGATACCGTGTGTAAATCACAAGGGCCTCAGTAGAGGCCCTTTTTTTATCACCAGGATTCAACGGTGACTAATGACTCCGTTATTCCAGTGATTATTTACTCAGGGACACCCTGCCACAACATGTCATAACCGATCTCGTAGGTTTCTTCACAGAATTCGGCAAGGGCATCAAACTTTTCCTTGAATACGTGATCTGCATGCGACTTCTCGTGCTGCTCGAATGATTGCCAGTAAGTCATAATGACCAGGTGTTCCTCGGAGATCTTTTTCGAATCAAACGAGCCTTCATCTGAAATAAAACCGGTAAAGTTATATACCTGACCACCAATAAAGCCGCCCTGCTCGTCACCATAGGTATTTTTTACCACATTACACATCTCACCCAGGGCCAGTTCGACATCTGCGGCGGTGTATTTATCTTTGAGTTTGACCACGTTGAATAACATCACACAGCCAAACGGGATTGTTATTGGATGAAACATATATCGCTCCTTAATGCGTCAAATGACAGCCTGCACATGGCGCCATTAAAATCAGATTAACTTATTGATAATTAGCGCTATCTCTGAATAACCAATTGAATTAGTATGTTACTATACTCTAATATTAAGCATATTAACACCCCTGATTAGCCGGTTTATAACGGGGAAATTAAATGGTGGGGCGCACAGGAATCGAACCTGTGACCATCGGATTAAAAGTCCGGTGCTCTACCAACTGAGCTAGCGCCCCCTGCAATAAGCGCATGAAATGATACCGAACCTGCCGGGAAT
>BTQY01000095.1:0-4522 GCA_036986115.1 Gammaproteobacteria bacterium | reverse complement strand
TTGGTGCTGCTGCCGGTGGCAAAGACGGCTGAGATTGAGACAAGACAAAGTGCGGCAGTGATGCCGAAGACACCGATGCGGCGTATCGATAGTGTAGTTTTCATGGTGACCCCCATCCCCAAAAAGAAAGCGTACTGTTGTGGTACTTTTCCCTATTTCCTTTATACAGGAAATTCCCCCATTAGTAAGTAGGACATTTGTTATCAGGGTTATTTAAATAGAGTCGTTGGCCAGTACTTAATAAATTACCTTAACTTATCCCTCTAAGTGCAGGTCGTCCGGCCTACAAAAGAGCTAAGAAAAGACTTTTACCACAGAGGACACAGAGGTCACAGAGAAAACATTCTGTGGTGTAAATGCTTTTAATATCCCCGTGTCTTCCCGGTGTTCCCCGTGGTAATTCTTTTTGCACCATGCCGGATGCACGCTTGGTGCCTGATCCTACTGTAAGTCCATGTTATTATTCGCCCCAATGAAGCTTAGCGTCATCATACTCGCGGCTGGCCAGGGCACGCGGATGAAATCGGAGTTGCCGAAGGTATTACATACGCTTGGTGGGCGGCCATTACTGGCCCATGTGATCAAATGTGCACATTTACTGGGGGCGGATACTCCACGTGTGGTGATTGGCCATGGCGCAGCGATGCTGCAGCAACGTCTGGCGGATATGGTCATCCAGTGGGTCGAGCAGGCCGAGCAACTGGGCACTGGCCACGCCGTCGAGCAGGCGATGCCGGGCATTGACGATGCCGATATGGTACTGGTGCTGTATGGGGATGTGCCGCTGGTTCGCCACAATACCCTGAAAACCCTTGTGGAGACAGCCAATTCCGGCTGTCTGGCGCTGCTCACGGTGGAGCTTGAGGAGCCGGGCGGTTATGGCCGAATCGTCCGTGAGGATGGTGAGGTGGTGGCGATTGTCGAGCAAAAGGACGCCAGCGAACAGCAGCTGGCGATCAACGAAATCAATACCGGCATATTGGCGGTCCATGCGGGTCGCTTGCGTAGCTGGCTGGCAAAGCTGGATAATGACAATATCCAGGGCGAGTATTACCTGACCGATATTGTTGCCCTGGCGGTGGCCGACGGGGTCAAGGTGTCCACGGTCACACCTGCCTCTAAGTTGGGTGAGATGGAGGTAATGGGAGTCAATGACAGGGTACAGTTGTCACAATGTGAACGGTATTATCAGCGTATGAATGCAGAAGAGTTAATGCAACAGGGAGTGACCTTACGGGATCCGGCACGGTTTGATCTGCGCGGCGAGTTGACGGCTGGCCGTGATGTGGTCATTGATGTCAATGTGATCATTGAGGGTGATGTCACGCTGGGCGATCGTGTCTCGATTGGCCCTAACGTGATCCTGACGAATTGCACGATTGGTGATGACAGTGTTGTGCTGGCAAATTGCGTGATTGAAGATGCGACGGTTGGCAAGGCCGCCAGGATTGGGCCGTTTACGAGGTTGCGACCTGAAGCATCGATCAGTGATAATGCCCATATCGGCAATTTTGTTGAAATAAAAAAATCGATAGTCGGTCAATACAGCAAGGTGAATCATCTAAGTTATATCGGTGACAGCGTCATTGGCAACAAGGTCAACATCGGCGCCGGTACCATCACCTGCAATTATGATGGCGCCAACAAATTCAAAACAATCATCGGTGACAATGCCTTTATCGGATCCAATACTCAGCTGATAGCGCCGGTCAAGGTGGGTGAAGGGGCCACCATCGGTGCAGGCTCCACCATTACCGAGGATGCGCCCGACGGAGAACTCACCATAAGCCGCGCCAAACAAAAAACCATCAAGGGCTGGAAACGCCCTGTCAAAAAGAAGTAAAACGTAATTGGTAATTACCAACTCACAAATCACTGTTCACTACTAACAGATAATATATTATGTGCGGAATCGTTGGAGCCATTGCAGATCGTGATATCGTGCCAGTCCTGATCGACGGGCTGCAACGTCTCGAATACCGCGGTTATGATTCTGCGGGTATTGCGGTGCTGGATGTTCATCAAGTCCTGAATCGTGTGCGCACCCCGGGGAAGATTAAAGATCTGCAGGCCGCCATGATAAAACAGCCCGCTGCTGGCAAGATAGGTATAGCGCATACCCGCTGGGCAACGCATGGTATACCGAATGAAGCCAACGCCCATCCGCATATTTGTAATAAAAGTGTCGCTGTGGTCCACAATGGCATTATTGAAAATTTCGAAGCATTGAAAGCCGTACAACAAAAAGATAATTATATCTTTACCTCTGATACCGATACCGAGGTCATTGCACATGAGCTGCACCGCCAGATATGTCAGGGGGGAGATGTCCTCGATGCCGTGCGTAACACTGTCAAGGTGCTGGATGGTGCCTATGCCCTGGGTGTGATCAGTAATGAGGAACCGGATCGCCTGATTACTGCGCGAAAAGGCAGCCCGCTGGTCATTGGACTAGGTGATGGTGAAAACTATATTGCATCGGATATGTCCGCACTGTTGCCCGTGACACAGCGATTCCTGATTCTGGAAGAGGGTGACATTGCTGAATTGCGCCGTGACAAGGTCACGGTGTTTGATATCAATGGTAAGCAAGTTGAACGTGAAATCCATCATAGCAAATTGCGCGCCGATGCAGTAGAGCGTGGTGAATATGCGCACTACATGCTGAAGGAAATCTATGAACAACCCGCGGCCATCGCCGAGACCCTCGAAGGCCGAATCAGCGATGTTCGGGTGCTGGAAGAGACCTTTGGTCCGCATGCCGCAGAGGTCTTTGACACGATCGAGTCAGTACAGATCGTTGCCTGCGGCACCAGCTACCATGCCGGCATGGTGGCGCGGTATGGTTTCGAGTCACTGTCGCACCTGCCGTGCTCGGTAGAGGTCGCCAGTGAATTTCGTTACCGCCGTCAGGTGGTACGGCCCAACACCCTGTTCGTCACGATTTCGCAGTCTGGTGAGACCGCCGACACCCTGGCAGCACTGCGTGAAGCGAAGAACATGGGATATGCACATACCCTGGCGGTATGCAATGTACCGGAGAGCTCGCTGGTACGTGAATCCGAGCTGGTGCTGATGACCCGGGCCGGTCCCGAGATCGGTGTCGCCTCGACCAAGGCATTCACCACCCAGTTGGTGGCATTGCTGTTACTGATAGTCGCCCTGGGGCGCCGCCATGGCATGAGCAGTGACACCGAGCAGATGATCGTTGGCCAGTTGCGCCACCTGCCATCGATGATCGAAGCCGTGCTGGCGCTGGATGGGCAGATCACCGCACTCGCGGAGCGCTTTAAAGACAAGCACAATGCGCTGTTCCTGGCGCGTGGCGCGCATTATCCGATAGCACTGGAAGGGGCGCTAAAGCTAAAGGAGATCTCCTATATCCATGCCGAAGGCTACCCCGCCGGAGAACTGAAGCATGGCCCATTGGCGTTGGTCGACGCCGAGATCCCGATAATTGCGGTGGCGCCCAATGACCATTTACTCGGCAAGCTTAAATCCAATCTGCAGGAAGTCCGTGCCCGCGGTGGTGAACTGTATGTGTTCGCCGACAAGTCTGCCGGTATGCAGGCCACGGATGGGGTGACCGTTCTGGAAGTCGCGCCGACCGAACAGGCCATCTCACCGATTGTTTATACCGTCCCGCTGCAATTACTCGCCTACCGTGTCGCCGTGAATCGCGGCACCAATGTGGATCAGCCGAGGAACCTGGCGAAGTCTGTCACCGTTGAATAGTTGATGATGGCTGGCAACGCTCATCGCCAATCAGATATGGCTTGTATTCATTGCAATCCAGCCTAATATTTAACGATATGATGAAATTTTATAGTCACCAATATCACCTTCTTTTTATAATACTGTTATTGTCCGTGAGCGGAATATCGCGGGCCGGAACCTATGTGGATGAAAACCTGCCGGACCCAGCCCATGAATATGCCCGTCTGGCGGTATATTTTGCCGACAAGCAGTTTCGCCGCAAGCTCGACTGGAGCGTGCAGAGCATTCGAAAAGTCGACGGTATCCTGGAGAAGTTAAATCAGGCCCTGGCCAAAGAGGCGCCGGATGAAAAAACCTTAATGTTATACGCCAAGGCGTTTGGCAGTTATGTCGGTGAGGTCATTCATCTGCAGCATGGCGGCTACTGGGAAAAGCTCACGCTGCGCGCCATCACTCCACAGAAGAAGTTCCTGGTATTTGAACCGTGGCGCTGGGCTGAAGAGCGTATCAAGGAGGGCGCGGAGAAGAATATCTGGCAGCGCTACCTGCAGCATTATGGCAAGGAAAAACGCATGCCAGACAACAGTATCAAACGGGTGCCGATAACCCCGTAGTATTCATCATACCGACTCAACATTGTCATTCCGGCACTAGCATCTTCATTCTGGCATTAGCATCGCCATTCTGCCCCTCCTGTCATTCCGGCGTAGGCCGGAATCCAGATCAAAACCCTGGATGCCGGAACAAGTCCGGCATGACAAATCGCCATTCCGGCATTAGCATCGTCATTCCGGCATTAGCATCG
>BTQY01000094.1:0-4613 GCA_036986115.1 Gammaproteobacteria bacterium | reverse complement strand
TCATCCGAAACCTTCAGGATCTGTAACAGCTTCATCTGTTCATAGACCGCGGCGAGGCGCTCGATGGCATCGTTCATCTGTAACAAGCGCTGTTTCTCGTCGGCCGGGATAGGCAACAGTTCGGCCAGTCGGTGCCCGACCCAACTGGCACGCTTTAGCTTTTCATCCATGTCATCGTACTGATAGCCCATACGACTGATCAGGTGGGTCACTGCATCCAGTAACGGCTGGTACTCTTCCGGCAACGGCACCTCCGGTTCGTCTTCCAGACGGGTGATATCCGCCATGATCAACTGGTCATCACCCACTTCGGTCGACTCTACCTGAAAGCGCTGGCCACCACGCACGGTAATGCCGAGCAGGCCATCCGGCAGCTGTTCAAAATCTTCGATCTGAACCAGCGTGCCAACCAGATGTGTTTGTGCCGCCTGGCCAATTTCACTACCGTCTTCAATAAGGCAGATGCCGAAACCGCAATCACTACGCATACAGTGGCTGATCATCCGGGTATAGCGGGGTTCAAAGATCCGTAGCGGTAACAGGCCATCCTTAAACAATACCGTGTTTAACGGAAACAACGGGATATGCTGGCCATTTGTCATTGCGGCGCCCTCAATTTGGCCTTAATCCGGCCTTAATCCGCATGCTCCATTCCCCAGCGGGCCATTAAGGTCTGCGGAATGCCTAATTGATCCAGGATCCTGGCGACAACAAAATCCACCAGGTCATCAATACCGTTGGGCGAGCGATAGAAGCCCGGGTTGGGTGGCAGCATCACTGCGCCCATGCGGGTCAGCGTTAACATGTTCTGCAGATGGATCTCGGAAAATGGTGTCTCGCGCGGCACCAGGATCAGTTGACGACGCTCCTTTAACACCACGTCGGCGGCACGCTCAATCAGGTTACGACTGATACCGGTAGCGATTCCTGCCAGTGTCCCCATGGTGCAGGGACACACCACCATCGCATCCGGTACACCGGAACCACTGGCGATCGGCGCAGTCCATTGTTCCTTGCCAAACACCTGCAACTGATCCACTGCCGCGCCATAATGCTGCGTCAAAAAAGTCTGAATCTCGGTCGGCCGTGATGGCATCTTTAAGTCGGTCTCCATCGAAATTACTATTTGCCCCGGCGTCGACAGCATCAGGTAGACCTGCTTGTCGGCCTTGAGCAAACATTCCAGCAGGCGTAATCCATAGGCGGCCCCGGAGGCACCGGTCATGGCCAGCGCAATTGTGGATGTGGTTATATCTGCCATTATTCTACCTGTGGGCAACCTGATTGATTTAAACAGGCATTGCCGCCACTGCCTGTTCCAGTTTCTGGTGGATCCCGCCAAAGGCACCATTGCTCATGATGACGATCTGGTCACCCCGACGGCTAAAATCGCGGATCTTTTCCACCAGGGCATCAACATTACTATCAACAACGGCGTGTTCGCCAATTTCTTTGACAATTCCTCCGAGATCCCAGTCTAGATCGCCGGGATTGAAAAAATATACCTGATCGGCCAATGCCACAGAATTTGCAAGGATTTGCTGGTGCACACCCATGCGCATGCTATTGGAGCGTGGTTCGATAACCGCGATCAGACGACCATTATCTGATGAATTCATCCGCTTACGTACACCTTCCAGGGTCAATGCGATCGCCGTTGGATGATGTGCGAAATCGTCATAGATGGTGATGCCATGAACCTCGGCCTTCAGTTCCATGCGACGCTTGACACTCTTGAATGAAGCCAGCGCATCAATCGCATGCGGCACCGGCACACCGGCATGACGTGCCGCCGCAATCGCAGCCAGCGCGTTATTGATATTGTGCCGGCCATAGATGTTCCAGTTGACACGACCCTGATCGATGTCATCACAGAACACATTAAAGGCATGCAGGTCATCGGCGACCTGTCTTACCGTCCATAATGAATCAGCCCCTGATGAACCAGCATGGCTATCGGCATCAAATGTTTCCAGCGGTGTCCAGCAGCCCTGCTGTAAGACATCCTTGATATTATCATCCGCAGATGGCGCAATGATCAAACCATTGCCCGGCACCATGCGCAGTAAATGATGGAACTGGCGTTTGATATCATCAAGGTCATCAAAGATATCGGCATGATCATACTCAAGGTTATTGATGATCAGTGTGCGCGGCCGATAGTGAACGAACTTGGAACGCTTGTCGAAAAAGGCCGTGTCATATTCATCCGCCTCCACCACGAAAAAAGATGACTCACCGAGTCGTGCCGACAGGGAAAAATTTTCCGGGATACCGCCGATAAGAAACCCTGGCGACATGCCGGCATACTCCAGGATCCAGGCCAGCAGACTGGCGGTAGTGGTCTTGCCATGGGTGCCGGCAACAGCCATCACCCATCGCCCCGGCAGGATATGCTCTGACAGAAACGCCGGACCCGAAGTATACGCAAGCCCCTGCTCCAGCATGGTTTCCACCATCGGATTACCGCGTGACATCACGTTACCGACCACCACCAGATCCGGCGGCGGATCCAGGTGAGCGGCCTGATAACCTTCCATCACCGTGATGCCCTCATTCATTAGCTGGGTACTCATCGGCGGATACAGATTTGCATCGCAGCCGCTAACTTCGATGCCCAGCTGCCGGGCGAGCAATGCAATGCCGCCCATGAAGGTCCCGCCAATACCAATTATATGTATCTTCATATCATGCCGCAGCCATTAGGCTGCCATTGGAAACAGTCCCGAGATAATGACTTCATTGATAATAACGTACAGTATGGCAATGCCAGCGCCAACCGCTATTGTCACTGACAATGCATGGCGAAAGATATACGCCAGCACGGCAATATTCCAGAATGCAATTATATAATAGAGTAACACCGGCACGCTGTTATCGACGTCAATCTCCCGCAGGTGGTAGGCCCACATTAATACCGGCCAAACCACCAGAGAAAACAGAAAACCACTACCTGTAACGGCCATCAATGCCTGCACAAAACGTTCCGGGTGATTCGTCACGGCCAGCAGGAATCTCAATACAAAAACTATTATCCCAAGACTGATGATAACGATGGGGACAGCCTCGTTAATGGATCTATCGATACTCATAAGCACGATACCGATCAGCGAATCAGCAAGTACCACAATGCCCAGCAGCGGTACTGAGCAGGGCAGATCCTGCGGGCCAATTCGGAATAAACAGATATCGACAAAGGCATTAATGAGTTTCAACATAGTTACAGGGTATCACTGAATCAGTCACTATACTGTGGACAGGAGCATCTCGAAGTCGAAAATGCTATGCTAACTGATTTGGTCGGTTTGGTGAATGATAAGTCCATGCAGGAACTCTATATAGAAACACACGAGGCGCTGGTAGACGTCTGTCACCAACTGAAACAATCAGGCTGGTTCGCACTTGATACAGAATTCATGCGCGAGAAAACCTATTATGCCATTTTATGTCTGGTACAGGTGGCCAACGATGAACTGGTGGCATGTATCGATCCCATCGCCCTGAAGGATCTCGGACCACTGACGGATTTACTCTATGACGAGTCAATTACCAAGGTAATACATTCTGCCAGCCAGGATCTGGGGCTCTTTTATGACACTTATGACAAGGTGCCGAAACCGGTGTTTGATACCCAGATTGCCGCTACCCTGCTGGGGCTGGGACACCAGGTCAGCTACGGTGCGATGGTCAATTCGATGCTGGGGGTGCAACTGGACAAGGCCCATAGCCGCACCGACTGGAAAAAGCGTCCTCTGACACCGGAGCAATTGCATTACGCGCGCGATGATGCCCGCTACCTGGCCAGGATGTATCCCGGGGTTCTGCAGGCATTGAATGAGACATCACGAAGCGACTGGATCACTACCGATCTGGATAAACTGGTCAGCGAAGATACTTACCGGGTTGACCTGGATACGGTGTGGAAGAGAGTCAGCGGCTCAAACAGGCTTAAAGGCGTGCAACTGGCCTGCCTGAAAGGACTCGCGAGCTGGCGTGAACAACGTGCACGGAATATTGATCGTCCGCGTCGCTGGGTGATCAGTGATGACGCCCTGACTTCGATGGCAAGGCAAATGCCTGACACCATCGAGGCTTTGCATCGTATTCCCGGTTTACACGATAAAATGATTCAGCGTGATGGCAAGGCACTGCTCGAGTGCATCAACAACGCCCGACAACTGCCAGATGATCAGTGGCCACAGGTCAAACGCAGTCTCCGACTGACTGATGAACAGGAGGCCACCGCCGATGCACTGATGGCAACGGTCAGATTACGCTGTGCCGAAAACGACATCAGCCCTGCAATCGTCGCCACTCGTAAAGAACTCACCAGACTCGCCGGCGGCGATCGTGATGTCGAGGTATTAAAAGGCTGGCGTCGGAAACTGGTCGGCAGTGATTTACTGGAACTGCTGGAAGGCAAGGCGGGACTTCAGGTGACACAAGGTGCGCTGACACTGGAACCGACACTGGCACCGAAAAAGTAAACCAGCGACCACCCACCGTCATACCGGTGTGTTGGGGTGCGCAAATATCCCCGTCATTCCGGGCGAAGCGCAGCGCAGACCCGGAATCCAGTGTATTAAATCTAATCTGTTACTGGATACCGGCCT
>BTQY01000093.1:0-4697 GCA_036986115.1 Gammaproteobacteria bacterium | reverse complement strand
GGGGGGAACTTTAATGGGGGTAGTAGAGCTGGCGGCGCCGGAGGGGACCACTTGAAACTGCCCGGGAGTGGCACCCATCGCGTGCGTGGCAACAGGGGCAGTTATGAAGAGGATGAAAGAAACAACCGTAAGACCCAGCGCTAAGTAGCGCTTACTTAGACTATAATCCATCATAGTTACTCCATTAACCTGGAATGTTATTATTTTTCGTACTTATTGGTTCTTATTAATTGAATTACATTACTGAACCTGTCACCAGAATACAACTACTACTGATGCTGCTATTGCAGCAGGGACCATGGCACATTTAATGCGGCAATCATAGTAATCAATATCTGAAAATAGGGTAGGAGATATCCTACATGGTCTATTCAAGACATATTCAAGTATTCAAGGGGGCAGACCCTGAGGTATCCCCACGAAATTTCCAATGATGCTGCCAATCATATACTTAGTCATACCGGCGTTAGCATCGTCATACCGCTGTTATCTATCGTCATACCGGCGAAGGCCGGTATCCAGTTTTTATATGGAATGACTGGATTCCGGCCTGCGCCGGAATGACGTCGTGAGTGATGATTGTCACTAAATAATTGTTTGTGATCACCATTTAATCCTCCGTCACTTTTTGGATATATCAGGCTCAAACCCCTTGAACTACAATTCAAATTACATCTCCATCACATGCGCCTTGATATCGTGGATCTGATCGCGTATTTTTGCGGCCGCCTCAAACTCCAGGTTGGTGGCATGTTGGTACATCTCATCTTCCAGTGCATCGATCTTTTTCGCCAGTTGGGCCGGCGACAGCTTATTGTATTCAATGGTCTCCTCGGCGACCCGGGCGTATTCCTTCAGTGAGCGCTGACTGCCCCCATGGCTACCAGGGACGGGCGACTCGAGGATATCGATGACGGCCTTTTCGACCCCCTTCGGGGTAATGCCATGCTTTTCGTTATATTCCTGCTGCTTTTCGCGGCGACGATCGGTCTCGGCGATGGCGCGTTGCATGGAGCCGGTGACCTTGTCGGCATACAGGATTGCCCGACCATGCAGGTGTCGTGCGGCGCGGCCGATGGTCTGTATTATCGAGCGCTCGGAACGCAGGAAGCCTTCCTTATCGGCATCAAGGATCGTCACCAACGACACCTCGGGCATATCCAGCCCCTCTCTTAACAGGTTGATCCCTACCAGCACATCAAACTCGCCCAGGCGCAGGTCGCGGATGATCTCGACACGCTCTACCGTATCGATATCGGAGTGCAGGTAGCGCACCCTGACGCCATGTTCTCTGAGATAGTCGGTCAGGTCTTCGGCCATTCGTTTCGTCAGCACCGTCACCAGCACGCGACTTTCCGTTTCCACAACCTTGGTGATCTCGGACAATAAATCATCCACCTGCGTCGTGGCCGGTCTGATCTCGACTTCGGGATCCAGTAATCCGGTGGGCCGCACCACCTGGTCGACGATCTCACCTGAATGCTCATGTTCATAGATAGCCGGGGTGGCAGAGACATAGATCGTCTGCGGCGCACGTTGCTCAAACTCTGCAAATTTCAACGGACGATTATCAAGTGCCGAGGGCAAACGGAACCCATACTCCACCAGGGTGGTCTTGCGCGAACGATCACCTTTATACATGGCACCGATCTGCGACACGGTGACATGGCTCTCATCGATAAACAACAGACAATCATCCGGCAGATAATCAAATAATGTTGGCGGCGACTCACCCGGTCCTCGCCCGGACAGGTAACGCGAATAATTTTCAATGCCGGAGCAATAACCCATTTCCTGTATCATCTCCAGATCAAACAGGGTGCGTTGTTCCAGTCGTTGTGCCTCGACCAGTTTATTATTATCACGCAACTGCCCGAGGCGTTCCCTGAGTTCTTCTTTTATCTTGTCAATGGCATCGAGCAGGGTTTGCCGGGGCGTGACATAATGTGACTTTGGATAAATCGTCAGTCTCGGCACGCGATTCAGGACCTCACCGGTCAGTGGATCAAAATACGCCAGCGATTCGATCTCGTCATCAAACAGCTCCACCCGCACCGCCTCGCGTTCGGATTCCGCCGGGAAGATGTCGATGACCTCGCCACGGACGCGGTAACTGCCGCGGCGCAGTTCGACGTCGTTCCTTTTATACTGGAGCTCTGCCAGGCGCCGCAGGATCTTGCGCTGTCCCAACTGCTCGCCACGCACCATGTGCAACACCATGCTGTGATAGGCGGCCGGGTCCCCCAGGCCATAGATGGCCGAGACACTGGCGACGATAATGGTATCCGGACGCTCTATGATGGCCTTGGTCGCCGACAGGCGCATCTGCTCGATTTGCTCGTTAATCGAGGCATCCTTCTCAATAAAGGTGTCCGTGGTCGGCAGATAGGCTTCGGGCTGATAATAATCGTAATAGGAAACAAAATACTCGACCGCGTTTTCCGGGAAAAACTCGCGGAACTCGCTATAAAGTTGCGCCGCCAGGGTCTTGTTCGGCGCCATGATCAGGGCCGGACGTTGCAGTGTATGGATCACATTAGCGGCGGTAAAGGTCTTGCCCGATCCAGTCACCCCGAGCAGGGTCATGCCGGCCTCGCCGGCTGACAAGCCATCCACCAGGGCCTTGATGGCCTCAGGTTGGTCCCCCGCCGGCTTAAATGGGGATTGCAGCTGAAATTGTTTGGCCATTTTGTCCATTTTTTATACGATGTCGCTGTTATGTGCCCCCCTGTCGCTGGCACATCACCGTAGAGACACATGGGGTCTTCCTGAGGGTTAATCAATCGCGTATATTACACCGGATTGCGATTTAAGGTTGAATGAACAGGAGCCTCCGTTGGACGCCAAGCTTTCCAAGCGTGTACAAAGAGTCAAGCCCTCACCGACACTGGCGGTGGATACCCGAGCCAAGGCCCTCAAGGCCGAAGGCCGGGATATTATTAACCTGGGTGCCGGTGAGCCGGATTTTGATACCCCGGAGCACATTAAACAGGCCGCGATCGACGCCCTTGCAAAAGGGTTCACCAAATACACCGCCGTGGACGGCATCGCTGGACTGAAACAGGCCATCATCGACAAGTTCAGCCGCGATAACCAGCTTGATTATTCCCCGCAGCAGATCCTGGTGTCTGTGGGTGGCAAACAGAGTTTCTATAACCTGGCACAGGCCATCCTGGATGAGGGTGATGAGGTCATCATCCTGGCCCCCTACTGGGTGTCTTATCCGGACATGGTGCTGCTTGCGGATGGTGTACCGGTCATCATTAATGGTGCCCAGTCTCAGGGATTCAAGATCACCGCCGAACAACTTGAACAGGCCATTACACCTAAAACCCGCCTGCTGGTATTAAACAGCCCATCGAACCCGACCGGTGTGGCCTATAGCGCGGCTGAATTGTCCGCGCTGGCGGCCGTGTTGTTGAAACACCCGCAAGTGCTCATCGCGACCGACGATATGTACGAACATATCATGTGGCGTGACGAACCCTTCAGCAACATCGTCAATGTTTGCCCGCAGCTATACGAACGCACCATGGTGCTGAATGGCGTCTCCAAAGCCTATGCAATGACCGGCTGGCGAATTGGTTATGCCGGTGGGCCCGCCGATATCATCAAGGCAATGAAAAAGATCCAGTCGCAGAGCACCTCGGGGCCCACCTCGATTGCGCAAGTCGCGGCGCAAGCGGCGCTTGAGGGCGACCAGGGCTGTGTCGCTGACATGGTCAGCGCCTTCAAGTCACGTCATGACTATGTGGTTGAGGCATTGAACGGGATCAATGGTGTGCAATGCCTGCCATCGCAGGGTACCTTTTACAGCTTTCCAGGTTTCCAGCAGGCCATCGCCGCGATAGAGGATGTCGATGATGACCTGGCCCTGGCTGAATATATGCTAAATGAAATCGGCGTCGCCATGGTGCCGGGCACGGCCTTTGGTGCCCCCGGGCACCTGCGTCTGTCGTTTGCCACCAGTCAGCAGAATCTGGAGAAAGCCATTGCTCGCATCGGCAACATGCTGAACGATATTTAAGCCCTTTCCTACAGCTTTTTCAGTTAATCACCTGCATCGTTTGCGCTAGCCACCCGCTAAGCTGTATTCGTCCTCTTTAAGGCAACCACATGGATGTGGAGGGAAAGTGGAAAGTGATATGGATATCGCGGTAGCTGGCCGGGGGCTCCTTCCCCCGGTCAGATTCTTGATTAATGAGCAACCACGCCAGGCGAGTAGCGGCCTTAGCCTGATCGAGCTTCTGATTACGCTGGCCGTCATCAGCATCGCGGGCGGCGTGGTCATCCCCGCCTTTGGCAGCATCATTGCTGAGAACAGACTGGCCACCCAGGTCAATGATTTTGTATCGAGCCTGCACTTTGGCAGGAGTGAGGCGATCCGCCGGGGAGCCCGGGTCATCATGTGCCAGAGCGATAACTCGCAGGATTGCGCGGCGCTCGGTGGCTGGCAATACGGCTGGCTGATGTTTGCCGATAGCAATCGTAATCGGCGCCGTGACCGGGATGAAGCCATTATTATGGTATATCAGGGCAATGATGGCCCTGTAACGATCGCCTCGGGTCGTCGCCGACGCATCGTGTTTCAGGCGGTGGGGACGACCCCGGGGTCTAATGCGACCTATACCTTCTGTCACTCCAGCTATCCCGGCAAGGTGCGGGCCGTGATCCTGTCCAATACCGGCCGGCCCCGG
>BTQY01000092.1:0-4759 GCA_036986115.1 Gammaproteobacteria bacterium | reverse complement strand
TCTCTACCATCGACAACGGTGCGGGATCGGTGGGACTGGTCGATCGCCCAATCTTGCCAAACACCCGTTCCACTTCCGGAAACTTCATCAACTGCCGGTCCATGGACTGTAAAACCTTGCCGGCCTCGGTAATTGACATACCCGGTAATGCGGTTGGCATATAAAGGATACTGCCTTCATTGAGCGGCGGCATGAATTCATTTCCCAGCCCTTTATAGGCAGGGACAATTTTTGAAAGTGGCGATAACGAACTACCGAGACCCGTTAATACGGGGATGGTAACTAGCATAGCCAGCACGGCAAGAGAGATCACCAGATAGCGAAAGCGCACCGCAAAATGGACGACCGGGGTATAAAGATTTACCAGCCATTTATTCAATGGGATTTTGTCACCGCGGATACGACCACGAATCAGTAACACGGCTAGTGCCGGGGTAAAGGTGATGGCAAGCAGGGCAGAAAAGCCCATCGAATAGGTCTTGGTGTAGGCCAGTGGCTTGAACAGACGGCCTTCGGTGCCTTCCAGTGCAAACACCGGTAAAAACGATACAGTGATAATAAGCAGTGAGAAGAATATGCTTGGTCCGACCTCCTGCATCGCCTTAATGACCACGTCCCGCTGCCGTTCCTTCATCAGGCCTTTGTCAGTACTGATATCGCTGCTCTCATACATCGTCTCAAGCCGTTTATGGATATTCTCGATAATCACGATACTGGCATCGACCATCGCGCCAATGGCTACCGCAATGCCGCCTAAGGACATGATATTGGCTGTCAGACCTTGCGCCGACATGGGAATAAACGACAGCAGAATCGCTATCGGCAGGGTCAGTATGGCAATCAATGCCGATCGAAAATGCAGCAGAAAGACGATGATCACCAGAGACACAACTATCATCTCTTCAGTCAGGGTCGATTTAAGGGTGGCGATGGCACGATTGATGAGATCCGAGCGATCATAGGTGATGACGACTTCTACGCCCTCCGGCAGGCCTTCTTTAACCTCCTCGAGTCGTTGTTTCACCCGTTCGATCACGGACAGCGTATCTTCCCCATAACGCATGATCACAATGCCACCCACAGCCTCACCTTCGCCATCCAGCTCGGCGATGCCGCGTCGCATGGCCGGACCGAGACTCACCGTGGCGATGTCACGTACGGTTATCGGTATGCCACTATCACTGACGCCGAGACTGATCATTTCAATATCAGCTCTGGACTGGATATAACCGCGACCGCGAATAAAATGTTCGTGACCGGCGATCTCCAGCACCCGGCCGCCGACATCATTATTGGAGCGACGGATTGCCTGGGCGACTTTTTGCAGTGAAATCCCCGAGGACGCAAGCTTATTCGGATCAATATTGATCTGGTATTCCTTACTGAAGCCGCCTATCGAAGCGACCTCTGCCACGCCCTCAACGGATTCCAGCCAGTAGCGCAGGGTAAAGTCCTGCAGGCTGCGTAAATCGGCCAGATCCTGCTTGCCGGTTTTATCCACCAGCGCATACTGGAATACCCAGCCGACACCGGTCGCGTCCGGCCCCAGGGTCGGGCGCACTCCATCGGGTAGTTTGGCCACAGCGGTGTTGAGATACTCCAGCACTCGCGATCGGGCCCAGTAGATATCGGTACCGTCTTTGAAAATCACATAGACAAAACTCAGCCCCATAAAGCTCTGGCCACGCACAAATTCAACGTCTGGCGCCGCCAGCAGGGTGGTCGTTAGCGGGTAGGTTATCTGGTCTTCTACCAGATCCGGGCTGCGTCCCTGCCATTCGGTATAGATGATTACCTGCACATCTGACAGGTCTGGTATCGCATCCAGCGGGGTGTTTGCCAGTGAACGGTAGCCCCAGAAGGCGGCGGCTATTATGATCAGCAGGGTCAATAACGGATTCAGCGCACAGTAGCGGATCAGGCGCTCAATCGGGCCATTGTTACGATTAGCGCTGTCATTTACCATTGGTCAAGACCCGCTTTCAGCTTGCTTTCTGCCGCGATCAGAAAATTGCCGGAGGTCACCACCCGGTCACCAGGCTTCAGGCCTTCCAGTACCTCTATGACATCGGCATTTCGCCAGCCGGTTTTGATCTTGCGCGGCTGCAACTGGCCGTTACCCAGATCAATAAACACAACGCGACTGGTACCTGCATACAGTACCGCACCTTCGGGGACGACCAGGCGTTTGCCCAGATCAATGTTCAAATGCACATGGGCATACATGCCGGGTTTCAGTAGACCTTGCTGGTTATCCAGCTCGACACGGATTTTTGCCGTACGGGTTCTTGCTTCCATGTAGGGATAGATATAAGCCACTTTCCCGGGCAAGTTTTTTCCGGGTAACTCAGGCAAAACAACTTCCACATCCATGCCAACCTTAACCAGTGGTATTTCATACTCGTAGATCTCGCCTTCAACCCAGACGGTCGAGAGATCAGCAATGCGCATAAGCCTCTGGCCTGCCTTGACGGCGCTGCCTTTAACAATGATTTTTTCAATCACGGTGCCGCTGACCGGCGAGAGTATGGGGACATAATCCGCAACGGACCC
The DNA here is from genome assembly GCA_036986115.1 of Gammaproteobacteria bacterium. Taxonomy (GTDB): domain Bacteria; phylum Pseudomonadota; class Gammaproteobacteria; order BTQY01; family BTQY01; genus BTQY01. Next base: position 2,206 of record BTQY01000092.1, on the reverse strand, counting down.
CCGTTTTCCCAGTTGGTGAATCTGCTGCTGTGTGATGTCCCAGAGTGCCAGGCGTTTACGTGCCGCCTTTAGCAAGGTGTCGTTCTTCCCTTTGCGATGGCGCAGGGTTCCTAGATATTCCTGTTGTGCAGAAAGTAGCTCAGGGCTGTAAACAGTAAACAGGGGCTCACCAGCGACCACCGATGCACCGACGAAATCCGCATCCAGCTTTCCGATCCATCCATTGAACTTGAGGGTGATGTCGGTGTATCGGGTTTCGTTATAGGCTACGCGACCTGCTGCACGGATAGTTTGCGCCAGAACCTTTTCTTCTGCCAGGCCTGTCGTGACGCCAATCAACTGGCGTCGACGGGCATCCATGCTGATACTGCCTGGATCCTCGTCTGCTCTGGCTACCCTGGTCTCCGGAGTGTCGGTGATACTGGACGCCGGGCGTGACATGTTGCTTGCAGTAGCGGAGCTGAGTCGAACACCGGCCCGACTGGTCGTCAGGTCAAATTCAAGCCGGGCATTGCCTGTACTGTTGGAGCTAATCTCCAGAGATAATGGCCAGGCACCATTCATAGGCAGTTCAAACACGCCGGTATACGCGCCTGTACCATCGTGTTTCATGGTCGCCGGGGCGGACATCGCCTGCATGGAACCCATCGCCGGCATTTCCGCCGCGGCATTTATTTGCGCATCGACTACCGCCTGGTTGTCCTTGTCGCGTAGAGTGATTTTCAGCGTGTTATCACCGATCGCCGCCTGCACCGGATCGAGCTCAACATACACTTTGAACGGGCCAGCATAGTGTGCCCTGCTTTCATCAAGCATGCTGTCCTCTGTCGCCGTCTCGTTCTGTGGCAACCAGAAATAGACCGCAGAAAAGAAAGCAACTGCAACTGCAAATATTGTGATTTTTCGATTTCTATTGTTTGTCTGTTTCATTTTGATTGACTCATGTTTGTTTTAACCAGGCTCGATTCATCATTCATTCCCTCATCTAGAAGGTCAGATAACGTGAGATCACCAGCCACCAGGCCAGGATCACCGACATGCTTACTCAACAATGCCAGCTGCTGGTGATAGTCTCTCTGTGCTTTGACATAGCTCAACCGGGTCTGGAAAAGATTTTTTTCTGCACTGACCAGATCCAGAAAACCGCCGGCCCCGGATTGATAATCTACTTTGGCTGCCTGCAGGTTCTCCTCAGCCAGGGTGAGAAGTTTGCTTTCATACAGTTTCAAAACATGGCGACTTTCTTCAACGCTGTTATAGCTGCGTTGCACTGCACCGGCGATCTCTGCCTGCTTGTCGGCGATTTTAAATGCGTTTTGCTGGCTGCGGGCCCGTTGCTCGCTGACTTTTGCATCACGCTTGCCCTGCAAGAGTGGAATATTGATGCCTACCCCTATGGTGAATCGCTTTTCATCCTGATTCCACAGGCTGTTGTAACCGGCGTTGACGTTAAAGTCAGGGTAATACTCACGTTCAGCCAGTTTTAGTCGTGCTTCGCTTGCCTGGTTCCGGGCAATCAAGGCTTTCAATGCAGGGTGTGTTTCGTGTGCCATCTTCCGCAACTGGCCAACATCAGGTAGCTCTCTGATTTCTGGTAAGGCTGCCGGTGGTGGAACAGGCGCATCTGGTGTCCTGTTAAGCAATGTATTGATCCGGGCCAGTATGTTTTGCTGTTTCCGGTTCAGTACTATTGCCTGGTGCTCCAGCCTGGCCTGTTCGACTTCGGCACGCAGGACATCCTGTTGACTAGCCTGGCCGGTACCGTACTTAACTTCGGCGATGTCATGAAACTCCTGCCACAGGTCCTGATTAACCTGGTTGATCCGCACTGCCTCATGAATTGAATACCAGTCAGCAAAATATTTCGCAGAGGTCTCAATCAATTGCAGTCGTAAAAGTAAAACGTTTTCCTGACTGGCATTGGCTTCAAGTCGTGCGCTGTCGCCTCGTAAGGCACGCTTGCCCGGCCACGGAAATTTTTGTGACAGCATCATCTTCTGACCAAAATCCAGATCATTCTGGTCGATGGTCGATGGCGCAAATGAGTATGTCAACATGGGATCATCCAGTGCAGTGGCCTGATCAACACGGCTCTCCGCTGCCTGCCACGCCGATTGCATGGCCTCGATAGATGGATTGCTTGCCAGCACTGCCTGAATCAGCTGCTTCTCAGCAAGCTGGTCGCTACGAAATAATACATGCTGGT
>BTQY01000091.1:0-5008 GCA_036986115.1 Gammaproteobacteria bacterium | reverse complement strand
CCACGACCCGGGTGATCCTGTTGAGTAACAAATTGCCAGAGGAGGCCATCCTGGCGTGCCTGACGGTGGGCGCCCAGGGTTACCTGGAACGGGATGAAACCGATGATTTCCTGATCAAGGCTGTCAAGGCCGTGGCCGCGGGTGAGGCCTGGGTCCCCAGACGGATCGTGGCGCGCCTGCTGGAGCGGCTGGCCTGGATCAATATGAAGGATTCCGGCTCCCGTCACTCGATCAGCGCATAGCGACTATATTTCTCAGATAATAAAAAGGCTTGTTTCAGCCTGGTCGATTAAATCTTGCCAAGACGTGCCAGCTGTTCCTGCAGAGTTTTGATAGCGGCCTGCATCTCCTGCAGCTTTTTGCGCTCCTTGTCGACCACGGCCGCCGGGGCCTTGTCGACGAAATTCGGATTGTTCAACTTGCCTTCGGTACGCTGACAGTCCTTTTGTTTTTTCTCTATCTCTTTGCCGAGGCGTTGACGCTCGGCATCCACATCAATCAGGCCGGCCAGCGGGATCAGGATAGTGGTATTGCCGGACAGTGCAGTGGCAGCCTCTGGTGAATTTTCATTGGGCCCAAGCCAGGTGATACTCTCGAGACGGGCGAGCACGGTCAGGAATTGCTCATTGGCCATGGCCAGCGATTTTTCATCCCCGCTCCAGTGCTGCAGCAGTACCGGTAGCGGTTTGCCCGGCGGGATGTCCATTTCACCGCGGATCTTGCGAATGCCAAGAACAAATTCCATTATCCAGCCCATGTCGTTTATGGCCTGCTCATCGAGCAGCGATGCATCGGCCTCAGGATAGGACTGCAACATGATGGTGTCACCCTGCTTACCGGTCAGTGGTTTGGTTTTTTGCCAGATCTCTTCGGTGATAAACGGCATGAACGGATGCGCCAGTCGCAACAGGCTGTCCAGTACCTGGACCAGGGTATGACGAGTACCACGCAATTGTGCCTCGCTGCTGGCGTCGTTATTCAGTACCGGTTTGCTGAGTTCGAGATACCAGTCGCAGTATTCATTCCAGGTAAAATCATAAATCGCCTGTGAGGCCAGGTCGAAACGATAATGCGCGAAGCCGTCCCTGACCTGCTCAGTCACCTGTTGCAGGCGCGACAGGATCCAGCGATCGGCCAGTGACAATTCTACGTCATCATTATCGATAGCGGTGTCGTGTCCCTCGGTGTTCATGAACACATAGCGTGATGCGTTCCATAGCTTGTTACAAAAATTCCGGTAACCCTCGATACGCTTCATGTCGAAATTGATGTCTCTGCCGGTCGAGGCGAGGATCGCAAAGGTAAAACGCAATGCATCGGTACCAAAGGCGGGTATACCTTCCGGGAAATCCTCGCGGGTCAGTTTCTCAATCTTTTCTTTCAGGTGCGGCTGCATCATACCGGCGGTGCGCTTGGCCACCAGCGATTCAAGATCGATGCCGTCTATTAAATCAATCGGATCCAGCACATTGCCCTTGGACTTGGACATCTTTTGTCCATGGGCATCACGCACCAGGCCGTGAATATAGACTTCATGAAATGGCACCTTGTCCATGAATTTCAGTCCCATCATGATCATGCGTGCGACCCAGAAGAAAATGATGTCAAAACCGGTCACCAGCACATTGGTCGGGTAGAAGGTCTCAAGCTCCTGGGTGTTTTCCGGCCAGCCCAGGGTGGAGAATGGCCACAACGCAGATGAGAACCAGGTGTCCAGTACATCTTCATCCTGACGCAATGGCCGATCACCAAGATCATGTTTCTTCCGCACGTCACCTTCGTCGTAGCCGACATAGACCTTGCCATCCTCGTCATACCAGGCCGGGATACGATGGCCCCACCAGATCTGCCGGCTGATGCACCAGTCCTGGATATTGCGCATCCATTCAAAGTAGGTGTTCTTCCAGTTGTCCGGCACAAAACGGATATCACCGTCTTCGACGGCCTTGATGGCGGGCCCGGCCAGCGGCGCAATCTTTACGTACCACTGGTCCGTCAGGAACGGTTCGATCGCCGCGCCGGAACGATCACCGCGTGGCACCATCAGTTTATGCTCTTCAATCTTTTCCAGCAGGTCCAGCTCTTTCAGGTCATGCACGATCATGTCGCGGGCCTCATAGCGGTCCTGGCCATGATATTTACTGTCCGGCAGATCGATCGCGGCATCGATCGTCAATACATTGATCATCGGCAGGTCATGCCGTTTGCCTACCTCGTAGTCATTGAAGTCGTGGGCGGGGGTGATCTTCACGCAGCCGGTCCCAAACTCCGGATCGACATAGTCGTCGGCGATAACAGGTATCTCTCGCCCCGTCAGTGGCAGGGTGACGGTCTTGCCGAGCAGTGCCCGGTAACGTTCGTCGTCAGGATGGACCGCCACGGCGGTATCGCCCAGCATGGTCTCCGGTCGGGTAGTGGCCACGATCAAATGGCCGCTGCCATCACTGAGTGGATAACGCATGTGCCACATGTGGCCGGATTCTTCTTCAGAGATCACTTCCAGGTCAGACACTGCGGTGTGCAGCACCGGGTCCCAGTTCACCAGGCGTTTGCCCCGGTAGATCAGGCCTTCATCATGGAGCTCAACAAATACTTTTTTGACTGCATCAGACAGGCCAGGATCCATGGTGAAGCGTTCGCGGCTCCAGTCGAGCGATGAGCCCATGCGGCGAAGTTGTTGCGTGATGCGGCCACCAGACTCGGCCTTCCATTCCCAGACACGCTCAGTAAAGGCTTCACGGCCAAGGTCATGGCGGGTCTTGCCGTCAACCTCCAGCTGCCGCTCCACCACCATCTGCGTGGCAATACCGGCGTGGTCGGTGCCCGCTTGCCATAGCGTTGGTCTGCCTTGCATGCGCTGGTAGCGGATCAGTGCATCCATCAGGGTGTCCTGAAAGGCATGTCCCATGTGCAGGATCCCGGTCACGTTGGGTGGCGGGATCATGATACAAAATGCATCCTGGGCATTGCTGCCTTCAGCCGCAGTTCCGGCAGCAAAGTACCCCTGGTCTTCCCAGATGGAATACCAGCGATCCTCGATGGCATGGGGTTGATAGGTCTTTTCCATAAATCTTGATTTGGAGCCTTTATTTCATGCATTTAAAATGACGGCGGGCAGATCTTGCCTGTCCGCCGTACTCGAATAAGGAGGGTATTATAGCGTCAGAGTTGCTGGCTAGATAGGGCGATAGCCTCTCATATAGAAGTGGACTAGTTTTGCTCTTTGTCTTTCAGTTCTTCGACCAGTTGCAGCAGGGCCGCCTTGATTTCTCCCAGCAGATTTTCTTCCAGGTTAAGTTTGGCATCCAGCATGGCCTTATCGACGCTCTCGGCGACAGCATCATGGGTGATCTGTGCCACCAGATTGTCCAGATCGGTCAACAATTCAGCGGTGAATTGTGCCTTCAGGTCATGCATATCGACGCCAGCCGTTGCACTGGCCGGGGTGGCAGTATCGGTCAGTTCATCATCCAGTACAATATCATCGAGTAGCGGGATCTGGTCGTCTGACGGCACCGGACTGGCGCTACTGGTGGCAGGTGAGTTTGCCATGGCGTCGAGAGATTCCAGCGCGCTGCTCAGGAAGGTATCTTCGTCGGTCTTTTCGGACTCGTCGCCAGCTTCATCACCCAAATTATCATGGGTGTCGTCATTGTCTGTTTCGTCATTCATAATTTCAGGCCAAAAGGTACTTACATATAACGGCTACAATACGGGTTACTAAACCCCAATATTACACCCCACTACTACCTCCAGTATAGCTGTGTCTGTATCAATGGATAAAGGCCATGATTCAGCCTATTACAGATCATGGGTATTCAGCGGGTAGCCACGATCCTGGTAATATCGATAGCGTGTGCGGGCACTGGCCCTGGATTCTTCCTCCTGATCAACGATCTCGGCGACCCGATCAAAGCGGCTGAAAAAGCAGGGGACCTCCAGTGCCAGGTTGATCAATACATCGTTGCAGGTAGCGGGACAGCCGTTCGCTGCGGTGTCAAAACCGACCACTACCGGATCATCGCTGCTGGCTGATGCCAGTGCGTGTGGAATAAAACTGCCATCACGAAATGTCCACAACAGATCATCCAGCATTTTTGCTTCCTGCGGGTTATCCGCATGAACGTATATCTGGTGCCCCAGTTTGTAGGCCTTGTCCACCAGGCGGCAGGCGATCATGTGCCTGCTACCGGATCGGGGTTGTTTACTGATATAGAAATCAACCTTAGTCATAACTGGTTATTTCTTTTTTGCACACTTGTTGATCAGGTACTGGCTTAACAAGGCCACTGGTCTGCCGGTAGCGCCTTTTTCTGCCCCGGTCTTCCAGGCCGTTCCGGCGATATCCAGGTGGGCCCAGTGATATTTCCTTGTATAGCGGGAGAGGAAACAGGCGGCCGTAATTGTACCGGCTTCCCGGCCACCGATATTCGCCATGTCCGCAAAGTTACTCTTGAGTTGATCCTGGTAGTCATCCCAAAGCGGCATTTGCCAGGCACGATCACCACTGGCATTGCCCGCATCAAGGATCTCGTTAGCCAGGGGTTGATGGTTTGATAACAGACCACTTGGGTGCTTGCCCAATGCAATCACGCAGGCACCAGTCAGGGTCGCGATATCAATGACTGATGCCGGTTTGTAACGTTCGGCGTAGGTCAGTGCATCACACAGGATCAAGCGGCCCTCGGCATCGGTATTCAGGATCTCAATGGTTTGTCCTGACATACTGGTCACAATATCACCTGGTTTGTTGGCATCTCCATCGGGCAGGTTTTCAGAGCTCGGTACAATGCCAACGACGTTTAATGGCAGTTTCATGGCGGCAACGGCGGACAGGGTGCCGAGGACACTGGCGCCACCACACATATCATATTTCATTTCATCCATTGCGGCGGCCGGTTTTATCGAGATGCCGCCGGCATCAAAAGTCAGGCCCTTGCCCACCAGTACCCGGGGCTTGTCAGATTTTTTACCGCCCTTGTATTCAAGGATGATCAGCCTGGCAGGT
>BTQY01000090.1:0-5032 GCA_036986115.1 Gammaproteobacteria bacterium | reverse complement strand
ATCGCAGAGATAATCGCAGAGATAATCGTCGCGACCGCCGCAGTGACCGCAGAGATAATCGCAGTGACCGCAGAGATAATCGTCGCGACCGCCGCAGTGACCGTCGGGGATCTCGTCAGCAACGTCGCAGCGACCGTCGGGGGCAACGCCAGCAACGTCGCCAGGCCCGGCGCTGATCACGTACCTGATACGTTGTGTGCATGAATTACATGACATGACACAGAAGAATGAAGCCAGCGACAGAACATGTGATAATGACCATCTGGATAGTCCAGATGGCATTATTGCATTTAATCATGGGTTCATTTAGCAGGAGGACAGGGCACTGCAGGCCAGCGCAGCATTGGATCGTTTTCTGGCAGGTGTGGAGCGTCGCGCCTTTCGGATGGCCGAAATCGCCACAAGCAGTCGCGAGGATGCGCTGGATATTGTGCAGGATGCCATGCTTAAACTGGCGACGACCTACGCACATAAAGGCGAAGATGAATGGGGACCGTTGTTTCATCGTATCCTGCAAAGCAAGATCAAGGACTGGTATCGGCGAACCAGTGTGCGAAATCGTTGGCGGGTCTGGTTACATGGCAGACGCGATGAAGAAGAGACACAAGCCGATCCGATACAGGCCTGCAAGGATGAAGCCGCTATTGAACCACCTCGACAGGTTTCTGTGGATGATGCAACAGCGGCACTGGAGCGGGAGATTCAACGGTTGCCAATGCGGCAACGGCAGGTTTTAATGTTAAGGCTATGGGAAGGACTGGATGTGGCGGCAACGGCAAAGGCCATGGGTTGTTCCCAGGGAAGTGTCAAGAGTCATTATTCACGCGCGGTACATAGTTTACGGGACAAGTTAGGAGATCACTGGTGACGACTGATCTATCGAAGCAGGCAACAGAAGATAAGTTCACTGGCAAGGTGCGTCGGGCCCTGGATGACAGTGCCGCAGATCTTGACGAGTTGACATTGGCCCGGCTGCGCGCCGCCAGGGCGAATGCTGTTGCCGCTGCCGAGAAAAAAACCTCAGGGCACAGCTACTGGTTACCGGCAGCCGGTTTTGCCACAGTACTGGTTGCAGTGTCAGCCGTGTTATTAACCACCCTTAATAATGGCGAAGTGATGCCTGGTATCGATGGCGATGATCTGGAAATGTTATCGTCAATTGATTCCCTGGATTTGCTGGACAACATGGATTTTTATGAATGGCTGGAGGCCGATGCAGAATCCGCGGGATAGCTTTGGTCTGTTGTTGATCCTTTTGACCTTAACTCCTGCAATCGGGTCCGGCGCAGAGAAAAGTGATCAGGGTGATGACCCTTCACCGGAATTACTGGAATTTCTGGCAGAATTTGAAACGAAAGAAGGTGACTGGGTTGATCCGGAATTACTGGAACAGATGAAGGACGCGGAAATGGGTAACGGGGCGACAAATGAACAAGGCAGGTAACATCCTGATTCACACTACGCTATTGCTGATGCTCATGTTCTGGCAGCAGGCACATGCTGTTGATTGGCGCGATCTTGGAGATGATGAGCAGCGTGTCCTGAAAAGTTTCAGGGACAAATGGGATGGATTGCCGGAGGACAGGCAGGATCGTCTTCGGCAGGGCGCCAAACGCTGGCAATCCATGAAACCGGAACAGCGCAAGGATGCACGGAAGAAACTGAAACGCTGGAAGAAAATGAGCCCGAAACAACGTCAGAGGATCCGCCAGCGATTCGATAAATACAGGAGTTTGACACCTGAACAGCGCGACCGGGTCAAGCGTCGTGCCCGCTGGTATCAATCTCTGCCAAAGGATAAACGGCAGCGTTTGCAGCGGCAATGGAAATCCATGACCCCTGAAGAACGTCGTCATGCCAGGGAGAAGATCCGCCAGCGGCGCAGGGATTATATGGATAATTTACCCCCTGGGGAACGCCGCAAATATCGTGGGAGGTCAGGTGATGAGCGTCGGGACAATGCCCGGCAGAAACGGCGTGAAGTCAAACGACAGCGGGACAATCAGCGACAGCGTAACCGTCAGCGGAGATCGCACGACTAACTGTTCATGACAGGCACTTTTCTTTAGATGGTGTGTATTGATATATGCCCTGTATATGCACCGGCCTTCTGCTACAATCGCCACCAACAAATAAACACGTGTTATCGACATGAGTGATCCTGAAGAAACCCCTGGCAAAGTCAGTCTGAGGCAGGTGATTGGTAGTGTCATTGCATCATTTCTGGGTGTACAGCGGAGTGATAATTACGAAAGAGATGCCAGTAAAGGCAGGCCCTCCCAATATATTATTGTGGGCCTGATATTTACGATACTGCTTATCATGTTCGTCATTGGTCTGGTCAAGTTTGTAATGTACCTGGCAGGGGTATGAAGCATCACTGGAGCGGATGTTTGTCCCCAGGCATACAGGACACAGGGAGTTGGACCAGAGCAGGTAGTTATGCGACACATCAAAAACCTCAACGTATCGATCTTTAGCCTCATCATTTTGCTGAGTATCACTATTGATGCGCAGGCGGCGAAGGTCTATAAATGGGTCGATGAGACAGGCCGGGCCCACTATTCTCAATACGATCCCAACAAGCAAGATTCCGAGACCGTCAGGATTAAACCGGCTAATACATCCGAGTCTCCTGCAACCGTGAAAAAAAGAGATATCGTGGCCGAAGACAAGGACGAGTCTGAGGACAGTACAGACGGTAACAAAGATAACGAAAAGAAGGAAAATGCCAGGGAAAAGAAAGACAGGAGCAAAGATAGTAAAGACAAGGGTAACGGGAAGTGATATTAAGCGGGACACAATGGTGAGCGGCAAGATAAGTAAAGACGATGCCCGCTGGCGCGAGCAATTATCTGAAGATGAATACAGGATCTGCCGCCAAAAGGGGACTGAGCGTGCCTTTACCGGTGAGTACTGGGACAGCAAGGCAGACGGCGTGTACCTGTGTAAATGTTGTGAGGCAGAACTGTTTCTATCATCAACCAAGTATGATTCCGGTTCAGGCTGGCCGAGTTTTTTTCAGCCCGTAAACCATGAATGCATTGATGAGATTGAGGATTCAGGCCTGGGCATGCAACGTACCGAAGTCGTTTGCAGTCATTGCGGGTCCCATCTTGGCCATGTATTTGCAGATGGCCCTGATCCCAGCGGATTGCGATATTGTATCAACTCGGCCTCCCTGAGATTTGTTGATGCAGAATAATACTGACCTTGCCACTCCAATGCGGTGGAAAATTTCTCAGTATTGTCAATGGGCCGTTGCCTGAGCGGGTGAACGACAGAAGGGGTTACTCATTACCACCCGTGAGGCAATTTCTCGTTGATGGTGATTATCCCGTGGTCCACAGTAATGTATCCACCGGTAGAGAGATCTTTAAAGATTCGACTGACCATCTCCCTTGAGGCGCCGATCATATTGGCAATATCTTTTTGTGTCAGTCTCTCGGTGATGGTCATTTTACCATCAACATCCTTGGCATACTGAAGCAAGGTACGTGCGACGCGACCATAAACATCCATGAGGGCAAGGCTCTCGATGTTCTCATTGGCTGCGCGAAGACGTTTTGACAATACCTTGAGGAGATTTGTGGTCACTTCCGGGTTGTCATGCAGGAAGCGGGTGAAATTCGGTTTGGTAATGATTGAGAATTGACAGGCATCCATCGTGACAACGCAGGCGGAGCGAGGCTCTTCATCAATCAGTGAAAGCTCTCCGAAAAAATCTCCGGCATTCAGGATAGAGATAATGATCTCCTTGCCGTCTTCATCGCTCAGGATGACCTTAACCTTGCCACTACTAATAAGGTACAGGGAATCGGTCTCATCACCCTCATTGATGATTACGGCGTGCTTGGGGAAGGTACGCCTGGTGGCAAGCTTGATTATCCCTTCCAGGGCCTCTTCGCTGAGGCCTGAAAACAGAGGAATGTTACGGATACTGTCGCTAATATTGGCCAATTTCTCAATACTATTATTATTACTAAGGGATTGTTTTTCGAGCCCCATCATAGCGATAGAGGCGCAGTCAGACAACATTACCCGGTTATTTTGTGTATTCATAGCGGTATTTCCCCTGATTTGTGCAGATATCAACAGGGTGTTGGGGGGCAAACCCGACAAAACCCCGCCAATCCCTGGCATGCCGGCCACCCCACGTGAGCCGGTGACAATGTCTGACTTCACCGGGCTTGCTCCCCAACACCCTGCCAGGGTCCTGTTTTGCACCCCTTTATGAGCATTAGTTGTTGATTTAACTGGAGATTAACCCTGTGTTGGGATGATTTCGATGAACTAGCTAACATCACCTGTGTGAGATATTCACTACTGGATTGGCGACAGGGCGCCATAAGTCCCTGAGCAGACAATATAAATCCTGCCCGTCACCGTATTGGCACTTGCGATCGGCGCCCAGCTGCATTAGAATCTCGCGCCTTAACACAGCCAGGGCTGTATACCAATTAACTCCTTGCCTTACCGCTTATTGACATGGCTGGAAGGCATGAACCCAAGAGGAGCGTCTGATGAGACACTATGAAGTCGTATTTCTGGTCCACCCGGATCAGAGCGAACAGGTTCCCGCCATGATCGACCGCTATCGTGCGTCCATTGAAGGACATGGTGGTGTTATCCATCGCCTGGAAGACTGGGGCCGCCGATTACTCGCCTACCCGATTCAGAAGGCCCATAAGGCCCATTACGTTTTGTTGAATATCGAATGCGACCAGAAAGCCCTGGATGAGCTGGTGGGTGCATTCCGTTTTAATGATGCCGTTCTGCGTCACCTGGTGATCAAGCGTAAACAAGCTATTACGGTTGCTTCATCACTGGTCAAACCCAAAGAAGAAAGTACAGGAGTGAAGCCTGAGGTTGCTGCCGCTAAATCGGCGCCTGAGTCAGCTCCGGCAGCTAAATCGGCACCGGCAGCTGAATCGGCACCGGCAGCTGAATCGGCACCGGCAGCTGAATCGGCACCGGCAGCTGAATCGTCACCGGCAGATGAATCAGCTCCGGCACCTGAATCTACCGCAGA
>BTQY01000089.1:0-5084 GCA_036986115.1 Gammaproteobacteria bacterium | reverse complement strand
CGTGACCGTGAACGCAAACTGATCAAAAAGATCGACGAGTCCATCATAAACCTGGAAGCCGGCGACTATGGCTACTGTGAGTCCTGTGGTATTGAGATCGGTGTGCGTCGTCTGGAAGCCCGCCCGACGGCAACCCAGTGTATCGACTGCAAGACCCTCGACGAAATCCGCGAAAAGACCAAACAATAGGTTACGTTCTGCCGCACATTACAGGGTAATATGGAGACATGATGGTTGAGTCTCCTTACCCTGCTTATCCTGCTTACCGGGGACGCTTTGCCCCTTCCCCAACAGGCCCGTTGCACTTTGGTTCGCTGATCGCGGCGACCGCAAGTTATCTGCAGGCAAGGAGCCGGCAAGGCGTATGGCAGGTGCGTATCGATGATCTCGATGAAGCGCGCTGTGTCCCCGGCGCTGCCGACGACATCCTGCGCACACTGGAACAATTTGGCTTTGAGTGGGACGAGGCACCTGTCTATCAAAGTCAGCGTCAGCCGGCCTACCGGCAGGCATTTCAGCAACTGAAGGCCCTTGGCGTTATTTACCCATGCAGTTGCAGTCGCAGGGAGATCGCTGACGCCACATCTTCCACAGCCGAGGCCACTGTCTATCCCGGCACCTGTCGAAACGGCATCGGTAAACCCACCGATCAAATCAGGCAAATCAGCTACCGTGTGCGTACGTCTGACGACGAGACCTGCTTCATTGATGAAATCCAGGGCAGGCAGCGACAGATATTACAGCAGCAGGTCGGTGACTTTGTGTTGTGCCGGGCCGATGAACAGTTTACCTATCAACTGGCCGTCGTGGTCGATGATGCCTGGCAGAATATTACTGAAGTCGTCCGTGGCAGTGATCTGCTGGCCTCCACAGCACGACAGGTCTATCTGCAACGGCTACTGGGGATACCGACCCCGGTGTACCGGCACCACCCGGTGGTCACTAACACACAGGGGCAAAAACTCAGTAAACAGACCCATGCCCGGCCTCTGTCCGGGGCCAATCCGGTCGGGGCACTTTGGCAGGTCCTGCGCTTTCTGAATCAACAGCCCCCCGACGAGCTGCGGGATCAGCCCCGCAGCCGTTTCTGGCAATGGGCCATAGCGCACTGGCAGGTGTCAGAAATCCCGGCAAAAAGTGAGCTATTTACGGAAATTTACTACAATTAAAGGAATATGCGGCACGCACGATAATTATATGATGACATCACGAGCCAGGGCTGGCGCATGAGCGAACAAGCACGAGAACAGACCAGAGCAAAGATCGACAGTGTCGAAGATCAGGAAAAATACCTGGTCTATCGTAAAAGCGAGATCGTGTCACGCCTGCTGCAACTGCAGAAAAACAGGAGCCTGGTGACCGCCAACTTCGCCGGTCACTCCTTTATTACCGCCCTGGTCGACGTGCATCAGGATACCGGCGAGGTGGTGCTCGACGTGGGCGCAGATAAAGAGCTCAATGAAAAGCTGTTGCAGAGCAAGCGTACCTTCTTTTCAGCACAGATCGATGGCATCCGCGCCCAGTTCAGGGCCGAGCATATCAGCATGACGGACTATCAGGGCGAGCCGGCCTTTATCATGCCGATGCCAAAAGAATTTTTATGGGTACAACGTCGCGGAGCCTATCGTATCAAGCTGCCTGTCTGTATGACCGCGAAGTGCAAACTGTCTCTCGGCGGGAGCATGCACAATCTTGAAGTGATCGATATCAGTATCACCGGCGTGGCATTGAAGCTTCCGCAGAGTCATGAAGGTATAGAAATTGGCAGCGTGATTCCGAACAGTTACTTTCATCTCAGTTCTGAGGATAATTTTGTGGCTGACGTGGAAGTACGTAATATTTTCCCCCTTAACAAGGATGACTCGGCGATGGGCCACCGGATTGGCTGCGTCTTTATAAATACCAACACGGACACCGCTGCCATGCTGCAACGATTTATAGCCGATGTCGAACGGGAAAAGCGCCGCTTTGAGGATGACGACGAAGAGGATTAGGCGTGCCTGATGGTGATAACGAACAAACGCCGCGACCAAAGGCTGACAACGTTGAAGATCAGGAAGAATACCTGATCCATCGTGACAGTGATATTTATTTCAGGCTGATGCAGCTTATTAAAAACAAATGTCTGATCACGGCAAACTTCGCCAGCAAAACTTTTATCACTGCCATTGTTGATGTACAGAAAGACAAGGGCAAGCTGATCCTCGATTACGGCGCCCATAAAGAACTCAATCGACAACTGCTCAGCAGAAAACAGGCGACCTTCTTCTCACAACTCGATGGCGTAAGAGTGAAGTTTAAGGCCGATCAGATCACCCAGGCAAAATACCAGGGTGAACCCGTGTTTGTGATGCCGATGCCGAAACAATTGTTATGGGCGCAGCGACGTGATGCCTACCGGGTCAGGCTGCCTGTCAGCATGACGGCCAATTGCAAATTATTACTGGGCGCCGGCATCAGTCAGCTGGATGTTATCGATATCAGTGTCACTGGCATCGCATTAAAGTGCATGCGGGCACCCCCCGGGATTATCCCGGGGACGATCATCAAGAACTGTTTCATTCGCCTCGGTGAGATCGACGACTTCTGCGTCGATCTGGAAGTGCATAACATCTTCTACATTAACGAAGAAGACCCTGAGCAAGGTATGCGTATCGGTTGCGATTTCATCAAGGTCAGTACCGACACCATCGCCATGCTGCAACGTTTTGTCAGTAACGTCGAACGCGAACGACGCCAGTTTGAGCGAGAGTAACAACATCTATCTGCAAATAAACGCAAATAACGAGTTACCACGGGGGACACGGGGTGCTGGTATTATTTTTCCCCTCACTTCTTACCAATCACCAATCACACATTACCCTTTACACCAGCATCTATCCTTCTTACTATCCTGCTATGCCTCAGTCAGCCCGTGCCCGCGTCGACCCCTGCATGAATGCCTATAATGGTATATTTATCAGTGCGTTAAGACGGCCTGAACTGAGTGCGCTGTGGAACAGGCTCCGTCGGAGCAGTCACGACTGGCTGAATTCTATCCCGATTGCCAGCAAATAATACACACGTGCATAAACATTAATGGAAAAAACTCATCAAGATTAAATAAAAATATCAGGAGAACCTCCATGTCAGAGAAAGTCTATCCAGCACCAGCGGCGATTTCTGCCAGTGCCCATATCACTGCCGAACATTACCATGAGATGTACCGGCGGTCCGTGGATGACAGCGATGCCTTCTGGGCCGAGCAGGCCGATAAGTTCCTGACCTGGAGCAAGAAATGGGACAAGGTCTCGGACTGGAGTTTTGCCGTCGAAGATCTGCATATCGAGTGGTTCAGGGGCGGCAAGCTGAATGTCGCGTATAACTGCATCGACCGGCACCTCGACACACGTGGCGATCAGGTCGCCATATTATGGGAAGGCGATGATCCCGCGGATGATCAGAAGATCACCTATAAAGATCTGCATGAACACGTCTGTAAACTGGCCAATGTATTAAAGGATCGTGGCGTCAAAAAAGGCGACCGTGTGTGTATCTACATGCCGATGATCCCGGAAGCCGCTTATGCGATGCTCGCCTGCACCCGTATCGGCGCCGTCCATTCAGTGGTGTTCGGTGGTTTCTCACCGGAGTCGTTAAAGGACCGCATTCTGGATTCAGATTGTCGCGTCGTAATCACCGCCGATGAAGGTGTCCGCGGTGGCAAGAAAGTACCGCTGAAGGCCAACACCGATCTGGCCCTTGGCAGTTGTCCGAACGTCCACACCGTACTGACGGTGAAACGCACCGGGGGTGATATCGCCTGGGATGAGGGCCGGGATGTCTGGTATCACCAGGCCACCGACACCGCCTCAGGCGATTGCCCGGCGGAAGAAATGGACGCCGAAGATCCGTTGTTCATTCTGTATACCTCCGGCTCCACCGGCAAACCCAAAGGGGTGTTGCACACCACCGGTGGTTACCTGTTATTCGCCGCGATGACCCACAAGTACACCTTCGACTACCAGGAAGGTGAGGTCTACTGGTGCACCGCCGACGTCGGCTGGGTCACCGGTCATACCTATATCGTCTATGGACCACTCGCTAACGGTGCCATTACCATCATGTTCGAAGGCATACCGACCTACCCCGATGCATCACGCTTTTGGCAAGTGTGCGACAAACATAACGTCGCGATCTTCTATACCGCACCGACCGCTATCCGCGCCCTGATGCGCGACGGTGATGAACCGGTCAGAAAGACCTCGCGCAAGAGCCTGCGCATTCTTGGCACCGTCGGCGAACCGATCAACCCCGAGGCCTGGGAATGGTATTACCACGTCGTCGGCGATGGCCGTTGCCCGATCGTCGATACCTGGTGGCAAACCGAGACAGGCGGCCATATGATCACCCCGCTGCCCGGCGCCACCGACATGAAGCCCGGCTCGGCATCAACCCCGGTATTTGGTGTCGTGCCCGGTATTGTTGATAACGAGGGAAAACTGGTAGAGGGTGAATGCAAAGGTGACCTGGTCATCACCCGCCCATGGCCGGCAATGATGCGGACTATCTACGGCGACCATGAGCGTTTCATCGAGACCTACTTCAAGACCTATCCCGGTATGTACTTCACCGGTGATGGCGCCCGCCGCGATAAAGATGACTATTACTGGATCACCGGCCGTGTCGACGATGTCATGAACGTCTGCGGCCACCGCATGGGATCCGCCGAAATCGAGAGTGCGCTGGTACTGCATGAAGCGGTTGCCGAGGCCGCCGTGGTCGGTTACCCGCACGAGATTAAAGGCACCGGCATTTATGCCTACGTCACCCTGGTCAAGGGCATCGAGGCCAGTGACGAGTTGCAACAGGCACTTCTCGAACAGGTAAAAAAGGAAATTGGCCCCATCGCCAAACCGGACGTCATCCAATGGGCTCCCGGCCTGCCCAAGACCCGTTCCGGCAAGATCATGCGCCGAATCCTGCGAAAGATCGCCGCCAACGACGTAGAGGACCTCGGCGACACCTCCACCCTGGCCGATCCCGGCGTCGTCGAAGATCTGCTGCACAACCGCGCGCATAAATAAAGTGGGGTCAGGTCTTGA
>BTQY01000088.1:0-5175 GCA_036986115.1 Gammaproteobacteria bacterium | reverse complement strand
AGCCTGGAAATGGCCCTGTCAGCGAGCGAAACCGATGCCAGTGAGGGTGAAGGGGCTGACACTGGCCATCGGGCCAATAGTCATCAGCAAGGCATCGAACTGACCCTGAAAATGCTGACGGCCGCACTGGAAAAATCTGGCCTGAGCGAAGTCAACCCGCTGGATCAACCGTTTGACCCCGAATTTCACCAGGCCATGTCGATGCTCGAAACCCCCGATAAGGCGCCGAATACGGTGCTGGCGGTGATGCAAAAGGGCTATTTACTGCATGGGCGCCTGGTACGGCCGGCGATGGTGGTGGTCTCCAGGGCACCCACCGAGGCAAAGGCAGACAGTGAGGCGGCCGAATCAGCGGTCCATATCGACGAAAAGACTTGAATGTAAAGACATTGACCTTATATAGGTCACATGAGAATGGAATAGTCCGCCATCCGCGGGCTGAAATGAACATAGCCAAAACGAACATAGAAACAGAGACTGGAGATAACAGACATGGGAAAGATCATCGGAATTGACCTGGGGACCACGAATTCGTGTGTCGCGGTGATGGAGGGCAAAGCCCCCCGGGTAATAGAGAATAGTGAGGGTGACCGCACCACCCCGTCCATTGTTGCCTTTAGCAAGGATGATGAAGTCCTGGTTGGGCAGCCGGCCAAGCGCCAGGCCGTCACCAACCCGGAAAATACCCTGTATGCCATCAAGCGCCTGATCGGCCGCAAGTTTACTGATGCAGAAGTGCAAAAGGACATCCACATGGTGCCATACAGCATTATCAAGGCAGATAATGGCGATGCCTGGGTGTCGGCGCATGGACACAAGATGGCCGCTCCCGAGATCTCTGCCCGCGTACTGCAGAAGATGAAAAAAACGGCTGAGGATTATCTCGGTGAAGAGGTGACCGAGGCCGTGATTACCGTGCCGGCGTACTTTAATGACTCACAGCGTCAGGCCACCAAGGATGCTGGCAAGATTGCCGGCCTGGAGGTCAAACGTATAATTAACGAGCCAACGGCGGCTGCACTGGCCTTTGGTATGGACAAGAAAGAAGGTGACCGCAAGATCGCCGTGTATGACCTGGGTGGCGGTACCTTTGATATCTCTATCATCGAAATCGCCGAGGTCGAAGGCGAGCATCAGATTGAAGTGTTATCTACCAATGGTGACACCTTCCTCGGGGGTGAAGATTTTGATATGCGCCTGATCGATTATCTTGCCGATGAATTCAAGAAGGACCAGGGCATGGATCTTCGGGGTGACCCGCTCGCGATGCAGCGCCTGAAAGAAGGTGCCGAGAAGGCCAAGATCGAGTTGTCTTCCAGCCAGCAGACCGAGGTAAACCTGCCTTATGTGACCGCCGATGCCAGTGGACCGAAACACCTGAACATCAAACTGACCCGTGCCAAGCTGGAATCGCTGGTAGACGAACTGATTGCGCGCACTATCGAACCCTGCAAGGTCGCTGTCAAGGATGCCGGGCTTGGTGTCTCTGATATCGATGACGTGATCCTGGTCGGTGGCATGACGCGTATGCCGAAAGTACAGGAGGCAGTAAAAAACTTCTTTGGCAAGGACCCACGTAAAGATGTGAATCCAGATGAGGCCGTGGCGGTTGGTGCCTCTATTCAGGGTGGCGTGCTTGGCGGCGATGTCAAGGACGTATTATTGCTGGATGTCTCACCATTGTCAGTGGGTATTGAGACCCTGGGCGGTGTGATGACCAAGCTGATCGAAAAGAACACCACGATTCCTACCAAGGCCAGCCAGGTGTTCTCAACGGCAGATGACAATCAGACCGCTGTCACGGTGCATGTGTTACAGGGTGAACGTGAACGTTCTTCAGACAACAAGACCCTGGGCCGTTTTGATCTGACCGATATCCCGCCGGCACCGCGTGGTATGCCACAGGTTGAAGTGTCTTTTGATATTGATGCCAACGGTATTATGCATGTATCTGCCAAAGACAAGGCCACCGGCAAGGAACAGTCCATTGTCATCAAGGCCTCCAGTGGTCTGTCCGATGCTGAGATCGAACAGATGGTCAAGGATGCCGAGGCGCATGCCGAAGAAGATCGTCAATTCCATGAACTGGTGCAGGCACGCAATACTGCCGATGCCATGATCCACGCGACCCGCAAGTCGATGGAAGAGATGGGTGAAGACAAGATGGAAGCTGGCGAGAAAGATGCCATTGAAGCGGCCGTCAAGGATCTTGAAGAAGTCATGCAAGCTGATGACAAGGAGGCCATCGAGGCCAAAACCAGGGTGCTGACCGATGCATCCGGCAAACTCGCCGAACGCCTGTATGCACAGCAGACAGAACAGGCCCAGGCTGAGGCTGGTACTGCTGATGCCGGTGCCGAAGCCACGGCCGATGCCAGTACCGAAGGCGATGTCATGGATGCTGAATTTGAGGAAGTTAAAGAAGACGAAAAATAACACCATCTCGGTGATGTACCGCAGATGCAGGCGCTTATATAAGTGTCTGCATTTGTGCGTGCAGCAGGGAATAACAGCAAGTAACAGGCGCAAATTAAAACAAACAAAGACGACTGATTATGGCGAAACGCGACTTTTACGAAGTACTGGGTGTTAGCAAGAACGCCAGCGATGCAGAGATCAAAAAGGCGTATCGCAGTCTTGCAATGAAACATCACCCGGATCGTAATCCGGACGACAAGAGCTCGGAAGGGAAATTCAAGGAGGCCAAGGAGGCCTATGAAGTGCTCGCCGATGCGCAAAAGCGTGCGGCCTACGATCAATTTGGTCATGCCGGTGTCGATCAAGGCGCTGGTATGGGCGCCGGTGCTGCCGGTGGTGCCGGCTTCAGTGATATCTTCGGTGATATCTTTGGCGATATCTTCGGTGCAGGCCGCGGTGGGGGTGGTGGTGGACCACGGGTCTTTCGCGGTGCCGACCTGCGTTATAACTTGTCACTGGATCTTGAAGAGGCCGTCAAGGGCACTACCGTCAAGGTGCGGGTGCCAACAATGGTCAGTTGCAAGACCTGTCATGGGACCGGTGCCAGGCCTGGCACATCTCCAGCGGTATGTTCGACCTGTGCCGGACATGGACAGGTACGCATGTCGCAGGGCATGTTTTCAATTCAACAGACCTGCCCCAAGTGTCATGGTAGCGGACAGACCATCAACGATCCCTGTGGTGCCTGTCATGGTCAGGGGCGGACCCAGGAACAAAAGAACCTTTCTGTGAAAGTACCTGCCGGTGTCGATAATGGTGATCGTATTCGCCTGGCGGGTGAAGGTGAGGCTGGAGAGAATGGCGGACCTCCCGGCGATCTGTATGTGCATATCGTGGTTCGTGATCATCCGATCTTTACTCGTGATGGCAATAATCTGTATTGCGAGGTACCGATCGATTTTGTCACCTCTGCCCTCGGTGGTGAGCTCGACGTGCCGACGCTTGGCGGCCGGGTGAAACTGAAAGTTCCCGCAGGTAGTCAAACGGACAAGCTGTTTCGCTTACGCGGTAAGGGTGTGCAATCAGTGCGCAGTAATGCCGTCGGTGATCTGATCTGCCGGATCCAGGTAGAGACCCCAGTCAATCTGAACAGTGAACAAAAAGATCTCCTGAAGCAATTCGAGGAGAGCCTCGGCAAGAACGTCAAACACAGTCCGAAGCGCTCTACATGGCTCGATGGGGTGAAGAAATTCTTTGATGACATGAAGTTCTGAATACGTGTAACAAATTCCTGACCGCCTGGAACAGACAGAATGACCTTTGGCCTCTGGCAAGACACGCCATAAATACATCCCTGTAGGCTCAGGGGCCGCCTCCATGCGGCCCACGGTCTTGCCAGAGGCCAAAGGTCGTTCTGTCTCACAGGTTTTTACAACCAGTGGTGGTCAGGAATTCGCAACACGTATTTAATTTGTTTTTGATTTCATCCGGGGAAGCGGTATGCCTCTAGCGTTTAAAATTTACATGGCATCATGGATCGTCGCATGTATTGTTGCAGCGGGCATGATGATCCGGCGCAGGCATACTATCGAGCTTTTCACGCGCGGCTACCGGGCGATGCTATTGCAGAACTGGAAAGTAGCCACCTTTGCGGTTGCGGCGACCGGCATGGTGGTCATCGCCCCGTACACCGGTGATTATACCTGGGATTATATTGATGCCTCATTTATGTCTCTGCTGGCATTTACCACGGCGCCGTGGGTGGTCGGTATCCTGTTTCGCTGCATACGTTATATGAAGGACTGGTCAATGTTATATATCGCCGTAAGCGTATGGATGTTCTCCGTCAGCTGGTCGTACGATGGTTACCTGGTGTTGCGTGATGGGATGTACCCGTTTACCTGGTTGCCTAATATCTTTGCTTCATCGGTACTGTATTTTTGTGCCGGGCTGTTGTGGAGTCTGGAATGGCGAGAGGGTCGTGGGGTACATTTCGCCTTTACCGAGGCAGGCTGGCCGCAGGCACCAGAGTCTTCAAACCTGGCCCGGGTTATCTGGTATGGGCTTCCGTTTATGATCATTGTCGCGGTCATGATTATTGCATTTTTATTCTGATCACCGGTTATATCTCCCGTGTGCACTTTGCCGTGCATCGGTTATAATTATCCTGTTGGGCTGGTGCTGGAGGGCAGGATCGTGCAGGCGAGAATGACAGGGAAATCCTTATATAAAGTATTGCTACCGTTGCTAGCGATTATCATGCTATTCATCCCCGAGGTGAACGCGGAGGTCCGCTATGGTCGTGATCTGGATGATCTCTCGGGTACCTGGAAGGGCTGGGGCAGGGTCACGCTGAAAAAGAAAAAAGAAGATATCTACGTTGGTATATATACAAACACCTCCAGAAGAGGCAGCACGGGAATACTGCGATTGTCGTTCAAGAGCGCCAAAGGCTTCGGCCAATGGTTTGAGCTCAGAAAAGACAGCGACAAAAAACGCGGCGGCCAGCTCTACAATATTGTGGTATCCGACGGTGGACGGAAGATCACCGGCTACTGGAATACCACTGAATTTGATTACGGCCGCTACGTCAAGAAGCGGCGTTTTACCTGGAGGCGGTAGCAGGGCTTACTTCCTGCGCGAGCCTTCTTCGTCATTCCGGGCGAAGCGTAGCGCAGACCCGGAATCCAGTTCTTTGTGAGTAGACTGGATACCGGCCTTCGCCGGTATGACGAAGTACTTTTGCCAGTATGACGA
>BTQY01000087.1:0-5372 GCA_036986115.1 Gammaproteobacteria bacterium | reverse complement strand
TGCTGGTGCAGGGTCATGCGCGCATCGCACCGAGGGCAGCTGGCCATCCAGCCACAGTCGTGGCACAGCATGGTTGGCGCATACCCACGCCGGTTCAGGAACAACAGCACCTGGCCATCTTGCTCGAGGTGTCTGCTTACCAGCTGCAGTAAGCTGGGCGATAATCCCTCGTCCATTGGCTGCTGACGAACATCCAGCACGTGAATCGGTGGGGTGCTGGCCGCGCCGACCCGCTCAGGCAGCCCGAGGCGCTGGTAGCGCCCGCTATCGACATTGTAGAGGCTCTCCAGGGCAGGCGTCGCAGAGCCCATCAATATCGGGATAGCGGCATTGCGGGCGCGAACAATGGCGACGTCACGGGCATGGTAACGGAAGCCATCCTGCTGTTTCAGCGAAACATCATGTTCCTCGTCGATGATGATGACGCCAGGATTTCGCATCGGCGTAAACACCGAGGAGCGTGTGCCGATAATGATCGGTGCCTCGCCACTTCGGGCCATCAACCAGGCGCACAACCGTTGCTGGTCATTCAGGCCCGAATGCAGCACCGCCACAGGGAGCTGAAAGCGCTGCTGAAAGCGTGCCACTGTTTGCGGGGTCAGGCTGATTTCGGGCACCATGACCAGTGCCTGCCGGCCCTGTTCGATCACCTGCTCAATGACCTGCAGATAGACCTCAGTCTTGCCGCTGCCGGTGACTCCATCCAGCAGGAAGGCCTGAAAGGTTCCCAGGCTTTGCCGCACCTGTTGCACGGCGGCCTGCTGGTGGTGATTTAATTCAGGGGGTGCGTTGTCAGCAATGGTGCTCGACCCAGCGGTGCTGACGGGGCGCAGGCAGGGCTGCTGCTCGACACTCACCAGTCCCTTGTCGACCAGGCGTTTCATCGGCGCGCGCCAGTTTTGCCTGTGCTCATCCAGTTCGGTGGCAGACATGCCGTCTGCGGCACCCTTGATTAATGCCAGCAACGCCTGTTGCTTCGGCGCCCGTTTAATCTCTTCATCGCCGGCGCGGTGCCCGGCGGCCGTGCATCGCCACAGCTCGATGCCTTTACTGCTGGCAGGTTTGCCCTTGCGCAACAGGCTCGGCAAGGCACAGCTGACGACGTCACCAATCGGGTGGTGGTAGTAGCGACTGGCCCAGGCCAGCAGCGCCAGCAGCGCATCATTCAGTACACTGTCATCGTCCAGCACCTCCAGCGCGGCCTTGAGTCGCCTGGTTGGGATCTCACTGCTGTCGTCCAGCGCCAGTAACAGGCCAACGGCCTGTTGCTGGCCGAATGGCACTCGCAGACGCTGCCCGGGACGGAGACAGGCGACATCGATGCCTTCAGGTGGCAGGTAATCAAAGGTGGTGCGAAGTGGCGCAGGGACGGCGATGCGCAGGATCTCAGGCATGCCCTGAATGTATCACGGACACAGGGGTCCGTCAGGGGCCCGGAGGAATAATCCTTAAGCCGGCAAATGCCCCATTATCTTGTGGGTTTATCCACATTATCTGTGGATAACATTGTGGATGAAAAGTCATTTTGTGGCTAATTTCCCGCAGAAAACAGCTAATTTATGCATCTGTGCAAAATATAGACTGAAGCATTATATTTAATATAATCAATTACATATACTGTAATTATAGCATTTAATGAATCTGACTGGGGTTACTGGTGACACGATATCAGGCACCCGTGACGGCCTGTGCATAAAACAGCTGGCTGGTGCTGGCAAGGATGTCTTATTGGATCAAACGCTTAGTTGTTTTACATATAAATCAATGTAGCCGTGGAACCACAAAGACAGGTTTCATGGCAATTATATCGAGGCGATATCGAGCCTGGCAAGTGCCACTGGCCGATCAGAATCGTGGTTCATTTGCGGGCGATGCGGGTGTTGTCGAGGAAGTGCTGTTTGAATCGAGGCTGCTCGGCATACTGGTACAGCTCTGTTTGCATCAGCGCCGATAGTTTCTCGATGCGATCACGTGCTGACGGATGGGTTTGAAACATCAGTTCCAGATCGCTGTCTTCGGCGCCCATGCTGTCGAGCATCATTAGCACGACCAGTAGTCCATAGGGGTCATAGCCGGAACGGGCGGCAATAACCACCCCCATGTGATCCGATTGGTATTCGTCATCCTTGTCCAGGCCACTGCTATAGATGTCCTTGACGGTACCAAGCAGCAATTCGCTATATTGGCTGCCTTGACCATAGAAGGACAGGCCAATATCGAGACCGCTTTTTAATGCATTGGCGCGGGCCTTTTTCTTCACGGCATTGACATGATGGCGCCGTAATACATGGGAAATCTCGTGTGCCAGCACCCCCGCCAGTTCCGCCTCATTGTTCAGGCGAGACAGCAGGCCCATGGTGATAAAAATATATCCACCCGGCGCCGCAAAGGCGTTCACTGAGCTGGTATCGAGAACCGCAAAGCGCCACGGCAGGTTTGGCCGTTCAGTGTTGGAGGCCAGCCAGCGGCCGACCTTGTTGATATATTGACTCAGGGCCCTGTCCCTGTTCAGTGGCGCTGAGCCGAGTAACACCGCCGCAGAATCACGGCCGATCAGGCTTTCCTCTTCTTCACTGACGTCGCTGAAACCTTTAGTGAGATCTTTTCCGGTATCCCAAATCTTGCCAAGGTCGATGTTTCTGGTATTGCTGCTACCACTATCCTCACTACCACCGCCGAAGCCGAAACCGCCGAATGAAAAGCCACCGGCAAAAACCTGGGGCATGACGGCCAGCAATAACAATGCGATAAAACCCGCTGTGGGCCCTGAAATAAATTTCATTCTTCCTCTGCCTCTGCGGGTGGTTTTTTCTCGGCTTTTATCCCATCGAGTTTAACCAGGTAGTCGATTTGTTTTGGCACTAATTGCCTGACGTTGACGAAATCGCTGCTATCGCCCTTATCAGCTGTCATTGCATCCAGATCCTCCAGCGCGCGTGTATTCGGCTGTGCATTGGCAATGTCTTCTTTTCCCAGGCCTCTGATACCTGTGGTGGTCGAGCTTTCAGTAACACCACCCCGACCGAAAGAGGCACCGCTCAATGCCTTTTGCAGGCTGGTGCCACCAGTATATTCATCTTCGTAGGGATCATCTTTTTTCTGTTCCTGATTGCTTTCTGAGGTCGCCGGACCGGGGCCCGGGCGTATCCCGCTCAGATCCGGGGCTGGCGCAGGGCGCAGGCGCAAGCTGGTCAGCCTGACCCAGCCGCTAATATTGTTTTTGTCAGGTACACTGATCTGATACCAGGCGCCTTTTTGTTTTAGTACTTTGACTTTTGTGTCTTTTGGAATATTGACGAGGCTCTCGGCATCGATGAAGGGCTCTTTCTTAAGGTCATACGACACCAGTATGGTGGCATCTTCGGCAGCAAGGCTGGCAGAGGAGACAACTATCAGACACAGCAGGACAAACAATATGTTTGTGGACTTTGTCGGTGGTGATGTCACCGTAGCAGTCATTGGGTGCGTCTCCTTGGTTCATATAAATGAACCTCCTGTTCCCTGCCCTTTACTTTATAGAGGCCGTGGTCTTTGAAGTCAAATACATTCACACAGTAGTCATAGGTATTTTTAGAGATCAGGACGCGACTGACACCCTTGGTCTTGCCCTCTATACGACTCGCCAGATTGACGCTGTCACCGATACAGGTGTAGTCGTAACGACCTTCAAATCCAAGCATGCCCACCTTGGCGGTACCAGTGTGTACACCGATGCCAATTTCAAAGCTGTCACCGAGTTCACCTCCCAGATCCTTTTTAAATTCATCGAGTTTCTCTGCCATTTCCACGGCTGCTTCGACAGCATGCAGGGCATGATCCGGGTCATCGACTGGTGCACCCCAGAAGGCCATGATCGCATCACCAATGAATTTATCCATGGTGCCACCATGCCTGTAGATAATCTTCACCTGGCGTTCAAAGTAATCATTTAACAATGACATCACTTCATCCGCCGATCGGTTTTCCGACATGGTGGTGAAGTTGCGAATATCGGAAAATAGAATAGTGATCTCGATACTACGACTCTTCATCGCATATTCGGTATCGCCATCGACCAGCTCCTTGACCAGCCTGGGGTCGACAAAACGACCAAACATCTGCATGGTCTGCTGCTTTTCTTTTTGTTCGCGGATGAATTCATATAGCGCGGCCAGCACGAAAAACACCCAGGCAAAGGCGAGTGGCGTGAATGGCGTCGTCAGTATCCTGATGGTAATGGCAAAATACACACCGGCAAGATACAGCACGGATATTGCCAGTAAAATAATACCGATACGAAGCGGGCTGTGCAGTCGTATAAATAAATAAGTAACAATGATTATCATCAGGATAGTGATGACTGGTGATTCAAGGGCCGGCTGTTTATACATAAACTGCTGGTTCTTCAGATTATCAATCGCGGTCGCCACTATCTCAACCGCCGGGTGCAGACCATCAATAGGTGTTGCTCGCCGGTCATGCAGCCCGGAGGCGGTCGAACCAATAATGATGATCTTGTCTTTAAAGGTACCGGCATACTGGCGATTTCTGACCAGTGTGTCGCGATAGATATCGTAATAGGAAAAATGCGGATGAGAATTCTTGCCACCACGCCAATGCATGATGATGGTTTCCTGATCGGGAATTGAATAGCCTAGTTTCATAGCCACGCGCGCTGGTAAGGACGGGATCTTCCATCCTCGCGCGGAGCTCGAAATCAGGTAACGGCGACCAACACCGTCGCGGTCTTCGGTATAATTAATATTACCGGTATTGCCCTGTATTGATATCCCGAGTAAAGGCATTAACAACGCAGTATCCTTATTAAGGTTTTTACTGGCCGGGTCTGGAATGAAATCAAACGCCTTGATGTATTTGCTTTCATCCCAGTTTATTGCCTGAATATTTTTTTTACCTTTGGCCTTTTCCAGCGACATGGCAAAGAACACGTTGGATTTCCCTTTAATGGTATTGAGAAAAAAAGTATCACTTCCGGGATTCGCGAGATCGGGATCAGAGAACACAATATCGAAGATAATGGCCTTTGCCTGCTGATTAAACAGGTCAGTGATTAATTCCCCGTGTACTGATCGTGGCCATGGCCACCTGCCCACATTGATTCCTTCAATACTTTGCATCAGGTTCAGACTGCGCTCATCAATATCGATCAGCACGATATCCGGATCAGCCTGCTGATTTTCGGCATGGGTACGCACGAAGAAATCATTTAACCGGTTATCGGTAGATTCGAGAATGTTGCTGAAGAAAATCTCAATCAGGGCCGCCACAATGACCAGGGCGGCAAGCTGAATCAGTCGATCAATGGGACGATGTCTCATAGCTACATGTTAAGAGATAGCCATTGTTGTAACAAGGCCGTGAATAACCGTGAT
>BTQY01000086.1:0-5925 GCA_036986115.1 Gammaproteobacteria bacterium | reverse complement strand
ACACAGCCCTGATTTTAATGATGGCGAATTCGCCACAATGGAAGAATGTGACATATTCACATTACGCCGGTTTTGTAGCGTGATAACGGAAAAAATGCATAGATCCACTATAATTATGAGTCTGTAACAGACTATCTCAAGGTATTGTTCGGCATATCCATTTGTAACAGTCCTAAGGGGGAGGTTATGAATACTTCACAAAAGGAACAGGGACGAACGGAACACCGTTCTGGCGTAGAACGTCGCAGCGGTGAGGATTATCGATTCGAGGACCTGGGGCCACCTGAAGAGGAAGCAGAGCGCCGCAATGGTCTGGAACAACGATCGGGCCAGGAGCGGCGGAAGGATCCGCAGTGATTCTCTGGATTACGCTATACCGGGTTGGCAGGCGCCGGCACATTCAACGTGGAATCTTCGTGGCGGTACGGTTAACCGGGGTGCCAGCTGCAGGGCGGTCAACTGGCCGCCCCACAGGCAGCCACTATCAAGCGCAAAGATACCCTCATCATTTACCTCGTTCAGCGTAGACCAGTGACCGAAGATAATATTCGCGCCTTTACTGGCGCGATCCTGTATACGAAACCAGGGCTGCCAGGGTTCGGCCTGGCTGCCCGGTGAACCCTTCTCCTCCATCGCATAGCGACCATTCTGATCACAGTAGCGTAAGCGGGTGAAGCAATTCGTGATAAAGCGTAATCTGTCCATGCCGCCCAGATCATCACGCCAGCTATCGGGTTGATTGCCATACATCTGTTGAAAGTAAGCCTGGTAATTCTCCCCGCGCAGGACCATTTCCACCTCGTGTGCACAGGCCTGCGCCCGGGCAAGGTCCCATTGCGGTGGCAGTCCTGCATGGATCAGGACGAAGCCAAGACTATTATCGACATGCATCAGAGGTTGCTGTCTTAGCCAGTTCAATAGTTCATCGCGATCCGGGGCATTAAGGACATCGTCCAGCGTATCCTTGCGTCTGGGCCTGTCGCGATTGGCAGCGATCGCCAGCAGATGCAGGTCATGATTACCCAGGACCGTGATCGCTTTATCCCCCAGGGATTTTACGAAACGTAATACTTCGAGTGAATCGGGGCCACGGTTGACCAGGTCCCCGGTAAACCAGAGCCTGTCTCTGACGCTATCAAATT
Source organism: Gammaproteobacteria bacterium (assembly GCA_036986115.1). GTDB lineage: Bacteria > Pseudomonadota > Gammaproteobacteria > BTQY01 > BTQY01 > BTQY01. The sequence goes on along the minus strand of BTQY01000086.1, from coordinate 4,783 downwards.
CGATGAGTGCCAGTAGTTGTTGCAGTTCATCGTAACAACCCTGGACGTCACCAATGGCATAGGTACTCATGATTAAAATGACAACATTATTTTTTCGGTAACACAATATTTCTGCACCAGCCATCGGCCAGCGAGCGTATAGATTCGCCCCCCGGGTTTCAGCGTGCGAATGGCCTGCTGCAGTTTCGGGGCTAATGCAGTGAATGGGGTTGTGACAGCGTAAACGCGGGGATCTCGGCGTTGAAATTATTTCCGTCGTCGGCATGCATTTGATAGCTGCCACGCATACTGCCTACCGGGGTCTCCAGCATGGTGCCACTGGTATACTGGAAACCTTCACCAGGACGCAAATAGGGTTGTTCACCGACCACGCCCTCACCCTTGACCTCCTGTTCCTTGCCATTGGCGTCGGTAATGATCCAGTGGCGGGCCAGCAGTCTCGCCGGGACCGTGCCTTTATTGCGAATCGTGATGGTGTAGCTGAAGACAAAACGGTTTTCATCGGGTTCCGACTGGTCATCGATGTAGGCAGTCTCGACGTCTACCTGGACGTCGTAGGTACCTTGTTGTTCATTGTCTGTGGTCGATGTGGTCATTGCAGTTCAGTGATCTATGCCTTTGTCGGGAGGCATTATTATAGCGTGGATAATCATTTGTCGACATCCTCTTGTGAATCCACAGAATCCATGTTGAATCTGGTAAATACAGGCGGTTTAGCCACGGTGTTTCTCGATTTGCTTAATGGCCTGATTGACCGCCTCTTGCACGTCATTCTGTATCTGTTTTCTTTCCGCAGCGGTGATATAGAAGGCCAGGTCAACGGCATGCCGAATGTACTTGACCGGCAGTTGGTTCAGGGAAATGCAGGCAACGTCCTGGATATAATCGGTGTCCTTGCCCTGCATGGCGGCGTGACCGTTCAGGTGGCCATCCACCAGATATTCGTAATAGTTGTATATGCCTTCAAAATTCATACTCGATGTCCTCCCGGATCTTCAGGTAGCGAGGCTTTCCCCTTGTAACTACCTACAGTCTAGATCCTCAAGCAGTGATCACCAGTTTGCACCTGAAATGTGCTTATACGGCATAAAAACTGGTGTATATAGCGTAATTTTGCGGTTTTTTCTCTGGATCTGTGACTCGGTTCCGCCGTTGCTGTGAATCAGTGCCCAGAAGATTAGTGCGATATCCACATAATTATAGATAGCACCGTCCCGCTGAGGCCCAATGAAGTCAGTCGCGCAACCCGCTGAAGGAGAAGTCATCATGAGAGTGAAAAAACCCGATATTTTCATGCTGTTTGTGGTGTTTGTGTTTGCCAATATATTTTTTCTGAGCGTCAGTAATGCCCAGGATCCGGCCCAGTCGAGGCCATCTCACGAGTGGCCAGGGGTGGTTTTACCAAATTATCTGCTGCCAGCTTACCAGGCCAGTAAAAGACCAGCCTGTCTTGCTGGAGACCAGGGCGAAAATCGGGACGAATACGGGATTGGTATTAATTGTATGCAGATCAAGCTGATGGGTGAGCCATCGGTGCCCGATTCATTGTCAGTGTCGGTTCCGTTGTTGTGGCCGAACCAGTTTGGCAAGGTAGTACTGGAATTCGGTGTCGTTCTGGATGGTGGGTTACTGCAGCCCGGCCTGGCGGTTGATCGTATTGCCACCACGGCCGCGGCTGATGCCAGCAATAGCGGTTATCAGGGGCTCGGCCGCCTGAGCGGATTTAACTATGTCAGTGTCCATCAGGTCGTCGATGATACCGATCTGCAACTGGGTTTTGGCACTGATTCCGGCCAGGCCAGCCCCGGAAATGTGTTGTTTGTGGAGCTCTCAAATAGCTGGTAGGTCCCCTCACTCCCCACCCCTCACTCGTCACCAGTGAAGTGAGAAGTTTTCCAGCGGGAATGGTAGAATCCTCGCCCAAGTCCATGGGGCGGGTAAGCAAGTAAGCAAGGCCAGGCAAGTCACGCCGTGCGCACATCGCTACCTGTATTGCCGGGGTTTGCCTCATACTATTATAAGTAATATCAATCAGTTATAGACATCAAAATGGTCTTTTCATGACGAACAAGGTGCGAGTAGGCGTTGTCGGTGTTGGCTATCTGGGCCGCATCCATGCCCGTATATATAACAAAATGCCGAACGTGACGCTGGTCGGGGTGGCCGACACTAATGCCGCGGCGGCCGCAGAAATCGCCGAAGAACTGGCCTGTAAAACCTTCAGTCGCGGTGAAGACCTGATTGGCAAGATCGATGCCGTCAGCATCGTAGTCCCCACCCTCTATCATCTGCAGACCGCCAGGCCATTTCTGGAAAATGGCATACACATGTTGATGGAAAAGCCGATCGCAGCGACGCTGCAAGAGTCTCACCAGCTGGTGGAGATGGCTGAAAAGGCCGGGGTGATCTTCCAGGTCGGTTTTCTGGAACGCTTCAATGCCGGTCTGATGGAAATGGCTGCCAAGGTCACGGATCCCCGCTTCATTGAGGTACATCGTCTGAGCACCTTTGTCGAACGTGCCACCGATGTGGACGTCATCACGGACCTGATGATTCACGATATTGATATTGTCTTGTCACTGGTGGATGCAGATATTGTGGCGGTATCTGCATCCGGTATTGCGGTACTGACTGATCATGTCGACATCGCCAATGCCCGCCTGGAGTTCGCTAACGGTGCGGTGGCCAATGTGACCGCCAGCCGGGTCTCTAACAAGAAACACCGCCGCATCCAGGTATTTGAGCATCAGTGTTATTACGGCCTGAATTTTGTCGATCAGCAACTGGAGATCGCGCGGCCTGCCAGGAGCACCGACAAGCAACGCCCGGATATCGTGATGGAGCGTCCCTATATCGAACCGGGCATGCCACTGGATACCGAGTTGGCGGCGTTTATCGATTCAATCAATACGGGTCAGCCACCGCTGGTTGACGGGCGTGTGGGCATCAAGGCCATTGAAGTTGCGCAGCAGGTACGGGAGAAGATCGCCGCATGCAGTTGAACGTCACCCCGGTGCCTTTTCTGGATCTGTCTGAAGAGTTCCACGCCCTTGAGGAAGAGTGGCAGGCCGCGATCAGCGAGATCGGCGCCTGCGGACGCTATATTCTCGGTCCCAACGTGCAGGCCTTTGAAAAAGAGTTTGCTGAATATAATGGCAACCAGTTTGCGATCTCGGTGGCCAATGGGACCGATGCGCTGTATTTATCGTTGCGCGCCCTTGGCATCGGCCCGGGTGATGAAGTCATTACCTCGCCGTTTACCTTCTTTGCCTCGTCCGAGGTGATCGACCAGGCTGGTGCAACCCCGGTATTTGCCGATATTGATGAGCACAGCTTCTGCCTGGACTCGCAGCACGTTCGTCGCAACATAACTGACAGGACCCGCGCCATCTTGCCGGTACATATCTTCGGCCATCCGTCAGATATGACCAGCATCATGGCGATCGCCGCAGAACATCAGTTGCCAGTGATCGAAGACTGCGCGCAGGCCTTTGGCGCCAGTGTCGGTGACCACAAGGTAGGCAACATCGGTACTGTAGGATGCTACAGTTTTTACCCGACCAAGGTACTCGGCTGCTATGGTGATGGCGGGATGATCACCAGCAATGATGAATCACTGCTCGAACATATCGGCCGCCTGAAGAACCACGGTGCGGTGGCGCCGTTCATGCACAGCGAGATCGGCATGAACAGCCGGCTGGATGAAATCCAGGCCGCATTGCTGCGCATCAAGCTCAGGAAGGCCGACGACGATATCGCCAGGCGCCGTAAAATTGCCGCTCGTTATACAGAACTACTGGCCGATACCGATGTGATCACGCCGAGCCTGCCGGACAATGGCGCCCACGTCTTTAATCTGTATACCGTCAAGTTGCAAAGTCGTGATGCGGTGCGCCAGCATTTGACGGATAGCCAGGTGGCATCGTCACAGTGTTATCCAACACCATTACATCTGCAGGAAGTGTATCAACACCTCGGTTATAAAGCGGGGGATCTGCCTGTTAGTGAGGCCCTGTCTTCACAGACATTATCACTACCGGTTTTTCCTGCGATGACAGACGAACAGATACAGCGTGTCGTAGCGGTGCTAAAAGAGGCCCTGTAATCAGTTTTTAGCTTCCGTCATTGTGCGCTCGTGCTAACAGGCGAAGCAATCTCCTCGTTTTTGTAGGTTAGGCGACCTGAGCGAGAGCGAGGTAGTGCTGAATGAAACCCGTAAGGGTTCTACAGTGCAAAGCCCGCAGGGTGTATCCAGCAATTCTGTGGTAAAGCCACCTTCCCCAGTCTTTGAATCGTTCTCGACCGTAGGCCGGATTAAACCCGCAGGGTGTATCCGGCAATTCTCACCACGAACAATGTCGACTGGCTCCGGTATCTTTTTCCTCCTCCGACCTCGCTTCGCTCGCAAGTCGTCGGAAAAAATCGCCCTCGCCAGTCTTTACCTCACAGTGATTGCTATCGTGGTATCGATAACTAGAATCAGGTAAGGTATTGTATTTACTTGGATTTCACGGTGTAACTAAATTTTGGTACTCTGATATAGGCAGATTCCGTACTATCAGGTAAATACAGATTCCGCCTAATACACTTTATGTAACAAAAACAAATAGAAAGAGTGGTATATGAGTCAAGACTTAAAATCGATAATTGACGGTTATAAAAGTGACGAGGAGACGGTTTATAATAGCTGGTTCGTGAATAATGATGAGCGGCTAAAAGCATTCCGAACTATCCGAAGGGGCGTTTTCGACGTAATACAGGATATAAAGAATGGGAGCTTCGG
>BTQY01000085.1:0-5978 GCA_036986115.1 Gammaproteobacteria bacterium | reverse complement strand
CTGGTTATATTGATAGTCTCTGTGCCATTACTGTCTGTAAAGACCTGTTTTACCATACCGAGATAGCGCGCCACCCAGATTACTATGCTCATATTTTCATTTACTGCCACCGGTATGCCTCCAACAGTCAGCGTACCGGCGATGTTTTGGGTGCTATAAATCCGGATGGTATCCAGATTACCAAATGCTGCCGTGCTCAGTACTTCAACCGCTTGTACCGTTGCACTGGATGAATAATTCAATGAACAAGGCGCATCACAGCTCAGTGAAGTAAAACTCATCGTCAGACCACCTGAGCTGCTGATGGTATCACCAATACTGAGCATCGGTAAAGCATACTGAATCGGCGGTGAATAAGTCCCTGTGCCCCCATAAATAGGATCAGGGTCAAATTCATGATGTAACCTGATTCCATTTATCGCATCGCTGGTCAAATAATCCCGATCACCATCACTATCCAGCAGTTCCTTCGTCGCCACGCCATTGATGTCAACCGTACCAGACTGCACTGTTGTAACTACATTGCCGCTGCCATCAGGCCCGGTAAAGTTATAGGTCCAGGAATTTCCACTGAGCAAAGGAAAATACTGGTGTGAATAAACTGCTGCCATTGACAATAATGGCATTGATAACAGCATACTCAACAATACAAATTGATGTAATGAATTCAAGATGACTTTATGATAATAACGCATGCTACTCCCTCACTTTCCCTGGTAACCAGGACGGTAAGGCCTGGCTGCCGCCGGATTGACTAACTAGCGCTTTCGTGTGATCTTTTTCCTGCTGCTCTTCTTTGCTACTTTTTTAGCGACTTTCTTTCTGGCGGTCTTCCTGACAATTTTTTTAGCCGTCTTCTTCACGATCTTTTTTGCCAGCTTCTTCCTGGTGGTCTTTTTCGTGACCTTCTTCGCTACCTTCCTGATGACTTTCTTTTTGCCGGTCTTTCTGGCCGCTTTCTTTGCCAGCTTCTTTTTGGCTGTCTTCTTCACCACCTTTTCAGGCGCTGCCTGTTTGCTGTCCCTGGCGGGGGCTTGAGTCTCTTCGTTGTCCTGATCGCGCGCGCTGGCAACAGACTCCATGACCTTGCGTTCCAGGTCAGCAAAGGTCACTTTGTTTGACTTCGGCACAACCTTTGGCAGAGTGGTAACGATCTTGCAAATGGCCTTGAAGATAGTGTCGATTTTTCCCTCACCCTGGACCGAACGCAGCTTTTCCTGTTCATGATAATAATCAATTAATGGCTCGGTCTGGGTTTCATACACCCTCAAACGATTACCAATAGTCTCCTCATTATCATCAGCACGATGTCGCAACTTGCCACCGCATTCGTCGCAGCGGCCATCCATCTTCGGTGGCGAGGTATAGGTATTGTACAGCGCACCACAGGATCGGCAGGTACGCCGGCCGGCCAGGCGCTGCATCAGGGTGTCAAAATCAACATTGAGATGGATTACGCCCTGAACGGTGCGATCAATCGAACCGAGGATCTCATCAAGGGCCTCCGCCTGCAGCATGTTGCGTGGGAAGCCATCCAGGATGAAACCGTCTTTGGTCTCCTCCGTCTGCAACCGCTCGCTGATCAGTCCCAGCACGATTTCATCCGGGACCAGCTGGCCAGCATCCATATACGGCCTGGCTTGCCGCCCCAGCACCGAATTGGCGTCCACCGCCGCGCGCAGCAGATCACCGGTGGATATCTGCGGGATAGCGAATTTTTCCACCAACTTGTGGGTCTGGGTGCTTTTACCCGTCCCCGGGGCACCCAAAATGATGATTCTCATGCTTGTTTTCATTGTCTCGTCAGCGTTAAAAGCCTTCAGAATTTATCATTATTACATAATAATTGTCTATATTACAATAGGTTACCATAATATTTGTGGTATTTTGCCTAGCCTGCCCCCAACATCACACCTATTAAGCTACCTTTTGAGCCGTATTTAAGTCAAACGGGCTATGCACAGGGTGGGATTTTGGAGTATCCTCTTGCGCCTCGATCAGCCAGAAAAACAAGGAAATAGCGGCCATTGGTAATGACCTGCATCGACCTGACACAACCGCAAGCATGAGTACAATCCCTGAATTTACTGACATCGAGCTAGGCGCTGTTCAGGATACCCTGAAGGAACGCTATGGCCATGAGATCGAGGTCCAGCTGGCGGACAGCGAGATCCGGCTGAATTCCACCGATCGGGAACTGGCCCTGTGTCCGGCCATCTACTGGAAGGTCGACAGATGTCAGTTCATTATCCTGAAGACCGGTGAAAAGGCCTTCCGCTGCCAGTTCTTTTACAGCGTGCGTGAAGAATACGGCACCGGGATACGTGAGTACGATGATATCCTGGACTGCGTGGTGTCATTGTTACGCACCCAGTCTGATCATGACGCGGAACGAAACAGTTCCAGCGCAAACGGTACTGAATAACCCGTTATAATTTTCAATTCCTTTTTCCCAATATTTCATGGAGAAACAATCCTATGGCAACCAAGAAAAAACCCATGAACGCCTTTTATGCGCAGTCCGGTGGGGTCACCGCCGTGATCAATGCCTCTGCCTGCGGCGTCATCGAGACCGCACGTAAACACAAGAACAAGATCGGCAAAGTCTATGCCGGTCGCAACGGCATCATCGGCGCCCTGAGCGAGGATCTGATCGATACCAGCAAGGAATCCGTCAGCGCGATTGCCGCCCTGCGCCACACCCCGTCGGGTGCCTTCGGTTCTTGCCGTTATAAGTTAAAGAGCCTGGAAGAAAATCGCCACGAATACGAACGACTGATCGAGGTGTTCGAGGCCCACAACATCGGCTTCTTTTTCTACAACGGTGGCGGGGACTCCGCCGATACCTGCCACAAGATATCGCAGCTGTCCAGGTCCATGGAGTATCCGATCCAGGCCATCCATGTGCCAAAGACCGTCGATAATGACCTGCCGATCACAGACAACTGCCCGGGCTTTGGTTCTGTGGCCAAGTACGTCGCCATATCCACCCAGGAGGCCAGCTTTGACGTTGCCTCGATGGCCAAGACATCAACCAAGGTGTTCATTGTCGAAGTGATGGGTCGTCATGCCGGCTGGATCGCTGCTGCCGGTGGCCTGGCGTCGACTGACGACATCCATATCCCGGTCATCATTCTGTTCCCTGAAGTGAAGTTCAATCAGACCAGATTCTTAAAGAAAGTAAAAGACATGGTAAAGAAACACGGATACTGCTCGGTGGTGGTCTCTGAAGGTGTCTGCTGGCCGAATGGAAAGTTCCTCGCCGAGACTGGCCTCAAGGATGCCTTCGGTCATGCCCAGCTCGGTGGTGCCGCGCCGGTGATCGCCGGTATGATCCAGTCCAAACTCGGTCTGAAGAACCACTGGGCCGTGGCAGACTACCTGCAACGTGCCGCCCGCCACATCGCCTCAAAGACCGACGTCGAGATGGCCTATGCAATGGGTAAGGCCGCCGTTCAGTTCGCCATCAAGGGCGAAAATGCCATCATGCCGACCATAAAGCGCCTGTCCAACAAACCATTTAAATGGACTGTTGGCAAGGCACCGCTATCCAGAGTGGCCAATGTTGAAAAGATGATGCCCGCCAGTTTTATTACCAAAGATGGTTTTGGTATCACCAAAAAATGCCGCGACTACATGGAACCGTTAATCATGGGTGAGAATTATCCGCCTTACAAAAACGGTCTGCCAAAATATGTAGTACTGAAAAATAAACCGGTGAAGCGCAAACTCAAAGACTTCAAAGTGTAACAAAAAGGACGTCAAACAGGGGGCCACACGGTCCCCTGTTTTGTTTCTGTCCCTGAAATATTTTATGAAGGTATAAACGTAATGAAACTGGAAAAGGCGCGCGAACTGATTGCCGTGCAGGCGCACATGGGCGGCGGTTATAACCGTAATGGAGTCAAGCTGATACTGGCCGAGGTCAAAAAAGAACACGGCCAAGAAGCGGTTAATAGCTTAATAAGTGAATTCAATCTGCAACAAATTTTTGGCATTAAGGCCGACACATGAGCCGTAACCTGATACAGTAAAACCCCTATAAAATGTGGTATAGCATTCAATAAACATTATCTCAACAGTACGCCGAAGCAAGTTATCGAGACGGGTCATCATGTCATATAAAAACTTGAGTGGTGCGGATACTGATGAGGAGGAGAAAAAGAAATGTCGACAGCAATGATCATCATACTCGGGTGTGCCATCGCGGCACTGGTCTATGGTTTGCTTTCGGTCAACTGGATTATTAAACAACCGACAGGTAATGACCGCATGCGGGAGATCTCCGCCGCCATTCAGGAAGGCGCCAATGCTTACCTGAACCGCCAGTACACAACTATCAGCATAGTCGGTGTGGTCTTGTTTGTTATCATCTGGCTAAGTCCCATTGGTGCATTAACCGCCTACGGCTTTGCCATCGGTGCACTGCTCTCGGCTGCCGCCGGCTATATCGGCATGAACATCTCGGTACGTGCCAATGTGCGTACCGCCGAGGCCGCCAACAAGGGACTCAGTGCTGCTTTTGATGTGGCCTTTCGTGGTGGCGCGATTACCGGCATGCTAGTGGTTGGCCTGGGCCTGCTTGGTGTGGCCGGTTACTATGCCGCACTGACCTATATGGCCCCGACCGGTGAGGCCGTCGATATCAAGCCACTGATTGGCCTGGGTTTTGGTGGATCATTGATTTCCATTTTTGCCCGACTTGGTGGCGGCATCTTCACCAAGGGTGCTGACGTCGGTGCCGACCTGGTCGGCAAGGTCGAGGTCGGTATCCCCGAAGATGACCCGCGCAACCCGGCCGTGATCGCCGATAACGTCGGCGACAATGTTGGTGACTGCGCCGGCATGGCGGCGGATCTGTTTGAGACCTACGCGATCACCATTATTGCCACCATGATACTAGGTGGGCTGATCATGACCCAGGCCGGTCAGGATGCTCTCATCTACCCGCTGGCGCTGGGCGCCGTTTCCATCCTCGCCAGTATTGTCGGCACCTTCGTGGTCAAGACCAAAGAAGGCAGTCGCATCATGTGGGCGTTGTACAAGGGATTGATCCTCACCGCCATACTGTCTGCGGTTGGCTTTTACTTTATTACCGACCAGTTGATGGCAGACAATGGTCTCTACTCAACAATGCAGTTATTCGGCGCCTCACTGGTCGGCCTGGTGCTGACCGGCGTGCTGGTGGTAATCACCGAGTATTACACCGCCACCGAGTTCAAACCGGTGCGGCATATCGCTGAAGCCTCCACCACCGGACACGGCACCAATGTCATCGCTGGCATCGGCGTGTCGATGAAGTCCACCGCGCTACCGGTACTGGCAGTAACTGCCAGTATCTGGAGCGCCTACGAACTGGCAGGCCTGTATGGTATCGCCATCGCGGCTACCGCCATGCTGTCGATGACCGGCATCATTGTCGCACTGGACGCCTATGGCCCGATCACCGACAACGCCGGTGGTATTGCCGAGATGGCCGAACTGGATGAAAAGATCCGCAACATCACCGACCCGCTGGACGCGGTCGGTAACACCACCAAGGCCGTCACCAAGGGTTATGCCATCGGCTCTGCCGGGCTGGCCGCACTGGTGTTGTTTGCCGACTTCACCCATGAGCTGGCCGCGTACAGTGAGACAGGTGATATGTTGACGTTCGACCTGTCAAACTACATGGTGATCATCGGTCTGTTCATCGGCGGCATGGTGCCCTATCTGTTTGGCGCCATGGGCATGGAGGCAGTCGGCCGCGCTGCCGGTTCCGTAGTGGTCGAGGTGCGTCGCCAGTTTAAAGAGATCCCCGGCATCATGGAGGGCACCACAAAACCGGATTACTCGCGTGCCGTTGATATGCTGACCAAATCGGCGATTAAAGAAATGATCATCCCGTCATTACTGCCGGTGCTGGTACCCATCCTGGTCGGCCTGATACTCGGGCCGCAGGCGCTTGGCGGGGTACTGCTCGGGACTATTATTACTGG
>BTQY01000084.1:0-5981 GCA_036986115.1 Gammaproteobacteria bacterium | reverse complement strand
TAAGCTTACCGAGCTCTTAGTTTTATTACGTTCTTATAATTATCCAGTTCTTCTTTAAGCTCTGGGGTAACCTTGGTATGAGCCAATGGTCGTCTCACCGATTCCAATGCCAATCCCGTTCTAAGCGCCGTCATAACTCCAACAGCTTCCAGATAGTTGTCCACAATAAACAGCTTCCCACTCTCAAAGTGTCGGCAGTCCAATACACCCGTCCGGGATAATTAGACAAAAAATACTGCTGTGTCATTTATTGATTGTTTTTTCCTGCTGGATGCCGGGTCAGGCCCGGCATGACAATCAGGTATTCTTCTCCACCCAGCGGTCGCCGCCTGTCAGGCTTTCCTTCTTCCACAACGGTGCGCGGTGTTTGAGTTCCTCGATGAGATAACGACAGGCCTCGAAGGCCTGCTTGCGATGTGCCGACCACACGGCGATGACCACGATAGTGTCATTCGGCCGGATCTCGCCGACGCGGTGAATCAGCAGCGTGTCCAGCAACTCCCAACGCTCCGTGGCCTCAAGACAAAGTTGCTCGAGAAATTTGTCGGTCATGCCCGGATAGTGTTCCAGCAACATGCGCTGCACATCCTGACCCTCGTTGAAGTCCCGCATGCTGCCAACGAACACCGAGCAGGCGCCGTATTTTGCCTCTCTTCCCATCTGCTGCTGGTAGGCATTGATCTCCTCCCAGGGGGCGATCAACTCACTGCTGAGTCGGCTGGACATACTCAGCCTCCGGTCACCGGCGGGAAAAAGGCCACTTCATCACCCTCGTTGACCGGGTGATCCCTGTCCACATACTGCATATTCACGGCACACAGCATATTCGCCGGCATGGCCTCATTATCGGCCACCGTGGCCCACACGGCGGCCACATCGGCGACCTCAGCAGCCTGCAGCTGGTCACCGTCCCGGCCCATACGCTCCCGCAAACTGGCAAAATATTTCACACTAATGCTCAAAACTGACCTCAACTCTGGCAAAATGCCCGTATGGGAAAATTAACACACATTGATGATCGTGGACATGTGCATATGGTGGATGTGGCAGACAAAGCGGTGACTCACCGTCAGGCTGTCGCCGAAGGCCGTATTAGTATGCAGCCGGAGACACTGCAGTTGATCATCAAAGGTGGCCTCAAAAAGGGTGAGGTCCTGGCGACCGCACGGCTCGCCGGGATCATGGCCGCGAAAAAGACCGCTGATCTGATCCCGCTGTGCCACCCCCTGTCACTGACCCATATCGAGGTAGACCTGCAAACCGATGCCGGCACCGATTGTGTCTACTGCAAGGTGAGCGTCGAGACCGATGGCAAGACCGGGGTTGAAATGGAGGCCCTGACCGCGGTGAATGTGTCGCTACTGACCATTTACGATATGTGCAAGGCGGTGGATCGCGGTATGAACATGCAGGATATTCGCTTGCTGAAAAAATCCGGCGGCAAATCCGGCAGCTGGGAGCGAGATGCCTGATATCGCCGCCCCTCTTGTCTCCCCCCCAAACACTGTTGAAGAACTGCTGAGCCGCGCCAATGATCTCGCCGGTCATCGCCTCGGTGAACTCGCCAGGCAGGCAGATATCCATGTCCCGGCTGATCTGAAACGCCACAAAGGCTGGACCGGGCAGGCGCTGGAGCGGCTGCTGGGCGCCACCGCAAGCAATCTGGCAGAACCTGACTTCCAGCAGCTGGGGATTGAATTGAAGACCATTCCGGTCGATCACAAGGGACAGCCGATGGAGTCCACCTTCGTCTGCAGCCTGTCACTCAACAACGTCCAGCTGGACTGGCAGGCATCCCCGGTATATCGCAAGCTTCGCCAGGTGTTATGGATCCCGGTGCAGGGAGACAGGCGCATCGAGCTGAAGCAACGTTGCGTCGGTGCACCATTATTATGGAGCCCCTCTGTCGAACAACACCAATGCCTGCAACAGGACTGGGTTGAGATCATGGAGATGATCAGTCAGGGCAAGGTCGAGTCGGTGGATGCCAGGCAGGGCAACTGCCTGCAGCTGCGGCCGAAGGCCGCCAATGGCAGCGAGAAGTGTTCGGCAATAAACGAGGAAGGCCAGCGATTTCAAACACTTCCAAGAGGATTTTACCTGCGACGCCGGTTCACCTGCAAGGTCCTGGCAGGCGCCTACCTGTTACCCGGCCGCTAAAGTTTGTGCCTAAAGTTTGACTGGCGCAGACCGTTAACGTTAGCGTTATGACAAAATCATCCCTAACTCCGTCCGCTACCAGCGCCACGGATCCGGACTGGAGTCATAGCCGCGAGACCGTGCGCATACTGAATCTGTTGGCGGCGCATATTGAAGTGTCGATGCAGGACGGTGATGATTCAGTAGCGGCGTTGACCGATTCATTTACCTCGATGATGGGCCATATGAAGGCCATCGAAGAATGCATCGGCGAGATGCCTGCCACGCAGCACAAGACGATCCTGCAACAACATACACTGGAAGTCTCCAGCAAGGTGCAAAACGCCATCATCGCATTCCAGTTCTACGACAAGCTGACGCAGAGATTATCCCACGCATCCCACAGCCTGACATCCCTGTCTGGGCTGGTATCTCACCCGGATAATCTCTTCAGCCCATTTGAATGGCAGGAGTTACATAAAAAGATCAAATCCAGTTACACCATTGATGCCGATCGAAAAATGTTTGACCTGATGTTGTCCGATCTGGACGTGGAAGAGGCCCTGGAGAGTACCCGGGAAGCGGGCAACGATGACAACATTGAACTGTTCTAGCCGCTATTAATGTCACAACAGATATTGCCACTGAGCATACCCCGTTGACCATGCTATGCTCATAAAGCACACCGACCATGCTAGCGAACCTGGTTCCCCTTATATACTGAGGTATCCCCACGAATTTTCCAGAAATAATGCTACCAATCAAATATATCGTCATACCGGCGGTAGCATCGTCATACCGGCGAAGGCCGGTATCCAGAAAACCCTTTATTTCTCGTCAATGATTAAAACTCTTCGTCACTGCATTTGTTACCTTTAAATGCTAACTGGATTCCGGCCTTCGCCGGAATGACGTCGCGAGTGATGATTATCACTAAGCGATTGTTTTTGATCGCTATTTCGTGGAGATCCCTCAGCCTTTTAAACTATCCGGCATACTGACGCTTGCGGCGTACCACCTGATAGGCGCGACTGATATAACCTAATGGGGCACTCCAGATGTGTACCAGTCGGGTAAAAGGGAACAACAGAAAGACTGTCATGCCAAACACCAGGTGCCACTTGAACACGCTATCAACATCGGCAAGCAGTGATGGATCCGCCTGCAGGCTCAGCACACTACGGGCCCAGTCGGCCAGCGCTACCATTACATCCGCATTACCTGCCTGCGCGTGATGCACTGAAACCGGGATCGTACTCAGGCCAATAAGCAGTGTCGTCAGCAGCCACAGCAGAATAAATATATCCATTGCCCGGCTGTTCACCCGCACACGACGATTAAACAGCCGGCGTACCAGCAATATCACCGCCCCGACAAGACATAAACCGCCAAACACGCTTCCCGCCACAATAGCAATGTACTGGTGATGCAGATCGGAAATTCCCAGAGCATGAAAGATCCCGGGCGGAATCAGTAGTCCCACAAGATGACCGAAGAATATCGCGATAATTCCAATATGAAACAGGTTACTGCCCAGGCGCAAGTAGCGCTTCGATAGTAACTGGCTGGAATCACTCTTCCAGGTATATTGTTCGCGGTCAAAGCGGATCAGGCTACCCAGCAGGAAGACGGTAAGTGCGATATAGGGGTAGATACCAAATAAAAAATTCTGATAGTTCATCGTTTAAAAAACTCCGTTAAATCACGCCTTGTTATCAACAAGGCAGGCAGGCATTATTCTGCCCTGTTCAATTTGTTGCGGCGAGCTTTGCAAGACCACCCCTTGCCTCGACGATCCTGACAAGCACCGCGTACGGGCTATGCGCCTTTTCCAGGTTGTCGGCAATCACGCTTAACACCTTGACGGCATCGCCCAGAAACACCTGGGCAGCGAATTCATCCAGATTGCAGACATATTCCAGTATCAATGGTAAATAATCCGGTAATTCACCGTCTGTCACCTCGACACCACTTTGCTTGTAAAACTCGCCAAGGTCGACCAGCGCCGGACCGCGTCCATAGTCATCACCAAACAGGTGATGGGTCAGATGCAGACTGTGGTCAGGCGTCAGGTCAAAGGTCTGCACATACCTGGCCTGTGCCTCAATCGCGCCCAACTGCTGCAGGCCGCCAATAAAATCCAGTATCGCCTGACGCTCTGCCGCCGCTACATCGTCACTGCTCTTGACGAGACGACTGATCTCCGCCAGGTGCGAAAATAATTCATCATCCGGATAATCCAGCAGTACTGACAACAGCTTGTAAAACTGCGTGCTCATCTAGCGTCCACCCTTTCGTGGCATCTCGGGAGGGGCGACATAGACCATGGATTCAATACTTCCAGTACGTTGCTCCGGGAACAGCGATGGACCACGGCAACCGGCAGAACTGCTATTACCAAAACTGAAGCCGTTGCTTCCCTGGAAGGCATGGAAATCCTCCATGCGGGTTTCTTCCTTGCTGGTCGGGATCACAAAGCGATCTTCATAATTGGCGATGGCCATGTAGCGGTACATGTCCTCGACCTGCTCTACCGTGAGGCCGGCCTTCTCCAGCACCGCAAGATTCGGCTGCCCGTCAACATGCACACTACGCTGGTAACTGCGCATGGCAATCAGGCGGTTAATGGCATTAAGAATGGGGTCCTCCCTGCCTGCGGTAAACATATTGGCGAGGTACTGCACCGGTATGCGCAGGGCCTCCGCCTTTGGGATCATGCCGTCATCTTCCGTGGGTAATGCCCCCTGATCAATTTGAGACTGCACCGGTGCCAGCGGTGGCACATACCAGACCATCGGCAAGGTGCGATATTCAGGATGCAACGGCAAGGCCACACGCCAGTCAATGGCCATTTTATAGATGGGTGACTTCTGCGCGCCCTCGATCCAGGAATCCGGGACACCGTCTTTGCGTGCCTGGGCAATCACCTCGGGATCATTGGGATCCAGGAAGATGCTCATTTGTGCCTCGTACAAATCCTGCTCATCACCCATGGCCGCGACTTCTTCAATGCGATCCGCGTCATACAGGATCACACCATTATAGCGGATACGTCCGACACAGGATTCGGAACATACCGTTGGCAAGCCGGCTTCAACACGCGGATAGCAGGCGATACACTTTTCCGCCTTGCCGGATTCCCAGTTGTAAAACACCTTCTTGTAGGGGCAATGACTGATGCACATGCGCCAGCCACGGCACTTGTCCTGATCCACCAGTACAATGCCATCTTCCTCGCGCTTGTACATGGCCCCGGAGGGACAGGAGGCAACACAGGAGGGATTGATGCAATGGTTACAGATACGCGGCAGATACATGTGGAAGGTATGTTCGAAATCGGCATAGATCTGCTTTTCCACATTGTGGAAATTCCTGTCCTGGCTGCGCTTGCTGAACTCGCCCGCCATGTCATCTTCCCAGTTGGGTCCCCAGCTGATCTTTTCCATGCGACTGCCATCGATTTGTGAACGAGGCCGCGCGGTCGGCGCCGCCTCGGACAACGGCGCCGTTTGCAGGTGGCCATAATCAAAGGTAAAGGGCTCGTAATAATCATCAATCTCCGGCAGATCCGGATTGGCAAAGATATTCATCAGACGCTTGCGGCGGCTGCCGCCCTTGAGTTCCAGTTTGCCCTTCTTTAATACCCAGCCACCGTTCCACTTGTCCTGATCTTCCCAGTTTTGCGGGTAGCCAATGCCCGGCTTGCTCTCGACATTGTTGAACCAGGCATACTCAACACCCTTACGACTGGTCCAGACGTTCTTGCAAGTTACCGAACAGGTATGGCAACCAATACACTTGTCGAGATTAAACACTAATGCGAATTGTGCACGGACTTTCAT
>BTQY01000083.1:0-6010 GCA_036986115.1 Gammaproteobacteria bacterium | reverse complement strand
CAGAGGAAAGTCCGGGCTCCACAGGGCAGGGTGCCAGGTAACGCCTGGGAGGCGCGAGCCTACGGAAAGTGCCGCAGAAAATATACCGCCAGTGTCTGATTCGTCAGGCGCCGGTAAGGGTGAAATGGTGCGGTAAGAGCGCACCGCGCGATTGGTAACAATCGTGGCAGGGTAAACCCCACCCGGAGCAAGACCAAATAGAGGAGCACTGGTGCGGCCCGCATCGCTCCCGGGTAGGTCGCTTGAGGCAGATGGCGACGTCTGTCCCAGATGAATGATTGCCCAAGACAGAACCCGGCTTATCGGCCGACTCCTTCATTCGTTCAAGCACCGCCCGTGCAGGTATAAACGTGTACAGAATCCTTACCCTATGGGGCCAGTCACCCTATTACACCGGTTTACGAAGATTATTCTGTTTCTGGTGTTACTGCGGGCGCCGATTTCTTGCCTGCCGCTATTTTTTCCTGGGATTGACTGACGCGCAGTAATGCCATGTCTTTCAGGCCAGGCTGATCAGTCTTATCAGCGACACGCGTGTAATACGTCAGGCTCTGTTGATAATTTCCACTGTGCCAGTATCTCTCTGCCAATTCCATTTGAATAGCGAGCTTTTCATTGCCTGCGGCATGTTTTTCTGCCTGCAGAAGATATTTTATAGCATTATCCTTATGAACCTTTCTTTGTTTTTCGGCATTGGCCATGATAGTGGCACGAGCTTTCTCGGTGATGGCGGCCTTGGTATTTAGTTGGGCCGCTTCGATGACCTTCCTGGACTTCCTGTCTTCATCCTGCGCTGACTTTGCGGCTGTACTCACGGCGGAATTTTTGGAGTTATTGATGGCCACAGGCAACTCATACGTCATCACACCCCTATCAACACGTGATGTCCCTTGGCGGGTATTGATTTCAACATTCAGATTGATGCCCGCTGCCTGGGTGATGACATAGTTTCCCTGTTCAAGAACAATCACTTTGCCGGCAAGGCCACCACTATTGAGCGCGGCCTGAAAGTTAGGGTAGGGGGCTGACCAGGTTCCGTTGCAGATGCCGAATATAGAGCAAAGACCGGAATTGGCAGGATGGACATAGACCGGTTGTTTTGTCAACCACCAGCTTGAATCGGAAGAGGCCGTGGAGCTTGACCTGTCTTTCTGGCAAGGTGTAAAACGATCCTGGGGAGGGACAACATGGTAAGACATGAAATTTGACCAGGTCATGTCTACATTATATTGTTGCCCGGCAGTCAGGTTGGCATAAACATCACCATAATTGGCATTGGCCATTTGATCCTTGTTGTTCCAGGATGAATCGTCGGTCAGGGTATCGGTACAGCCATCATCCGCAGCTTGAGTATGCGAGAGGTTGAGACTATGGCCGAGTTCGTGCAGCAGACATGATGGGTTAGCAGTACAGCCCTGACCAAATAATATGATATCGTTCTCAGGAGGAAATCTGCTATACGCAGAACCGGGCCCTCCGGTAACATAAACATTAACGGCATTCGTTCGCCACCTCCATGTAACCGGATCGGCCAGGGCAAGGTTCCGAATAACAGTCACGTTTGCGGAACTGACAGCTATAGTGGAATATGCAGATAATGAGGTAGGCAGATCGATTATCTCAGTATTCAGAAGCCGCAGCTCACTTTTCATTGCTTTTAAAATATCATTTCCTGCGTTTGCTTCTGCGTTGACTTCAGCAGTGGTATTAAACCTCCCTGTCGCCGGTCGGTTGTCACTTGCATCAACAATAAATTTTACTGAAACCCTGAAGGGTATATCCGCCTGTGAAATACCGGGGGGTAACAGAAATACCCAGGCACCAATAAAGGCAGCAAATATCCATCTTATTGGCTGGTTTTGTTGCTTGATATCACGAGTCAAGAATAATTCCATTTGTTATTGCCCCTTAGGAATTTTTACCAAACCGGTGACGGTACAATCATAGCCATTATTGCCGATCCCCGGATATTAACTATAATTTCGGCGCGTAAAACTAGTTACCAAGCGTTACAGTACCTACTGGCGCATCCAGGGTTACAGCTTGATTGATCGTCATATTTTCATTGTAAGTGCCCTTGACGATGCTGATTATTCCACCCGATGGAACTGCCCCAACCGACTCGCCGATGGTATCGTAAGGATGAAAGACGGTGCCGTTTTCTGATGCGCCCCAACGCGTCAAGTCTGTAAAAACGGTATTGGCGCCCGGAAAGTTTTCCAGGGCCGTCTCCAAAGGATTATGCTCAAACGATGTGCCGGCATTTGAGCCACCGGTAGCCGTACAGCCACCATTGGTATGGATCCCTACGGTATATATACTGCTGTTCCAGATAATCGGGCTACCTGAATTTCCCCCTGTTGTATCTGTAGCATAGCGATGCCAGAAGTTGGCCCCTGAAGAGCTTTCGCCAACATAGGGCCCTGTTTGTGTCTGTTGTGTCTGGTTTCTGGTCAAATTGGGCGTGTTATCCGTTCCATAGCCAGTGATCTGGATGTCTATTCCTACGGAAGGATTTGCATTTGTCATGCGAAAGAATGCACCTTGCGCCTGAAAAGGGGTGAGCCCGGTATTGGGATTAGGAAAAACCGCTAATGCGGCCCAATCTTTGCCCAGCCCCTGGCCTGATCCATCGAAGCTCCAGACAACAGTTGGGAGGTCAATCGCATACTGGTCATCTGGATTTGCAAATACCAGTGTCCCATCTGCGAGCGAGGCAGGAGTTGCAAATTCAATCACATCATTATTATCCAGATCAAGCACTCCGTCAGGCAATAAAGGCCCGCTACGGTCCGGATCAAAATCCACACAATGGCCGGCAGTCAACAGGGCGCCGTTCGAGACAAGCCAGGCCGTGCATGCGCTACCCGGATTGCCTAACGCATTCACAAAGGTTAAACGGGCAGTGCGGGCATCGGATGATGGGACACGATTATCTGTTCCGCAGATAGTCTTGGCACTCAACGGCGGCTGGTACCACTCACCTACGGTGATCTCTTCAACACGAAAAAATATTCCCTGTTCGCCTGGGGCCACGTGAAGCGCCACTTCCACGGCATCACCATTTAAATAAGCGCTTGTGTTGCCCCACTGAGGCAGGGTTTTGCCATCCAGTCTCTGACGCCCCCCGTCCTTAACTGAAGTAAAGGTAATATAGCTTTGCTGCCCAAGGTTGTACTCACTAATACGCACGCGAAGCCAGGGCGCACCGTCAACACGAATGACCTCGGTAAAAACAGATGGGCCCTCTACCGCGCCGGCCTTCCCGGTCACCCCCTGTGTCAGAAGCCTTGAATCCACGGAAAATGTTACCGTGCGGTAAGGGAGCTGGGCCATCACCAGGGAGGAGAAGAACAGGCAGGCCAGCGCACTGATATAGACAACAGACGTTTTATTGAACAGTTTTATCATTCTCTCAACCATCAAGCCATGATCAGGCTGCAGTTGGTAAATTGCGGCGTAGCAGCCCCTGAATTACGCTTTAATTGATAGTGACCGTACCTCTTGGCGCCAGCAGCAGGATATTCTGGTTAATCGTCAGGGCAGGATAGCTACCGCCATCGATCCATAAGGTACCACCGGCGGGGGTCGTCAGGCCTTCTACCAGGGTGTCCCATGGAAAGGTATAAAGCCCTACCTGAATAAAACTGGTACGGGAAGGAAGCACAAAACGCCAGTTGGCCTCCGGATAATTGAAGGACATCATCCGGCAATCCCAGTGGCTCATGTGAGTACGTTGACCGATACCGGTTTCCCACGTGGTGGCGGGAACCGGATTTGTGAAACACTGACCATTAGGGCCTACGGCCTGATTGACCCAGGAGATATTTTGAGCATTGTAAGGTGCTTTGGTGTCTATGTTACCTGGACCGTAATGCATCAATGAATCGTAATCGTAGGGACTAAATGTATCAGTGGTCTTTATATCGTAGTTGACATTCGGTAGGGAGGCCAGGATTGTTACATAAGTACCTCGATCACTTCGCTGCTGCTCATGCCACCATCCCAGCGCATGACCCAGCTCATGGAGAATGACGACCTGGGTGTTCCATGAAGCGATATTGACCACCTGGGAACCACCTACAGGACCAACATAAGAATCATTTGTGGTTGCATTCTGAATGAAAAGATAATCAGATTCACCGTTTCTGGGACGAAAATCTATATTTCCAATATTCTCCCATAGCTGCATCGCAGCAATCATGAGTGTCCTGTTGGCAGCGCTGACATTAGACGAGAAAACGTAGGGCACCACACCGCTTGACCAATAAGGCCCGGAGGGCGCTCCTTCAATTTGTTCGTCACGCACGAGAATATCGTCTTCTACAATAGACGCCCCGAGTGGAATTCCCGCTACGGGTTCTAGTGACGGTGTTGCCTCTGCCAAAGCCGACGTTGAGGTAAACACCAGCAGTGTAATGAAAAAATAACTTAAAAGGTTTTTATAGATCCGGCACACCAAGCCGGATCCCCCCTTGTGCTGAGATAATGAAAATTTCATGATTTATCTCCTCGAAACTTTATTATTGAAGGCTCACCAGCACCAGGACAAATCCCTTGCCTTCTTCCAGGGACGTCATAGCCTTGCCGATAATGGCCCCCTGTGCCTTTGCATAATCGGTCACTTTCATGACATAACCGGGAGTGTTTGACGTTGTCAGCAGATCCCCTGGCTGTATATCGCTATACGAGGCATCGGCCAGCGCATACAGGCGGCCGGTCAGCGCAATCGGATGACTGCCATCGGCAATTGAATCAGTCTGTGCCATGCTCAGGCCGGGATTGATGCCGTTGGCGCCACTGACGATACCGGCCACGGTGCGGTCATAGCCATTGCTGGCGATGCGCAGTTGTCCGGGATTCTCCGGGTCGATCGCCATGACCATACCGGGTTTGACTTTTTCCTCCTTGCGGACGTCAAAGGGTTCGACCAGGTCGGCACCGCCGGTGATCTGCAGGCCGGGCACCACCACGTGGGTGCCGCCCTTATTCAGATACAGTTTGGCGGGAAGGCCATTGCTGCGCGCGATGATTTCGTTGGTATCCATTATCAGGTTTATGCTTGATTCAGAACCAATCAATAAAACGCCACTGCCGTCAGCAAAGCTGGCATCAGTAGAGGAGTTAATCTGAAGTTTTGTGGTAGGATTCGGCGTTGCTATACCAACATTGTCGGAAAAATAGCCTTTGCCAAACCCATAAAATGCATATTCTTTTCCGGTGGTGGTACCACCGATGGCGTAACTATAAACGCCATAGGCATTGGATGTCCCATAGGCATAAGCATAATTCCGGGAGCCATAGGCACCACCGCTTGTACTGCCACCCCTGGCATAGGCATAAGTACCATAACCCCAACCGGTACCTGTGTCATAAGCGTCAGCTCTGACGTATGTACCTAAAGCGTTACCGCTTGTGTTGTTGTCATTGAGAAAATAGCCAAGGTAACTAGTACCACCGCCCCGTACATCCAGCGGGTAAGCGGGAGTCGTGGTACCGATGCCGACATTGCCGCTCGAATTTACCGTCAGTTTCGGAACGGCGCCAATGACCAAATTTACACTGCCGGCGGTATTTCCTATTCCGGTACCAAAATCCATGCTGGAAGCGCCACTGTAGACACCGCTGTAACCGATATAGCCACCACTTGTGTAATAACCGAGCCAGTTTTGCGTACCTGTCGATTCAAATCTGGCAGGATTTGCACTGGTAGAACGTACATGGAGCGAAGCGAGCGGGGCTGCTGTGCCGACGCCGATCCTGGTCAGCACATTGAGATTGCCGCTCATGGTGTCACCGGTAGTGTTGACCCAGTTATCGGTGGCGGCCGTCATGAAGGCGGTGCTGTTCAGGCCATCCAGCAGGTCTGCATTCAGGCCAGTGCCGGGGCCATCATTGGCCAATATCGTGGGCATGATTTCGCTGTCTCTTGCCATCGTGGCAGGAAGCTGTGCGTCGGCTGCCGTATCGGTCAATTCAGTAAAACGGC
Organism: Gammaproteobacteria bacterium; assembly: GCA_036986115.1. GTDB lineage: Bacteria > Pseudomonadota > Gammaproteobacteria > BTQY01 > BTQY01 > BTQY01. Next base: position 21 of record BTQY01000083.1, on the reverse strand, counting down.
TGGTCTTGCTGTGATGCGCGT
>BTQY01000082.1:0-6192 GCA_036986115.1 Gammaproteobacteria bacterium | reverse complement strand
TCCGTCAATCGGGATATCGAAGTCCTGTTGTCTTATTAAAAGTCGTCTCTCACGCGTCAAAATTACCTAACACTGTAAATACAGTATCTTTAGCGGTTTCTGATGGTCTGTGATAGTCTATGAAAATGGTGCCGAGGAGAGGACTTGAACCTCCACGGGGTTGCCCCCACTAGCACCTGAAGCTAGCGTGTCTACCAATTTCACCACCTCGGCGTGGCCCAGAAACCCGCATCGGTATCTGGCTGGATGGCCGCGAACTTTACCGGACGAGGCATATCCTGTCAATCATGCCACTTGCCTGCTGCATGCGGTACAATATCCCTATGTATATGATTATTTTAGCCGTATCGGTGGCTCCATTGGCTATTCAGGTCGCCATCCAGGCCGGTCATGAGAGTGCTTATGTCGCGTTCTAAGAAGCCCCGCAAGCCCCCCTCAAAGACCCCCAGGGATCCTCATTTAGCGCGGGAATCCGCAAAATACGACCGTCCTGTGCCGAGTCGTGAGCTTATCCTGCAGCAGCTGAAAGAGCGCGGTAAGCCCTTGTCTGCAGAGCAACTTTGCCGCGAACTGGGGGTGTCTGATGAGGCCGATCAGGAGTCTTTCCAGCGACGCCTCGGCGCTATGGTGCGGGATGGCCAGCTTATCCGCAATCGCGTTGGCGAATATGGCGCGGTCGATGAGATGGACCTGGTACGCGGGCGTGTCATTGGTCATCCGGAAGGCTTTGGCTTCCTGGTGTGTGATGAAGGTGGCCCGGACCTGTTTATCCCGCAGTTCCATATGCGCCGGCTGCTGCACGGTGACCGTGCGCTGGTGCGCATCACCGGCAAGGACAAGCGCGGCCGGCTGGAGGCCGCGGTGGTCGAGGTGCTGGAGCGGGTCAATCGGGAAGTGGTCGGTCGTTTCATTGTTGAGGGCCAGCTGAGTTTTGTCGAGCCCGATAATCGCCGTATTAGCCAGGACATCATGGTGCCCGACGAGGATCGTGGCGGCGCTAGCCATGGCCAGATCGTGGTGGTGACCATTATCGAGCAGCCGAGCAAACGCAGCCCGCCAGTCGGTCGTGTCACTGAAGTACTGGGTGATCACATGGACCCCGGTATGGAGATCGATGTGGCGATCCGTGCCCACGAAATGCCGGTGAAGTGGCCGGAGCCGATCCAGCGAGAAATCGAGCAGTATGGCGACAAGGTACAGGCCGCTGCTATCGAAGCACGTGAGGACATCCGCAAGCTGCCGCTGGTGACCATTGATGGTGCCGATGCGCGTGACTTCGATGATGCGGTATTTTGTGAGAAGGTCGCGCAGGGCTGGCGCTTGCTGGTCGCCATCGCCGATGTCTCGCATTATGTCAAACCGGGCATGGCACTGGACGAGGAGGGCTATAACCGCGGCAACTCGGTGTATTTTCCGGACCGGGTCATCCCGATGTTGCCCGAGGTGTTATCCAATGGCCTGTGTTCGCTGAATCCGCAGGTGGATCGCCTGTGCATGGTGTGTGAGATGGTCATCACTCCGAAGGGAGAGATGACAAGCCATCGTTTCTTTGCGGGTGTCATGTGGTCGCATGCGCGCCTGACCTATAGCAAGGCGGCCGCGATGCTGGTGGACAAGGATGCGGCCCTGAGGAAAAAGTATGCATCGGTATTGACGCCGCTGGAAGATCTGTATGCCTTATATAAGGTATTGCGAACGCGCCGCGATAAACGTGGCGCTATCGACTTTGACACCACTGAGACACGCATCATCTTCGGCAAGGGGCAGAAGATCGAACGCATTGTGCCGATGGAACGTAATGAGGCCCACAAGATCATCGAAGAATGCATGATCTCGGCCAACGTCGCGGCGGCGCAATTTCTCGAGCAGCACCACATGCCGTGTCTGTACCGCATTCATGAAGGTCCCAGCGAAGATAAACTCAACGACCTGCGGGAATTTCTGCGCGAGCTTGGCCTGTTCCTGGGCGGCAGCGAGGATCCATTACCAGGCCATTACGCGAAGCTGCTCGAACTGATTCAGGAGCGTCAGGATACCCACCTGATACAGACCGTGATGTTGCGGTCCCTGAGCCGGGCGGTCTACAGCCCGGACAACGTCGGTCATTTTGGTCTGGCGCTGGAGACCTATGCGCATTTCACCTCACCGATCCGTCGTTACCCGGACCTGCTGGTGCATCGCGCGATTCGTCATGTGCTGGGGGGTGGAGACGCGAAAAGCTTCCAGTACAACCACCATGAGTTTGTCAAACTCGGCGAGCATTGCTCGATGACCGAGCGCCGTGCGGATGAGGCCACCCGGGATGCGGTGGACTGGCTGAAGTGTGAATTTATGCTGGACAAGGTCGGCGATGACTACGATGGTATTATTACCGCGGTGACCGGTTTTGGTATCTTTGTCGAACTCAAAGAGACCTATGTCGAGGGACTGGTGCATATCACGGCCTTACCGGGGGATTACTACCATCATGATCCGGCACATCATCGATTAGTCGGTGATCGCACCCGGCGCATGTTCCGCCTGGCCGACCCTGTCCGCGTCAAGGTGGCGCGGGTGGATCTGGACAGCCGGCGTATCGATTTTGAACTGTCCAGTGACAACCAGGTCTCCTTATCTGATGCTGCCCCGTCATCATCACGAGGCAAACGCCATCCTCATAAGCCGCGCAAGGAAGACAGGAAGGGCAAAAAGAAGACCACGAAAAAGGCCCGCAAGAAAACCGCTAAAAAGACCAGCAAAAAAAGAGGCCGAAAGAATATCTCCACACGACGACGCTGATGGCCAGACAACACCATATCTACGGGATCCATGCGGTACTTGCCGCCATTCGTCATGACACCAGCAACGTGGTGATGCTGTATTTTGGTGGTCCGCGCAAGGATCAGCGCATCCAGGAGATCCGCAGCCTGGCGACCCGGTCGCATGTTCCGATAACCGACGTCAGTCGTGATGAGCTTGCCGCACTGGCAGGCGAAGGCCGTCACCAGGGGGTGGTGGCGCAATTAAAGCAGATCCGTGAATTCAACGAGGACAGCCTGGAGCCGTTGCTGGAGGCCCTGCATGAGCCGCCTTTTTTGCTGATCCTGGACGGCATCCAGGACCCGCATAACCTCGGCGCCTGCCTGCGGTGTGCCGATGGTGCCGGGATCCACGCGGTGATCGCGCCAAAGGACAAGGCCGTCGGCATGACCGCCGTGGTCAGCAAGACGGCCAGTGGCGCCGCCGAGAGCATTCCTTTTATACAGGTGACCAATCTGGTGCGCTCCCTGGAAATGCTTAAGGCCCGCGGTATCTGGATCACCGGCATGGATGGGTGCGCGGAGCAATCGGTCTATGATCTCGACCTGAGCGGGCCTTGTGCGATTGTGCTGGGTGCCGAGGGCAAGGGCCTGCGCCGGCTGACGCGGGAACACTGTGATTACCTTGCCAAAATTCCGATGGCCGGCCAGGTGGAGAGTCTGAACGTGTCCGTGGCTGCCGGAGTCTGCCTGTTTGAAGCGGTGCGCCAGCGCAACAACGTCTGAAACAACCTTATTGTCATCGTGGTAGCGGCCAGTCGCTATTTGTCATGCGTGACAGAGGCAGTTTCATCATGCCAGACCTGGCCCTGAGGGATCTCCAAAGAATAGTCATGCCGGGCTTGATCCGGCATCCAGTTTTTATATGGGATGACTGGATTCCGGCCTGCGCCGGAATGACGATGTTAGCGCCGGAATGACAAAGCGGAAGGGCACTTCCGCACTTTGTTTGGGCGCACCCCAAGGGCACTTCCGCACTTTGTTTGGGCGCACCCCAAGGGCACTTCCGCACTTTGTTTGGGCGCACCGGAATGACGATGTTAGCGCCGAAATGACAGGAGAATTTATGGCGTTTGATCGTTCTTCTGTGGGGGACCTTCTGAGTCGACAATTTCTATCCGGTTACGGCCCTGCTGCTTGGCCCGGTAAAGCGCGGCATCGACGGCGGCGATTAAATCCACGGGTTTGTCGATACCCGTGCCTTCTGCCACACCGGCACTGATGGTGATGTAGTTTTCTTTATCCTCAATGAAATTGGCGATGTGTAGCCCCTGCACACCCTTTCGCAGGTTCTCTGCCATCTCAATGGCGCCTTCAATACTGGTGTCTGGTAGCACGATAATAAATTCTTCACCACCATAGCGGGTCACCAGGTCTGCCGGACGGCGGAACTGCATTTGTGAGAACCTTGACAGCTTGCGCAGGCATTCATCTCCTTCCAGGTGTCCGAACACATCGTTATAGTTCTTGAAGAAATCAATATCGAACATAATCAGGGACAGATGTGTGTGATTTCTTTTTGACAATAGTAATTCTTTTTCAAGCACATTCTCAAATTTACGCCGGTTTGCCAGCCCGGTCAGGGCATCAATAGAAGCCAGGTCTTCCAGTCGCATGTTGGTAGAACGGAGCTCCTCATCAACCGCATGCAGTCGTCGATACAGCGCCTGGGTCCGGGCCCACTCATACAACACCACAATAAAGGCGACAATGATCACCAATAACCAGTATTTATACTCATCGATGACCTTGGTCAGGGTGATTTCGCCATAGTCCTGGTATGAAACTGGCGGCAGCTCTTTTTGGCCAGATAATGCAGCCTCACTGCCACTCTGGGCAGCTACCGCGATTCGCGGCTCTTTGGGATCGATTTGGCGATAGTCGGCATAAACAGGACTACTGGAACTGACCATCAGCCCCAGAAGAACCAGGCCATAGACACTCTTGATGCAGGACTTCATACCACTATTTTAGTTGAAGTCTGCCCATAGGGCAGCGCACAGGGTTCGCTCAGATAATCCCAAATAATATGGCATTGGTGATGGAAAACTACAGGAAGCTGGTGTCCTTGAGCAGCAAGGCCAGATGCAGCCGGCTCTGTACGCCCAGTTTGGTATAAATAGAACTCAGGTGGGTCTTGACGGTGCGCTCCTTGATACTGAGTTTGTTCGCAATGGTCTTGTTATTGGCACCGTCACATACCATGCGTACCACGTCCTGCTGTCTTGGGGTCATGGTTTCAAGGCCACGGATTTGTTGCTCTGACAGAATCGGGGTCTCAGTCGGGCTGTTAACGGCCAGTTCCTCGATGATCCTGGGTATCATCTTTCGCGGCAGCCATACCTCATCATTTTTGATGGTCTGTATGGCCTTCACAATCAATTCTGGCGTGGCGGCAGCGAGGTTACAGTATCCTTTTACCCCGGCCTTCAGTGCATCCACCTGGATATCATCATCATCATGACCATTAAACATCAGCAGGATGCGGGTTTTCGGAGAGACCTTATGGATAGCCATGACCTTACTGAGGTAGTCATCATCTATCAGCAGGCGCCGATCCAGCAGCATCAATGGCGGCTGGTAATGGGAGATGACGTCCATTAGCAGGGTGAGGTTGCTCACCTCCTGCGTTGAGAAACTACCGGATAGTGCATCCCTCCATGCATCGCGGGACTCGGCCTGGTTGCTGGCGATAAGGATATCGAACTTTTTATTGACCACTTTCGTCCTGGATGTCATCTTTTAATAGTGCTTCCTGTCAGTGCTGGCTGGGCATCCTTATAACTATAACCCAAGATTTGTACCTGTGATAAATTGTGTCAACATATTATATTTGTTATTCTACAATAAAAACAAGAAGTTATGAATATTGTACACAATATGTACTATAATTTACAAGTACTAAGACCAAAGTACTATTGATGTATTAGCCAAACAACGATAGATTTTAGTTAATGAACAATGTTTTAGGCGTCTAATTATGACTATAACACTCGCCATCATCGGAAACTGTGAAAGCTACGATGAACGCTGTCGTCAGCGTCTGATGGCGGATAATGACATCCAGATTGTGGCGGATTCGGCAGAATTTGAAGATGCGACAGACCTTGTCGAAGAAACCCTGCCAGACATCCTGCTGCTCGATGGTGGTCTGTTGCACAAAAGTGGCAGTTCCATTATTCCGTTGATTCATGAACACAGTCCCACGACCCGGGTGATCCTGTTGAGTAACAAATTGCCAGAGGAGGCCATCCTGGCGTGCCTGACGGTGGGTGCCCAGGGTTACCTGGAACGGGATGAAACCGATGATTTCCTGATCAAGGCTGTCAAGGCCGTGGCCGCGGGTGAGGCCTGGGTCCCCAGACGGATCGTGGCGCGCCTGCTGGAGCGGCTG
>BTQY01000081.1:0-6412 GCA_036986115.1 Gammaproteobacteria bacterium | reverse complement strand
AATGAGTTGTTTGCGCAAATAGCGATCACCGCGTTTAGTGATCCCAAGCTGGTAGGATTTATCGCCACTGGCATGTTGCCGCGGCGTCAGGCCTAACCAGACCGCGAATTCATTGGCGGTTTTAAATTGTGCCCCTTGACCAATGGCGCTGATGATAGCCGTTGAGATAATGGGCCCAATACCGGGAATGCTCATCAGTAATTGATGCAAGTCATTTTGTTTTGATACCATGATGATTTGTTGATTAATATGCTCGAGACGTGCCTGATACTGATGAAACTCATCAAGCAGATAGTGTAGTTCTTGGTGAAATATTGGTCCGATCAAAGTACTCTCTGCTTGTATTAATTCGGCAACCCGCCTTTTAAAGGCACAATTACCCTTTGCCATCGTAACGCCATATTCACTTAATAATCCACGCACCTGGTTGGTGAGACGCAAACGATTAGAGAGTAATCTTTCACGAATGCGATGCAGCGACTTCATATCCTGTTGTTCAATCGATTTCACCGGGACGGGTTGGATATTTGGTCGCTGGCTGGCCTCAGCGATGGCCAGGGCATCATTTTTATCATTCTTGTTACCCCGCACGAAAGGTTTAACGTGTTGTGCCGGGATGAGCCTGACCGTTAGCCCGTGTTGTTGAAACAAACGTCCCCAGTAGTTGGCGGAATAACAGGACTCCATGGCGACTACCTCTGCCTGATGTTTTAAGACGAAGGGGAGTAGCTTCGCACGGGTTAACGGGACATTCTTCACAACCTGCTGATTTTTATCTAGCAGACAGACTTAAAAAATATTTTTTGCTAAATCAATGGCAATGAGACTATGCTTACTCATGATGGATGCTCCTTGTAATTAACTGAGTGTTTTCACTACCAGTTTGGCGCAACGCGACGCCGTTTCACAGGGGGTGTCCATCTCATCACCCATAAAACTATTGACAGGCGAAAGCAATAGTTTTAGTTTGTCATTACCCCATCAACACGGATCGTTGATGTTTATTCAGACACAAGGAGGTGGCTGCCTTTTTTCTTTCCGGCCCCATTGGTTTTATTCCGATCGCAGTGCCTCGACGGGGTCCATTTTTGATGCACTTTGTGCGGGGATCACCCCGGCCAGTAAGCCCACCAGTATCGCGATGGACTCCGCAAGAATAATATACATTACCGGGGTATAAACCGGCAGGGCAGGGAGGAAAAGATGTAACAACTGTGCGCCCCCCACTCCGAGCACCAGTCCCGCCAGCCCGCCGAGTGCGGCCAGGATAATGGCCTCACCTAGAAATAATACTAATATCTGATATTTCTGCGCGCCTATTGCCCTTAGCAGGCCTATTTCCGTGGTCCGTTCCTTTACCGAGATGGTGGTAATGGTGAGTATGCCAACACTGCCGACCAGTAATGAGATCCCGCCCAGTGCGCCGACGGCAAAGGTCAGCACATTCAATATCGATCCCAGGACATCCAGCATTTGCTGCTGTGTGGTCACGGTATAATCATCATCACCATGACGTGCCGTCATGATCCGGGAGATGCCTGCGATGACTTCCTTGAGGTCGGCGTCCTGGGCGTATTTGATGTCTATTTCCATCAGACTTTCGCGATTAAACAGTTCCAGCGCACGGGCGGCCGGAATATAAACGGTATCATCCAGATCGATACCGAGCACTTGCCCTTTGGATTCCATACTGCCAATGACCCGATACCTGACACCGCCAATGCGGATGCGTGCGCCCAGGGGGTTACGCCCGGAAAATAATTCACGCTTGAGTTTGCTCCCCAGTACGGCAAACGCGCGAGGGTTATTGGGGTCATCATCAGGCAGGAATTTTCCAACAGCGACCTGTAGCTGGAAGGCCGCGGGCATTTCGTGGTTTACGCCATAGACTGTTGTACGACGGCGTCTGTTTCCGGCCTCGATTTCGGCGTTCCCCTGCAGTGCCGGGACAACGGCCGTGACATAGGGCACTTTTTTCAGCGCGATGGCATCATCAATAGACATCGGTCTGACGGTACCAAATACACCCAGTGAGGCCCCATGCGTTTTGGCCTTACCCGGGTTGATGGCAATCAAGTTGGTGCCAAATTGACTGAATTCATTTAATACAAAGCGATGTATCCCTTCGCCTATAGAGGTGAGCAATACGACGGCGGCAATACCTATCGCGATACCAAGCGAGGTCAATATGGTACGCAGCGGGTGGCTGCGTATGGACTTTTGTGCCAGGTAGACAAAGTCGATAAATATTCTGGAATTTTTATTCATCGTCGTTGTAGTGCCCGCACTGGATCCAGCCTGGCGGCCTGTCGGGCGGGAAGGGTACCGAATAACAGTCCGGTGAACAGTGCAACGGCTAACGCTGCAGTGACTGCCCACCATGGGGCGCCTACGGGCAACTGAGGATAACTAATACCAATAAACCAGCTACCGATCTCACCAATAATAATTCCAAGGATGGCACCAAGCAGGGAGAGTAATATGGCTTCTGCAATGAAAATCAGGGTGATGTGGTTTCTGGTGGCACCGAGTGCCTTCAACAGCCCGATCTCCGCAGTTCGTTGAGAGACAGTGATGAGCATCACGTTCATGATAAGTATGCCGCCAACGGACAGGCTGATGGCGGCGATGCCCCCAACAGCATAGGTCAGCGCGTCGAATATTTTATCGAAGGTTTGCAGCACAGCATCCTGTGTCACCACGGTAATGTCTTTTTCTCCCTGGTGCCTCTCGGTGACTGTATTCAGTATAAACTTTCGTGCCGCTGGTATGGAGTCCCGGCTGGTTGCTTCAATAAGGATCCTGAACAGGGAAAATGAATTAAATAATGATTGTGCAGAGGCAACAGGGATGATGACCAGGTCTTCAACGTCAATCCCGATTGACCGTCCTTCAGATGCCATGACGCCAATAACGCGAAACCGATGTTCGCCAATCCTTATCCATTGCCCCAGTGCCGGGTTCGGACCAAAGAGTTCACGGCGAATATTTGCACCAATGACGCTGACCGGACTTGACTGATCAGGATCAATGCGAGGCAGGAATTTGCCTTGCCCCATTTCCCAGTGGCGGATATCAAGCAAATCTGAGGTGGAACCGATGATGGATACATCACGTTCCCGGCCTTTCCAGGATACTGGTGCGGATCCAACGTTAATGGGCGCAATGCGACGAATGGAGCTGCTCCTTAATAATGCCTGGGCATCATCGATGGTCAGGTCCCTGGGGGTCTCGCCGACCAGCATATTTGGACTGCCCCCGGTTGTCTCTGAACGCCCGGGCAGGACTATCAGCAAATTACTCCCCAGGGAGGAAAACTGGCCGGTAACATAACGCCTGGCGCCCTCGCCGAGGGAGGTCAGCACGACGACAGATGCCACGCCGATGGCCATGGCGAGCAGCATCAGGCTGGTACGCATGCGATATCGCTCCAGTGCTGTAAATGAGAACTTGATGGTATCAATCAGCCCCACTGACTATTCTCCCATCAATCATCTTGATCTGGCGCTGGGCCCTGCTGCCCAGGTCCGGGTCATGAGTCACCATGATCAGGCCGATTCCATTTTTGTTCAGTTCTTCCAGTATGTCGATGACATCATGCCCTGATTTCCTGTCAAGATTGCCAGTAGGCTCGTCGGCGAGAAGTATTGATGGCCGCATAATGATGGCGCGAGCGATGGCCACGCGCTGTCGTTGTCCGCCGGAGAGTTGCTCCGGCCGGTGATTCGCGCGGTTGCCAATGCCCAGGTCCTGCATGGCCTGTTGAGTTCTTTCATGGCGTATATTCGGGGGTATACCGGCGAGCAACATAGGCAGTGCGATATTTTCAGCGGCGGTCAGTCTCGGAATAAGGTGAAAAAACTGAAACACAAAGCCTATCTTGTCATGGCGAGTCTGCGCCTGTTTTTCATCAGGAAAGGACGTGACATCTGCACCGTCGAGAAAATAGACACCTTCATCAGGATGATCCAGCAGACCAAGGATATTTAACAGGGTGGATTTTCCTGAACCGGAAGGCCCCATAATGGAGACGTATTCAGCTTTGTCGATGCTGAGGTTAATGCCATTCAGGGCATGGACCTGTTCATCACCTATCTGAAAAATACGATGGATGCCGTCAAGCTGGATCATCGTTATTTTACAGCGCTATCTTCTTCGGCCTCAATGACGGCCGAGACACCATCCTTTATGCCTTTTCTGTCAATTGAGGTGACGATACTTTCACCCTTGACAAGTCCGGCGGTGACTTCTGTGTATTTCCAGTTGGATAATCCGGTCTTTATATCTCGCAGGCTTAACGTGTTATTGTCAGCATTAAATACATAGACCTGTTTTCCTTCCAGCAGCGACTCTGTCGGTATGCGCAGGACATCCTTTTTACTGTCAATAATAATTTCAACATCCGCACTATAGCCGGGTAACAGGCCCTTGATTTTATCCGGGGCATCAAAATCTACTTCAACATCCATTGTGCGGGCCTGTTTCTGAAGATCGAGTACATAAGTGGAGACACGCCGTACAGTGCCGGAAAACAGTTGCCCGGAATAAGCGTCGAGACTGATCCGTACCAACATCTCTTTAACAATATTCGGGGAGTCCACCTCGTCAATAGGCGCCTTGACATACAGACAGCTATTGTCGATAACATCGACAGCGGGCAGGGTGGCCACACCAATGGGAGAGGGCGTAATAAATTCACCAAGCTCACCATTGATTTCAGCGACGGTGCCGTTAAAGGGAGAGCGTAGAATGGTCCTTTCCAGATTCGCCCTGGCCACATCATAACGGGCCCGGCTTACTTCTATCGAGGCACGTGATGCCTTACAGGCTGCTTTCTTCGCCAGGGCATCACCCACAGCGCGATCCGTGGATTCTTCCGAGGCGAGCTTTTGTTTGCGAAGTTTCCTGAGTCTGCTGGCTTCCCTGCTGGCAACATCAGCAGATATGCACGACTGATCAGCGCGTGCCCGTGATGCGAGCAGATCTTTTTCGGCCAGTTTGATCTGCTCTGTCAGATCATCGTTCCACAGTTCCAACAGGATCTGGTTCCGGGTGACGGCGTCACCTTCATTCACCAGGAGTTTGGCGATTTGCCCGCCCACCTGTGGTGCCATCCTGGCGCGTCTGCAGGCATGCACGGTGCCCGCCCTGGTGTTAGCGACAGTCCATTCGACCAGGCCGTGCCTGACTTCATCGACGCTAATCATGATGGGGTCCGGCCGTGATACCGTCCAGACGACTGCCACGATGATGGCCAGGCCAATAATGATATAGACAAGTTTTCTCATGTTATCTTCACACCGCCGCCATTTGTATGGCATATCAGTTATCTTAACAGTAGTTTACACACGCACACCAATAAGGCGGGCAAAGGCAATTTTATCATAATAGTCATATTCAGCCTTTCACCAGTATCGATGCATACAAAAAAGCCCCGGCAGAAACCAGGGCTTTAGCTGAACAATACGCGGCGTTTATTTTATGTGAATTGTGGCTCGGTGGCCGGCAACCCAGAGCGGTGCCAGTCCATCATGCCGCCCCTCAGGTTGTAGACGTGTTCGTATCCCTGGTTATCGAGGAAGGCGCATGCCTGGGCAGAACGAGCGCCACTTCGGCAAACCAGTACGACTTTCTCTTCACGGCGGATTTCATTCAATTTAAGCGGTATGCTCGCCAATGGCATGTGGTCGGCACCATGGATCACACCGGCCGTGATTTCTCGTGCTTCCCTGACGTCGATAACGCGAATGTCATTATCTTTGTGGGCCAGCAATTGCGCCAGCTCCGGGGCATGGATTTCCTTAATCGAAGCAAACATTGTATTCTCCGCGTGAAAGTGTGCTTAGTATATAAGAGTATGCTTATAAAGCAAGCCCTGGATGGCCCGGTAAAATATTGCATTTAATAGATAATATACATTAATACAATAATATATCTTACTGTTATTATTAATATAATTGACTATGAATGATCCTGAGCTCCAATCTGCCATCGATGCCTTTGAGGCGGGCGACTTTCCTCAGGCGGCCAGGCTGCTTGAGCCCCTGGCCAACGCCGGCGAGGCCGAGGCACAGTTCAGGATGGCCTTGACCTGCCAGAATGGTCTCGGTATCGAAATGGATCCTGATAAGGCCTTCGAATGGATGCGTTCTGCTGCCGAGCAGGGGCATGCCATGGCACAACATGGCCTGGGATTCATGTATTTGCACGGTGAATGTACCGACAAGGATGGTGCCCTGGCGGTTGAATGGTTGTCTAAAGCGGCCGGGCAGGGGTTGCAGGGCGCGCGCACCACGCTGGGGTTGATGTATCGTCAGGGACTGGGCGTGGCGCCGGATGAAGAAAAGGCGCGCTACTGGTATCGGCAGGCCGGATTTGACGATGTCTAGCCACTCCATTAGGTGCCTGGTAC
>BTQY01000080.1:0-6639 GCA_036986115.1 Gammaproteobacteria bacterium | reverse complement strand
ACTCAAGAGTGCCGAGTTCTCTGTAACTACTTGATTTTATTCATATTGAATACTTTGACGGGTATGCATGAATTCTTGGTTAATCAATGGGTTGCAAATGCGCAAATGAGAACTCGGCACTCTTGAGCTGTTAACAACACACAGCACAAACCTGCTTCTGACAAAGAAACCAAGTCATGTCGAAGAAACACCCCTCACTGACAAGATACCACCTGGCCGCCACTGTCTTGTTGAAAATAATGATCTGGGGTTGGATTGGACAGGCATCACCATCATTTGCAGCGTCTGAGACAAAAACAACACCCGAGCAAATAGTAGAAAAAGCAGATCATATCCGATTTCCTGCGCAAGGGTTTCAGGTCGACGTCAAAATTACCTCGACAAAACCAGGCCACAATCCTGATGTCAAGGAATACCGAATTCTATCCAAAGGAAATGACAGGACCCTGTTGATGACCACTGCACCCGCGATCGACAAGGGCACCATCCTTCTCATGAGGGATCATGATCTATGGGCATTTTTACCCAACCTTTCCCAGCCCGTGCGGCTACCCTTGTCTGCAAGATTGACCGGCGAGGTTGCCAATGGCGATATCGCCCGAGCCAACTTCGCGGGAGACTATGAACCCACATTATTGGGCACCGAAAAGATCGGGCAGGAAACCTATTACACCCTCGAATTGAATGCGGCACGCAGGGGTGTGACTTACCAGCGGGTTCTGTACTGGGTCAATCAGGCCAGCTTCAGACCCTACAAGGCGGAATTTTACTCCCGGTCCAAACGGCTGATAAAAACCGCGCACTATCAGGCCTACAAGCGAATTGCCGGTGAAGTGCGCCCGACACGGCTGGTCATGGTGGATGGCCTGACCAGGAAAGGACGCTCGGTCATGGATTACAGCAATATGCGGTTGCGTAAACTGCCTGACAAGGTGTTCACCAAACAATACTTAAAGAAACTCTCAAAATAGTATTTAAATGCGGTATCACACGTTCTTGCGCAAGGCCTCGGCCACTGGCAATCTGGCCACACGATGGGCAGGCAGTAATGCGGCCAGCAGCGTGGCAGCTGCACCTACCCCAAAGGCCATAGCAATCACCCGGGGAACAAGACGGATATAGGCGGTATAGCCTGTATCGGAATTCGGGGGTGGCGGCATTTCAATGCCAATGCCGGATATTACCCACGCCAGAACGGCACCTGAAACCACACCCAGGCTCGCCCCAAGCAGCCCCAGCAACATATTTTCCTTGAGAACCAGCCTGAAAATATCGCCCTGCTTATTCCCCAGCGCCATCATGGTCCCAAACTCTCCAACACGCTCATAGACTGCCATATTCACACTGTTTGCAACGCTGAGCAGCACCATCAACAGGATAATGAACTGCAGGACTGCAAATTGGCTGCGATACAGGTCAACCGCCTTGATATAGAAATCGGCAAGCTCATACCAGGTCTTTACTTCATACTCAGAGGGTGAAAACACCTGCTTCAGATGCCCGGCAACAGTATCGGTCAGCTGTGTGTCATCGAGAGAAACAACTACACTATGAACCCCCGTGGTCCCTACCAGATCCTGAGCTGCTGCCAAAGGAATTCGTACCGCACGATTATCATAGTCCCGCGCAAAAGTCCGGAAAACACCTATCACTTCGGCCTCAAGACTATTGAGCGCACCGTCAGTGCTACTGACAAGCAAGGTGAGATAATCACCCGGCTTGAGTTGCAAAGCCCGCGCTACCCCCTGGCCAACCAGTACGCCATAAGTATCAGTCGCGGTTAGCTGGCGGCCGCTGGTAATCGTCATGATAGTTCCCAGGCGTGCCTCCTTGTCCGGCTGCACGCCCTCACCTATTATATTCAGATCAGCACGACCATTATTTGCAAGGCCAGAGAAATTCACCCGCAGCAACACATCCGAGATATGAGGGTAACCAATAATCTTGTCAGTCACCTGCCCAGGATCATCGATCATATACTGGTATGGATTCCGCCTACCCTGCTCTGAATAACCGGCGCGATACACCTGCATGTGGCCCAACTGGGAATGAATCGTTGCCTCCTGTAACTGGATGAATACATCTTCTACAAACCCACCCGTAAGAATCAGACCCACCACACCAAAGATGATTACGGTAAGCGTTAGAAGGGTTCTGACCTTATGACGGAATATATTGTGGAATGCCAGTGCAAACATAAGCGTCAGAAATTTCTAATCGGGTTTTGATGAATAAAATGACACTGCCAGACCTGGCCTGGTCAGCGGTTATAGCGCAGAGCATCAACAATCTTCATATTTGATGCCTTCCATGCCGGGTAAAGGCTGCCTAGCAGCGTAGTCAATACAGCGAGTAGCAAGGTTCCGGCCACCAGTGGCCCAGTCAGCAGGACCTCGCCGGTATAACCGGTTTCCATACCGGGCGGTGGCGGCATAGGTATGCCAACCGCAGAAATTCCAACAGCAAGAACCATTCCAATGGCAACGCCTGACAGGCCGCCGATAACCCCGAGCATCAAACCCTCATTCACAAACAATTGCAATATCTTGCGACGCTTTAAGCCTATAGCCATCAAGGTGCCGATCTCCCCGGTACGCTCCAGGACACTCATAATCAGGATATTGGAAATACTGAGGATGATTATCAGGCCAATAATCAGCCGCACAGCATCCATTTGCCTTAAAAATAGTTTAACTGTCTTATTGTAGAATTCTGCCAATGAATACCAGGGGGTGAACTGCAGCCCGGTTTCAGCTTCAGGATATTGCGCCTGTAATTTTTGCAGGACATCATCAGTATGTTCCGTCTGATCCAGAAGTAAAACCCAACTGTGTGCACCAGAGGTACGCAGCAATTGCCTGGCAAGGCCAAGGGGCATGCGCAATGAAACATCGTCGAATTCTTTAGATGCACTCTGAAACACCCCTCGTATTGTACCCTCGACACCGTTCAACCCACCCGAGGCGGTTGTTGCCAGTATTGAGACCATATCCCCGAGGCTAACGCCAAGATTTCTGGCCAGTCCTCCCCCCATAAACAGGCCATCAGGGTCACCAGAATCCAGGCCATCGCCCTTCATGACAGTCAAGCCTTTACTGAGGTCGACATCTTTTTCGGGATCGACACCCTCGCCAATAAAACCGATTGTGACCTCATCATGGCTGATCAATCCGGTAAATGTGAGTCGCGGTGAGACCGCTTTTACTTCAGGAATGGCGTCAAGATCGACTTTCTCCAGTTGCTGCTCGGGCAGCAGAAAGGCATAGGGATCTGCACTTCCTGCCTGGAAGTATCCGGGTTTTGTTATCTGGATATGACCAAGACGTGACTGAATGGTATTTTCCCGCATACCCCAGAAAATCCACTCAATAAACCCGCCGGCAAGCAGCAGTGCGACCACCCCAAAACTGATCGTTGCCAGGGCAATAGCGGTCCGTTTGCGGTGACGAGAAAGGTTGCGCAGTGCAAGGTATGTCATTGTGAGGATCCCAACACAAGTAATGTGGACAAATGGTTGTCGCCTGTGAGTTTTCTGAAACAGTTGCCGACGCCCAACCGGGCATCGGCACAACCGTGGCGTACGCTTTCAGGTAGACCTTTTCGTATTTCAGGCTACTCCACGACCGTTCCTCAAAGACATTGTCCACTCAACGACCCTCGCCGTCCATATAGGTGAGATCCAGCAACTGACACTGGCGGGTAACCGGCAGCGTTTCTGCTGGCACTATAGAGAGTTTCATCATTTTTCAGTGGATTACAGTGAAACTGGCGTGAAGCGACAAAATTAACATGAAGGCTCTGTCAACTTATTTTACGCTTGTGGATTTTATATTTTTATTTCAATTAACATAGTGTTAGAATATTTCTGCGCTGTTTTTAGGATAAACTTTCAGTCTCGGACGCCCCCCAACCGGAAAGCTGTCATCAAATTTTACACCTCAGCATCGACAATGCCGGAATAAGCGGCGTTTACCATATAACTAATTGTTTACATTAATTTTTTCATTATTGGCCCGTGATTTGCTTCTTTATAGGTGACTAAAACTGAATGCCGACTTGAACGGCATCTCTTAAAGCGAAGTATTTTGAAGCCCGATTATTATTAGAAAGCCTGAATGGAGAAAATCATGAAGATCAACAAATCAACTCTCGCGGCCACAGTCCTCGCAACACTGGGTCTGAGCATGGCCGGACAAGCGTCAGCGGGCGAATATGCACGTTCATATCTGAGCATAGACAACCTGCAGCTTCTTATCAGTGACGATGGAGGCGTGACGAATGGCGGTAACACGTTAAAAAGTTTCAATTTCAATCTTACCAATTCATCCACCCTTGGTGGCAACACCATCGGATCAGGTGACTTCTGTGCTGGAGTAGGCCCAAACCTTGGTAACAACAACTGCGGCCCGCTCGGAGCAAGAGTAGATGCCTTAGTTGTGACTCAAGGCGCACCGGCACAGGGTGAAAATACCTTTACCTTCAATGGGCCGGGAGTGGGCCAGTATTCAAATGCCGATTCCGTGATCTATCAGACCCAGCTGACAGGCGACGGATCCACCAGTACCGAGCAGATAGCCGAGGCGGAAATTCAGAGCATTTCGAATGCAAGCAGCCTGGCAGATATATCGTCGACTACCGGCTTCACATTCAAATTCACCGTTGCCGGTGCAAACGTGGTTGCTATCTCATTTGGCGCCGCATGGGACAAGCTGGTGGACATCAATGATCCGACTGCAGCAACCGCAACGAGTCAGGCTAACGCGAAAGTACAGTTCGAACTGTCGAACGATGCAACCGGGGACAAGGTCATCTGGGCGCCGACAGGTTTGGGTAATGACTGTGCTGTACTCGGACTCGCCGGTGCATGCGTAACCGCTGGCGCAGGTAACCTGAACGAAGACTTGAGCATCGCCACGGTCCCAGCCTCAACTGATGCCAGAGCAGGTGCAGGCAACTTCTCAATGTTCTTCGATGGCCTCGTAGACGGCGAATGGAGTCTGAGCTTAAATGCAGTTACCTCGACTCTGGTCTCGCGTACGGTACCAGAACCCAGCTTGCTGATCATGCTCGGATTAGGTCTTGCCGGGTTGGGCGCAACTTCGATCCGCCGCAAAAAACGCGTGTAACAAGCAACCCCTGCTGAACGGAAAGCGCAGCGAAAGCTGCGCTTTTTTTGCTTTATATGTCCACACTGACTCGCACATTGTCGTCTCAGTACACAACTACCTGGCATATGCACCTTTGTCGTCATCTTGACCGCTTCCACCTTCAGAAGTAACGTTTACAACATAAATACCCTGGTCCATTCGCATCTGGCGTTGACTGGGTGTATTGTGCTCGGATATTGTGAATAATAAAATCCATATTAACTTACTGATTATATAGCCCTGTTTATGCTCGAGGATTTAGACATGCGGTTTGTGACACTCTTACTAGCGTTGTTTCTCATTATCAGCTGTGACAGCTTTGGAAATATCTCCGATGAGGAGTATGTAGCCCGTGCAAAAGTTCACATGGACAAGAAAGAGTTGCGTGCAGCCTCTATTGAGTTGAAGAATGCCCTTGTCCAGAATGCAAATAACACCCAGGCACGCTGGCTGCTAGGGGAGGTCTATATAGAGCTGGGCAACGGACCTTCTGCGGAAAAGGAACTGAGGCGAGCACAAAAACTAGGGGTCGCAAAAGAAGCCGTTGTTATCCCCCTTGCAGAATCCTTATTACTGCAAAAGAAATATTCAGACCTACTTGCCGAGATCCAGCCAGGTGGAACCTTGTCAGCAACTCAGCGAGCACATGTTCATGCTCTTCGAGGCAACGCGTATCTTGAAGATGGCGTGCAGGATAAGGCGGCTGAGGAATATCGCACCGGGTATGAGCTTGATCCTGAACAAACCAGCATCATGGTGGGTTTCGCTCGGCTTGCTGCCACACAAGGAAAAAAGGATGATGCACGGACCTGGATCGATAAAGCACTTCAAGTTGATGCTGAATTTGCAGCTGCCTGGAGCCTGCTTGGCAACATAGAACTGGCAGAGGGGAATGCCGCTGAAGCAGAGGCCGCACTCAGTAATTCAATCAAATACCAGCCCTTTGGGACAAAAGATCTAGCGAAACGCGCACTGGCGCGATTCTATCTTGAAAAGTATCCGGAAGGCGAAGCAGACATCGAAAAGCTCAAGCAACGGGGTCTCACGAAGCACCCTTATGTAAATTACGTCGCGGGAGTCGGCTTCTTCAGGCAGGAGAAATATCGCGAGGCCGCAACAGCCTTTCAGGAAAGTTACAAGAAGTGGCCATCTTCCCTGCAGCTGAACATCTACCTTGCAACGACCTATTACATTCTAGGTGAACTGGAGCAGGCTCATGTCGTTGCTCAACGCCTGGAAGCTACTGCACCCCAATCCCTGGCTGCGAAACAGTTGCTCGGAGCGATCGAAATCAGTCGCTCGGAATTTGACGCGGCGATTGATTTACTGCAAAAGGCCCTGCGCGATTCACCCAAAAATGTAACTATACTGCGCACTTTAGCAACATTAATGCTGCTCGAGGGCAATACTTCACAAGGTACAGGTTACTACCAGCAAGTGGTTTCACTGGAACCAGACTCTCCACAAGCCAGGAAAATGCTCATGGTGGCCA
>BTQY01000079.1:0-6723 GCA_036986115.1 Gammaproteobacteria bacterium | reverse complement strand
TGACGACGATCCGTCCAACGATAAAAATGATGATCGCCATCAGGATATTGACGCCCCATGGGATCAGGTAGTCATTCATCACTTGTTCAGCATTAAGATTTTCTAACATGGATGTTCTCCAGCTTGTTTGTTTTTATAGTTTGGCGTGTTATATCTCTTTATATATCTTGCTGCCCTTCTCGGTAAACTCCCTGGCCTTGTCCTGCATGCCTTTTTCCAGCGCGACTTTGACATCCATACCCTGTTCCCTGGCATAGTCACGCACATCCTGGGTGATCTTCATGGCGCAGAAGTTTGGGCCACACATCGAACAGAAGTGCGCCACCTTGTGTGCATCTTTCGGCATGGTCTCATCATGGTATTCGCGGGCACGATCCGGGTCCAGACCAATATTAAACTGATCTTCCCAGCGGAACTCAAAACGCGCCCTGGACATGGCATTATCACGGATCTGCGCGCCAGGATGGCCCTTGGCAAGGTCCGCGGCATGCGCGGCGATCTTGTAAACAATAATGCCTTCCTTGACATCATCCTTGTCAGGCAGTCCCAGGTGTTCCTTTGGAGTCACGTAGCACAGCATGGCCGTACCAAACCAGCCGATCATCGCGGCACCAATGGCCGAGGTGATGTGGTCATAGCCCGGCGCGATATCTGTCGTCAATGGGCCGAGGGTATAAAAAGGCGCCTCATCACAGTCCTGCAGCTGCTTCGTCATATTTTCCCTGATCATGTGCATTGGCACATGACCGGGGCCCTCAATCATGGTCTGCACATCATGCTTCCAGGCAACCTGTGTCAATTCACCCAGCGTCTCGAGTTCACCGAACTGCGCGGCATCATTGGCATCGGCGATCGAACCCGGGCGCAGGCCATCGCCGAGTGAAAAGGACACGTCATAGGCCTTCATGATCTCGCAGATCTCATTAAAGTGGGTATACAGGAAGCTCTCCTGATGGTGCGCCAGGCACCACTTGGCCATAATGGAGCCGCCACGCGACACAATACCGGTGAGCCGATTGGCGGTCAGCGGTACATAGCGCAACAACACCCCGGCATGGATGGTGAAATAATCAACGCCCTGCTCTGCCTGCTCAATCAGAGTGTCCCTGAACATCTCCCAGGTCAGTTCTTCGGCCTTGCCGTCGACCTTCTCCAGTGCCTGGTAGATCGGCACGGTACCAATCGGCACGGGTGAATTGCGGATGATCCATTCGCGGGTCTCATGAATGTTCTTGCCAGTAGACAGGTCCATGATGGTATCGGAACCCCAGCGGATCCCCCAGGTCATCTTGTCGACCTCTTCTTCGATACTGGAACTGAGTGCCGAGTTACCCAGGTTGCCATTGATCTTGACCAGGAAGTTACGCCCGATGATTACCGGCTCGAGTTCGGTGTGGTTTATGTTCGCCGGGATAATGGCCCGGCCCCGTGCCACTTCATCCCGCACAAACTCGGGGGTAATGACCCTGGGGATACTCGCGCCGTAGGCAAAACCGGGGTGTTGTTGCTGCGACTCTTCCTGGTACATCTCCAGCCGCAGGTTTTCGCGGATCGCAACATATTCCATCTCCGGTGTAATGATGCCTTTGCGGGCATAATGCATCTGCGTCACATTACTGCCGGACTTTGCCTTGCGCGGCTTGCGTGTATGACCGACAAAACGTAATTGTGCGAGCTTTTCATCGATGGCACGGCCACGACCATAGGCAGAACTGAGATCGGTCAGGACCTCGGTATCGCCACGTTCGTCGATCCACGCTGTGCGGACATCCGCCAGGCCACTGCGCAGATCGATCTCAACGTCGGGATCCGTATACGGTCCCGAGGTATCGTAAATCGTCAGCGGCGCATTCGGCTCGCTGCCATCACTGCTGTGCGTGTCTGACAGGGTGATCTCCCGCATTGGCACGCGGATGTCATCACGACTGCCCGTCACATAAATCTTTTTCGAATTCGGGTACGGCTGCCTGGCGGCATCATCGACCTTGGCAGTGTTGCTTAAAAATTCGTCGGGTCTTGCGCTCATTTGCGTGGCCTCTGTCTCGATAAATACCCCGGTTTAGCCGGAGCGGATTGGCGCCAGGTGACACCTAAGTGACACAAAGACAAGGAACTTGAACAGGGAAACAGCAGGATTAGCCTTCTAATCAAACAAGCTTCCCTACGCCGGGCTCAACCGGATCAGGTTCAGAGGGTTTGTCTCAGCCTGCCTGGTTGTCAGTCGTGATGTGGCCATTGTTATGGCTGGCACACTAACGAAAACCCAGGTTATACCCTTATAAGTATCAGGCACCCCTAGCTACCTGGCACAAGTTAACCAATAGCGAATGACTTTGCAAGTCAAAAACCCACGTAAAAACAGCTAATAACAGGCTAACTTGCTGAATAATGGCAAACCGCTTAACCTTTCGCCACGCATAAATAAAACCGCCAAGAGAGTTGGCTGGCAAAACAGGACAATGATGAACAACATGAATTTTGAACAGGCCCGAGAGAACATGATCAAACAGCAGATCCGTACCTGGGAAGTACTGGATGAGCATGTGCTGAACCTGATAGCGCAAATACCCCGGGAGAACTATGTCCCCGAACAATATAAACAACTGGCCTATGCCGATACGGAAATCCCGTTGGGCGCTGGTGAAATCATGGTATTACCAGGCATCGAGGCCAGGCTGCTGCAGGCTCTGGATGCCAAACCGACAGAAACCGTTCTGGAAGTGGGTACCGGCAACGGCTACCTGACGGCACTGCTGGCAAGCACCGCACGCCATGTGATCAGTGTCGAAATTCGTCCGGACTTCAGCGAGACGGCCGCCAGGAATCTGAAGGACAATGGCATACATAATGTCACACTGGAAGTCGGTGATGCCGCCAGTGGCTGGGAAGCGCATGCGCCCTATGACGTGATCCTGATATCCGGCTCGGTGCCGGTGCTGTCCGAAAATTTTCAATACAGCCTGAAGGTCGGTGGTCGTATGGTTGCTGTGGTCGGTGAATCACCGACGATGGAGGCCGTGCTGATCACCCGTGTCGGAGAAAGCGAATGGACCCACGAATACCTGTTCGAAACCGATATCCCGCCCCTGCGGAACGCCCCTGAACCACAGCACTTTAGCCTATAAAGGTTTCACCCGTACTACTGATGCGGGAACTCTGCGCAACGGAACTGCATGCCTATCTCGCCCGGAGTGAGCAGGCCCCTGTACTGCTGGACGTGCGGGAACCCTGGGAATTCGACACCTGTCATATAAAAGGATCCGTACTGATGCCAATGAGATCAGTACAGCAACGCCTGAGTGAACTGGATACAGTTGGTGAAACCGTGGTGATATGTCATCATGGGATCCGTAGCCGGATAATTGCCCGGCTGCTGGAACAGGCAGGTTTTAGCAACATTATTAACCTGTCCGATGGTATCGATGGCTGGGCCAAATATATAGACCCGACAATGCCGACATATTGAAACTGGGCTGAATGTGAACAGAATAATAACCAGCATACTCTTTGCGTCCTTGACGCTGTTTGCCACGAGTTCCCGGGCGGATAACCTGTTAAGCATTTATCGACTCGCACAGCAGAGCGATCCACAGGTACGGGCCGCCGCCGCCAACATGCAGGCGACCAGGGAAGCCCGGCCACAGAGCATCGCAAATATGCTGCCCAACCTGAGTGTCACCGCTGACACCATCGAAAATGATCAGAAGACGACCGGCACCTCGTTCTTTTCAAATAGCGGCCGCTTCAATACCAATAGTTATACCATCAGCCTGGTACAACCAATTTTTCATTTTGAATATTACTCACAATACAAACAGGCAGGCTCAACCGTCAGTCGCGCCGATGCCGAATACCTGACTGCACAGCAGGAACTGATCGTGCGTGTGGCCAGGGCATACTTTGACGTGCTTGGCGCGATTGATAACCTGCGCTTTACCGAGCAGGAACGCAAAGCCATCAGCCGTCAACTGGAACAGGCCCAGCAGCGTTTCGAAGTCGGCCTGATCGCCATCACCGACGTGCATGAGGCCAGGGCGGCCTATGACCAGGCCGTGGCCCAGCAGATCGATGCAGAAAATCTGCGGGACAGTCAGCGTGAGCAACTACAAGCCATTACCGGCAAGACACATATGGAACTGTCGCTGCTGAAAGAAGATATTCCGTTACTGAAGCCGGAACCGGCTGATATGTCACAGTGGGTAGAAACGGCACAGGCACAAAATCCCGCCATCCTGGCAGCACGCCATGCCAGTGAGGAGGCGCGCCAGGATATCAATATCGCCCGCTCCGCTCACTTGCCAACACTGGACGTTGTTGCGACCCGCCGTCACTCGGAAAGCGGTGGCACCCTGGCCCGTGAAACGGATCTCGACACCATCGGCCTGCAGCTGAACATGTCACTGTTTGAAGGCGGCCGGGTAGTATCAAGGACACGCCAGGCCTCGTATCAATTTAATGAAGCCAGTGAAAACCTTGAATTGCAACACCGCAACGTCACCCGTCAGACACGCGATGCCTATCGAGGAGTGATCGCCGGTATTAGCCGTATCAAGGCATTTAAACAGGCCGTGGTTTCCAACAATAGTGCGCTGCAAGCCACCGAGGCAGGTTTCGAAGTAGGTACACGCACCATTGTCGACGTGCTCATCAGCCAACGTAACCTGTACCGATCCGAGCGGGACCTGGCACGTTCACGCTATGATTATCTTATCCAGACCCTGAGCCTGAAACAGGCTGCAGGGACACTCGACATCAGTGACCTTGAGAAAATGAATGGCTGGTTTAAATAAAGTCCAATAACAATGTCATTAGAAACCACTAGCGGAAGTCGTTTACTCATATCAACCGCTGCCTTTGTAGTGGTCGTCGCCGGCATGCGTGCGGCTGAATCCCTGATCGTCCTGTTATTATTATCCATCTTTATTGCCATCATCAGCGCCCCCACGCTGTTCTGGTTACATCGCAAGGGCCTGCCCAAACTGGTCGCCATGCTGCTGGTCATCGTTGCCCTTGCCGGGGTAGGTCTGTTGCTGTCCGTATTGATTGGTACATCGATCGATGATTTCAGCCGTTCACTGCCCGTTTATAAGGAACAGTTACAGGAACACACGTCCGGACTGGTGACCTGGATGAATGCCCGGGGTATTGCGCTGCCGGCGGACATGGTAAAGGAAAACCTCAATCTTGGGTCGGCGATGTCACTGGCCGCAAAGGTGTTTTCCAGTCTCAGTAACCTGTTGGCGAATGCCTTCTTTATATTGTTGACCGTGATCTTTATCCTGCTGGAGGCCTCCAGCTTTCCCGGCAAGCTGAAATTAATCTTCAAGGATCCGGAATCCTCGATGGCCCACTTCAATCACCTGATGGAAAATGTGAATCGCTATGTCGCGATGAAGTCATGGATGAGTCTGCTGACCGGTGGCATCATCGCCGTTTATCTCTGGATCCTCGGCGTCGATTATGCGTTGTTGTGGGGCATGCTGGCCTTTGTACTGAATTTCGTGCCGAACATCGGTTCCATTATAGCCGCCATCCCGGCAGTGCTGCTCGCCTTCGTGCAGGGTGGCACCTCACTGGCGCTGTTCACCATCGCCGGCTATGCCGCCGTCAACATCGGCATCGGCAACGTGCTTGAGCCAAAGATCATGGGCAAGGGTCTTGGCCTGTCGACACTGGTGGTGTTCCTGTCACTGGTGTTCTGGGGCTGGGTACTCGGCCCGGTCGGCATGTTACTGTCGGTACCACTGACCATGGTGGCCAAGGTCGCACTGGAAAGCGAGCAGCAGACCCACTGGATCGCCGTGCTGCTGGGATCCGAGGCAGACGTAAAGGCCGAAGAGGCGCAGGGCAAAGAAAAGGACAGTGACCAGAGTTAGCAAAACCAATCGAATCTTCTGTGGGAGCGGCGCCCTCGCCGCGAATAATTAAGTTTATCCGCAAATGAACGCTGCTACGACGTACAGGAGAAATCAGGTGACCTGACCCCTTGAACTTGTTGAACAATACAAATCGGAGGCAAAGATAATGATCGTGCGAAGTATTTTATTATTTATGTTAATTACCACACTGGGTGGGTGCGCATTCACACCTCAAGCAGTAAAGTTGCGGCCAAATGTGGATGTGGAAAAGAGTACGGTTGGCGCTGATAAGCTGGTGATGCTCAGCATTGTGGATGAACGCCCCAGGACAACACTTGGGACCCGTGGCGTCAGGGGCGTTGGCGAAGAACTCACGGTCGCAGGCGATTTGGTAACAATTGTTGGCGACGCACTTACGGAAGGATTGTCATCTCAGGGCTTTCGCGTGTCCAAAGGCCCGGTTGGAGATGAGCGCGAACTGCGCGTCGAATTGAGGGCATTGGAATACCGGTTGTTGATGGGATTCTGGAGCGGGACGTTGAAAACAGAATCAACGATGAAGGGGATCTGTAAGTTTGGTAGCTTACGTCCTTATGAAAAACTATACCGGGGAGAACACCAGGAGAGTGTCCAGATCGTGCAAGGAGAGGAAGCGAATAACAAATACGTGAACATCGCTTTATCAGCTTCAATTAACCAGATACTTTCGGATTCTAATATGTTGCGGTGTCTTTCTAAATAACATTAAAAATAAGGCCCCCGACCATTTGGGTACTTTTAAAAGCACATAGAATTAAGAATTAGGTGCCAGGGATCTTTATTGGCGCACTTGAAATTTCGTGGGATCCCTCAGGGTCAGGGCCCC
>BTQY01000078.1:0-6990 GCA_036986115.1 Gammaproteobacteria bacterium | reverse complement strand
CAAGTACCTCATCGACCATTTTTAATTTATTGGCCGTCGATAATTCAATGTTGATGCGTTCAATCTCTTCGCTGTACTGTGCCAGTCCTGATAGTGGTATAACAACGTCTTCATTGATCTTGAAGGCATTGGTATGAGCCGCAATGGCGGCAGTGCGGGTGCGGTCCAGCCAGAAGCGTTTTCTGGCATCCGGGCTTATTGCCACAAAGCCTTCTGCACCACGTGCATTCGCCATACGAACGATGGCCGACGACGCCTCGGCGACTACGGCCGCATCATCACCAGCGATATCGATCAGTAATACCATCTTTGGCAGATCGGCACGAGGCGCCTTGGTACTGTATTGTATGGCGCGTACATAACGTTCATCCAGGTGTTCCATGCCGGCCAGCGTCACGCCATCATGTTCATCGAGATAGTCCCTGGTCTCGACAATTGCCGGCACGGCCAGCTGCAGGTCCGGATCGAAAAACTCCAGGCAGACAGTGCGGGTATGATTCGGCATACGATGCAGCACAAATCTTGCCGAGGTGATAAAACCATCACAGCCTTCCTTTTGAATACCCGGCAGACCATTCAGTGTTTTATTGGTGACGTCCTTGCCCAGACCGCGAAGCCGGAATATTTTCCCGGGGATTTCAAGTAGTTCTGGCTCACCGTCGATGGTCCTGGCATCTTCCCGGTAGCGGGTGATGCGAAAACGCACTGTCTCCTGCTCATGGATCTTGCCAAGATTGTGTTGCAGTCTTTCTACTTTGAGCCAACGGGCATCGGCAGTCACCATGCGCCAGGACACCAGGTTATCTAGCGTGGTTCCCCAGGTGACGGCCTTTTTACCACCGGCATTCATGGCGACATTGCCGCCAATGGTCGAGGCATCCTGTGAGGTGGGATCCACGGCAAAGACAAAACCGCCGGCCTGGGCGCGCTCACTGACAGAAAGTGTGATGACACCGGCCCCGGCACGAATTGTCGGGACCTGCCGATCAACGCCTTCAAGGTCACGCATCTCCACCTTGCCGAGTGCATCAAGCTTTTCGGTGTTGATCACCGCGGTATCCGGGGTCAGCGGTACTGCACCACCGGTATAACCGGTACCCCCGCCGCGCGGGATGATGTTCAGTCCGAGTTCAATACATGCCTTGATGACCGGCAGGATCTCCTGTTCGCTATCCGGGTTGACCACGACCAGTGGATATTCGACACGCCAGTCACTGGCATCGGTGACATGGGACACTCGCGCCAGCCCTGAAAAATCGATATTGTCGCGGCGGGTGACGCTGGACAGGCGCTTCAGGATGTGACTGCGTTTATTTTTTTGCCCGGCAAACCAGCCTTCAAAGTCGCTGATAGCGGTGCGGGTCTTGTCAGCCAGTTGCAACGCCTTCGGGTTGTCCCCGGCCCGGGCGACTACCTGGTCGAGACGATGGTGCAGTGCATGGGTCAGGGATTGACGTCGCCTGGAATTCTCCAGCAGATCATCCTGTATGAAAGGATTGCGGATGATCACCCACATATCACCGAGTATCTCGAACAGCATGCGGGCCGACCGGCCGGTAACCCGCTCACCTCGCAAGTCCTCCAGGAGCTTCCACATGTCCTCGCCGAGAAAACGGATGACGATTTCCCGGTCTGAAAAAGAGGTGTAGTTGTAGGGGATCTCGCGGATCCGTGCTGCCTGAGTCATACTCGTGTCATGCCTGTCATGCCCCGCCGATTAAGGCCGCATATTAACACGACATAATGCTTCACTCACCCAATACGTCATTTCTCCATGCGGGCGATTTCCAGGCGCTTGGCGGCCAGCAGACAGACCTTCTTGAATTCTGAATAACTCTTGGCATCCAGCAGGCATTTACTGCCATGACGATCTGCATAGATCAGACCGACCGGCTTGCCCTTGGCGACGATTGAGATACAGAAGAAACATTCGACATTGATCATCTCAATAAATTCATTCGGTAACATTGACCAGTAACGCTCCCGATTGGAGTCATTGATCCACAGGCTTTGAGATTTTGTCATCAGGTGCGTAAACAGGTTATCTGGATCCAGGGTGATCTCGAAGCGGTTAAACAACGGATCGTTTTCGGTACCACGCAGAAACTTTGCATTTATGGATTTTCCATCTTTATGCAGCAGCGCAAACACAACACGATTCAGACCAACACCTTCATGAAGGCCATGCATGACATCATTAATGATCTCCGGTGGCGTTGGGGGAACATCACGTACCTCGGTCAGCCTGGCAATAGTGTCCAGATAGATTTCGTTGCGTGGCATTAAACAGATACTGGTCGATTCTCTGTCATCAGCCGACCTCTCTGGTTCACTGTCTGTCTCCGATTCTTCGGTCCCTGTACCGAGCAGGGCGTCTTCCATCAGTGCCGCCGCGGCCGCAGCTTCTTTTTCTTCTTCAGCTTCCAGCGTGGTCCGCAATGACTGTGAGTAGTTGCTATCGGCATATAATTCGTCTGTGACGGAATCATTGGCGCTGTTCATGATCCAGCGGTGCGCAGATTCAAAGGGTAATTGCAGATAGGCAGCAACGGCCTCGGTCAGCTCCTGGGATTCTTCCGAGTTCCAGTCCTGTGCGCTGATCTGTGCAAACTTGTTTGCCAGCATCACGCCATAGGCACGTTGCTCATTCGCATTTTCCGGATTCAGGCTGTGAACAAGAATGGTCGGCAATCCCCATTGCTCGGCCAGTGCCATGGTGTATTCCTGAATACTGAAACCGAGTGTGACATATTCTGCTTCATCCTGCGGGATGTTCTGTCTATCGTGCAGTTGTGCTATGCGTCTTAGTGCATTGGGCACCAGATACCACAGGATCATCTCACCGAGTTCATACAGCAGGGTGGCGGTGTATACCTCATCGACCAGGATATCGTGCCTGGCGCGGGTCCACTCATAGGCCTGGCGTGCGGCAAAGAACGAGCGACTGAATACCGCCATCAACTCGGATTGTACTGCCTCGGGTGTATAGTCTTCAAAAATCGCCATCTTCTCGATGATTTGTTCGGCGCTGTTCAGGCCGAGCATCATGATGGCTTCTCGCACGGATTCGATTTCTGCGGAACGTTTCGGATCCTTGCCGTGTACCATCTTGAACAGCGCGATGGTCAGCCCCGGGTCCTTGGCGGCGATGTCGCTGATACGGTTATACGAGGTATTTTCATCAATCTCCAGTTCCTTCAGGGCAGAAGCGGTATGCCGCAGC
Organism: Gammaproteobacteria bacterium; assembly: GCA_036986115.1. Classification (GTDB taxonomy): domain Bacteria; phylum Pseudomonadota; class Gammaproteobacteria; order BTQY01; family BTQY01; genus BTQY01. Next base: position 3,767 of record BTQY01000078.1, on the reverse strand, counting down.
ATCGGCAACTGGATCTTGTTTGATGCGATGACCAGCTTTTCAAAGTTCCCGATAATCTTTTGTTTTGTATTACTCATCATATACTTATAGCAAATACCAGCCTTTATTCCGGGATATACCCCGGCATAGTCGGTTTCGGCCTGAATTACTCAAAACTTTAGCGGATCGACCCCCCATTACAACCTGTGGGAGCAATGTGAGTATTAAAGTTCGTCCAGCAGCATACCGATAACCCGTTACAGGCCTGTTTAACATAACCTAAGGAAAGGTAGCTGTTTCCGCATGAAAATTATTATTGGTGTCATCGTTGTTCTCGGCAGTGTTATTGCAGGTTTTCTCCTGTCTAAAGGAAATCTGATTGCCTTGCTTCAGCCATTCGAACTGCTGATCATCATGGGTTCGGCCGGTGGCGCATTCGTGATTGCCAATCCCCCCAGTGTCATCAAGGCCGCCATGAATGGCGCGATGGCCTCGCTGAAGGGGGCCAAATTCGGTAAACAACACTATATGGACCTGCTGGCATTGTTGTATGAGCTTTTTGCCAAGATGCGCAAGGAAGGCATGATGGCGATCGAAGAGCATATCGATGAGCCAGAGGCCAGTACCATCTTCCAGAACTACCCGAAGATCCTCGCCGATCATCATGTGATAGATTTCATTACCGATTATTTGCGCCTGATGGTTGGCGGCAATATGAACCCGTATGAGATCGAGGCGCTGATGGACATGGAGATCGATGCCCATCATGAGCAGTCAGAGATGCCAGCCTCGGCAATCACCAATATGTCGGATGCGTTACCGGGTTTTGGTATTGTCGCCGCGGTACTCGGTATCGTGATCACCATGGGATCGCTGGATGGCGACACCGCCGAGATTGGCGCCCATGTCGCGGCCGCCCTGGTCGGTACCTTCCTCGGTATCCTGTTGTCTTATGGTTTCTTTGGCCCGCTGGGCACGGCCCTGGGGCACATGGCCCGGGAAGAAACCAAGTTTTACCAGGTCATCAAGACCGCCATGATTGCGTCACTGAATGGTTCACCACCCCAGATTGCGGTCGAGTATGGACGTAAGGTGATGTATCCCGAGATACGCCCCGGCTTCATGGAGCTGGAGGATTTCGTCAAGGGTAAAAAGGATTAAGGCCAGCATCATGTCATACGGGGCTCGGTGATGGACGCCAAGAACCAACCCATCATTATTAAAAAGGTTGTCAAGGGACACGGTGGTCACCACGGTGGTTCCTGGAAGGTCGCGTTCGCTGACTTTGCTGTTGCGATGATGGCATTCTTCATGTTGATGTGGATCCTCGGTGGTCCGACCAGCGAGGAACAAAAGGCCGGTATCTCTGACTATTTTCGTAACCCGAGTATCTTTATCGGCAAGAGCTCTGTTGCTGGTCCCGCGCCTAATGTCTTTGGGCCACCGACAGAAAAAGGTCTGACGATGATGAAGGAGTTGACGAAAGGAGAAAAGATCCAGATAGAAATCAGTGAAGGGGGTCAAAAGGTCGATGTGGGCAAGGATCCTGATGCCCGTATCGCGATGGACATCGAACAACAACGTCTGGAAGAATTGTTGGCCGAACTGAAGGCAGCCGTCAATGCCAGTCAGGCATTGAAGCCGTTTAAGGATCAGCTCAAGCTGGATATCACCCCGGAAGGCCTGCGCATCCAGATCCTGGACAAGGAGGGGCGTCCGATGTTTGATTCGGGTGGCGATACTCTGAAGGACCATATGGTTGGGATCCTGCATGCAGTAGCCAAGACCCTCATCGGTGTGCCAAATAAAATCAGCATCAGTGGCCATACCGATGCGACGCCATTCTTCGGTCGTGAAGGGTATAGCAACTGGGAGCTATCGGCCGATCGTGCGAATGCGGCCCGTCGGGAGTTGATGCGTGCCGGGATCCAGAAAGACAAGGTCTCCAGGGTCGTCGGCCTGGCGGATTCGGTCCTGTTTGACAAGGCCAATCCAGAATCGGCGATTAACCGACGCATCAGTATTATCGTGATGAACCGTGATCTGGATGAAGCCATCGAGGAAAACAGGGAGCAGATTGAAGAGGCCAGGGAAAAAGGTTTAACCATCGATTCGACCACCGGTGATGAGGCCACAGACAAGGCCATCACGGAGGGCATCATCGGCGGCACTGATGAGAAGGCTGGAGGCGGACAGGCCGGGGAAGTTTCTCCTGCAGAAGTGGCGCCGGCGCCGCTGACGATATCGCCACCGGTAGTGACGCCGACCATGCCACAGGTGGGTCCAGCCATCGATCCCAATGCCCCGGCACCCGTACGGCCGGCACCAAAGAGTGTGCCTGAGGAAACGGATAAACAGGACACAGATACCGCGCCTGAACAGACCGACGAAGTTGCCCCCGCTGAAGTCGCACCACCACCCGCGCCGCTGACGATGCCGTCTCCGGTAGTGATACCGAGCATGCCACAGATTGGTCCGGCCACCGATCTCACAACTCCTGCCGCCCCCACAGCCCCGCTACCCGCACGGCCAGCAGCAAAACCGGCAGCAAAGAGCGCGCCAGGGAAAACGGTGGAACCCAAGACAGATAAGGGGACAGACAAGGCGGCCAGGACGAAGGCCAGGACGACAGAAGACAACAAGGCTGAGGAGGCCCCCAGGGCTGCAGCAGAGAAAAAACAGCCCAGGTCAGTCGCGGCACCGAAGTCGCCAGTTAAAAAACAACAGCCGAAGCCAACGTCTATTGGACCAAAGACCCCGATGATTGACCCCATCCAGTTGCCGTTCCCTGGGCCATCGAAGTAGGGGGGATCATTTGTAGTCCGCGAATGCGACATACAGGGACGTACTAGTGTCGCGCGAGGCAGGACGACATACAGGAAGTATTAGTATTGCGAGAGCACAGGGAGTGCGGAGCGATTGTCGGTAGCGACCATGCAAATTACCACGGGGGACACGGGGTATAAGCGGATCAGGAACCTGATAGTTGTCATTCCGGCATGCCTTTGGCCGGAATCCAGCCACATGATGAAAAACTGGATACCGGGTCAAGCCCGGCATGACTACTAAGATTACCTGCCGTATCCCTAGAATCCCTGTGGATTTCATTGAAATAAATTAGTCCGCAAATGCGACGTACAGGACGACATACAGGGACGTACTAGTGTCGCGCGAGGCAGGACGACATACAGGAAGTATTAGTATTGCGAGAGCACAGGGATGTGCGGAGCGATTGTCGGTAGCGACTACGCAAATAAAATATAAATATATCTATGCAGGTTGAAGCGGGGTTTCACTACGGGATCCCCGGGACAAGCCTTTGCTCCAGCAACAGGCTCAGGCTGAAGCCGACCCCGAAACCGGTGGTATCGGTCGGGATATGCGCCAGTCCGCCTTTATGGTTACCGGCGGACAGGTCGACATGGATCCACGGTGTGTCGTGTTCGATAAATTTGCCTAAAAATCTCGCCGCCAGGATATGGTCGGCCTCGCCGTCGAGGGTGCATTGCTTGATGTCAGCGATCTTGCTGTCGAGTTCCTTGTCGAAATCGGCATCGGTCGGAAATGGCCAGACGCGTTCACCACTGGCACGACCGGCCTCGATGATCGGCTGAATAAATTTGTCGCGATTGGTAAACGCACCGCTGTAACGACTGCTCAGTGAATATATACAGGCGCCGGTCAGGGTGGCGTAATCCAGCATCAGCCCGGGTTTGCTGCGGCTGGCCAGCGTCAGGGTGTCGGCCAGCACCATGCGGCCCTCGGCATCGGTGTGCATGATCTCGATG
>BTQY01000077.1:0-7168 GCA_036986115.1 Gammaproteobacteria bacterium | reverse complement strand
ATTACCCTGTTCCGTCAACAAACACCTGGTGACTGGGATAATGTTATCAACAAGGTACATGACAAATTATTATCCTTTGCCAATACACCTGACCAGAATCCCTGAATTGAATTATGGCCAAACAAAGTAATCTGACAACACATAAGAAACAACAGGCATTGACGCTGCTCAGGACCGGCGATCTTGCTGCTGCAAAGAAAATCCTGCTCGGCATACTGAAGCGCGATAAAAAAGATGCCGAGGTCTGGCTGCTGCTGGCCTCTATATTTGAGTCTGAAGATGATTTAAAAAAGTGCGAGTACCACGCTCGCAATGCCATAAAGATCTCACCCCGGTTTTCAGAGGCACATTTCCTGCTGGCAAACTGTTACAAGGCACAGAAAAACCACTCCAGGGCGATTGAACACTACGATCGCCTGCTGAAACTTCAGCCCGATCACCTCGGAGGGCTTATAGAAGCCGCCATATCGTATATCGAAATGGCCGACTATCAGAACAGTATAAAGTATCTTGAACAGGCGCTACTGCTGCAGCCAGACAGCCCGGTGATCCACTATAACCTGGCCAAGGCGTGTTATCTGAGTGGTGACGACCAGCAGGCAATTGATCACTATCTCGAAGCCGAGAGACTGGACCCTGACAATAATCTGGCAAGAAATAATCTCGGTAGAATTTATTTATGCAAAGGGCAATTCGAAAAAGGCTGGCAGTATTACAAATATCGAAATACTCCGGATATTGTCAATTCACCTGTCGAGCTCCCCAATGACCTGCAAAACAGGAATATCCTGCTGGCAAAAAGCCAGGGGCTTGGTGACGAAATATTTTTTCTGCGCGGCGCCCGCTACCTGAAACAGCAAGGCGCCAGAGTTACCTACCTCGCTGATGAGAAAATTGCTTCACTCATCGAACGCAATGTCGATGTGGATGAGGTGATAACCGATAGCACCGATCTTGCTGGTTATGACATCAGTATTTCCGTTGCCGACCTGCCACTGTTACTCGGCATGAATAATATATCTGAACTGCCCGCGCCGATTGTGCTTGAGCCACAGGCCGGACGGCTAAACGATATCAGAGATATATTGCAAGACCAGGGGAAACCCCCCTATATCGGCCTTACCTGGCGTGCCGGTACGGTGGAGGTCAACCGCCTGTTCAAGGAGTTTCCGCTGGAACTGATTACCGACACACTCAATCGACTCGGTGGAACAGTTGTCATCCTGCAACGTTTTCCGGAAGATGATGAACTTGCCTGGCTGTCCGAAAGACTGGAGCAACCAGTCATTGATCTGAACCACTATAACGAAGATCTGGAAGACATGCTGGCACTGTTATCGTTGCTGGATCGCTATGTTGGCGTCAGTAATACCAATATGCATTTGCTTGCGAGCCTGAACAAAATCGGTCATGTACTAGTGCCCTTTCCACCTGACTGGCGCTGGATGGACAAGGGTGACCGTTCGCCGTGGTTTGCCGGGTTCCCGGTGTTTCGCCAGACCCGCGAGGGTGACTGGAGTGAGGCCCTAACGCTATTAGGCAGGCAATTAGAAGACCCGTTAGAAAAAGAATTGTTGTAATGCCTTGCCAGGATCCTCCGCGCGCATAAACGCCTCCCCGACCAGGAAAGTCCTGATATTGTTATCCAGCATCAGGGCCACGTCCGCAGGACCCAGTATACCGCTCTCGGTAACAATGATGCGATCATCCGGGATCTGTTTCATCAGTGATAAAGTGGTCTCCAGTGTCGTCTCAAAGGTATGAAGATTGCGGTTATTGATACCGACCAGTGGGCACTCCAGTTGTAATGCCCGTTGCAGTTCCCGTTCATCATGTATCTCGACCAGTACATCCATCTCCAAATCGTGGGCCAGGTCATTCAGTTCCTTCATGAGGTCATCGGCCAATGCGGCAACGATCAGCAAAATACAATCAGCGCCAATGGCCCTGGCTTCATAGACCTGGTAGGGATCGATCATAAAATCCTTGCGCAGCACCGGTAACTGACCGGCAGCGCGTGCCTGAATCAGGTAATCGTCACTGCCCTGGAAAAAATCGATATCGGTTAATACTGATAAGCAGGCCGCGCCACCAGCCTCATAACTATGGGCGATCGCGGCAGGATCAAAGTCTTCACGCAACAGGCCCTTGCTCGGCGAAGCCTTTTTAATTTCCGAAATCACTGCCGGCAGACCGGCATGATGCTTTGCAATGATGGCACTGACAAAACCACGTACTGGCGGCGCTGTCTGCGCCAGTTTGATCGCCTGTTGCAGACTGGTCTGTTGCCGGCGATCAGCCAGCTCCTGCTGCTTGCGGGATATGATCTTTTGCAGAATATCGGGGGTTTGATTTGTCATATGTACTGTCTCTGGAAGAAACCGCAGATAACGCTAAGACGCAAAGACCACGAAGAAAAGAAGTTAATCAAGAGAAACCTTTGCGCGCTCTGCGTCTTAGCGTCCTTTGCGTTATTAAAAGCCGTTGGATAATTCCACTAATGCCTTCAGTTTTTCAGCCGCCGCACCATCGGCGATCACATCCGCGGCGATCTCCATACCCTGACTGAGATCTTCTGCCAGACCGGCGCAGTAAATGGCCGCGCCGGCGTTCATCACCACAATGTCGCGTGCCGCTCCAGGCTTATTGGTAAACACCTGCTGGATAATCTGCAGGCTCTGCTGCGCAGAATCCACTTCGATGTCGGCAACGTCGCCACGTTCAAAACCGAACTCTTCCGGGGTAATAATGTAATCACTAATCTCGCCTTCTTTGAGCTCAGCGACACGGGTGGCGGCACCAATGCTGATCTCATCCATGCCATCCTGAGAGTGCACCACCATCACATGGTTGCTGCCCAGTTCCCTGAGTACCCTGGCCAGTGGCTCGACCAGCTCATTGCTGAATACGCCGAGTAACTGATTCGGCGCACCGGCCGGGTTGGTCAGTGGTCCCAGTACATTGAAAATAGTCCGCACACCCATTTCCTTGCGCGGCCCGATGGCATGCTTCATTGCGCTATGATGTTTGGGCGCAAACATAAAACCGACCCCGAGCTCGGTGATGCATTGACCGACCTGTTCCGGTGTCAGGTCCAGGTTCACGCCGGCAACCTCCAGCAGATCGGCACTGCCAGACTTGCTGGAGACAGAACGATTGCCGTGTTTTGCTACCGTACCGCCTGCTGCCGCCACCACAAAAATAGTTGCCGTGGAAATATTAAAGGTATTGGCGCCGTCACCACCCGTACCCACGATATCGACGATATGATCACCCGTCACCGTCACCGGGGTTGCCAACTCACGCATGACCCTGGCGGCGGCGGCGATTTCAGCGACCGTCTCACCTTTGTTTCGCAGGCCCACCAGGAAGCCGCCGATCTGTGCCGGGGTCGCCTCTCCGGTCATGATGAGCCGCATCACGGCTTCCATGTCGGCGGCGCTCAGATCATGATTATCAACTACCGCACGTATCGCTGATTTCATATCCATTTAATTAAACCTCAAAATGTTCATTATTTCTTTACATATAAGTAGGCCCGATTAAGAGTGACAACGTCAGTCGTATCGGGCAAACTCCGCCGGATACACGCTCTGCGTTTAATCCGGCCTACCAGATCTCATATCTGGTACGCTAAAAAATTCTTTAACATATCGTGCCCGGAGGCGGTGAGTATCGATTCCGGGTGAAACTGTACCCCCTCCACCGCCAGCTCTTTATGACGCAAGCCCATGATCTCGTCCAGGCCGCCGTCGTCATTCTCTGTCCAGGCCGTGATCTCCAGGCAGTCCGGCAGGCTGTCCTGCTCCACTACCAGCGAATGATAACGGGTGGCCTCGAGCGGATTGGGCAGACCGGCAAACACACCGATGTCCTTGTGGTGGATCTGTGAGGTCTTGCCGTGCATGATCTTGCGGGCATGGCCGACCACGCCGCCAAAGGCCTGGCCGATACTCTGGTGACCAAGACAGACCCCTAGTAACGGCACCTTACCGGCAAAGTGTTTGATCGCCTCGACCGATACCCCGGCCTCGTTCGGTGTACAGGGCCCCGGAGATATCACAATACACTCAGGATTCAGCCTTTCCATCTCATCCACGCTGACCTGATCATTACGGTATACCTGCACATCCGCACCCAGTTCACCGAGGTACTGCACCAGGTTGTAGGTAAAGGAATCGTAATTGTCGATCATCAGCAGCATAGCCAGCACCTATCTTTAACGCTGAGCCCGCAAAGACGCAGAGAGCGCAAAGAAAAAATCATAAATTATGAACAATTCTCGATATTCCATCTTTTAGCACACATGTATTGAAATTTATAAGCAAACCTAACTTCCTGTTCGACAACCGAAGATATGTTAATAACTGAGCCTTATGTAAGTTATTAATGTTCTCAACAGTTTTTAGCTCAACTATCACCTTGTTTTCTACCAACATATCAGAACGGTATGCATTAGTTATAATGACACCCTTATACTCAATAGAAAGTGGCACTTCACTCTCAAAAAATACACTCCTGTTCGATAACTCACATTCAAGACATCGGTGATACGTTGACTCCAGCAGGCCTGGTCCTAATGATCGATGTACTTCAATTGCTGCTCCAATTATTGTATAGGCAATATCATTTTCATTCATAATGCATTCCTTTGCGCTCTCTGCGTCTTCGCGTCCTTTGCGTTTATATCATCTTACCCCAATCCTTTTTGTGCCATGGCCACGGCACGGAAGATCGCACGGCCCTTGTTCATGGTCTCTTCCCATTCATTGGCCGGCACCGAATCTGCCACAATACCGGCACCGGCCTGGATATGCAGCTGCTGATCCTTAATCACCGCCGTGCGAATGGCAATGGCCGTGTCCATGTTGCCGTTCCATGCAATATAGCCAACGGCGCCACCATACACACCGCGCTTGACCGGTTCCAGTTCGTCGATGATCTGCATCGCACGGATCTTCGGCGCACCGGACAGGGTTCCTGCCGGGAAAGTCGCCTTCAGTGCATCAATCGCCGTCATATCATCGCGGATCTTGCCGGTCACGTTGGAGACGATATGCATGACATGCGAGTAGCGTTCGATGAGCATTTTCTCGGTGAGTTTTACCGAACCAATTTTCGACACCCGACCGACATCATTACGTCCAAGATCGATCAACATCAGGTGTTCGGCCAGCTCCTTCGGATCCGATAGCAGATCTTGCTCCAGCGCCTTGTCTTGCTCTTCAGACTCTCCGCGTGGACGGGTGCCAGCAATCGGTCGTACGGTCACTTCACCATCCTCAAGACGGGTCAGGATCTCCGGTGACGAGCCGACCACGCAAAAATCACCAAGGTTCAGGTGATACATGTACGGTGACGGATTCAGGCAGCGTAATGCGCGGTACAATGATAAAGGCGGGGCATTAAAAGGTATCGACATGCGTTGTGATATCACCACCTGCATCACGTCCCCTTCGAGGATATATTCCTTGATGCGCCCGACCGCAGATTCAAAGCCCTGCCGGGTAAAACCGGAGACAAAATCACTTTCTTCCGCCGGGCTATGATCATCGCCGATATTAACACCATCATTGGCGCTATCGACAACTGGCGTGACCGTACGCAAACGCTGCACCATCTCATCCAGGCGTTGATGTACCTTCTGACAGGCATCCTCAACTTCCGGATTGGCATGCACCACCAGAAGCAGCTTGCCACTGAGATTATCAAACACCAGCACCTCATCAGACACCATCAACAGGATGTCCGGGGTACCTAACGGATCCTTATTGGCCGCATTGGCCAGCTTCGGCTCGATATAGCGGATGGTATCGTAACCAAAATAACCAACCAGACCACCGCTAAAGCGGGGCAGACCCTCGATATCTTCCGGCACACGATAGCGCTGCCGAAAGGCTTCTATCCAGGCCAGCGGATCGGTCTCGGTGGATTGCTCTATGACCTTGCCGTCTTTCTCGACGCTGATATCATGCCCCTGTACCCGCACCACGGTACGGGCCGGCAGACCGATTATGGAATAACGACCCCACTTCTCACCGCCCTGAACTGACTCGAACAGGTAACTGTACGGGCCATCGGCAAGTTTAAGGTAGGTACTTAACGGGGTATCGAGATCCGCCAGGACCTCGCGCACAACGGGGATGCGATTAAAGCCCTGGGAGGCGAGAGCTTCGAATTGTTCTGGTTTCACAGTCTTTTCCTTGAAGATGATTGGGCACAGCAATACATTGGGGTCTGGCTACACTACGCCAGGGCCACCATGGTTTGCTTATTATGCTTACTTCATTCATCTTGTTGCTATCCTGTAAACCAGTCAGGCCATTAGGCCAAACAACGGGTCAGACCGTGGCGGAATTGGCCCCGTCTGCAGCCCCATCTGTATCATCGAGAAGATATTGTAGCTCAGTCAGCGAATCAAGCAAGGCATCTGGATTTGCATCCGCGATATCAACGCCATGATTATAGCCATAGGTCATACAGACTATCTGAAAACCGGCAGCCCGCGCCGCCTTCACATCACTGACCGAATCGCCCACCATCAGCGACTGCCCGGGAGTTACTCCAAAAAATTCGGCCGCATGCAGCAGTGGCAGCGGATCCGGCTTCTTCTTCTCCAGGGTATCACCACTGATGATAATCGTAAAATCATCATAGAGGCCAAGCGCCTTCAGTAAGGGCAGCGTAAACTGCCCGGCCTTGTTGGTGACACAGCCTATCTGGTAACCCGCCAGCTTCAACGCATCCAGGCCTTCACGGACCCCGGGGTACAAACAGCTACGCACACTGGTGTTCTCGGCATACAGATGCAGAAAGATCGGGTAGGCCTTTTCAAACAATGCCTCATCGGGCTCGCCTGTCAATTCACCGACTAAGGCGCGCCGCACCAGTCTTTCGACGCCATTACCGACCCACTCACGGACCTTCTCTTCAGCAGGCACCGGCATGTCCAGCTTTTCCATCATCGCGTTCACGCAGAAGGCCAGATCCGGCACGCTGTCCACCAGCGTACCATCCACATCGATTAATATCATTTTGGGTTTTCTTAACATATTCCAAAGCTCTGGAAAGTAACGCAGACCCGAAATCCAGTGTATTACATTCTGTCTGTTACTGGATTCCGGCCTTCGCCGGAATGACGAAGTATCTTCAATGACGAAGTATCTTC
>BTQY01000076.1:0-7194 GCA_036986115.1 Gammaproteobacteria bacterium | reverse complement strand
AAAGAATTATAATGCCATGCAGGGTGCAAGTTTTGAGACCTAGGCCGGGATCCATATTCGTGGTGCAATGCTAGATGAACTTCGCAAGAATGACTGGACACCAAAATCCGTAAACAGAAAAAGCCGTGCGTTGTCCGAGGCGATCAGAAAGGTGGAAGGGCGTTATGGCCGTGATGCGCGCGATAGTGAGGTCATGCAGGAGATGGGCATAAGCAGTGAGGAATATCACCAGATCCTTCAGGATGGCAGGAACAGTAACCTGTTCAGTCTTGAGGCAATGGGTTTTGAAGACTTCGGGATGCCGAACCAGTCACATCACAAGGATGATGACCCGTTAAAAAATGTTCAGTCAGGGAACATGAAAAACAGGCTGACTACTTCAATTCGGGGCTTACCGGAAAGAGAACGCATCGTGGTGTCCCTGTACTATGACATGGAGCTGAATTTACGTGAGATAGGCGAAGTGATCGGTGTCAGTGAGTCTCGAACAAGTCAGTTGATGAGCCAGGCGCTGGCGCGTCTGCGTGCCCGTATGCATGAATGGATCCCCTGACCATTCATGATACAAAGCTGCTCTATATATTATTAACCAGTCGTATTGTCTTGTAAAGTGTATTCCATCTGGCAGATTTCCTGATACACTTTAAATATATGAGCTGACAGTTAATCAGGTTACCATGACAGGAACAGGGACAAGAAAAGCATGCGTTGATTTACACCGCTTACATGAGCAGAATTTTAACCTGCTGATGCATCTGGCGCCGCATTTGCGAACAATAGATGGTACTTTAGTCTCTAAAAACGATGTCGGTAATGAGATACACCTGTCCATTCTCGAAAACTCACCTTACACACTGACGCTCTCCATGACGGAATTTCTGCAAACAGGAAGTTTGAAGATTTCCTATCCAGATATCCAGCTACGCGTCTATTACGATGCCAGGGTGGCGGAAGTGTTGCGTTTTCGTACCCGTACCGGGCTTGGCTGGCTGGAACCAAAGCAGCGTTTTCGACAGATGGGCCGCGCTCACATGGTTCGGCTTAACCATTTCCTCAGAGACTGGCTTACCCGATGTATTGCGCAGGGGCATGATTTCAAACTGGCGTCTATGGATGACAGCATTCTGGAAAACGCCTGATCGCTGATTTTGCTGCCAGCCCTGCCGGCCTTATACATTCTTTTTATAGTTCTAACAGTTTGATTGCATTATTAATCCGGGTCTATCGGGCGCCAACCAGGTATTTTCTTAAAGAAAACCTGCGCATTGCCGTTATGCAAGATAAGGACGTCTTGAAGTCTGTTTGTTAACTGAATCTGGGTTGATCCCGGTTGTCGAAACGAATAGTGGAGGTGACATATGCGTGATCCTGACTATGACAATGTCGAACCACAATTACAGCTACAGGAAGTGGAGTCTGATATTACCAGCAACCTTCAGTTTGAAGGAGTCCACAAGGGCGTGATCCTGATGGATTGTTGGGGCAATGAGTGGGATGATACTGGCGAACTGTCAGAATTTGATTTCAGACTGGTTGACGGCGACTAGTCTTTACTGGCCGCAACAGGCTAACTCGACAGCTTTGCCTCCCACCTGGCAGAAAAGAGTAACCAGTCAGATGACTGCTTACGCCATTTTGTTATTACCGTGTATATTCGCCCGCTATCCGGTATCAGCCCTTGCCCCCCTGTCAGTGTGGCGGTAAATGTGATAGTTGCTGTCCCGCCAGAAATTGTCACCTCAATATTATTAATAAATGTATTGATGTTGCTGTGTCTGATGAAGTTTGCCAGTAACAGGCGCTTCAGGCTTTTTATATCCTGCCCGTAATTATCCTGATAGTCTTCAGCGACATGCTGGAGAAAGTCACCTGCCTGGCGTTGTTCCAGTGCCGTCTGCATGTCAGTGATGTTTTGCCGAAGCAACACTTCATCTGGTGTCTTTTCGCAACCGGCGAAAAAAAACAGCAGTATAATAATCAGGTAGTTTAGTCGCATTTTATCATTTCAATTAGCTTCCCATTGGCGTCATAGGTAAGGCAGAAGGTGCCGTAAACACCCTCGGCTGTCATAAAGTTTCTCAGGCTGATCGCAGGGAATTGTATGCTACGGCCATCCAGACTTTTGGCAATAATGCTACTGGCTTCACCCGTATAGTACTTCATAAACTGTTCCCTGCTGATGGAGACAGGGACCAGTATGCTGTTATGTTCCCTGCTCAAGGGATCCATCCATTGCCAGCAGGGCCGCAGGCCATGGCCCCCACATGACCTGGCCTGGCAGCAGGCAGGTATGTATTGACAGGCCATGCAATGTGTCAGCTGGATAGCTGCAGAGATGGCTGTCTGTAACAGGTAATATACGCATATAACACCACTATATCAGGCCGGGTTTCCGCTGTCCCTGTGATGAGTGCCAGTATAATTTTAACAACCTGATGATAGATTTGCATTCAGGGGCTTTTTCATTATAGTGCCTGCATGAGCTATACAACCTTAATCAGCGTCGATGCCCTGAAGCGCAACCTGGGCGAGAAAAACTGGGTTATTTTTGATTGCCGCTTTGACTTGTCAAAGCCCGATGCGGGGCGTAATGCCTATCTTGAGGCGCATATTCCCGGGGCCCGTTATGTGCATCTTGATGATGATTTGGCCGGCGAGGTGACTGCATCGTCTGGCCGACATCCCTTGCCTGATCCCGAAGTCCTCGGTGACAGACTCGGTGCGTGGGGCGTGGATAACGAGACTCAGGTGGTGGTTTATGACGGCGGGGCCGGTGCCATTGCCAGTCGACTGTGGTGGTTATTGCAATGGCTTGGTCATGATACGGTGGCCGTGCTGGATGGTGGTTTTAATCAATGGCAGCAACGCGAATATCCACTGACCCCTGATGTTCCCCGGAATGAGACCATGAAATACACCATCCATGTTGACAAGAACATGCTGGTCGGGGTGCAGGACATCGAACGTAACCTGACCAGCACTGAATTCCTGCTGGTCGACGCACGTGATGAGAAACGTTTTCGAGGTGAGCAGGAGACATTTGATCCTGTCGCCGGGCATATCCCCGGTGCGGTAAATTTACCGTTTACGGCCAACCTGTCTGAATCAGGTTGTTTCCTGAACGGCAGTGAACTGGATCGTATTTATGCTGATGTCATTGGCGAGCATTCTATCGACCAGGTGGTCTGCATGTGCGGTTCCGGTGTCAGCGCCTGTCACCTGTTGCTGGCGCTCAAAATCATCGGGCTGAAAGGTGCCCGCTTGTATCCTGGCTCCTGGAGTGAATGGGTATCAGACCAACACCGGCCAGTGGTCATCGAAAAGTAGTCACCCCAACATCATTTACCGGCGTGACCAGCGGCCTCCCGGCCCCAGGCATGGTCTGCCCTGGAAATCTTTCATAACTTATTGATAAATATACGGAAATAATTAGTGTCCCAATGGCGCTATGATAGGTCTTATATTTGCCGGGAGATATAGATAATTCCCGTATATTTTATAGACTTAGGGTTAGCTGCCAGGGGTTTGAAGCGACTTAATGAGATACAGACAGGTCATTTTTTCACTGTTGCTTGCCACGATGCTGTTGTCTGCGACGCAGGCGGCGCAGGCGGCATTGTATATCTACAAGGGCAAGGACGGCACCCGCTGGATCACAGACCGGCCAATGGAAGATCAGGGCTTTCAGTTGCTGCGACGCCTGGATTATAAACGTGTCGCACAGAGCTGTGACGGTCTGTCCAGGGCCAAACTGTCCGACCGCCTGGCCCCGTATGAAATGGCCATCAGCACCAATGCCCGCGTGCACAGTATTGATCGCGCCCTGATCAAGGCCGTTATCCATGTCGAATCCTGTTTTAATCCGAAGGCCATATCGCGAGCCGGGGCAGTCGGCCTGATGCAGCTAATGCCGGCAACAGCAAAGCGGTATGGCGTCAGGGATCGATATAACCCAACCCAGAATATTCGTGGTGGGGTCAAATACCTGAAGTATCTCAAATCATTGTATCGGAATGATCTGCGGTTCATGCTGGCTGCCTATAATGCCGGGGAAGGCGCCGTCAAAAAGTATAATGATATTCCGCCGTACAAAGAGACCCGTAACTACGTAAAGCGGGTCATGCGATTTTATGAACGCTATAAATATGACCATAGCAGTCGAACGCTACGCAACAGGAAAAACAGGGAAGAATTCGTCAAGACCTTAAGAAGGGACAAGGAGGGTTTTTATGACTGATTGCCTGTTTTGTAAAATGGTGTCTGCCGAGATTCAGCCTGACCGTGTTTATGAAGATGATGAGGTACTGGCCTTTCGGGACATTAGTCCACAGGCCCCTGTGCATATCCTGATCATTCCGAAGCAGCATATTGCTACGTTAAATGATGCCTCAGAAGGGCATGCCATGCTTATGGGTAAGCTGATGCTGGTGGCGAAACAACTGGCCGTCCAGGAAGGGATTGATCAGGATGGTTATCGGACTGTGATTAACTGTAACCAGCATGGTGGCCAGGCGGTCTATCATATTCATGTGCATTTGCTCGGTGGCCGTCAAATGGGCTGGCCCCCGGGATGATGAACTGGATTCCCTTATTTTTTGTCCGCTATATTTAGTCCGACCTGGGCAACATTAGATTTGCTATAATTCAGCGATCACTTTTTGCAGCCAAAGCAGAAGCCGACGCGGATAAAGGGCTTTATTACGTGTAACGGATCCAGGACGATCGACTCATGCAGAGCTCTGACACATTATCGGCTACGGCGTTTCTTCCGGCTCCCGGCAGTCAGTTCGACAGCAGACGGCACAACGATGAGCGGGCACGCCAGGCCACCGCCAGCATGCTGGCGGTGGCACCTCGTTTACCCCGGCGGGAAGGCGTAGTACGCAGTGAGGTGCTGTCGAAACAGGGTGGCTCGGCTGAATTGGATAAGCGTTACCAGGCGGCGGTGCTGGCGGACCAGAAAGAAGCCCTGCCAGCCAATCGTGCGGTGGCGGAATATGTCATTACGCAACAACAGGATCTGATCGGAGGCTTACAAAACCTGATCGATGTGTTTGTCTGATGGCAGACAACCCCTGGGGTGCGCCCGAATGAATAAATCAGATCTTCCCCGGTTAATGGCCTGTTACGCAGAGTTATTCAGTAGCGATTAATCGGGGATTCGCCAGCGAGAATGCGCCAGTCACTGTATAACAGTCGCTATAGATTGTTCACGTAATCAGTGATCAAAGCGGTCAACTGATCCAGATCCTTGCAGGCATTAATCGCTTCCGCGTTAATAACGGCTGTTAGCGTACCATCCTGTTCATGAAAGATGGCTGGCAGAGGAACATCTTTCATGCCATATCGGGAAAGAAATTCATCCCGGTGCAGGAAATCGGTTTGCACGGAGAGTGTCTCGAGGAATTTGACCCAGTGCTCGCGCACACTAAAATGCCCGTGGGACAAGGCGCACAAATTGCAGGCATAGGTCCCGGGAGAAAGGATCTTGTGGGCAATGTCAGTCACGGTATTAAACAGGCCGCTGTCGGCATTGTAGACAAAAATCAGTCTGTCTTCAGACATATCCATTAACCTTGATTTTCAGGGTAAGCCGGTGAAAGTGAATATATTAGCTGAAATTCAGTGCCTGAGGGTAGTGCGGTATTTATTATCTATAATAATCAAATAGATACATAATCCTTGCTCAAGGACAACATCGATATATTGTCTCTCATCCGTGGAACCTCTGTCGTGTCTCTATGGTCAGATACCATTATATATGTGACCATTATAAGCAGACATATTTAAAGAGTAATTCGAGACTATCCATGCACGCCACCTTGCCTTTACTGGTTGATACCGATTTCCCAGTGATTACACGTACGAAGCTTGCCACATTGCAGGTGAACCTGGGCTATCGTTGCAATCAGTCTTGCCTGCATTGTCATGTGAATGCGGGCCCAAACCGCAAAGAACAGATGGATCGCGCCACGGCCGATGATGTTATTGACTGTATTTCACATGGCGATATTCAGACACTGGACCTCACTGGCGGCGCACCGGAACTTAATCCACATTTCCGTTATCTGGTCGAAAGCGCGCGACAACTGGGTGTGCATGTGATTGATCGCTGTAATCTGACTATCTTGAATGAAGCGGGGTTTGAAGATATCGCGCCGTTCCTGGCAGCGAATAATGTGGAAATCGTTGCCTCGTTACCCTGTTACCTCGAGGAAAACGTGGAGTCCCAGCGGGGCAAGGGGGTCTATCAATCGAGTCTCGAGGCATTGCAGAATCTGAATGCCCTTGGTTACGGCGTGGAAGATTCCGCTTTGATCCTTAATCTGATGTATAACCCGACAGGCGCCGTGCTTCCGCCTTCCCAGGCGTTGCTCGAAGCTGACTACAGGCGGGAACTTTATCAACGTGCTGGTATTGTTTTTAATCAGCTGCATGTACTGACAAACATGCCAATACAGCGATTTGGAAGTACCTTAATATCAAAAGGTGGCTTCAATGATTACATGGCGTTATTAAAGTCATCCCACCGGGATGCCAATCTGGAGTCTGTTATGTGTCGAAGCCTGGTCAGCGTTGACTGGCAGGGGCATCTGTATGATTGTGACTTTAATCAAATGCTAAACATCCCCATGGGTGGTGACAACGGGACCTCCAAACATCCTCCCAGACACCTTCGTGATCTGGATATCAGTCAAATGACCAACAGTCCCGTGATGGTCGCAGATCATTGCTATGGCTGTACCGCAGGGCAGGGCAGCAGTTGTGCCGGCGCACTGCTGTAGCTTACTGCTTTGGACTTCCCTTATAAATGAAGATCGCCATAATCATCCCCACACTGAACGAGGCAGCAGGGATAGTGTCCTGTCTGGAGAGGTTGCAACCGATGCGTTCACGTGGCCACGAAGTCATCCTGGTGGATGGGGGCAGCCGGGACAATACCGACAGGCTTGCAGGACCTTATGTCGACAGGATGTTGCTATCGGACCCGGGCCGGGCTATTCAAATGAATACGGGGGCGGCGGCGACCTCTGCTGATGTCCTCTGGTTTCTCCATGGGGACACCCTGGTACCGGCCAACGCCGATGAGATCATCAGCCGTGAATTGCAGCAAAGTAATAATAAGGTCGACTGGGGACGCTTCGACATTCAACTCTCCGGCAAACACCGACTGCTTGCGTTGGTCGCCCGCTT
>BTQY01000075.1:0-7205 GCA_036986115.1 Gammaproteobacteria bacterium | reverse complement strand
TGATGTTACCCCGGTGATGATGAAAGTTGTCGATGCTGCGGTCGAAAAGGCCTATGGCAAGAAGCGTTCAATCAGCTGGATGGAAATCTATGCAGGTGAGAAGGCCAATAAACTCTATGGCGGTGATACCTGGTTGCCAGATGAGACTTTTGATGCCGCGCGTGAATTTGTTGTATCAATAAAAGGGCCGTTACAAACACCGGTTGGTGGCGGCATGCGTTCGCTGAATGTGATGCTACGCCAGGTACTGGACCTGTATGTCTGCTTGCGACCGGTGCGTTATTTCAATGGTATCCCAAGCCCATTAAAGGAACCGGAAAAAACTGATATGGTTATCTTCAGGGAGAATTCAGAAGATATTTATGCCGGTATTGAATGGGAGGCCGGATCAGAAGAAGTAAAGAAGGTAATTGATTTTCTGCAAAATGAGATGGGTGTGACCAAGATCCGTTTTCCAGAGACATCCGGCATCGGTATCAAGCCTGTTTCCAGTGAGGGTACCCGGCGTCTGACGCGCAAGGCGATTCAGTATGCCATCGACAATAATTGTGAATCCGTTACGCTGGTGCATAAGGGTAACATCATGAAATATACGGAAGGTGGTTTCCGTCAGTGGGGCTATGAACTGGCTCACGAGGAATTTGCCGCCGAGGATATTGATGCTGGACCATGGTGCAGCATCAAGAACCCTAAGGGGGGGGCGGATATCGTCATTAAAGATGTTATCGCAGATGCCTTCCTGCAACAGATACTGCTTCGACCTGAAGAATACAGTGTTATTGCCACATTAAATCTGAATGGTGATTATATATCAGATGCGCTGGCCGCACAGGTTGGTGGGATAGGGATTGCCCCCGGGGCAAATCTTTCGGACGAGGTGGCGATGTTCGAGGCAACCCATGGTACCGCACCCAAATATGCAGGCAAGGATCAGGTAAACCCTGGTTCACTGGTCTTATCAGCTGAAATGATGCTGCGCCATATCGGCTGGACAGAGGCGGCTGATCTGATCATTGATGGTTTGAATGGTGCCATCAAATCCAGAACCGTTACCTATGATCTGCATCGGCTGATGTCTGGCGCAACCAGGGTAAGCTGCTCCGGATTTGGTGACGCAATTATCAGGCACATGTAATCAACATGAGACCCTGTATCAGCCTGCCTGAGACATGTTCAGGCAGGCCGGCGCTCTGTTTCGGCAGGTGCCCCGTTATCCAGTTCCCCGTCTTCCGGAGCCTTGGGCCGAATATTTTGCGCATGTAAACCTTTTGGCCCGGTGGTCAGTTCAAACACTACGGCCTGACCGCGCTTTAAGGTTTTGTAGCCTTCCATATCAATAGTGGAGAAGTGGGCAAAAATATCTTCAACACCATCATCTCCGGCAATGAACCCATATCCCTTGGAATTACTGAACCATTTAACAATACCTGTAGCCATGATTGTATGTCCCTGCTGCTGTAGTTGACACCTGCTTGCTCTGTGGACGACCAGGGGCGCGTCCCGTGAGTCGACAGGCATAGAATTCTACACTTGAGCAAAATAGTCAAGTATTATGGTGGGGGCTATTCCCATGACATTCAGGCGGGTATTTAACTGATAAATATATGTTTATATAGCGCTGGCTTGCCTTGAGGGAGGTATTGAAATAGCCGATAGCATCACCATCTACAGGTAATACGGGGTGTTGACGGGTAATTGGCATGCGGTTGGCATGCAGGAAAAATCTGCTAATTTTAGATATAGTTAAAACATGGGCAAGACAACAAAGCATGATAATGATGATGGCCTTGCTGTCCGTGAGCCGAAGACGGCGAAGCCAAAACTCAAGCGTCCACCGATGTACCAGGTGGTGCTGTTGAATGATGACTTTACCCCGATGGATTTTGTGGTGGAGATTCTGGAAAGGTTTTTCGGACATGGCAGGGAAAAATCGACGCAGATAATGCTGCATGTGCATACCAAAGGCAGAGGCGTGTGTGGCGTATTCAGCCGTGATGTCGCAGAGAGCAGGGTTTCGCAGGTAAATGATTTTTCCAGGGAACATCAACACCCATTAAAGTGCATCATGGATCCAACATGAGGTTATAAGACGATTTACTGGAGACTTGAAGAATGCTGAGTAAGGACCTGGAATTCACGTTGAATCTCGCATACAAGGAAACGCGTGAGAAAAAGCATGAATTCCTGACTGTTGAGCACTTGTTATTATCGCTGCTGGATAATTCGGATGCAGCAGAAGTCTTGCGCGCCTGTGGCGCCGAGCTGGAACCGTTACGTCAGGAGCTTACACGCTTTCTGGATGAAACCACCCCGGTATTTCCCAGTTACGAAGAACGCGAGACCCAGCCCACCCTGGGTTTTCAAAGAGTCATGCAACGTGCTATTTTCAATGTGCAGTCCTCGGGTAAAAAAGAAGTCACTGGCGCAAATGTGCTGGTAGCGATTTTCAGTGAGCCTGATTCGCAGGCGGTTTATTTCCTCAACAGGCAGGGCATCACTCGTCTCGATGTAGTTAACTATATTTCTCATGGCATCACAAAAATTGAAGAGAATGAGTTAGATGGATTAACGGATCATGTAGAAGATGATACCCCGGCGATAGAACAACCCAGCAAGAGCCCACTCGAGGCATTTTCCGTCAACCTGAATGAAATGGCGAAACAGGGAAAAATCGATCCATTGATTGGGCGGGATGATGTTATTCAACGCACGATCCAGATCGTGTGTCGACGCCGTAAAAATAACCCGCTGTTTGTTGGTGAAGCCGGCGTTGGCAAGACAGCTATCGCGGAAGGGCTGGCGAAAAGAATAGTCGATGGAGAGGTCCCCGAGGTGCTTGCTGACAGCACGATCTACTCGCTGGATCTTGGTGCGCTGCTGGCTGGCACCAAGTACCGGGGTGATTTCGAGAAGCGTCTCAAGGCAGTGCTCAATCAGTTAAAGGACGAGCATGGCGCCATCCTGTTTATTGATGAAGTACACACCATTATCGGTGCCGGTGCAGCATCAGGCGGTGCGATGGATGCCTCCAATCTGATAAAGCCGGTACTGGCTTCGGGCGATCTGAAATGCATAGGATCGACAACCTATCATGAGTATCGAGGCATCTTCGAGAAGGACAGGGCGCTAGCCAGGCGTTTCCAGAAAATTGATATTGAAGAGCCCAGTGTAGACGAAACAATAAAAATATTAACAGGCCTCAAAAAGCGCTTTGAAGATCATCATGCAGTGAAATATACACGCAGCGCACTCAGGGCCGCCGCCGAACTTGCGGAGCGCTACATTAATGAACGCCACTTGCCGGACAAGGCCATTGATATCATCGATGAAGCCGGGGCGGCTGTTCATCTTTTACCGGAAGCAAAGCGCAAAAAAACCATAGGCGTACGTGATATCGAGAATGTGGTCGCACGTATGGCCAGGGTGCCGCCAAAGAATGTCAGTAAGTCCGACAAGGAAGCGCTCAGGAATATTGGCAGGGATTTGAAAATGGTCATCTATGGCCAGGATGAAGCCATTGATAACCTGTCAACCGCAATCAAGTTGTCTCGTTCCGGACTGGGGGCTGAGGACAAGCCAGTGGGCTCCTTCCTGTTTACTGGTCCAACCGGCGTCGGTAAGACAGAAGTGACCAGACAACTGGCGCGTATTCTGGGAATCGAGCTG
This sequence comes from Gammaproteobacteria bacterium, assembly GCA_036986115.1. Lineage (GTDB taxonomy): Bacteria > Pseudomonadota > Gammaproteobacteria > BTQY01 > BTQY01 > BTQY01. The sequence goes on along the minus strand of BTQY01000075.1, from coordinate 3,539 downwards.
ATTCGTTTTGATATGAGTGAATACATGGAACGACATACAGTATCGCGTCTCATTGGCGCACCGCCAGGCTATGTTGGTTTTGATCAGGGTGGCCTGTTGACCGAAGCAATAAACAAGCATCCGCACGCAGTAGTATTATTTGATGAGATAGAGAAGGCGCATCCGGATGTATTTAACCTGCTACTACAGGTAATGGATCACGGCACCTTGACCGATAATAACGGACGAAAGGCAGATTTCCGTAACGTCATCATTGTTATGACCACCAATGCCGGTGCCCATGAGTCCAGCCGGGCAAGTATTGGTTTTACTGAGCAGAACCACAGCATGGATGTAATGGAAGTCCTGAAAAAGAGCTTTACCCCTGAATTCAGGAACCGTCTGGATGCGATCGTCCAGTTCCATGCGCTTGATGAAGAAAATATTGCCCATGTAGTCAACAAGTTCATTATTGAGCTCGAGAGCCAGTTGCTGGACAATAATGTCACCATTGAGGTCGACGAAGAGGCCCGCACCTGGTTGGCAGAGAAAGGTTATGATCCGAAGATGGGGGCAAGACCCATGTTGCGTCTGATCCAGGAACAAATTAAAAAACCGCTGGCGGATGAACTTTTATTCGGAAAACTGGCTTCTGGTGGCCATGTTGCGGTCAATAAAGGCGTTGATGGCCTTGAGTTCGAAATCAGGAGCCCCGAGAAGGTCCATTAGGGCACTTCTGAAGATTGAATATTAGCGCGCGCGGTAGACGATGCGGCCCTTGCTGAGATCGTAAGGTGTAAGTTGTACGGTCACCTTGTCTCCGGTGAGGATGCGGATGTAGTGTTTACGCATTTTCCCTGAGATGTGTGCCGTGACAATGTGGCCATTCTCAAGCTCCACACGGAACATCGTGTTGGGCAGTGTCTCCACCACAGTCCCCTCCATCTCAATGTGTTCTTCTTTTGCCATACAGTCCTGTTGTTGCCTGCTGTTAATGCGAGATTTAATCAATAAAGCGTGGCGCATAGTATACTAGCTGGCTCGAATTGCATAGTGGCCAAGGTTTAAATCAACGGCTTAAATCAGTACGGGAGGGGTTTTATGGGGGAGATCACGCTTGCAGACCGGTATGCTAACCGATCAATATATGAGAACAAACTCAGGCTGGACGACGCTAGCAGGCCTGCTGGATATCATTCACCGTCGAGACTCTCACCACATGGGGGTGAACGGCCTCACGGGAGATGATGATCTCCATCTCCAGAAGTCTGGCAATGGCCTGAATGTCTGTACCCGCTTCGAAGTCATCCTGGAGACGATCCAGATGTTCGCAGTTAAGGTAGAGTGTATTTGGCCGACAGCCGTGACTGTTCTCAAAATCAAATACCAGCCGATTGATAAAGCTGATCATTCTAGCCTCCTATAGGGTCCGCCCTCGAAACCCCTGTAGACACTACATATTGTATGTTAGAAACATTATTAACACTATATATCGGACATGCCGGCAGAACCTTTAGTTCCAATGAATATTTGACTGCTATATGAATCAAAGACTTACAAGTTTCTCCAGTGGGCATTTATTTGCCCCTGGATCGGTCGAAATTGCGTTTTATAGGCCATTTTGCGGCAATTTTCGATCCAGTAGCCCAGATAGCACCACTCCAGCTGACGCTGATGGGCCTGCTGGATCTGCCACAACACACTGTATACCCCCGGACTTCTCGAGGATTCGTCCGGGTCAAAAAAGGTATAGACGCAGGAAAGTGCGCCAGGCAGCACATCGGTGACGGCAACCGCCAGTAATTTATTGCCGTGGCGAAACTCCACAAAGAGCGTATCGATATGTTTGCCGACCAGGAAATCGATATATTTTCCCGGATCGGGATCATCCATGCCCCCGCCAGTGTGCCTGGTGCTGATGTATCGCTGGTACAGTGCAAAGTGCTCATCATTGTATTCGCCGGGTTTGAGCACGACAGTGAGATCATCATTTTTTTTCCAGATCCGGCGCTGGGTTCTGTTTGCCTGAAACGAACTACAGGCTACCCGCACCGGGACACATGCCTGGCAACTGGCACAGCGCGGGCGGTATATCATGCTGCCGCTGCGTCGAAAACCGAACTGGATCAGGTCGTCATATTGTTCCGTGGTGATGCTGCTGTCAGGATCGGCAAACAGGGTTGTTGCCTGATGATCCGGCAGGTAACTGCATTCGTGCGGGCGTGATAAATAAAACTTCAGGTCATTCAGTAGATGGCGCGGGGCATCATTCACAGGATATCATCCCGGGTCAGTTGCAGTTGCCAGGGCGAATCGACAGGTTGCTGCTGTTGATATTCACGAATATCGGACAGGAATCTTTCCCTTGGAATTATTCTTGCCCCGAGTGACTGCAGGTGAGCTGTATGTATCTGGCAGTCAACCAGTGTAAATCCCCAGGATTGAAGTTGACGGATCAGGAATGCAAACCCGACTTTAGAGGCATCACTGACCAGACTGAACATGGACTCACCGTAATACATCCTGCCAATGGCGACACCATACAGACCGCCAACCAGTTTGTTTTCATGCCAGACCTCGACGCTATGGGCATACCCTAGATCATGAAGCCGGCAGTAGGCATCTAGCATGGCATGGTGGATCCAGGTGCTGTTATCGTCTTTTCGGGGCGCAGCACATGCCTGCATGACATCCCTGAAGCAGCGGTCAAAGCTGACTGAGAAAATGTTTTTCCTGATGGTCTTTCGCAGGCTGCGCGCGATCTTCAACTCGTCAGTATAGAGAACGGTACGTGGATCCGGGGCCCACCACATAATTGGCTGATCATGGTTATACCAGGGGAAAATACCATTCTTGTAAGCCATCAGTAGTCGTTCCACCGTCAGGCTTCCGCCAATTGCCAGCAGCCCATTGGGGTCACTGAGGGCGGATCCGGCGGGCGGGAAGGGCGTACTATTATCATCTTCCCGTAGCCAGAGCGGCCCATCAAATATATCGAATTTATCTGTCATGATTCTTTAAGTGGTGGATTGGGGTCAGGTCTTGAATTGCCACATTTATTATAGTTTATGCTGGGCACCCACTTAAATTTGCATTAAATAAATGTGGCAATTCAAGACCTGACCCCTTTTAGGGATAAAGTTATTGCAATTCATAATGATAACAGTTATCATTACTATGTGGAGTGCATATTTAACCCAATAGTCAGGTAAAAACCTTATGAAACAAATGATTATGTCAATCTTCCTGGTACTTGCCGCGACTGGTCAAACCGTTGCGGCTGAGAAGTATGAAATTTTGATAAAAAACCATCGCTTTGAGCCGGTTGAATTGACCATCCCGGCGGGGAAAAAAATCAAGCTCGTTGTGACCAATCTGGATGCGACACCCGAAGAGTTCGAGAGTTACGCACTGAACCGCGAGAAGATCATACGTGGCAAGGGGAGTGCGGTGGTCTTTATTGGCCCACTCAAACCTGGTCGCTACAAATACTTTGGTGAGTTTAACAAAGACACTGCCCAGGGCGTCATTGTCGCAAAATAATCAGGAAGGGAGCTAGG
>BTQY01000074.1:0-7648 GCA_036986115.1 Gammaproteobacteria bacterium | reverse complement strand
GACCGCGGCCCTCGAGCCTACAGGGATGTATTTACGGCGCGTCTTGCCGAAGGCTGATAGGCGCTCTGCCCTTGCATGGCAGCTGAATTCAACTTTGCCCGTTCTTTAGGTGCTCAGCAATGCGGAACATTTAAAGACACTATGACTTTGGGGTTTTGCTCCTGGCGCGTGGGTGGGCGCCGTCATAGACCTGCGCGAGGTGCTGGTAATCCAGGTGGGTATAAATCTGTGTGGTACTGATATTGGCATGACCGAGCAGTTCCTGTACTGCACGCAGGTCGCCGCTGGATTCCAGCAGATGACTGGCAAAGGAGTGCCTCAGTCGATGTGGGTGTATGTGGCTGTTGATTCCCTGCTTGATGCCCCAGAGCTTGAAGCGTTGTTGTACCGCGCGGTTGCCCAGACGTTGACCACGGCGGCCGATAAACATTGCCTTCTCATCGACCCCCGTCATTTGCTGGCGATGCAGCAACCATCGCCTGATGGCTTCAATGGCAAATTTTCCGACGGGGAGCATGCGTGTCTTGTTACCTTTACCGGTAATAATGGTAGTACCCTCTTTTAGATCGATATCCTGCAGATCCAGCCGGGTGAGTTCAGAAAGCCGTAGTCCGGATGAATACATCAGTTCGAGCATCGCCAAATCACGACATGCCAGTGAGTCTTTTTCATTTATCGATAACAGGCTTGTCATTTCATCGACATCCAGTGTTCTGGGTAAACGGCGGGGCGCCCTGGGGGCAGAGACACCGCGGGCAGGATTATCCCGTATGACGTTTTCCCTGACCAGGTAATTGAAAAATGTGCGTATGGCAGAAAGGATCCGCTGGATAGTCCTGCCATTGAGTCCCTTGTGGTGCAGGCTGGCGACAAAACTACGAACGTGATGGTTGTTTAGTTCCTGCCAGTCAGATATCTCGGATGTTTGGCAGAATTTGAGGAGCTTGTTAACATCACGATGATAATTGCTGACAGAATGAGGTGACAGGCGCCGTTCATTCTCAATATGAGAAATAAACCCGGCTATGTAACTGTCATTCAGCATCACCATTACCATCGCTGGCATTGGACAGGTGTGATTGTAGTATCAGGCCGATCATGTCACCCAGGTAGGTAAGGAACAATGTCCCCATACCGGAGTAAAAGCGTTTACTGTCTGCGCTGCCAATGGCGAGCATTCCATAACAGTCATTTCCGCAGATGGGTAATAACACAGCCGACGCAATCTGTGAAGATTCTTCCCCAAACAGGTATTCTGACTGTTCTTTACTAAGCTGGCCACAAATTGGTTTACGGGATTCAAAAAAACGTTTAAAGATATCCAGACGTGAATCACGTCTGTCGACAATGGTCACCTTGACGGATTCAATGTCTTCATCAGGTTGCCTGAACAAGCGGATGACGACACTGTCTGCCTCAAAGTCATTACGCAAAGATTCCTGGATGGAAGTCATGATTTCATTGAGATTAGGTGCCTCAATCAGGCTAAGTGTCATTTTTTGCATGCGCTTGTTCAGGGCATCATTTTCACGGGCAATACTGATGAGGTTGTTCAGTTTTTGTTCAAGCTCACGGTTTTTCTCACGCAGCACATCGACCTGGCGTTCTATCAGCGAGATGACACCGCCAGAGTGATGCTTTAATTTCAGTCTGGCCAGAAGTTCAGGATGGGATTCAAAAAAATCGAGGTTTTTTTCCAGATATTCTGCAACTTCCTTACTGGAGGTGACTGACTCTTGCAGTTTGTCGGTTTGTTGTTCGCTCATATTTCTATATTACCCGAAAACACTTCAATCGCCGGCCCCGTCATCAGTACGGTATTATCCTGACCAGCCCATTCTATTATTAATGTCCCACCAGTTAATTCTACCTCTACCATATCATTAAGCAGGCCTGCTTGGCGACCCGCCACCATGGCCGCACAGGCGCCACTGCCACACGCCCGAGTTTCACCGCTGCCACGTTCATAGACACGCAGGCGCACCCGGTCGCGTCCTGTTATCTGCATAAAGCCGACATTGACCCCTTGCGGGAATATGCCCTGTGATTGCAGCGCGGGGGCCAGCTCAGAGACTGGTGCCGTTTTCAGGTCATCCACCTGAATGACCGCATGCGGGTTGCCCATCGAGACGGCGTAAAATTCAACCGTTTGGCCGGCCAGCGTGGCACGATAGCTCCCTGCCTGTGCGTCTGTCTCCAGCCCGGTCATATCCAGCGGGATATCCGCTGGCGCAAAATGCGCTTGCCCCATATCCACACAGACCAGATTATCGGGCAGCAGGCGGCACTCCAGTACCCCGGCAGAAGTGGACACCCGGATATGATCCTTGTCAGTGAGGCCGTGGTTACGGACATATCGGGCAAAACAGCGTGCACCATTGCCACATTGGGCGACCTCACCACCATCGGCATTGAATATGCGGTAATTAAAGTCAACTTCATCGCTAGCGGGGGACTCAATCAGCAAAAGCTGGTCACAACCGATCCCCAGGTGACGATCGGCGAGGTATCGTACCTGTTCCGGGCCAAGGTCGAGGGCTTGATTGATGGTGTCGATCACCACGAAATCATTGCCCAGACCGTGCATTTTGGAAAATGACAATTGCATAATAAAAACCTGGATCCCGCAGTTGACCGCATTGCGTTTATAAAAGATTACCGGTTCGTAGGCGGTGTGGCCAGCGATGCGTGAAAACCCTCGCTGCTATCCTGCCTGCAGGTCTGTGCTACAGGTTTGACAACAGGGATTCACCGGCCAGCAGGTCATCCATGGTTTCACGTTGGCGCACCACGCGGTAATCGCTGCCATCCACCATTACTTCAGCTGCCCGTGGCCGGCTATTGTAATTTGAGCTCATGCTGAAGCCATAGGCACCGGCTGAACGGATCGCCAGCAAGTCGCCTGCCTGGATATTCAACTGGCGACCTTTACCAACAAAATCACCGCTCTCGCAGATCGGGCCGACCACGTCATAGGTCTGGGCTGTAGCGGTATTATTTTCAACTACCGGCACGATGTCCTGCCAGGCACCGTACAGTGACGGCCGCAACAGGTCATTCATGGCGACATCCACGATGGCAAAGTTTTTGTGTGCGGTATGTTTCAGGTATTGCACGCGGGTCAGCAGGACACCGGCATTGCCACTGATGGCGCGCCCTGGCTCCATCAGGATCGTCAGTTGCCTGTGTGCCAGTTTCTGCAGGATTGCCACTGCATATTCGGCTGGCTCAGGCGGCGACTCGTCCTGGTAATGAATGCCCAGACCGCCACCGACGTCAATGTGCGATAGCGTGATACCGCCGTCTTCAAGTCGGGTCATCAGCCCCAGCAGGCGATCCAGTGCATCCTGGAATGGCGCCAGTGTGGTCAACTGTGAGCCGATATGACAATCGAGACCAGTGACCGTGATGTTGGACAATTCCCGGGCACGCTGGTATAGCGCCATGGCATCATCGATATCAATACCAAACTTGTTTTCTTTCAGGCCCGTGGAGATATACGGATGACTACCGGCATCAACATCGGGGTTAACACGAAGTGATACCGGGGCCTGCCTGTCCATATCAATGGCCACCTGGTTAAGCAGTTCCAGTTCTTCAGCCGACTCAACATTGAAGCACATAATGCCGGCTTCAATGGCCTGGGACATTTCATCGCGGGTCTTGCCCACTCCCGAGAACACCACTTTAGCCGGATCACCACCGGCACGTATGACTCTGGTTAACTCACCAGCGGAGACAATATCAAAACCAGACCCCAGGCGTGCCAGCAGGTTGAGCAGGCCGAGGTTGGAACTGGCCTTGACTGCATAGCAGATCAGGTGAGGGTGATCGCCGAGGGCCTGGTCGAATGCGTGCCAGTGTCGCTCCAGGGTTGCACGGGAATAGACATAGCAAGGCGTCCCCACTTCATTCGCCAGTTGTGAGAGTGGCACATCTTCAGCGTATAGCTGGCCATCACGTAGATTAAAGTGATCCATGACAGTTCACGGTCCATGTTCCGCTTGTTCAAGTGTTCCCGGGGAAATGATTGCGCTTATTTTTTCTGCTGGGTTTCATCAGGCATATACAGTGGACCCTTTTGCCCACAGCCGCCTAACAGGCCGGCAAGCAGCAGTATAGCCGCTATGCCTAGCCAGAGTTTAAGTCGATACCCGTGATTTATGGTGCTCAGCATTGGATCGCTCCATTAACTTGCCGCATGCCTGTTTCGTAGGGATCCAGTATAAACCCACTGGCCGGTAATGCCTATTGATCTGGCCAGATTAGTGTATGCAGGCAATAATAGGAGTATGGAAAGCAGAAACGACTGAATGTCATGCAACTAAAAAAGGCCATATTTCTGTGGGTATCACTGGCAACCCTGGTGCCATTGACCATTCTGGTGCTGGCGGCAACGGTCTATAGCCAGCGCATCTATGAGGAGGAGCTGGGCCGGGAGATCTATGCCAGTTTGAATAGTGTGGTCTCGGAGATTGATCGCCGCTTATCGTTTGAACGCGAAATGCTGCTGGGACTGGTGGACGCGCCGGCTATTCAGCAATTTTATCCGGTGTTGCAAAGTGCTTCACGGGGAGATATACATCCTGATTTTTCGCCGCGTTCCAGCACCATCAACAGCTTCCTCGGGGATTTTCAGGAAATAGTCACCAGCCTGAATACCATCAGGTTGCTCGATATCAATGGCAATACCCTGATCAAGGTCCGTGGTGGCCAGTATAGTCCGGCGTATTTCGACGGTATCGAAAGTTTTCCGTATGCCGAAGAAGAGCTGGACGACGAAACCTTTATTAACAGGCTGAAGGAGATACCAGCCAACGAGGTCAGTGTGGTCCTGCTGAGCCAGAATCGCGAAGAACAGGGTGAGGATAGCAGCCTGCCAATGATGGATTATATTATTCCGCTGGCCTATCCTTCCGGTGCAGGTGAAATCATTGGTTATATAACAGCGAACATTCGTGGTAAGCAAATTGATCGAATTCTGGATTTTGCCCCCAGGCTGCAAAATGGGAAATTACTAATCGCCGAATTTAACCCGGAACAGCCGGATCGGGATGGCCTGATACTTTACGATGACAAGCACAGGATGCGTTTCTCGGATATCAAGTTGACCAATCGACGTTTGCAGGATGAGATGGACGGGAAAATATGGGAGGCTGTGCAGAACGGGCAGGAAGGTATTCTACGGGCTGAGCCAGAAGGCCAGATTATATATTTCATCGAATACCAGCCTTATCCTAACCTGCTGGCCCACTGGGTAGTTGCCACGCGCATTGATAAACAGCAAGTGACCGGACCCTTTGAAGATATCCGACTGGCCATCGGCATTTTCGCTGGCAGCGCCCTGTTACTGGGCCTGTGGTTCACGGGGTTTAGTGCAGCCAGGATAGCCAGGCCGGTAACACGCCTTGTATACGGGATGCGTGATTATGCACACGGAGATTTTGATACCCGTGTGTCTCCCCAGGGCAGCGATGAGATCAAACAACTTGGGCTGACCTTTAATGAAATGGCCGATACACTGGACCATGCACGAGATGAGCGAGACAAGGCGCAGGACATGATGTTGCAAAATGCCAAGCTGGCAAGTATTGGACAACTGGCAGCGGGTATCGGTCATGAGATAAATAACCCGTTGGGTAATATTCTTTCCTATGCCAAGTTACTTGAGCGGGGTCTGGGTGATAAAGACCAGCGATTACTGGCTGACGTGACGTCTCTTCGTGAAGAAGCTCTGCGGGCATCACAGATAATCCGGGGCATACTTAACTTTGCGCGACAGGTGCCACCAAAGCTCAGTCATTTTGAGTTGCAACCCTGGCTTGATGAAACGCTGACACTGGTAAGACAGTCCGCCAAAGAGCAGTCGGTAGAACTGGAGGTCGGTCAGGTTGACGATTACACTTTAGAGGCAGACCGTTCGCAGTTACAGCAGGCACTGGTGAACCTGCTACTGAATGCCATTTGTGCCAGCACTCCTGATGGTTGGGTGATAACTTCTATTGAACGTGTCGGCAGGGATATTGTGATCAGTGTTCAGGATTCAGGTGGCGGCATAGACAATGGGGATCTGGGCAAGATTTTTGATCCGTTTTACAGTTCAAAACCCGAGGGGAAAGGCACAGGCCTTGGACTTTCGATCAGCCTGGGGATTGTTGAACGTCATGGTGGCAAACTGGAAGTGGAGAATAATGCTGAAGGCGGCGTTATCGCCCGCATAATTGTTCCCCTGAGCCAGTTTAAAGATGATGCATGATGAAAAGTGAAATAACACAACAAATTGTTTTTGTCGATGATGATGCCAAGACATGCGAGCTGATACAACGTTTCAGTGAAAACACTAACTATAACTGTGTTACCTTTCAGAATCCGCATCATGCCCTTGAGTATATAAACAGCAATAGAGTCGATCTTATTATTACGGATCTGCGTATGCCTGGCATGACCGGCATAGAGTTACTGCAGGATGTCAGGGACCAGAACAGTAATGTCCCTGTGATCGTGATTACCGGTTATTCCTCTGTAGATAGCGCGGTTGAGGCACTGCGTCTGGGTGCAACAGACTTTATTAAGAAACCATTCGACATGGAAGAGCTGTTTGTCGTCATCGACAAGACCCTGCAACACACTCAATTGGCCCAGGAAAACAAACTTCTGAAACGCCAGTTAAACGATGAACGTGGTCGTTATCATATGATCGGAAGCGGTCCGGAAATGCAGAAAGTCTATTCAGTCATTGAAAAGATTGCCGATATTCGATGTAACGTACTCATAGAAGGTGAATCTGGCTCTGGTAAGGAACTGGCAGCACGCGCTATTCATTATCAGGGAGAATTTGCCGAGACGCCATTTATCGTTATTGATTGTGGTGCACTGACGGATACTTTGCTTGAGAGCGAGCTATTTGGTCATGAGAAAGGCGCATTTACCGGTGCGGTGCAGACCAAGCTTGGGTTGCTTGAGGCCGCCAGCGGCGGCACGGTATTCCTGGACGAAATCTGTAACATCTCTGACGCAATGCAGGTAAAACTGTTGCGCGTGATCCAGGGACAGCAGATCCTGCGCGTGGGAGGTGTGCAGCCGATTGATATTGACGTGCGCTTCGTGGTGGCGACCAACCGCAGTCTGGAAAAAATGGTGGCTGCAGGGAAATTTCGTGAAGATTTATTTCACCGGCTGAATGTCGTCAAGATTAAAATGCCGCCATTACGCAAGCGCCGTGATGAGATTCCGTTACTCATTAGCTACTTTGTCGAAAAGTTCTCAGTACAGTTTAAACGCCAGGCAGAAGGTTTTGATGGCCAGTCGATGCAAATACTATGTGACTATGACTGGCCGGGAAACGTACGGGAACTCAGTAACCTGGTGGAACGACACGTGGCATTGGCAGATGCCCCGCTGTTGACGCTGGATGATAGCCTGCATCAGGCAGCGGACAAGTCACTCGAGATCGATATGCCCAGCCTGGATGAGCTGACCCGGCGTTATACCCTGAGTGTGCTGGAGAAACAGCAGGGAAACCGGGAAAAAACGGCTGCCATTCTGGGGATAAACAAATCCACCCTGTGGCGACGATTGCAGCAATATAAGGAGGACGACTCAGACTAAGGAACCTCTGATCTATTCATGAACTTGCATCTCACCTCTA
>BTQY01000073.1:0-7661 GCA_036986115.1 Gammaproteobacteria bacterium | reverse complement strand
CATGTCATGGAGGATATATGAGGCTGATTACACTCTTAAAAGCACCGTTGATACTGATTACCTGTCTGGGCAGCGCTAGTGCATTTGCATTGGCCCCGACGCTCAATTCAGTGACACCCAATAGCAGCAGCACCACCACCTCACAGGGAGTGAGCATTACCGGCAGTGGCATCCAGGCAGGCGCCACGGCAGGCATTATTGATGGCAGTTCCATCCTGCTGTCCAGCTATGATACTCCTGATTACGTCTATGATGTCGAGGTGTCCGGAAATTACATGTTCGTCGCCGATGGTAATACCGGCGTGCTGGTGCTCGATATTTCAGATGCGAGCAATCCGGTCCTGGTCAATACCTATGTCACCGGAACCAGTGTGCGCGGCTTGACGGTGGTCGATCAATATTTATACGTAGGGGAATATATTGTCGGCACCGCGAATATCATCATTCTCGATATCAGTGATCCAACTAATCCAGTGCTTGCCAATACATTGCCCACTGGCTATGTCGGGACAGCGTATGATTTTCATCGTATAGGCAACACCCTGTATGTGGCGGGTGGTAATAGTGGCATGCATATCCTGGACGTGACCAATCCGGGCAGTCCCGTTCTGATGAGTTCATATAAGGTACCTGCTACGGCCAACTATGCCGATGGTATTTATATCTCGGGTAACTATGCCTATGTGGCGGACTATTACAAAGGATTGTATGTGATCAATATTTCTGATCCGTATAATCCGGTGTTGGCAGATACCGTGGTCCTGCCATTTGGTTTTGATGTCGAGGTCAAGGGCAATACCGCGTTTGTGGCTGGCCAGGATGGACTGTATGCCTTCGATATTACTGACCCCACCAACCTGGTGCAGACGGACCTGTATGACATCGTCGGCTATGCGCATCATGTCAGTATCGTTGGCAACCTCGCCTATGTGTCTGGTGATCACAGTGGCGTGCGCCTGATCGATATTTCAGATCGGACCAATCTAAAACCGACAGGTCATGTGGCGGCCGACAATATGAATGCCTGGACACGCTCGCTGCGCGTGCGCGGTGGTCGCCTGTATATCGCCTACGGGGGTATCGGCGTACAAATACACGATATTCGTAACCTGAAGATGCCGCCGCTGGCGGGCGAATACAAGATCGTGGGTAATGCCTATGATGTGAAGAAGGTCGGCAATATTGCTTATGTGGCCTATTATGCCTCTGGTTTCTATACCGTCGATGTCAGCAACCCGGCTAACCCGGTACTGTTGGACAGTTATAACACCCCGGACACGGCACGCGGCATCGATGTGGTCGGCAATTACGCCTACGTGGCCAATGCCAATACCGGCCTGATGATCTTTGATGTGACGAATCCAGCGGCCGTTTCTCTGGTGAGCACGCTGGATACCCCAGGATCCGCGCTAGATGTCGAGGTGATCGGCAACTATGCCTATGTGGCTGACTATGGCAGTGGCTTGCGCATCATTGATATCAGTAATCCGGCGCTGCCGGCCGAAGTGGGTTTCTACGATACCCTCGGTTGGTCGATGAGCGTCACCATGTCAGGGAATCTTGCCTTTATCGGCGATTATACTGACATGCGCATCATCAACGTGAGCAATCCCGCCGCACCGGTTCTGCTCGGCACTGTCCCCACACCAGGCAGGGCACAAAGTGTCGCTCTTTATAGTAGCTTTGCCTTTGTGGCCGATGGTAATTTTGGTGTACAGATGGTGGATATTAGTAATCTGGCACTACCGGCCATTGTGAATAACTTTCCGATGCCGGGATTCGCCACCGCTACCAAGGTGGTTGGCACGACCATCTATACCCTGGATGCCAAGAGCGGTCTGTTTAGTGTCGATATCAGTAACCTGTTGAACCCGATCCTGATGGGTTCCTATGACACCCCCGGCTATGCCCACGGAATGGATATCGACGGTGCTTATGGATATGTCGCCGATGGCGAAGGCGGCCTGCAGGTGGTGGCGTTGCATCCACCTGTTATAAGCGCCGTATTAAGTGGCACCAGCATGTCGGCGACCATCCCCGCCGGCCTGCCCGAAGGTAGTTATCATGTGGTCGCCACTAACCCGGATGGTTTGCTGGATGCAGGCCTTGTCGCGAATGGTTATTACATCAATGCGGGAACGCCGATGGGTGATCAGGACAGCGACCTGATCTTTGATGCCCTCGATAATTGCCTTGTTGCGGCGAACAATCCCCAGCGCGATACCAATGGCGATGGCTATGGTAATTCTTGCGATGCCGATATTACCGATGATCTGATCGTAGATGCCGCCGATCTTGGCAAGCTGTTGCCATGGCTGGCACTGAATATCGATCACGGTGATTTCAATGGCGATGGCGCCGTCGATAGCCTGGACATCGGTGTCATGATGTCATCCTATAACGGCGCGCCGGGCCCGAGTGGTCTGATACCATAATGATTATTCCTGAATAATCTAGCGGCCCGTCATTCCGGTGTTACTCAGCCCGTCATTCTCCGGCGTCACCCAGCCCGTCATTCCGGCGTATGCCGGAATCCAGGGTCACTGATAAATACTGGATGCCGGCCTGCGCCGGCATGACGACAAGAACGCTGTAGAAGAGACACTGCGATGTAAATCATTTTTTATTCGCGTTCATTTGCGGATTGATTTATTTTTTTCTAAACGACGCTTGACACTTTTTAGATCAAGAGTAGACTCCCCGCCATGAAGACCTCGATTTCAACTTACATAGCCCCCGCCAATATTGCGGTGAAGCCGTTGTGTGCCGCCATGCCTATTGTATGGCTGCGTGCCCATGTGCTTGACGGCCTGGAGGAATTCATTAGCGATTAAATCGTAATTTATAAACCGTTTTCCAAAAGGCCACAGAGCTCCAGTTCTGTGGCCTTTTTGTTTTAACCCCGCCAGTTTAATACTGGCCACTATCCAGAGAGGAGTTCAACATGTCAGTGCCTGCCGCATTCGTTGCTGTGATCATCATCTGGTCGACAACGCCGCTGGCCATCAAGTGGAGTGGCGATGGTGCCGGATTTTTATTTGGCGTCACCAGCCGTATGACGCTTGGGGCGGTAGTCTGCCTGGCGATTATCTGGCTGTTCCGCCTGCCATTACCGATGCATCGTCGCGCACGCAAGACCTACATGGTCGGCACGCTGGCGGTCTATGCGGCCATGTTGAGTGTTTACTGGGGCGCGCAGTATATCCCGTCGGGGCTGGTGTCGGTGGTGTTTGGGCTGACCCCGATTGTCACCAGCGTGTTGGCAAGTTATGTGCTGAAGGAACAAAGCATGACCGCCGCCAAGGTGGCCGGTATGTTTCTGGGTGTTATCGGCCTGTTGTTGATCTTTGCATCCAGCTTCACGCCCAATGATGACACGCTCTATGGTGTCGCCGGGGTGTTCATGGCGGTGTTGCTGCACTCATGCAGTACCGTGTGGATGAAGCGCCTGGACACAGACATCCCGGCAATGTCACTGACCACCGGCACCTTGCTGCTGTCGGTACCACTGTACCTGCTGACCTATGCCATTTTTGCAGATGGCGTTGCCGATGCTGGAGATATTGGGGGGCTTGCGCTGACGCCGCGCGCCGGGGCATCGATCGTCTATCTGGGGGTGGTCGGCTCGGTGGTGGGTTACAGCCTGTTCTTCTACATCATCAAGCATGTCAGCGCCGCCAAAGTCGGCATGCTGCCGCTACTGACTCCGCTACTGGCATTGTTTATTGGCCGCTACGCCAATAACGAGGTCATCAGTGTACAGGTATGGATGGGTACCCTGATGATCATGTCCGGGATGTTGTTGCATCTGCTGCCTGTGCTATTGGCCGTGCTGCGCAAGGATCGCAAAAGCCAGGCAAAGCTTGAGGGATCTGCGCCAGAAGATATGCTGTCCGCCGAAATGCTAATAGAAGAGACCATCATGGATGGCGGGATACTGGAGCAGTCGCTGCTGGATGGCGATCCAGTCGGGCCTGCCAAGGCTGCCCTGGCTACCGGGCCTGCTGAGTCGGCCAGACAAATAGGGTAAAATGGTCACATGGACGTGACCTGTTTACTGGATGGCCTGAATGACCCGCAACGTGAGGCGGTGGCCTCGGAACCCGCTAACCTGCTGATTATTGCGGGGGCCGGCAGCGGCAAGACCCGCGTACTGATCCACCGCATGGCCTATCTGATCGAGACCGCTCAGGCCACCCCGACCGGCATGCTGGCCGTGACCTTTACCAACAAGGCCGCCAACGAGATGCGCAATCGCATCGAGAAGCTCACCGGTATCAACAGTCGTGGCATGTGGGTCGGGACCTTTCATGGCATCGCCCATCGCCTGTTGCGTGCCCACTGGCAGGAGCTCAAGCTGCCACAGGGCTTCCAGATCCTCGATAGCGATGACCAGTACCGGCTGATCCGCCGGGTCATCAAGGCACTGGATCTGGATGAGGCCCGCTGGCCACCGCGCCAGGTGCAGTGGTATATCAACAGTTGCAAGGACGATGGCAAGCGGGCCAGCCAGCTGGGCACGGCGAATGATGAATACCAGCATCAGCTGATCAGTATTTATAAGGCCTATGAGGCCCTCTGCCAGCGCTCCGGGCTGGTGGATTTTGCCGAGTTACTGCTGCTGGCATTTGAGCTGTGGAAAAAGCCCGAAGTAATCGCTCACTATCGCCGTCGCTTCCGCCATGTACTGGTGGATGAATTCCAGGACACCAACGCGATCCAGTATGCCTGGTTAAAATTACTCATCGGTAGTGACAATCATTTTTTCGTCGTCGGTGATGATGACCAGTCCATTTATGGCTGGCGCGGCGCAAAGATTGAGAACATCCAGCGCTACAGTGATGACTTTGCCGATACCCGCGTGATCCGCCTGGAACAGAATTACCGCTCCACCAGCACCATCCTGTCGGCGGCCAATAAGCTGATAGAGAACAACAATGGCCGCATGGGTAAAAAGCTCTGGACCGAGGGCGAAGACGGCGAGCCGATTCTATTATATGCCGCCTTTAATGAACTGGATGAGGCCCGCTACGTGGTTGAGGCGATCAAGCACTGGGTTGCACGCGATTACAAACGCCAGGAGATCGCCATCCTGTATCGTTCCAATGCGCAGTCGCGGGTGCTGGAAGAAGGCCTGCTGCAGGCCGGGATACCGTATCGAGTCTATGGTGGCATGCGTTTCTTCGAGCGTGCGGAAATAAAAGACGCGCTGGCTTACCTGCGAATAATGAATAACCGTAATGATGACGCCGCCTTTGAGCGCATCGTCAATACCCCCACCCGTGGTATCGGCCAGCGCAGCTTGCAGATGGTCAGGGACATCGCCAAACAGGAGCAGATCACCCTGTGGGCGGCCGTCAATAAGGTGATCAGCGAGAGCCTGTTGAGTGCGCGCGCACTCAATGCCCTGGGCGGATTTATGCAGCTCATCGAAAATATGCAAGCCGATTGTCGCGGCCTGGGTTTATATGAACAGGTCGAACAGGTACTCAGTCACAGCGGCCTGCTGGATCATTATAAAAAGGACAAGGGCGAGAAGGCGCAGATGCGGGTCGAGAACCTTGAGGAACTGGTGACCGCCGCGCGCACCTATACCCCGAATGACGATGACGGGCTGGACCCACTGAGCAGTTTTCTGGCGCATGCCGCACTCGAGGCCGGTGAAGGCCAGGCCAGCGAATGGGAAGACTGTGTGCAATTGATGACCCTGCACACCGCCAAAGGCCTCGAATTTCCCATCGTCTTTATGTGCGGCCTGGAAGAGGGCCTGTTTCCGCATTCACGCTCAATAGAGGAAGACGACCGTCTCGAAGAAGAGCGACGGCTGTGCTATGTCGGCATGACCCGCGCCATGCAGCAGTTATATTTTACCTATGCCGAGTGTCGCCGCCTCTACGGCAGTGAGACCTACACCCGGCCATCACGTTTTATCAGCGAAGTGCCGGCCGATCACCTCAGCGAAGTGCGCATGCGTGCCGAGGTCAGCCCGTCGAGTTACAACAGGTCGAGTTACAACAAATCAAACAACAGCAAGTCAAACTACCATCAGTCAGTCGACTCCGATAATGATGGCATGAGGCTTGGCCAGCGCGTGTATCATAATAAATTCGGTGACGGGGTAGTGCTGAACTACGAGGGTGAAGGACGCCATGCCAGGGTACAGGTCAATTTCGAGGCCGTCGGCAGTAAATGGCTGGTGATAGAGTATGCCAACCTGCAGGTGCTGTAGAGTATATTCATCATATTCCCTTGATCTTGTAAGGGAATGAGCGCAATTTACATCTCTACATAAATTATTTAGGTGGAAATCAACATATCAGTGATAGTCGGATTCCGCCTATTACACTGTTGAACTAAACCGCTTCGCGGTAGCTTTACCACCCCACCAGCCAGCATCTCTCCATTAGTAATAAAACGTCCACACTTGTTTCCAGACCAATGTTGGTCCTTAACAAGAGGAGAAGGACAATGACACCGTTACGTCAAAAAATGATCGATGCCATGCTGGTACGGGGTTTTTCGGAACGGACCCAACGCAGTTATCTGGACGCAGTCAGACAGTTAGCGAAATATTATCACCGCTCACCCGACACCTTAAAGACAGAGCAGCTACAGGAATATTTTCTTTACCTGGTTAAACAACGGCAATTATCATCGGCCAGTTGTCGCCTGTATTTGAATGGGCTCCGATTCTTATATTTACAGGTGTTAGGCTGGGAGTCATTTGCTATCGAGATCCACACGCCCAAACGGGCACAGCGGATCCCGGAGTTGTTGAGCCGACGAGAAGTCGCCCGCATTTTGTCAGCCTGCCCAAACATTAAACACCGGGTAATGCTCACGACTTGTTATGCTTGCGGCCTTCGGGTCAGTGAGTTGGTGGCCTTGCAGGTCAAACAAATTGACAGTGATCGTCATGTGATCCGCATTGAACAGGCCAAGGGAGCCAAGGACCGTCAGGTGATCCTGGGTGAGCACTTATTGACGTTGTTACGCGATTACTGGCAAAGTCATCGACCCATGCGGTGGTTGTTTTATGGTGTCAATCCTGATCGCGCCCTGAGTATCACCAGTGCGCAGAAGATGTTTACACGAGCCAAGCACAGTGCGGGTATCGATAAGGTAGGTGGTATCCACGCACTACGGCACGCCTATGCGACCCACCAACTGGAAGCAGGTATGCCGGTGCATCAGTTGCAACGGTTGTTAGGACATAACCACCTGCAATCGACAATGCGATATGTGCACTGGGTACCGGCCCATCAAGCCGGTACCGGGGTGGATCTGCTGGCTGGCCTGGAGGTGCGCCATGACTGAGGCCACGACCATGCAGACGGTGTTATCCCGTTTCCTGTCATCGTATCAACAACAGCATCGGTTGAGCCCGGTCCAAGGTAAGGTCTGTCATCGCATTGGGGTATGCCGCACCGAAGCCCTGGGTGGGCAGTTGGTGCACTGCGACCAATGTGACTTTACCCAACACCGTTATCATTCCTGTCGCAACCGCCATTGTCCGAAGTGCCAGCACCATGCCACGCAACAATGGTGCGAGCAACAAATGCAACAGGTATTGCCGGTGAACTATTTTCACGTGGTATTTACGCTGCCGCATGAACTCAACCCCTGGGTGCAGTGCCATCCCAAGGTGATCTATCGATGCT
>BTQY01000072.1:0-7794 GCA_036986115.1 Gammaproteobacteria bacterium | reverse complement strand
CATATAACAGGACCAGGGGTGTTTCCAGTTCGGCGCTCATGTTGTCTTGCTTGTTGACGAAGTAAGGTGACAGATAACCACGGTCGAACTGCATACCTTCCACAACGTCGAGTTCATTATCCAGTGCAGAACCCTCTTCCACGGTAATCACACCTTCTTTGCCGACCTTTTCCATGGCGTCAGCGATGATGGTACCAATGGCATCGTCGGAGTTGGCCGAGATAGTGCCGACCTGGGCAATCGCCCTGTTGTCTTCACAAGGCTTGGAGATTTTTTTCAACTCTTCAACAGTGGCCGTAATGGCCTTGTCGATACCACGTTTCAGATCCATCGGGTTCATACCGGCAGCGACGGCCTTCATACCTTCGCGAACAATCGCCTGCGCCAGCACGGTCGCGGTGGTGGTGCCATCACCGGCAACGTCAGAGGTCTGTGAGGCCACTTCCTTCACCATCTGCGCGCCCATGTTCTCAAATTTGTCTTTCAACTCGATTTCCTTGGCGACACTGACGCCGTCCTTGGTGACGGTCGGTCCACCAAAGGCCTTGTCGAGCACCACATTACGGCCCTTCGGGCCCAGGGTGATTTTGACGGCATCGGCCAGAATGTTCACGCCGCGCACCATACCGTGGCGGGCTTCATCACTAAAAAGTACTTGTTTCGCTGTCATGATCTAATCCTCTTAAAACTTTGTTTATCTTGTCTATTAATATGCTGGGAAACGCTGCGATCCTGCTTAATCAGGCTTCGATCACGCCCATGATGTCTTCTTCTTTCATAAATAACAGTTCTTCACCTTCGACCTTGATCTCGGTGCCGGAATACTTACCGAATAACACCTTGTCGCCGACCTTGACGTCGAGTGCACGGATACTGCCGTCATCGGTGATCTTGCCGTGGCCCGCCGCAATGATTTCACCGCGGATAGGCTTCTCTGTGGCGGAATCGGGGATCACAATACCACCGGCGCTGGTGGTTTCTTCTTCCTGTCGACGGACGATCAGGCGGTCATGTAATGGGCGAATATTCATTTTTGCTGCTCCTAATAAACCCTAACTATAAGAAATTGTTAATAATAATGACCCGCTGCCCAATGGCTGCAGCCGGCCGATATTCATTAGCACTCGTGCTTGGTGAGTGCTAATAATAATGCCGAAATCTAAAAAATCAAGCGTCTGCGGAGAAATACGGCAACAAAACCGGCGTGACATGCCCACACCACTCAATCATCGTCCTCTCGGGTGAATTCCCCTTCGATGATGCCAGGGTGTTGTTTGTCCTGATCTGGCCGATGCTGAGGTCCGCCATCAACATGTTCGGTGTAAATCCCAAAGGTCCCCGTCACCCGTGATGTTCTCAGGATGCGGCCCAGCACGGCACGGCGCAATGGCGGTATCATCGCCAGGAAACCGAGGCTATCGGTAAAAAAGCCGGGCGTCAGGAGCAATGCCCCGGCCACCATCAGCACCATGGCCTCCATCATCGCCATCGCCGGCAGCTCCCCCCGGGCCAGCTGCTGATTCGCCCGCTGCCAGGTGGACAGCCCCTGTGCACGTAACAGGTGAATCCCTAGAAAGGCGGTAAATACCACCATAAAGATGGTCGGCCACAGGCCAATGATCTGACCAACCTGCAGCAACAGGTAGATCTCCAGCAGCGGGATCGTCAAAAAGGCAAGAAATAACAGCTGGAATGGGCTCATGGTGATTACACAGGTAATGGCATATTGCCTTCTACATTGTGGCTGGGGTATGGTTTTTCAATGGCCGACCAGCAAATAGTCCTGTGTACCTGCCCGGATCGGGCCAGTGCCGAAATCATCGCCACCGCCGTGGTGGAGCGCGGCCTGGCCGCCTGTGTGAATATTGTCCCGGATCTAACCTCTATTTATAAATGGCAGGGCAAACTGGACCGCGCCAGCGAGCTGCTGCTGCTCATCAAATCCACTGCGAGTGTGTATGAGCAGCTGCAGCAAACCATACAGTCACTGCATCCCTATGAACTTCCTGAAATTATCGCTGTCCCCATAGAGGCAGGATTTCCCCCGTATTTGAACTGGATCGATGATAGTTGCGATATAAAAACATGAAAAAAGCGTCTTTTAACATACTGCTGATAGTGTGGGTATTGTCCCTCCTCCCCATGACCCAGGCACAGGCAGCCCCTGGCTTTAGTTTTGGCGGCAACCTGGGCGGTGAATTGCTGGAGAATACCAGGGCCTTTGCGATCAGTGCCGAAGCCGTGGATGCCAATAAGGTCCGTCTGACATGGCGTATTGCCGATGGCTATTATATGTATCGCGACAAGTTTGAGTTCAAATCCGCCAATAGTGATTTCAGCGTTGGTAAACCAGCTTTCCCGAAAGGCAAGATCAAAAAAGACCTCATCTTTGGCAAGGTAGAAACCTACCGCACTAAACTCAGTGCCGACCTGCCCGTCACCGCAAACGGATCTGCCAACACCCTGAAACTCAGCGTTACCACGCAAGGTTGTGCGGATATCGGGGTGTGCTATCCGCCACTGACGCAAATCCTGAACATTAAAATGCCCGTTGCCAGCGCCGCTGCCACGACCACATCAGGCGCACTGTCACAGATCGGCACACTCGGTGACTCACTCGGGTTTGGCAGCAACAGCGCGAAATTTCTGGCACCGGATAAGGCCTTCAGGTTCGATGCCGGGGTCGTTGATGCAATGACATTGCGGGCCAGCTGGAGTATTGCCGATGGTTATTATTTATATAAAGACAAATTCAAATTCAAGTTAATCGGTGATGACGGTATTCAACTGGCCAGAATCGATCTCCCTGCCGGCAAGGTCAAAATAGATCCGAACATCGGGAAAACCGAGATCTTCCTGCGCAATCTCAGTGTCGACCTGCCGCTCAGGCGGACTCATGGCAATACGGCGAAGGTAAAACTTGTGGTGACATACCAGGGTTGTGCCGAGGCCGGATTATGCTATCCGCCCCAGACAAGGACCATCCCCTTTGAGTTGGGGAATACCGATGTGGTTATCACCACGACCTCCACCAGTACGCAACCGGTAGAGACAAAGGCAACAACAAGTAACAAAACAAAATTAGTACAAAGTCTCATCAGTAACCTGATCTTTGCCTTCGGCATTGGTGTGTTACTGACCTTTACCCCATGCGTGTTACCAATGATCCCGATCCTTGGCAGTATGGTTGTTGGCCAGGGTGGCGAGAAGCCATCAAAGACACGCTCTGGCCTGTTGTCTTTCAGCTATGTCATGGGGACCGCCGTCACCTATTCCGCTGCTGGCTGGTTAGCCGGTTACTCGGGAGGGCAATTGCAGGCCTACACGCAAAATGTCTGGGGCATAGGCATTGTCGTTATCATCCTGGTGATGCTTTCCCTGTCCATGTTTGGTTTTTATGAGATCCAGATGCCCTCTGCCATCCAGTCCCGCATGCAAAGTCGCAGTGCTAAGTTTAAGGGTGGCTCCTTCACGGGGGTGTTTTTCATGGGCATGATATCGGCCCTGATTGTCGGTGCCTGTGTCACCCCGCTGTTGATGCTGGTGCTGGGTATTGCCATCAAGGCGGGCGACCCGGCCCTGGGTGCCGCGATGATGTTCTCATTGGCCCTGGGCATGGGTGTGTTTCTGGTGATAATCGGCGTCGGTGCCGGGCATTTATTGCCGAAGGCAGGCGTCTGGATGCGAGCCATCAAACAATTCTTCGGCGCCTTGCTGATTGGTGTTGCGATCTATCTGCTGACGCCACTCTCTGATGTCCCTGTACTGTTGCTATGGTCGGTTTTCCTGATTGTCGTTGCTGTGTATATGGGAGCAACACAGGCGCTGCCAGAAAACAGCAACAAGTGGCGCTACCTGTGGAAGGGTATAGGTATCGTGTTACTGCTCTGGGGGGTACTGGCCATGCTGGGTGGCATCGTGGGTAATCGTGACATTATGCAACCCATCGACATTAAACAAATTGGCATCGGCGGCGGTGGCACTGCCGGTACAAACAAGGTTGAGACACGCGAAGTATTTATACGTCTGGAAAATACCCGACAGCTGGATATGCAACTGGCGGAAGCAAAAATATCTGGTAAAGCCGTTTTGCTGGATTACTACGCTGAGTGGTGCACCGATTGTCGCCGGATGGAAAAGGCCACATTTGATGACCCGCGCGTACAAAAAATCATGAGTGACAGGTTCGTCGCCTTGCAGGTAGATGTGACGGATCCAAATAATGATGCTACTGAAGCCATTAAAAAACGCTACGGCGTGTTTGGCCCACCCGCCATGCTGTTCTTCGATAAAAATGGCAGGCGTCTGGAGAATATTAATTTCTACGGCTTCAAGGGGCCCGATGATTTTATTGCCCTGCTTAACAAGATCTGATCCAGAACCCGGGGAGGAATGGGATGGCAAGGTGCTGGTCATCAATTTCTGGGCCAGCTGCTGCCCGCCGTGTGGTCGTGAGATACCGATGTTCATCAGGCAACAGGAAAAGAATTTGCAGGCATCTTGCGTGATTCTGCTGCAATTTTGCCGACATCTACGCTAAAATTCTTAGTATCTGGACAAATTGTGTGCGCTACGGCACAATAGCGCCGGAAAACAATCGACTATTTCGCTGAAATGACGCTATCGTTCATGAACTGGTCGCTATTTTCACAGAAAATACGGGAAATCATCATATTATGGCCACAATCCTGGTACTTAATGGCCCCAATCTAAATCTGCTCGGCGAGCGAGAGCCGGGCATCTATGGGGAGACCGACCTCAATGCCATCAATAGCCGCCTGGCGGATATCGCCAGCAGCGCCGGCCACCGTCTGGAAACATTTCAAAGTAACGCCGAACACGAGCTGGTGGATCGCATCCAGCAGGCCCAGCGCGATGCGGTCGCCTACATTATTATCAATCCGGCCGCCTATACTCATACCAGTGTGGCCATTCGTGACGCGCTCGCCGCCGTGGCCATCCCGTTTATCGAAATACACCTTTCCAATGTGCATGCCCGGGAGGAGTTCAGGCAGAAGTCCTATTTCTCAGATATTGCCACCGGAGTGATTTCCGGCCTCGGTGCACAAGGTTATGAACTGGCCCTGACGGCGGCCATCCAACAACTGCCCGGCAACTAGTCGCGGCGATGATAAAAAGACAGGTATCATCATGGATATACGCAAAGTAAAAAAACTCATCGAGCTGCTGGAAGAGTCCGATATCGCCGAGATCGAGATCAAGGAAGGTGAGGATTCAGTACGCATTTCACGCCATTCAGCCACACCAGCCGCGATGGCGCCGTACCCGGTAGCCATGCCGGTCGCCCCAGTGACGGCACCGGTTCCGACAGCGGCAACCGCAGCGGCTGAAGATAGCAGTGACGCGATCCCTGCCGGTCATGCGGTGAAATCACCGATGGTCGGCACGTTCTACCGGGCACCTTCACCGGGCGCCGCAGAATTTACCAAAGTCGGCGAGACCGTGTCCGAGGGTGATACCCTGTGCATCATTGAGGCCATGAAGATCCTCAATCAGATCGAGGCAGACAAAGGCGGAGTCATCAAGGCCATCCTGGTAGAGAATGGCCAACCTGTTCAATATGACGAACCTCTGTTTATCATCGAGTAAATACGGCCTTCACCCCCCTTTAAATACAAGTTCAATCTGAGAACAGAAGATGTTTGCCAAGATCCTAATTGCCAACCGCGGTGAAATTGCACTGCGTATATTGCGGGCCTGTAAAGAGCTCGGGATAAAAACCGTGGCGGCCTACTCAACCGCTGACGCCGATCTGAAACACGTACGCCTCGCCGACGAGGCGGTATGTATCGGCCCGCCAAATTCTGTGGAGAGTTATTTGAACGTGCCTGCCCTGCTGAGTGCGGCTGAAGTCACCGATTCGGTGGCAATACACCCCGGTTATGGTTTTCTTTCCGAGAATGCCGAGTTTGCCGAGCGTGTCGAAGAGTCCGGCTTTACCTTTATCGGCCCACGCCCTGAAACCATCCGTATGATGGGTGACAAGATCTCTGCGATTGAGGCCATGAAAAAAACCGGTGTCCCCACCGTGCCAGGTTCCGATGGTCCCCTCAATGATAATAGCGATGACAACCTGCATCTCGCCAAAGAGATCGGCTACCCGGTCATCATCAAGGCCTCCGGCGGTGGCGGTGGTCGCGGCATGCGCGTGGTGCATAGTGAAGGCAGTTTGTTAAATTCCATCTCGCTGACCAGGGCAGAGGCCCTGGCCGCATTTAACAATGATGTCCTGTACATGGAAAAATACCTGGAAAAACCCCGCCACGTGGAGGTCCAGGTACTCGCCGATGAACACGGTAATGCGGTCCATCTGGGCGAACGTGATTGTTCAATGCAACGCCGCCATCAAAAGGTAGTGGAAGAAGCACCGGCGCCAGGCATCACCGAAGAACAACGCCAGACAATCGGCGAACGTTGTGCCAGGGCCTGTCGTGAAATCGGTTATCGTGGTGCTGGCACCTTTGAGTTTCTATATGAGGATGATGAGTTTTATTTCATCGAAATGAATACTCGTGTGCAGGTCGAACACCCGGTCACCGAAATGATCACCGGCGTGGACATTGTGAGACAACAAATCCTCATCGCCAGTGGGAAGAAGCTGCCATTCAGGCAAGAAGATATCGAGATCCGCGGTCACGCCATTGAGTGCCGCATTAATGCCGAGGACTCCAAAACCTTCCTGCCCTGCCCCGGCACCATTTTGCAATATCATGCCCCGGGTGGCCCCGGGGTGCGTGTCGATTCACATATCTATAATGGTTACCTGGTTCCGCCTTATTACGACTCGATGATAGGCAAGGTCATTACCTACGGAGAAAATCGTCAAACGGCACTGGCACGTATGAATATTGCCCTGAATGAACTGGTCATCGACGGCATCAAAACAAATAAAGAATTACAGCAGGACATCATTAATGACGCGGCCTTTATTGCCGGTGGTACCGATATACATTATCTGGAAAAGAAGCTGGGTCTTTAATGGGTAAGGAGTGAGGTGTGCCGTGGATCCAGCTCATTTTTGCCACACGGGTCAGACCGGCAGGACATCGGCTACTGTCCGGCATCTTGCATGATCAGGCCGCTGACCTGTGCCAGGCGTATCGGCCTTTTTTGATATCGCCGTAAAGCAGCACCAGGACGGCTGGCTACGCTTCACCGGCAGGTTCTCAGGATCAGAAAAAACCTTGAATCTTCAATGACTACGCTCCATTATCTGTAGTAGTTTAGACCCTATTGGGCTACACTCCTATACTATGGAAGCGCCCCAATAAGTACCCAGGATACGCGGATTATGTTAACCCAGTGCCCGCATTGCCAAAGCAGATTCAAGGTCAGTTCCGTGCAGCTCAGTGCCGCCAGCGGCATGGTGCGTTGCGGACATTGTGAACAAACCTTTAACGCACTGGAAACATTACAGGACAATATCCCGACGCTCAGCCGTCAGCCCGATGCAGGGGCCACCGTGGCTGAGGCCACCGAGGTCGCCGCCACAGAAGCCCCGCATGATGAGGCACAGGCATCCACAGCAGAGGCCGTGACCGCTGAAGAGACTGATGAGGCGAGTGTCGATTCCAGCGGCGCGGCAATGGATAGCGGCACCGCCGATGCCTGGGACGAGGCCTTTGCCGGGGATACTGAGGCTGACAAAGACACCGAAGACACGCCCGCTGAAGAGACTGACGAGGCGAGTGTCGATTCCAGCGGCGCGGCAATGGATAGCGGCACCGCCGATGCCTGGGACGAGGCCTTTGCCGGGGATACTGAGGCTGACAA
>BTQY01000071.1:0-7847 GCA_036986115.1 Gammaproteobacteria bacterium | reverse complement strand
CGGCTAGTGATTAAGAGAACAATCAACTACTGCTTGTGTGGTAATAGAGATTAAAGAGGTAAGGGCATGTACGGATTTACAGTCAGCGTTAATGAAGGTTTCGATAATGCCGTTACCAGGGTAACGGAAGAGTTACAAAAGGAAGGATTTGGTATACTTACTGAAATTGATGTTAAGGCGACACTGAAGAAGAAACTCGGTATCGACAAGCGCCCTTATAAGATCCTGGGCGCCTGTAACCCGGTACTTGCCAATCAGGCGATTGACGCTGAACCTGATATTGGTTTGTTATTGCCATGTAATGTGATCGTTCGTGAAGAGGAAAGTGGCAGTATTACCGTTGGTTTTATGGATCCAGAGGTGGTGTTGCAACTGGTGGATCGTCCGGAGATAGGCGATCTCGCCAGGCAGGTACGTGAGAAACTGCAGCGTGTCAGAGATGCCATGGCGGCATGAGAATTCAGATGTAAATACGGGATTATCGTAAACTCCTGGTCAGCATGAATTAAATGAGATGAATGCATGATGGCTATATATGAGGCAGGCTATTTCCAGACAACATCCATATCTCGTCACCTGGTGTTTCCGGGTTTGATTTTCCCCGAATCGCGGTAACAGTAGCCAGTCAGGCGCTCAATGCCTGTTATTTGTATTCACAATCATGGAGAGCTTTATGAGACGTTTATTTGTTACACCCTTGATGATTATTTCAGTAATCATATCTGCCGGATTCTTCTGGATCGGAAATCTGCAGGCGGGTGGCGCTGGTGACCATGTCGATGGGTCATCGTCCGGGCATGAGAAAATGGCGGGTGATTCAGGTCATGGCAATGACGCTTCATCCGGGCATGAGAAAATGGCCGGTGACGCGGATCATGACAATGACGCTTCACCCGAGCATGGATCAGAGGCAGGTAGTCATGCTCATAAGAAATGGGAAACACCACCAGCAGCGTATGCTTCCTTAAAGAGTGATCGCTGGGCGGACCTCGGCGCCATAACTCGGGGCAAGGCGTTATACACAAAAAATTGTCAGTCGTGCCATGGTGATAATGGCAAAGGGGGCGGTCCCGTTGCGAAGGCATTACCGCATCCGCCTGCCGACCTGACCAGTCATTTTCATCAGGCAGTTGGTGATGGTGATGGTTACCTCTACTGGCGTCTCAGTGAAGGCGGGTTGGTGGCACCATTTAATACCATGCAGTCAACGATGCCTGCCTTCAAGAACAATCTGAGTGAAGACCAGCGCTGGGATCTGCTGTCCTACGTGCATGCCTATTTTCATCTGGGTCTGTATGAATGGGGAGAAAGTGAAGTCACCCGGTCTGGTGCCGTTCTTAAGGGGCAAGGCCATAAGGAGCAGGATAAGTCCCATAAATGAGCATTAAGAATTATCTTGTTGGTGTGCTGCTTCATGTAGTCACCACTATTAACTAGAGGAGTAATGATCATGTCAACTGCATTCAGTGACCATAAAAAGGGGATACTTTTTATCTCAGGTGTCCTTGGATTGATGATGATTTATTCCAGTGTTAATGCCGCAGAAGACGTGCAGGCACTGAAGAATGAAATAGAGATCCTTAGACAGGAAATGGCAGAACTTCGAAAACTGGTGAAACAGCAGGTACAACAGGTACGGGCCACCAACAAACAGGACATGGCGAAACTGAGAAAAGACGTTGCGCAAACCACTGACGTCCATTCTGAATGGAAGGGGGCAAATTCTGCCGTTCATCTGGCAGGATATGGGACCGTGGGTTATACCGATCAGGAGTCAAGCGATGGTTCTTTTAATACCCTGAGTTTTAATCCGATCTTTCACTACCAGTATAAAGACCTGTTTATGCTGGAGGCCGAACTTGAGATAGAAACTGAGGGCGATGGGGGAACCGCCGTTGAGCTTGAATATGCGAGCATTGACTGGTTGATCAATGACTATGTCGCACTGGTGGCAGGTAAATTCCTCAGTCCGTTGGGTCAGTTCCGACAGAATATCCATCCTGGCTGGGTCAATAAACTGGCATCTGCGCCACCCGGTTTTGGGCATGATGGGGCCGCCCCCTTGTCTGAGCTCGGCGTGCAGTTGCGCGGGGGCTATATGTTTGAGAATCATATGAGAACCAACTATGCATTTTATGTCGGTAATGGTCCTGAACTGGAGTCAGAAGACGGTGAGGTACACGGGATTACGGCCGAAGCTTTTAGACGGGATGCAGATGGTAATCCGGTCTGGGGAGGCAGAGTCGGTTTTCTGCCGGTCGCCAACTTTGAAATTGGTGTGTCAGGCGCGACCGGTAAGGCGCGTGTTACGACGGATGAGGCTCTGGGCCTGATCGCCAGTGATCCGGCGCGTTCTTATAGTGCATTTGGTGTTGATATGGTTTACACGAGGAAGGCACTGAATCTGCGTTATGAATATATCCGTCAACGTGTGGCTAATAAATCAGCAAGTGTCATTGCCCCCATGGGTGGTACCTGGCGGGCCTGGTATGCGCAAGCGGCATACAGGTTCCCATCAACTAAATGGGAGGCGGTTGCCAGGTATACGGATTACAACAGTCCGCATGCAGGTCAGGAACAGGAACAGGTCGCGGCAGGTGTGAATTACTGGTTTGCCGGTAACGCAGTGGCAAAAGTGACCTATGAAAGCAATAGTGGCCTGTCTGGTACTACGACAGACAGGGATCGTTTCCTGGTGCAATTGAGTTACGGCTTTTAGGAGGACAGGACGATGAAAATACCAGCATTGGTCAGTAAAAATATAATCGCAGTCTTAACGATATTTCTCAGCCTTGGTTTGCACTCGGGTATAGCTATGAGTGATGACTCACATGAGGAGGCTGATGTATCTCGCGGTGCCAGGGCCTGGGCGAATAACTGTACACGTTGTCATAACCTGCGGGAACCCGTGGAATTTCGTGATGACTTATGGAAGCCCATCGTTACTCACATGCGTATTCGAGCGGGACTCACGGGGAAGGAAACGCGCGATATTATTGTCTTTCTTCAGGCCTCAAATAGTATCAGGCCGATATCTTCAGTAAAACCTGCATCATCACCGGGGCAGGGCTCAGGCAAGACTGCGATTAAAGAAAATTCAGGCAAGGAGATCTATCAGCAAACCTGTATCGCATGCCATGGCGCAGATGGTAAGGGTGTCTTGCCTGGGGCGCCGAATCTAACCGATAAAAGTGGACCTTTTTCCAAGTCGGATAGTGAACTACTAAGAAATATTGTTCAGGGCTATCAAGGTCCTACCTCACCCATGGCGATGCCGCCCAAGGGGGGGAACCCTGAACTAACCAGGGAGGATATGAAACGAGTGCTTGCCTTCATGCGTAAGGAATTTGGCAATTGATCCTGAGCGGATATGAGAATGACATGAAACGTAAAATAGCCAGAAACTTGCGGATGAAGGACATCATATGGCTGGCGTAAATTAATAATTGATACATTAATGGTAATAAACCAGGAGTGGATGACGTGGTTGAGGTTACAGAGCTGAAAGACCCTGTTTGCGGGATGAGTGTCTCTCCCGATGGTGAGAACCGTTATGTTTATAACGGACAGACCCATGTATTTTGCAGTGAGCATTGCCTGCACAAGTTTCAGCAAGATCCGCCGTCGTATCTCGATAAAGATGTCGATGTGGTTGAGGTTACAGAGATGAAAGACCCTGTCTGCGGGATGAGTGTCACTGCCGATTCCACTCACCACACCGAACACGAGGGACAGCACTATTATTTTTGCTGTGAAGGTTGTTTAAGCAAATTCAAAAAAGATCCACAGCAGTATCTGAAACAGACCCAGGATCAGCCGGAGAAGCTGAAAGACCCTGTCTGCGGGATGAGTGTCACTGCCGATTCCACCCACCACACCGAACACGAGGGACAACACTATTATTTTTGCTGTGAAGGTTGTTTAAACAAATTCGAAAAAGATCCGCAGCAGTATCTGAAACACACCCAGGATCAGCCGGAGAAGCTGAAAGATCCGGTCTGCGGCATGGATGTCAGCCAGGATGCAGAACTGCACCATGAGCATGATGGAACCACCTACCGCTTTTGCAGCGAACACTGCCTTACAAAGTTTAAGTCTGCACCCGGCGACTATGCAGGCAAAGACAGGGACAGCAGCGGTTCCTGTTGCTGTGGGAATAACGATCACAAGGGCGCCGCTGTATCGAATGAACAGGCTCAGGATGCAGAGTACATCTGTCCGATGTGCCCGGAGGTGAGTCAGATCGGTCCCGGAGCCTGTCCGAGTTGCGGCATGGCGCTAGATCCAAAAGTAGTACCTGTCGCGGCAACCAGAACCGAATATACCTGCCCCATGCACCCGGAAGTGGTGCAGGATCACCCTGGTGCCTGCCCCAAGTGCGGCATGGCGCTGGAGGCCGTTTCGGTGGAAGTCGAGGAAGACACCAGTGAACTGGACTACATGAGCCACCGTTTCTGGATCAGTGCCGTACTGGCCGTCCCGGTGTTGTTCAGCGCCATGGCGGCCGAGTTCTGGCCCAAAGGCATGGCGGAGCTGATCGATCCCAACCTGCGTCAGTGGCTTGAAATGATAGTCGCCACCCCGGTGATAGTCTGGGGCGGCTGGATATTCTATGTGCGTGCCATACAGTCGGTCATTACGCGTAACCTTAATATGTTTACCCTTATCGGACTCGGTGTATCGGTTGCCTGGAGCTATAGTGTTATCGCCACCGTCGCCCCCGGCATTTTTCCAAAGGCGGTATTCAACGATGTCGGTGTAGTGCCGGTCTATTTCGAGGCGGCAGCGGTGATCGTCGCGCTGATATTACTGGGTCAGGTACTGGAACTGCGGGCGCGCAGCCAGACCAACGCCGCTATCAAGCTATTGCTGGGGCTGGCACCCAAGACCGCCCGCATCGTCCGCGACGATGGTACTGAAGAGGATATCCCCATGGAGCATGTGCAGGTCGGCGATACGCTGCGGGTGCGTCCTGGTGAAAAGGTTCCGGTTGACGGCATAGTGATCGATGGCGAAAGCAATGTCGATGAATCCATGGTCACCGGTGAACCCATACCGGTAGAAAAGATGGCGGGGGAAAAACTCATTGGCGCGACGATCAACGGCACCGGCAGCCTGCTGATGCGTACCGAGAAGGTGGGGGCAGACACCCTGTTGGCACAGATCGTACAGATGGTGGCCGATGCCCAGCGTTCACGGGCACCCATCCAGAGGCTGGTCGATGTTGTTGCCGGTTACTTTGTCCCCGTGGTCGTAGCCATTGCCATCATAACCTTCTTTGTCTGGAGTACCTGGGGGCCGGAACCTGCGATTGCCTACGCCGTGATCAATGCCGTGGCGGTATTAATCATCGCCTGTCCCTGTGCCCTGGGCCTGGCGACGCCTATGTCGATTATGGTCGGCACCGGCAAGGGCGCGATGATGGGGGTGTTGTTCAAGAATGCCGAGGCACTGGAGGTGTTGCGTAAGGTGGACACCCTGGTGGTGGACAAGACCGGCACCCTTACCGAAGGCAAGCCAAAACTGGTTTCCGTTGTCGCGATCGACGGCTTTCACGAGCACGATGCGCTGCGGCTGGCTGCCAGTCTGGAACGCGCCAGCGAACATCCGCTGGCCGAGGCCATCGTCCGCGGTGCCGAGGAAAGGGAAGTGGATCTGATAAAGACTGATGACTTCCAGTCGGTAACCGGCAAAGGGGTCACGGGTAAAGTGGATGGTCATGATGTAGCACTGGGTAATATCAAGTTGCTGGAAGGTCTCGGCATCGATGCCGGTGATTTGCCGCAACAGGCAGATAAGCAGCGCGCCGACGGCCAGACCGTCATGTTGCTGGCCATCGACGGTAAGGCCGCTGGGCTGATCGGTGTGGCCGATCCGATCAAGGATTCCACACCAGAGGCGATACAGGATCTTCATAATGAAGGTATCCAGGTGGTGATGCTTACCGGCGACAGCCTCAAGACCGCCGAGGCGGTGGCCGCCAAACTGAATATCGACCAGGTGCAGGCCGAGGTGCTACCGGACCAAAAGGCCACGATAGTTAAGGCGTTGCAGGATGAAGGGCGGGTGGTGGCCATGGCGGGTGATGGTATCAATGATGCCCCGGCGCTGGCCCAGGCGCAGGTGGGTATCGCCATGGGTACCGGCACTGACGTCGCTATGGAAAGTGCCGGGGTGACCCTGGTCAAGGGAGATTTGCGTGGGATAGTCAGGGCACGCCACCTGTCACGTGCCACCATGCGCAACATCCGTCAGAACCTGTTTTTTGCTTTTATTTACAATACTGCCGGAGTGCCGATTGCCGCCGGTATTTTGTATCCCGTGTTTGGTATTTTACTGTCGCCTATTATCGCCGCCGCTGCCATGAGTTTCAGTTCAGTGTCGGTGATCACCAATGCTCTGCGTTTACGACGGATAAATTTGTAACGCACCTCACAGCACAGAATGAGTCAGGAGGTGTATTATGAATTCCCGATTATCATTGGTTGCATTTGGCCACGCTACCAGTCTCTTGCTTGCGATTAGTTTCACGCTTTGCGTTGGGTTTGATTTCTTTTTTCCAGGCCATGCAATGTATGAGAGTTGGCAGAATTTGCTACCAGGATTTGAATGGATTAGCTGGAAAAGTTTCTTTTTTGGGCTGATTGAAAGTTATGGCTATGGCTGGTATGCCACACTTATTTGGGTACCCATTTATAATTTTGTGGTAGCAAAACAGGGGTTGCAGCAGTGAGACTCCGGATATATACGATATTTATTTTTCTGCTATTTATGCTTGGCGGACCCTCGGCAAATGCAGAGGAATGGAATTATCTCCAGAAAAGCAAGATTAACTGGCGTGAATATAATGAGCAGGCATTTCTTGAAGCGAGCAAGAAAAATAAGCCATTATATGTATTTATCTTTGCAGACTGGTGTCCATGGTGTAAGAAATTCGAAACCGAGTCACTTGAAACGAAACTGATCCGGTCCTTGCTGAGCGAGAAATTTATACCGGTAGCAATAAATCAGGAAAAACAACCGGATTTATCGAAACAGCTGGGAGCCAGGCTGGTACCGGCGAGTGTGCTGTTAACACCCAAAAACAGGCGCATAGTGCGATTTTACGGATTCTTAACTGCGCAGGAATTGTCTGATATCCTGAATAAATCGTTTATTCGATGGAGCAAAGGTGAAGTACCAGAAGCTGAGGTACCCAGGGATGAATTCGGGGATGAATCAACCTGCTGCCCATTACCAAAGAGCAACTAACGGATAATATCCTCTTATTATGGCAGAGATTATGACGGGTAATTTATTTATCCAGGGTTAAGCATGCCGAAGTGGAGAACTAACCAATGACTTTTTACTTATATGGGTTAAGTGGCCATGAGCAAATGCCACTGGAAGTTCTCTTTGATGGTAAAAGAAAACCCGTCGAGGAAGTTCTTGAGACTGGCGCAGGTCATGCCATTGAACCAAAGGAAGATCATCAGGAAGACCATAAAGATGAAAGGCGTCACCATGCAGATCATGCGGGTGATACTTATCAAGCTGTAGGCAAGCTTCCGGAAGACAGCCCCGTACTTCTTGCCTCAGAGATCATGACATCACCTGTCGTGACGCTAACACCTCAAGCCCTGATTCTGGATGCGCTGACATTAGTTCGGGAAAAAAAATTCCGTCATGTCCCGGTATTAACAGCGGAAGGGACACTGGTTGGTATGGTTTCCGACCGGGATATCCTGCGGTGTATAGGTGGTATCACTGAAGACTATCGGCAGCAGACAATACCATATAGCCTGAACGATCAGGTCAAAGAGATTATGTCTGGCCGGGTTCTCGTCTCTGGCATCGACACAGATATT
>BTQY01000070.1:0-7948 GCA_036986115.1 Gammaproteobacteria bacterium | reverse complement strand
TGGCTGGGGAACAAGGATTCGAACCTTGATTGACGGAGTCAGAGTCCGTTGTCCTGCCGTTAGACGATTCCCCAATAAAGGCCGGTCATTATCATTTGGCCAAGCAATAGAGTCAATCCAGTAATTCAAATAGTAAGATCGCGACTACATACCCGTGCCAAATCTATGCATCTTCTATGAGGTTGGGGAACAGGATTACTCGGGTCATTAATATGAAATGACCCTCGCCCTGCGGGCCGCACTGCGTGCGTTCAAATTTGCTCCCGGCAAATTTGTCAAACCTTGATTGACGGAGTCAGAGTCCGTTGTCCTGCCGTTAGACGATTCCCCAAATGAAGGGCCGCCATTATCGGGAGGCCGATGGTTGGAGTCAAGGGGCGACATTGATATCTGGATACCTGCATGTTGGGCTTCGCTACCCTCAACCCAACCTACGTACTCAGGCAAATTCCGGCCAAATCCTTGCGTAGCCTGGACAGGGCTTCCGCCCATTGCTTGTCCAGGGACTGCCGGTATACAGGAAAGCCTGGAAACCAGGGTGACTCATCGCCACTGGCCATCCAGCGCCATTCTGCCGGTGCCGGCACCAGTACCCGGGCATGTCTGCCCAGGGCCGCCAGCAGATGAATATTGGTGTTGCTGACCCCGACATACTCATCCAGCAGGCCTAAAAGTGCCAGCATGGCCTCAAGGTCATCATTCAGCGCGCTGGCATCATGCACCGGTGCACCGAGACTCTGTGCCAATTGCTGCGTTTCTCCGTCTTTTGGACAACGCTGCAAGCTGATCACCGTTGCCTTGATGCCAGCAAGGCCCTGTCCAAGGGCCTGTAATGGGATCTCTTTATATAGCCTTGAGCGCATGATGGTCCCACCACGCCAGGTCACCCCGAGATAGGGCGCCGGGCCAAGGCTGGACAAGTATTGCTGCATGGCGTCGACTTGCTGAGCCAGCGGTGCAAGTGAAATGCTGGCAGGCAGTGGATCGTCATCATTCACGCCCAGTGCAAACGCGAGATCACCCACTGACATCACTATGTCGTCTGCATCATTACTCGCTAACGTTGGCTCATCTGTCAGTGCATCAATGGCGTCGCACCTCTGCAGCAGGGAGCGGATCTTTTGCCCCGGCCGATAGCCGACCCAGGCGCCACGTTGTTTCAGTTGACGGGCATAGCGCAGGAAGAACAACTCATCGCCAATGCCCTGGTCCTGGATTAAATACACGTTGCGTCCATGAAGGTCCGCTGGAAGTGGTGCATGCAGGAAGCGGCCATCATTAACATGCTTGTTCAGGCGGTAGCGATAGTGGTCCCAACCGGTGCTAAATCTTCCCAGAATCAAATTGGCGGTCGCATAATTGGTATGGGCCTCTTTAAACTCTGGCTGTAGTTGAATTGCTCTATGGAAATTCTCGACCACCTCCGGGTAACGTCCATAACCCTGCAGGATCATGCCGCGATTATTCCAGGCATCGGCATTGCCCGGCTCCAGCTCAATACTGCGATCCACATGCCCCAGGGCCTCTTCATAGCGACCCATCTTGTAAAGCACATTGGCCAGGTTACTCAGCGCCTCAACATAAGTTGAATCCAGCTTGATGGCATTTTGATAACAACGGCGCGCCGCTTCAAATTTGAATTGTTCTTTGAGTACATTGCCCAGGTTATTATGCGCGGCAATATTATCCGGCCGGTGAGCAATTTCTTTCAGGAAACATTCGGCCGCCTCATCAAGCTGCCCAAGGGTAAAAAACTGAAACCCCAGGTTATTATTGGCGTCTTCGAGTTCGGGGTTGAGCGCCAGGGCATGTTGATACTGGTCAATGGCCGCTTCGGCCTTCCCCTGCTCCTGCAGCAACAGGGCAAAATTATAATAGACACTATCACTTTGATGCCCGGCTGTGATGGCCTGTTCGATCAGGGTCTCGGCCTCATCATGGTGATGCATCAACCAGCAGGTCATGCCGAGGAAATACTTCAATTCGGCATCATCGGGATACTGCTCAACTAATTGCCGGTAGGCCTGCCCGGCCGCCACAAGGTCACCACGTGTTCGGGCCTCACGGGCACGAGTCAGTAACTGATCGCGACGATTGCTATGGTCCACCATGGGACCATATTACAGGATTAGCGGATTGCCAGGATGAACTTTCTTTCTGGAAGGTATTGAAAGATCAGCGCTTGGAGTATTGTGGACGCTTACGGGCCTTATGCAGGCCAACCTTCTTGCGTTCCACTTCGCGTGAATCACGGGTCACAAAACCGGCTTTACGCAATGAAGGGCGCAGGGCCTCATCGTAAGCCATCAGCGCACGGGTAATGCCGTGACGAATGGCTCCGGCCTGACCGGTGTTGCCACCACCTTTAACGGTGACATTGAAATCAAACTTGTCAGTCATCTCGACATTTTCGAGAGGCTGACGGACCACCATGCGGGAAGTTACTCGACCAAAATAAGTATCCAGCGGACGTTTGTTAACAGTGATATTGCCACTGCCTTTCTGCATGTATACGCGCGCGGTAGAAGATTTGCGGCGACCGGTGCTGTAATAAATGTCTTCAGCCATGATGTTTAGATATCCAGAATAACAGGTTGTTGTGCGGCATGCGGATGCTGCGCGCCAGCATAGACTTTTAGTTTACTGAACATGGCACGACCAAGATGGTTCTTTGGCAGCATGCCCTTAACGGCCTTTTCAATAATACGGGTCGGGGCCTTGGCCTGCAGCTTGTCGAAACTGATCGACTTCAGGTTACCAATATACCCGGTATGGTGATGATACATCTTGTCGGTAAACTTGTTGCCAGTCACCCTGACCTTCTCGGCATTGATCACCACGATGTAATCACCAGTATCCACATGCGGCGTGTACTCGGCCTTATGCTTGCCACGCAGACGATGGGCAATCTCGGTTGCCATACGGCCGAGCGTCCTGTCTGTGGCATCCACCACAAACCAGTCGCGTTTCACTGTTTCATTTTTTGCACTAAACGTCTTCATTGCTCTATGTATAATAATCACTTCTGCAAGCGAAATTCGCCGCCTTATACTCACGCGGCCGTCTATGGACGAAACCCGCATTTGGGAGGCGGAAGCTTACATAAGGGCGGGGCAACTTACAAGCCAAAATCACCGGAATATTCACGTAATTCATGAGTTTCCCCTGTCCTGGCACGCCCCCATAACACTCCTGCCGTCGCGGTATTGAAATAGCGTATTCGGCCTGCTCGCCTGGTGTTGCGATCCGCTTGAATTTGCAAAAAAAAACGCGACGAAGGAGGGTTCGTCGCGTAAATAACCACCAAAGTAAGGAAGGTGGAGGAGGATCGAGAAAATTAAATCTCAGGAGCAAATATTAGATTACATAAGTATATTAGTCAATACTTATTTTTCTCCATCACCTCATGCCTGGACTTGCTATCTTATTGATATTGATTAATATTCCTGCTGATAATCTTTATATGTCGATAAAAAAAAGCGCGGCCATGACTGGCCGCGCTGATAACCGCCTTGATACTGCACTCCATGGAGGAAGAGAGTATTCAGCTTGCCAACCGGCAAGATACTAGGTGGTGTAAAGAGGATCGCTTATAAAGAATAGTACGTCAAATATTGCTAAATACTAGATATATCAATTACTTATATAAGATACTGATATTACTTTATTAGAAATATAGTGTTATAACTTGTTTATAAATGTAATTTTCTATTCGTTTGTATTCAATGTGTTAGCAAAAAAGTGAAAAATATTTTTTAACTGGGCAGCAGGATCACCTGTAGTTCACGCGTCCTATTCCTAACTATATGATATTCATAGTGTTATACTGATATTATGCGGGTACCTGGTTAATATCATGATATTTATGAAATTTTTAATCTTTCCACCACCTGGTTATTCATTAGATGTTGCTCGATGATCTCGTCGATGTCCCCTCGATCCGCATAGGTGTACCAGACCTCGTCCGGATATATCACGATCACCGGCCCCTTGGTACAGCGATCCAGGCAACCGGCAGCATTGATGCGTACTTCACCCTCGCCGGCGATTCCGAGCTCTATGGTACGGGCCTTGGCATAGTCGCGGATGGCCTGGGCATTGCTGTTCTGACAACACAGCACCCCAGCTTCTCTCTGATTAGTACAAAAAAACACGTGATAACGATAATAAGACATAGACATATACCAACTGGCAGGCACGACACAACAATAGTAGCATCTTGGCCTTGCTTTGATCACCCGGCAGGCTGATGTGCCCACAACAAGACAGACAAAACCCGATTTAATTGCAGAGGCCGACCGCTGCGTCATGTGCGGGCTGTGCCTGTCGCACTGCCCGACCTATCAGCTTGCCAAAAACGAGAACGAATCTCCCCGCGGCAGGATATCACTGGGAAAGGCGCTGTTATCCGGGCAACTTGCCCTGGATAACAAACTTAACGCACATATCGATCACTGCCTGCAGTGCCTGGCCTGTGAAGACATGTGCCCTTCCAGGGTCAACTACGGCAGCTTCATGGACGGTCTGAAGGCATACCTCAGGGAAATGCAACCTGAACAAGACTCGCCCTTTATCCAGCGTCTGAAACAAACCCTGGTCACGAATGACCGTCTGGGGCGCGAAGTATCACTGCTGCGGCTTTACCAGAAGTCAGGGCTGCAATGGCTGCTGCGCCACAGCAGGCTGATAAAACTCAGCAAGTTGTCGGCTATGGAGGCCTTGCTGCCATCACTACCAGCGCAGAACCGCTGGCAGGCATCATATCCAGCCGACATAGCATATCCTGCGGAAACAAGGGGCACAGTCGCATTGTTTACCGGCTGTATTACCAATATCACTGACAACCACGTACTGGCCTCCAGCATCAAGGTATTAAACCGGCTTGGCTACCAGGTGGATGTTCCCGGCGCACAACTATGCTGCGGCGCTATTCATCACCATGAAGGTGATCCTGAAACAGCCGCTACTCTGGCTGAAAAAAATATCATCGCCTTTTCTGATGCCAGATACTCTGCCATTATCACTGTCGCCAGTGGCTGTGCGGCACAATTACTCGGCTACCCGGGACTGGTTTCTGCGAAATCAGAATCCTTTGCGGGGAAAGTCACGGACGTGTGCAGCTTCCTGGCAGAATGTGACTGGGGTGACATTGAATTGAAACCGCTTGATAAAACCATCGCTGTGCACGAACCGTGTAGTTTACGCAATGTGCTACATGCACAGGACAGCGTCTACCAACTACTGCAAAGGATCCCCGCGGCAAATATATTACCCTTGCCTGATAACGCCACCTGCTGTGGCGGTGCCGGCATGCATATGCTGAAATATCCCGAAATCACCTCAACCCTGAGACAAAAGAAGATTGCCGGGATTGGTTCCATCAGAGCAGATATCATCACCACATCAAATACAGGATGTAGTATTAATCTGGGTGTCGGGTTACGGGAATCGTCGATCAATGCAGAACTGATTCATCCGGTATGCCTCATCCACCGTCAGATGACCCGGGAAGCCCCTGATTGATTGTCATCCTATGCTTGAACCACCTCACAGTGAATAGGATATTAGCGGTGAGTTAGGAGGAAGGATAGAGGCCGTTCTCGTCATGCCGGGCCTGACCCGGCATCCAGTTTTTCTATGGGATGACTGGATTCCGGCCTGCGCCGGAATGACAAAGCGGAGGGGCATGATATACAGGATGTACGAATGTCGCGGAGCGCATGGACGACGTACAGGGATGTACTAGTGTCGCATGAGGCAGGATGCCGGTAGCGACAGCGCGAGAGCGACCTTTGTCACTTCGCTCGGGCGCACAGGAAGGACGCAGACTCGTCATGCCGGGCCTGTCCCGGCATCCAGTTTTTCTATGGGATGACTGGATTCCGGCCTGCGCCGGAATGACAAAGCGGAGAGGAGGAAAAAGGTACCGGAGCCAGTCAACTTCGTTCGGGCGCACCCCAGGGGCACTTTGTCACTTCGTTCGGGCGCACCCGGTGTATTCCGGCTAAAGGCATCAATCTTCATTGGATATCTTTTGTTCGACCCGCTTAATCTCGCCATCATCCATCGGCATATCCGAAATGGTCCAGAGTTCACAAAGAAGATGCGGATACTTTTCCAGCGCCCTGTTGGTCATATCATTCCACCATTCGGCTGGTTTGATAGTGCAATGTGCATTTTCACCATCGGGCAATTGCTTCTTCGCCGGATAACAGGCCGCCAGCGCAAACACGAACTTGTTCGCGTAATAGAACATCTCGTCCAGTATCCACGGGATATCCTGTTCCGGGCAATGTTCCAGCACATCAGTACAAATCACCGCATCGAATTTTCTCGCCGGCAGATTGCTGAAAGGTATATAGGCCGGGTCATAACATACAATTTCATCCACTCCCCAGTATTCTTTTACCATCAGCTGCCTGTGCTCACCATTTTTTTCAATATCCACCCGTCCTAACTCATACTGCATTCCCTTGCCGGCACCATAATCCAGCAGGGTCTTCGCATCGGTAACATCCACCAGTCGCTTTATACGCTCCACCTGCTTCATCAGGCTGATGCCCGGGAAGGTCTCCTCCGGCGTCAGGTCAGTGCTCTTTTCCCCTTCAAGATGTAGCTGTTGATACTGCCTGATCAGATTAGTATAACGTGGGCTAGGTGACTGACGGGAATAATCTCGTGAGCTCATGAGCGATTACCAAAAACCAATTATGATACAATTATCAGCTCACGAGGGTAGAGTATCTTCTCTATTATGACAAGAGACCCGTGCTGAATACATCCATATAAATGAGCGATAACTGGCAACCAGACTTGTTACTCCATCAACACTACTTGTAGTAATGACTATGAATCAGGACACAAAAATCTCGGCAAAAATCACAAAAGCAGAGGGCCTGATCCATAAAGGTCAACTGCCCAAAGCCAGGAAGTTACTCAGGCAAATAGCCAGGCAAGACAATAATAATGCATATGTATGGTATTTGCTCGGAGTGGTAAATGGCTTGATGAATATTTTTGATGAAGCTGAATCCTGCCTAAGAAAAGCAATCAGACTACAGCCAGATTTTACTGATGGCTACTTTGTGCTCGCTAAATTATTAATAACCCGGAATAACCCGAATGATGCGATTGAATATCTTAATAAAGTTGTAGAGCTACAACCGGATTATACTGACGCACACATTCTGCTTGGCAATATTCAGTCTGGCTTGATGAATTACGATCTTGCTATGTCTGCGTATGAACATGCACATAAATCGCAGCCAGATAATACACAAATTTTATGCTCACTTGCAGACATGATGCAGAATAATAAGCAAGATCCGCATTTACTACGAGAACGAGTTGATAAATCCATCAATTACTACAAATTCATTCTTGAACAGGAACCGGGCCACATTGAAGCCACGACAGGACTTGCAAATGCCCTAGTTAAAAACGGACTAGCGAGAGATGCGATCTCTGCACTAAAGCCACGACTCGAGGATAATTTAGTAGATAGCAAAATTCTAAACACGTACGCAAGAATGTGTAGGAAAACCGGTACCTGTGAAAAAGCCAGTTCATTACTTGAGCAGCAACTGCAGAATCAAACTATCACCGGCAAAGAAAGAAAAGAATTACTATATAGCCTGGGAAACATTCATGACTCTCTCGGGAACTATGAGACTGCCTTTACGGCTTATAAACAGGCTTGTGACATGGATGCATCAGTGGTATTTGATCCTTTATATGCTGAGGGCCTGGTGAATGATCTGATTTCGGTTTTTTCTGAAGAAGCGGTATCTGAATTGCCTGGCGCTGATAATACTTCTGAACTACCAGTTTTTATTCTTGGAATGCCTCGCTCAGGATCAAGTTTGGTAGAACAAATAGTATCGTGTCATAAAGATATCTATTCTGCGGGGGAAATACGGGATATACCCAGAATATCTGATGAGCTTCG
>BTQY01000069.1:0-8306 GCA_036986115.1 Gammaproteobacteria bacterium | reverse complement strand
GCTGACCGTGTTCAGTTCACGGGGGGGATATGCGGACAGTGCCAGCTACCTCGCCGCCAGCAACACCTTTAGCGCCACCTGGAATGATTACTATGGGCAGGTATTAACCATTACCGGGGTATTTGATGACTTTGGTACTACTGATCCGCTCGATGATAAAGTTGAAGGTACCGCGACGATTGGCGCCAGCAGCCAGCAGTTTCGCACGCGCCGAGGCCATGTCATGGACGGTACCAGGTTCAGCAAACGCCGGCGGTTGTGGGCGCTGCAGACCAAGGAACTGGATGCGAATGGTGATGCCGTCATTAGTCCATTAAATCCGGCCACGATTGCCGTGCAGACGGGCAAGGGGCTCGGCAGCCTCGGTATGAACCTGTACATGGAGGGTGCGATTGTCCCGGCATACTATGTGCCGTCTGTTGGCGGCATCTTTGCCGGCTCGAGATTCTTTGATGTCGAGGATCTCGATGGTGACGGCTTTGCGGATGACCTGTATACCGAAGACCAGGTAATTACAGGATTATTTCAAAGCTTTAACAAGTTCAACAATAGAAACGAGTTTCGTGGTGGGGTGATTTACGTCGGTTCTGAAGATTATGATTATCTGTCTGCACAGGGCGTGGATGCAGGTCCCTATGCGCACAACATGGACATACTGTCCGCTGAGGACAGGCCGGGACTGGGGATGGCCAGTGTGATGACACCGACGGGTCCGCGCACCAACCTCTGGGTCAACAATCCGCCGATATCGGCAGATCGCATCACCCTGCTGGGTCCAGGTGGTTTTGCCCAAACAGATATCCTGGACAATGCAATACCTGGCAAGACCTTTGTCGACGTCAATAAACTGCGTAACCTGTTACCGGGCCGCACCGATGGCACCCCCGGTTTGGGTGGTTATGGCAGAAGTAACGTCAATAATATCGGTATAAAATCAACGGTCGGCAGTCCATTCCCAGACGGCACCTATGTGGCGACCTTCGTCGGAGACGAAGGCAAGCATTCC
This sequence comes from Gammaproteobacteria bacterium, assembly GCA_036986115.1. Lineage (GTDB taxonomy): Bacteria > Pseudomonadota > Gammaproteobacteria > BTQY01 > BTQY01 > BTQY01. The sequence continues at coordinate 7,300 of BTQY01000069.1, read as the reverse complement.
CCGCTGACGAAGGAATACACCGCCGTCGCGCCTGCCGATGCGATGAATGTGGTGGATACGGCTGGGGGTGTCGATCTGGATGGCTCGCCATGGACCGATGCGGCCACACTTGGCGGTATCCAGTCCGGCCTGGATCACAGCCTGAGCTGGGACCACCTGACGACCGGCGGCCTCACCAACCTGGGTGCCGGTCAATACCATGTGTTGCTGCGTGACAAGTTTGGTGATGATCTCAATGAAGTCGGCGCAGTGCAGTTACGTCACAAAACATTATCGACCGAGTGCGCTGGTGTCCCGGCACGCTGTAACTGGGTCATCCAGGCAGGCACCCTGGAAGCGGGGGCATCCTACTGCCTGAAGTTTCAGGCCCGCGATGCAGTGAGCAATCAAAACCGTTCTATCTCCAGGGACCTGTGTCTGGATACCGCCATCGACGGCGATTTCAATGGTGATGGCGTGGTCAACAGCCTCGATATCGGCATCATGATGAATAGCTGGGGCAGTAGTGATACGCTCACCGACCTGTCCGGGAACGGGGTTGTCGGTACAGAAGACCTGGCAGAACTGGTGGGGTATTTATAAATAAAAGTGCCTGGTAGCTGGCCACTTATTTTTTTACCGGTCATTCCGGCATGCCTTTAGCCGGAATCCAGTTTTATCAGGGAAGACCGGGCTAATGATTGGTATGATTAGGGAAGATATGACAATCAATTCAGGATATAACTCAACATATAACAACAGCATCGATAAATTAACGCGATTAGTTAATTCATCCCTGATGTTGATGCTGCTGCTATTGTTTGCAGCCACTGCCCAGGCTGCTAATGTGATACGTGGCCCCTATTTGCAAACGCTCACAGATAACAGTGTCATTATAAAATGGCGCACAAATGTAGCGACAGATTCGATAATAAATTACGGTTTATCAACGGCCACATTATCGCTTAACTCAAGCAGTGGAACAGCCACGACCGAACATTCCATTCTCTTGTCTGGTCTGCAAACGGATACCCGATATTATTATAATGTGGCTGAAACTTCCGGGGTCATCGTTGGTGATGCCAGCTATTCATTCAAGACCGCACCACTTCCGGGAACAGCACAAGCGACGCGTATCTGGGTGATTGGTGATTCAGGGACCGCCAACCAGAATGCGAGGGATGTGCGTGATGCCTATAAGGCATTCACCGGCCCGCAAGGGACGGACGTCTGGTTAATGTTAGGTGATAATGCTTATAACACTGGTACTGACGGTGAGTATCAAAATGCCGTGTTTAATATTTACCCGGAGTTACTTCGCCAAACAGGGCTATGGTCGACGCTTGGCAATCATGATGGTATTAGTGCAGACTCAACCACTCAAAGCGGGCCGTATTATGATATTTTCGCACTACCTGATGGTGCGCAGGCAGGGGGTCTCGCCAGCGGTACCGAGGCCTATTATTCATTTGATTATGCCAATATCCATTTTGTCAATTTAGAGTCATTCGAAACAGACCGTTCCGTTGGCGGTGCCATGCTCACCTGGTTAGAAAGTGATCTGGCCGCCACCACCCAACCCTGGATCATCGCTTTTTGGCACCATCCCCCCTATTCAAAAGGCTCACACGATTCGGATGTGGAGTCGCGACTGATAGAGATGCGTACCAATGCACTGCCGATTTTAGAGTCGTATGGCGTTGACCTCGTATTATCAGGGCATAGCCATGCCTACGAACGTTCATTCCTGCTAAACGGGCATTATGGTTTGTCGGGGTCGCTAACGAGTGGCATGGTCATCGATTCAGGCGATGGACGCGAGTCGGGAAACGGGGCCTATGAAAAGATATTGAACAGCACGCAACAAGGAGCGGTCTATGCGGTGGCAGGGAGTTCGGGGTTGATAAGTGGTGGTCTATTAAATCATCCCGCCATGTATATCTCGCTGAATCAATTAGGTTCCATGGTACTGGATGTTGATGGCCTGCGCCTGGACGCAAAGTTTATTACCAATAGCGGGGCGATCACCGATAGTTTTACGTTGTTAAAGACCCCCGATATCGTGGCGCCTTATATTATTAGCACAACGGTAATTGATGCTAATACGATAAGCCTGGTTTTTTCTGAGCGACTCTTGTTGAGTAGTGCAGAATTTACCGGTAACTACGTCCTTACAAATGGCGTGCTGGTGACAAATGCCACATTAAATCCTGACGGACGAACGGTCGTGCTCACTACCCAGTCATTAACCGAAGGCCTGCATTATATTCTTAGCATTAATGGTGTTCAGGATCTGATCGGTAATCTTATTCAGAGTAACAGCCAAACCGATATTCGCTATCGAACACGTTCGACTATCGCTTTTCAGAATGGCGTGCTGCCGGATCCTGGTTATACGGGAATGACAGATACCAATCTCAATGAAAATGCCCCTGGCCTGAATGACGGGAATTCTTCTGCGCTTCTTGCCGATGGCGATGATCCTGGCGGTACTGGTTTGGATCTTTCTGCATTATTGAAATGGAATATAGATGCTGTGCCAGGTGGGGCAACCATTGAATCTGCGACGATCACTGTTGTAGTATTTAATCCAAGTTCAGATTCGTATCCGTTTTATGCCCTGCTAAGAGACTGGGCCGAGCTTGAAACGACATGGAATGACTATGCCCTTGGTAATACATGGCAGACAGCCGGTGCGAAGGGCAGCCTGGATCGTGGTACGGTACAACTTGCCATGATATCGGCAGGGTCGACAGGGTTCTATACTACCGCGCTGAATTCAGCAGGAATTTCTTTGCTGCAACAATGGCTGGATGGCACAACCGGAAATTACGGGTTTATCCTCGCCAATAGCCTGGCAGGTGATGGGCTTGATTTCACCTCAAGTGAATATTCCACACCTTTATGGCGCCCCAGATTATCCGTGAGTTATTTAAACCCCATACCCGCGGATCTTAACAATGATGGTCGTGTAGACAGCCTTGATATGGGGATAATGATGAGTGTATGGGGGAGCAGTGATGTCAATGCAGACCTCGATAATAGTGGTGTTGTTGATAGCGTGGATTTAGAGTATTTAATCCTGAGTTACTGATGCCTGAGTTACTGATAATAGCGGCCTGCCGGAGCATTTTATGAGGCGTTATTTTGCAAGTCGACAACAGCCTGCTATTGGCAGAGTGTTAGTCGCGTGCCTGTGCGTGCTGCAGATATCTATAGTATTCGCCCACAGTGACCTGGTCCTGAATATCCAGCAGCTGACAGACGAGATCAGACAGTCTCCACGGGACCATGCCCTCTATACTACTCGCGGCAATCTATACAGACAACATAGTGAATGGAACAAGGCCAATGATGATTTCAATAAGTCACTGGAATTATTGGCCGATAATGCGAATGCATTAATATCGCTGGGCCGTACGCATCTTGAGGCGGGAAAATATCAATCCGCCGTGGTCGTTTTGAGTCGTTATTTATCCCTGTATCCTGATGATGTACGCGCATTGATTCTTCGCTCACGTGCGTATCAGAAACTTGCCCAGTATCAAGCGGCGATAGATGATGCCGCTGCCTACATGCTTAATAGTCCGCGTGTGACTCCCGCCATGTATTTTGATAAGGCCAGATTACACGAGCTGGCGAAAGATTATGCAGGTGCCGTGGATACGTTAGAGACCGGGCTGAAAAAATTAACCAGTGCCGTCATTCTGGTCAAATATGCCATCGAGTTAAATGTGCAACATCATCAGTATGAAGCGGCATTAAAAAATTTCGACTATTTGACGCCCAGGTTTGCCGCGATGCCTGTATGGTTATCGAAGCGAGCTGACATACTGGTTTTGATGAAAAGAACCACTGAAGCCGCAGAGAATTATCGCCTGGCCCGGAAAGCCTTTCATGCCTTGCCTGCATCGCGGCGTAATTCTCCGGCGAACCAACAGCTCGAACGCCATATTCATGCACGGATTGCAGGCTCATAGCTGGCTTACAGGTGCTTGTTGGCAGCGTACCATGCTCGCTTAGGGTGTGATAACCCCCATTCAGATTCATATCGTCAGTCACATGGTTATTATTTTGTTAGATTCTCGACTGATGCAGCTCAATCCTGCCTGCCAATAGTGCCTTAAATTACCGATTTATTAAAGTCCCGCTAGCTGTTAGGATTGGTAACTATATGAATTCATTCAGGCCATGGCCGGTAGCCACTATCTCTATCGGGCCTGATTTGCCTGTAAATTGTTTAGTCGGATAGGTACATTATGTCGGGTAATAGCATAGGAAGGCTGTTTCAGGTGACCTCGTTTGGTGAGAGCCACGGGCCGGCGCTTGGCTGCATTGTCGATGGCTGTCCGCCGGGGCTGGCGCTGAGCGAGGAGGATCTGCAGGTCGATCTGGATCGCCGCAAACCCGGCAAGAATCGCCATACCACGCAGCGCCGTGAAGATGACAGGATCGAGATCCTCTCCGGGGTATTTGAGGGCAGGACCACCGGTACGCCGATAGGTCTGATGATCCACAATACCGATCAACGCAGCAAAGATTATTCCGATATCATGGACCGCTTCCGACCCGGTCATGCGGACTATACCTATCTGCAAAAATACGGTCTGCGCGATTATCGTGGTGGCGGGCGATCCTCGGCACGGGAGACGGCGATGCGCGTGGCTGCCGGAGCCATCGCAAAAAAATATCTGCAGACCATGGGCATTACGATCCGCGGTTATGTGGCACAACTCGGACCGATATGCGCCGAGGCCTTTGACTGGGATGAAGTTGAGAACAACCCGTTTTTCTGTCCTGACGCCGACAAGGTCCGGCAGATGGAAGACTATATGGATGCGCTGCGCAAAGAGGGCAACTCTGTCGGCGCGCGTATCAACGTTGTTGCCAGCGGGATGATGCCTGGTTTGGGTGAGCCTGTGTTTGATCGCCTCGACGCCGATATCTCTCATGCGATGATGTGTATCAATGCCGTCAAAGGTGTCGAGATCGGTGCCGGTTTTGCCTGTATTGAGCAAAAGGGCACCGAACATCGTGATGAGATCACCCCGCAAGGCTTTTTGAGCAATCATGCCGGTGGCGTGCTGGGCGGGATTTCTTCCGGCCAGGATATCCTGGTGAGCATCGCGTTAAAGCCGACCTCCAGTATTCGCTTGCCAGGCAAGACCGTCGACCTGGACGGCAAGCCGGTAGAGGTGGCGACCACCGGCCGGCATGATCCCTGTGTTGGTATCCGTGCCACACCGATTGCCGAGGCAATGCTGGCCATCGTGCTGATGGACCACCTGTTGCGTCATCGTGGGCAGAACATGGGGGCTGATTCAGGGACACCGGTTATTCCTGCCAGTCCTGAATAAATCAGGCCAGACCATCGTGAACGAGCCCGGCCCTCGTACCCCCTTCTACTGGAGACTGTCAGGATTCTATCTGTTCTATTTTGCCTCACTCGGTGCGTTGGTGCCGTACTGGTCTTTGTATCTGAAGTCATTGTCATTCTCACCGCGGGAGATCGGCGAGATCATGGCGATAATCATGGCCACCAAGATCATCTCACCAAATATCTGGGGATGGATCGCCGACCATAGCGGAAAACGCATGCGGATCGTCAGGCTGGGATCGCTGGCCGGTGCACTTGCGTTTGCTGCGGTATTGTTTGCTACAAGCTATTGGTGGATAGCGATCGTTATGGTGGTCTTCAGTTTTTTCTGGAATGCGGTACTGCCGCAGTTCGAGGCCTACACCTTTAGTCAGTTAAAGGAATCTGTACACCGCTATAGCGCCATCCGCCTGTGGGGCTCGGTCGGTTTTATCCTTACGGTGATAGTGCTGGGTCCGATACTGGAAGAACGCGGCACATCGTTATTACCCTGGGCGATTGTGGCGCTGTTGGCCGGGATCTTCTTAATGAGTCTCGCCGTGCCTGAACAGTCGACGGGCTATCATCATGGCGAACATGATTCATTGTTCAAGGTCATCCGTCGCCCCGAGGTGTTTTCATTGATACTGGTGGTTTTCCTGATGCAGGTCAGCCACGGTCCCTATTATACCTTTTACTCCATTTATATGGAGGAGCATGGCTATAGTCGCAGTATTATCGGCATGTTATGGGCCCTTGGCGTGGTGGCCGAGGTGCTGGTGTTCTTTTACATGCATCGCCTGATCCCCCGGTTTGGCCTGCGGAAGATGTTGCTGTTCAGCCTGATGATGGCCGCATTGCGATGGTCGACGGTCGGCTGGTTCGTCGATAATTTTGCCATGATGCTTGCGGCACAATTATTACATGCGGCGACGTTTGGAATTTTTCATTCTGTGGCGATACAGTTATTTCACCGGCACTTCACCGGCAAGAATCAGGGCAGGGGCCAGGCCATTTATAGCAGTATGAGCTTTGGTGCCGGTGGCGCCCTCGGTAGCCTGGTGGCTGGTTATACCTGGGTCAGTATCGGCCCGGCCATTACCTATAGCGGGGCTGCGGTGATCAGTGTTATCGCCTTTATTATCGCCTGGCGAAATATTCATACCTGTCAGTAGTCAACCGGGAGCCGATAGGGCTAGACTATTCATGCTGACACGGTATCAATTTCCTATATCTCAACCGAAGGAGAATGTCATGTCATATAAATATATTACATCGTTGATCGTAATCTCGTTTTTGAGTCTCCCGATGTCATCAATAGCAGAGGATGTTATTACGGTGAAGACCATCGGTATGGATCTTGCCCGGGATCTGGCAAGTCATGCAGTGATCAGCTGTCGGGCACAGGGCTATCAGGCAAGTGCCGTGGTGGTGGATCGTAGTGGTAATGTGCAGGCAGCATTACGCGGCGATCTGGCATCACGCTTCACCTTGCAGATTGCCGAAGAAAAGGCCAATCTGGTGGTACTGGGCGGTATCAGCTCCGGTGAATTCAGAAAGGCCCGTGGTGATATCCGGCCTGAACTGAACCATATTGATGGCCTTCTTGTTTTGCGCGGTGGTCTGCAAATTAGTTCCGGGGGCTATCGCGTGGGCGCGATTGGTGTCAGTGGTGCCCCCGGTGGCGACAAGGATGAGGCCTGTGCGGCGGCGGCATTAAAGAAATATAATGATCGTATCCAGTTCGCGGCTGATTAATTTGAATAAGCGCCAGGAGCAAAAAACTGACCACGGGGGACACGGGGAAGACACGGGGAATTTTCTTTGTTTTTTAACGTAGGTTGGTGCGACCTGAGCGAGAGCGAGGTAGTGCTGAATGAAACCCGCAGGGGTTCTACAGTGCGACCTGAGCGAGAGCGAGGTAGTGCTGAATGAAACCCGCAGGGGTTCTACAGTGCGACCTGA
>BTQY01000068.1:0-8835 GCA_036986115.1 Gammaproteobacteria bacterium | reverse complement strand
CATCATATTCCAGGGCGTATCCATCATGATCTTTCGTTACCCTTCTTTCCACAAATCCGGGTTGTAAAGTATCAGCTTAACCTCCCTGCACGCAAGCCATTGGCCACGGCCAGCAGCTCACTGGCCTCGTGCGCCAGTACGGTTGCGGTCAGTGTAATAATGCCGCTGACACCGGCCGGGATCAGTATTGCCAGTACGATGATGGAAAAAACTATATTCTGGATGCTGACATTTCTTGCCTTACGGCCGAGGTGAATGGCCTCTACCAGTTTATCGAGGTCATCAGCCATCAGGGCAATATCAGCGGCCTCGATGGCCGCATCGGTGCCGGCGGCACCCATGGCGATACCGCAGGTCGCAGTGGCCAATGCCGGCGCATCGTTGACACCATCACCCACCATGACTACATGGCCATTTTGCATTAATTCCTGAATAGCCGTAGCCTTGTCATCTGGTTTCAGGCCAGCGCGGACATCATCGATACCAATATGGGCAGCAATACGCCTGGCCGTATGTTCATTATCGCCGGTTAACATGGCAGTGCGAATGCCCATGCGGTGCAATTCCGAGATAACCGATTTCACCGTGTCGCGCAATGTATCCTGCATCGCAATCAGACCGATGATTTTTTCAGAATTTCCCACCAACACGACCGTATTGCCCTGTTGTTGCAGTGATGTGTAGTCGTGTTCAAAGGCGGTGATGGACAGGCCCATGTCAATAAACAGCTGGGCCTTACCAATGTACCAGTTGGTATCATTTATTCTTGCCCTGGCGCCGCTTCCTGAAATCGCCGAGAAATCTGTGGCATCCGCTGGTTGAATGGCCTTTTCCCGTGCGTAGTTAACAATGGCATGGGCGAGGGGGTGTTCCGAGGATTGTTCCAGCCCGGCGGCAATAGAGATTAATTCCTCACTTGTGCAATCTTTGCTAATAATCTCTTCAATAACGGGCTTGCCATGGGTCAGCGTCCCGGTCTTGTCAAAGGCGATGATATTGACCTTGCCCAGGTGTTCCAGATGAGCGCCACCCTTGATGAGTATGCCGCGCTTGCCGGCCCCGGCAATACCCGCGGCCATGGCAATGGGTAATGAGATAATCAATGCGCAGGGTGCCGCGGCGACCAGTAAGATAACGGCGCGCTCGGCCCATAATGCTACGTCCAGGCCCAGTAGCCAGGGGAAGACCAACATCAGCAGTGATGTCACGAGCACGGCAGGGCTATAGCGCCTGCCGAAGCGTTCCATCCATTGTTGGGCCTTGCCTTTTTGTTCCTGTGCCGCTTCGACCAGGTGAATAATACGAGACAAGGTGTTGTCGGCAAATGCCGCCGTCACCCGAATAGTAAGTGCACCCTGTCCGTTGATACTTGCCGCAAATACCTGCATCCCGGGGCCCTTGTCAACGGGTACAGATTCGCCGGTAACAGGGGATTCATTCAGACTACTCTCGCCTTCAATGATGATACCGTCAGTAGCGATGGATTCACCTGGCCGCACGCTGAAGACATCGTCTGGTTTGAGTTGTGATGCCGCAATGGTGGTCTCTTCGCCATTACATAGCAGACGTGCCTCTTTGGGGGCAAGATCCATTAATGCCCGAATGGCAGTGCGGGTATGCGCAAAGGTATACTCTTCGATACCTTCGGCTGCGGCGAATAAAACCACCAGTGTTGCCGCCTCTTCCCACATGCCTAATATCGCGGCACCAGTCGTGGCAGCGACCATTAAAAAGGCAATACCGACTTCATGTTCCTTGATAAGTTCGTCAAGCCCTTCCTTTGCCCAGTACCATGCCCCAATGAGTATCGCCAGGATATAAATACCTGTCGAAACTGATTCAGAAACGATAGCGAGATATCCAGATAGCCAGGCCATGCCGGCAATGATCGCGGCAATGAAGGCATTGATTAGCGGTGGGAAACCCCACCATGGACCTGTGTAGTCATCATGTTCACAACAACCTGACATTTTGCTAACTCCTGTTAAATTTCAGTGCATGCATCATATGGGCAAGCCTATTGTTGATGCACCCGTATGTCTGTTCGGATCTTGCTACTGGAGAACACCCGGTAAAGTACCGGTAACACAAACAAGGTCAGCGCCGTGGAGGAGAGCAGACCGCCGACGACGACAGTGGCAAGTGGTCGCTGTACCTCCGAGCCCACACCAGTCGCCAGTAACATCGGGATCAGGCCCAGCGCCGCGATCGAGGCGGTCATCAATACCGGACGCAGACGTGACAGTGCGCCGGAGAAAATACCGTCATCAATACTCAGCCCGCCTTCAATGCGCTGATTGATGGCATTGACCATGACCACGCCATTGAGGACCGCCACACCAAACAGGGCGATAAATCCAATCGATCCCGGTACCGACAGATATTGACCAGACAGGAACAAGGCGGTGATGCCGCCAATCAGCGCCAGTGGCACATTCAGCATGATCAGCAGCGCCTGGCCGACCGAGTTAAAGGCAAAATACAGCAACAGGAAGATCAATCCCAGTGATAGCGGTACCACGATCATCAATCGTTGCTGGGCATGTTGCTGGTTCTCAAACTGACCGCCGTAGACAATACTATAACCTGCCGGCAGGTCTATCTCGGAGCGAATACGCTGATCAATCTCGCTGACCAGCCCGCCCATGTCACGCCCCTCGACGTTGGTCTGTATCACTACCCGACGTTGCACATCATCGCGGCGGATCTGCGGTGGGCCCGCTTCAATCCCGACCTTGGCGATATCCCTCAGTTTTACCCAGGCACCATTGGGCGCCTGCAGGATCAGGTTGCTGATGGCCTCGATGCTATTGCGGTAATTCGTATCCAGGCGCACGTAGATGTCATAGCGCTCGTTACCGTTAATTACCTGACCGGCCTGTTGGCCACCAATGGCATCGCTGACCAGGTTCATGACCTGGTTCACCGGGATGCCAAAACGCGACAGACGATCACGATCCGGTCGCACTACCAGCTGTGCCTCACCGGCGATCTGTTCCATGGCCACGCCACGAGTCCCCTGAATTGTCCTGACCAGGGTCTCGATCTCCTTGCCCTTGCTGGCCAGCACATCAAGATCCGCGCCAAACAGCTTGATGGCGAGTTGGGCCTTGACACCAGAAAGCAGTTCGTCCACGCGGGTGGCTATCGGCTGGGAGAAGTTGAACAACAGCCCGGGGATGACATTCATTTTTATTTCCATGAGTTTCTGTAGTGCCTGTCGATCCTCAGCGCTGCTCCAGTCACTCACTGGCTTGAGGCCGATGAATATTTCAATATTTGACACCGGTTCGGGGTCTCCACCCACTTCGGCACGCCCGATACGACTGGAGGTATACAGGACTTCTGGAAAATCAAATAGCTGCAACTCCAGTTTTTGTGCGACCTCCAGCGCGGTGTTGAGGCTGGCCGCCGGTGCCAGGGTGATGCGTACATTGACTGTGCCTTCCTCCAGCTCCGGCACAAACTCGGTGCCAAGAAACGGCACCAGCATGATCGCACCAATGAACAGGCCGACGGACACCCCGACCACGCGTGATTTGTGCGCCAGGGCCTGCTTGAGTCCTGTTTGATATTGACGCTCGATCGGTCGCATCACCGGGCTGGGCCTTTCCCTGACGCCGCGTCGAAACAGATAAGAGGCCAGTGCCGGAATGACGATCAGCGCCACCAGCAGTGAGGCAAACATTGCCAGTACAATGGAAATGGCCATGGGCTGGAACAATTTACCCTCCACTCCTTCCAGCGCAAACAGCGGTGCAAACACAATAGAAATGATGATCACGGCGAAGAAGACCGGGCGGCCAACCTCCTTTGCGGCCTCCTGGATACGCAAGATCATGCCACGTTTGTCCCCGGCGCTATTGTAGGGATCATCATCATTGAGGGCGACATTGCTGTGCACGTAATCATCATGCTGGGCATCCGGGTGGGTGAGGTGGCTGAATATATGTTCCATCATTACCACCGAGCCATCTACCATCATACCGATGGCGATCGCCAGGCCACCCAGCGACATCAGGTTGGCAGACACCCCCCACTGCGCCATGACGATCAGGGCGAGACCAATGGAAATGGGGATGGAGAGCAATACCAGCAGGGTAGCACGGACGTTCATCAGGAATAACAACAGCACAATAACGATCAATACGAAGGCCTCAAGCAGTGCCCTGGTCACGGTACTTACTGCCTTATCTACCAGCTCGGATTGATCATAAAAGGGTTCCAGCACCACACCTTCCGGCAAGGCCTGTTGAATGGCATCAAGGCGATCCTTGATACCATCGATAGTGGCCTTGGTATTTGAGCCCATGCGCTTCAGCACAATTCCTACCACGACTTCGCCGAGTTGTTGGGGTTTGCCCTGTTCATCACGGATGGTCATGGTGACCGCACCCTGACGGATCTCGGCACCAAACGAAACTCTGGCCACATCAGAGACGCGTACCACGTTGCCATCATCATTCTTTAGTGGAATGTTGCCGATATCACGCAGACCCATTTCACCACTGCGGACCCAGCCCACACCACGGATGACCAGCTGTTCGGCACCCCGATCCAGATACCAGCCACCGGCATTGCGGTTGTTGGTTTCAATCGCTTTGGTCACATCATCAGGTCGCAGCGCAAAACTCAACAGGCGCTGTGGATTCAGCTGCACCTGATATTGACGAACATCGCCACCAAAGGACAACACATCGGTGACACCATCGACTGGCATCAATAGCAGTTTGACCACCCAGTCATTCAGACTGCGCAGGGTCATAGCGCTGTATAGGCCAGGCTGTTTCGAGCGCAGCATGTATTGATATACCTGACCGAGTCCCGAGGTGTTCGGCCCCATCTCGGGCGTACCAACGCCAGCGGGGATCTGTTCGCGTGCGGCCTGCAGGCGCTCAAACACCAGCTGCCGGGCAAAGTAGATGTCAGTGCCTTCGGTAAATACCACGGTAATGACTGACAGGCCGGTCTTGGAGATAGACCGCACTTCTTCGACATCAGGCAAGCTGTACATCACGGCCTCGATCGGGAAGGTGATCAACTGTTCCACTTCCTCGGCGGCCAGGCCCGTGGCCTCGGTATTGACGGTGACCTGAATATTGGTCACATCCGGGAAGGCGTCCAGATTCAGCTTGGGCAGGATCAATGCCCCCGCCAGGATAGAGGCAAGCAATGCGAGCACGACCAGCAAACGACTGCCGACCGATATATCGATTAGTTTATTTAACATGCCATCTCCCCCTAGTGGTTGTGTACCGAGAAGCCGCTTTTCGCCAGTTCAGACTGGACAAAGAACGCCCCTCGGGTCACCACACGAGTCGCGGGTTTAATGCCACGGATAATGGCGACACCATCAAATACTCGTACTACCTCAACTTCTACCGCCTTGAACTCACCGGCCACATCCTGTTCGACCAGCACCTGCCAGTCACCATCAGCACTGCGCAACACCGCCGCCTCTGGCAAAGACAAGGCCCTTTCCTGTTCGCTGCCCTGTATCCGTGTACTGACAAACATACCGGGGTGTAGCGCATCATCAGGATTGTCTACTTCCAGTCGTACCGACAGGGTACGCGTGGTTTTATCCAGGCTATGATGGAGCTGGATCAGTCTGGCCGGCAGGGTACGCTTGCTGGTCGTTACCTGGGCAGTATTACCAATGGCCAGCAGACTGGCTTCATTCGTGGCAATGCGTGCCTCGATCCACATGGTGGCTTCATCCGCTATCTCCATCAGTTCATAACCGGCCTCAACACGCTCACCAACGATAAATTGATCATGCACAATGCGCCCGGCTTGTGGGGCCAGCAATTGAAATTTACCATTGGCACTGGCGCCCTTTTTGCTGGCAAGCATGGCATCGATCTGTGTCGCGGTCATACCATAGGCCTGTACCCGGGCGAGCGCCTGATCACGATTGATGCGTGCTTTGGTATAACGCCGTTCAGATACCACTTTACGGCCGAGTTTTCTTACTCGTCGCCATTCACGATCGGTGACGATTAACTGGCCCTGGGCCTCTGCCATTTCCACACTGGAAAGTGTTAGCAGGGTCTCACCTTTCGTGACTATGTCGCCAAGTTGTTTATGGCGTGCGGCGATCTGTGCAGCGATACGTGGGGTGATCTTTACCGTGCGATAGGCGTTTTGCCTGACTTCACCGGGCGCCCGTAGTGTGACGGACACAAGTTGTAATAAAAGCGGGCTGACTTTTATGTTTGCCTGTTGCATTTGTTCAGGGCTGATATTGACCACACCGGATTCTTCATGTTCGGGCCCGCCTCCCGCATCATGACCAGCAGATTCAGCCTTTTCATGTGCAGCAGTTTCTTTATGCTCAGTTTCATTCTCGCCGCAGCCAGCAAGTAAGCCGGCAATAATGAGTAATGTAATGATTGATTTAATAGTCATTGTCTTCTCAATTCTTTAAATTGGTTGAATTCAGGTTTAACCAGCTTTTGATGCTGGCGGTATCATGCAGCCAGTCAAAACCGCTGTTCCAGAATTGGCCGCGCAGCTCAATACCCGAAGCCTGTGTGTCCAGCGCCTGGTTAAGTTGTACCAGGTAATCAGTGGTGCTGATGTCGCCGGCCTGCCACAGACGTTTCAACAGGACCAATTGCTGATCCACATGGCTTTTCCCTGCGGTCTGCCACTGGCCCCAGGCCTGTTGTAGCAAGCGAAAACGTTCGGTGTTGGTGATAACCCGCGCGCGTAACTGGCGAAAGGCCAGCCCGGCCGATTGCTGCTTTTGAATGAGTTCCTGCTGCGCGACATCCACATTGGCCTGATAGGTATTGCGAATATTCAGTGGAACACTGATGCTGGCGCCGATCAGGTCTTGCTTGCCCTCCTCACCCGCACGAATGGCGATGGTGGGATCCCAGCTCTTCTCGCGAGTGCGAAGCGTAACGCTTTGCCGTAGTGCCGTAATTCCAGCAGTGTGGGCACGCATCTCGGGGAGATTGGTCAGGTAGGTATCCAGATCGGCAGGCACACGTGGCGTCGGCAGGCTCTCAGGTACCTTGGCCAACCTGGTAGCCAATGGGCCAAAATATGTGACCAGTTGCTGCATCGCCGACGTTGCCTCGGTGACTACCTGTGCATGACCCATCAACGCCTCACTATAAGCAAGTCGCGCCAGATTAAGTTCGACTTGATTAAGGTCGCCTGCCTGATAGCGACGCTGCGCGACCTTCACAAAATCCTGCATAAGGCCAAGTCGTTGCTCGGAAACATTGGCAAGCTTCATACGGGTCAGGTGATCGGCGAGGGTATTAAGCTGGTTTTGGATTAAATCGAGTTCGGCTTGCTCAAGTTCGGCACTGGCCTGATTGAATTCAGACTGTGCGACAGCCGTACGTGCGCCACGCTGATCACTCCAGTCGATAGTTTGACTGAGCTGTATCGTCGTGGTGCGGACGTCGGTATTCTCTGACGCCAGTTCCAGTTCCGGGTTATATAACGCTTTATCTGCACCACGCAGATTGGCACGAGCGGCATCAAGGCGTGCCTGGGCCTGCCTGAGCGAGGGATGCCCACGAGAGGCAGATTGCATCAGTGCCGTCAGAGGAGCGGGTGCTTTGTCAGCTGGCTTGAGCAACGACTGGTTCGGTCGGCTGGTTTGTTCCGCCCATGATGATGGTGGTAGCAAGGCCGTAATCAGGACGGCCAGACTCATAATAAGGGTCGTAAAAAATTCTTTCATTGTAAAATCCTGTGTCGCAGGTAACACAACACGTTGCCCATCAGGCAACGTGTACATAACATAAAGCTCAGGATTTATATATCGGGTGGCGGAACCGGGGGCTGTTGCAGACGAGGGACTAATATAGCAAGTGGACGCATTTGTTGCCAGGACTGGCTCGGAATGCGTGCCGTGGTGACTTCAGCCACTATGCCGACAACATGCGCGGCCCCATGACAGCAATGATCACAGGATAGAAACGTTTGTGGTTCCGGATCAGGGTTGTCATCCGGGAGGGTATTGTTGTTCAGGCTATCATGCTGATACTGATAGGGCTGATATGATTCGTCGGTCTCATCTTCATGAAGATCGGTTGCCATCGCCGAGCCGTAGCCCAGGGTGCTGATAATAAGCCAGATTGTCAGAAGTCGACGTAGCATGGAGAGTTTCCGTAAACAGGGCCAGGTAATGAGGTTGTGGATTCTAGCAACCAGGTTGTATATGTCAATATTATATAATGTTATTATGGATTTATTGACTGCGGTATGTTTGCTGCGTTCAAGGTCCGGGACAGGCTGGGCAGTTTGCGGGCTCAGGCTGGCACGAGCATTCCAGGGGGCCAGGGCCGGGACGGCGGCGGTTGCCGACTTGTATCGCGATGGTATAAAGTCTATCTAAAGTGCCTCATGAGTGACCGGTCAATCACAGGAGATGTAGATGAAACTAGCATACGCTGCCTTACCCGTTGTTACGATAGCCCTGCTTATTAGTGGTTGCGGTGATGAGGTACATGAGGATATTAAAAAAAGAGTCGAAAAGCGTGTCGAGGATACCAGCAATGCGACAGCGCAAATTCAGCAGGCGCAACAAACACCGGCAAGGCGAAAAATCGATATGGCCCAGATGGTTCGAGGCTCAAGGGTCTTCGAGAAGAACTGTATCGCCTGCCATGGTGCCAATGCTAATGGTGCGCCTAACTGGAAGCAACGTGGAGCTGATGGCAAGTTCCAGGCACCACCATTGAACGGCAAAGGTCATGCGTGGCATCACCCAATGGATGCGCTTAAGTATACGATTAACAATGGCACCATAAAGCGAGGTGGGGGCATGCCCGCATGGAAAGGCAAACTGTCAGAGCAGGAGATTGC
>BTQY01000067.1:0-8843 GCA_036986115.1 Gammaproteobacteria bacterium | reverse complement strand
AATGACGAAGTATCTTCAATGACGAAGTATCTTCGCCGGAATGACCTCAAGGGAATTAATCAGAGGTTCCTTAAATGTTTTCTTTGCGCTCTTGGCGTCTTTGCGTCCTTTGTGTTTATTCCACCCTCCTCTCAACAGGCCCTGGCCATCTCGTCACGCATTTCCTTAATGATGGAATCGTAGCGGTTCGGATCATCATCCCTGGCAGCACCAAAAATAGCGGATCCGGCCACAAAGGTATCGGCACCGGCTTGCTTGATCTCACGGATGTTACTGGCCTTCACGCCGCCATCGACCTCCAGGCGGATATCATAGCCGCTGTCATCAATGATCTTGCGTACCTCACGCAGCTTGTCGAGGGTGGACGAAATAAAACTCTGTCCACCAAAGCCCGGGTTGACAGACATCAGCAGCACCATATCGACCTTGTCGAGCACATGCCTGAGATATTCCAGAGATGTCGCTGGATTGAACACCAGTCCGGACTTGCAACCGAGTTCGCGGATCATTTGCAGGCTACGATCGATATGCTCAGATGCCTCCGGATGGAAGGTGATATAAGAGGCACCGGCCCTGGCAAAATCCGGGATAATGCGATCTACCGGCTTGACCATCAGGTGCACATCAATCGGCGCCGTCACACCATGACTGCGCAGTGCATCACACACCAGCGGGCCAATGGTCAGGTTCGGCACGTAATGGTTGTCCATGACATCGAAATGCACGATGTCTGCGCCTGCGGCCAGGACTTTGTCCACCTCGTCGCCGAGCCTGGCGAAGTCAGCTGACAGGATGGAAGGGGCGATAAAATCTGCTGCCATGAGTTGCCTCTCTACTCTATAAATAAACTGGTTTTGATGTTTGGGTGGCCCGATATCTCCATATTTCCGGCAGGAGCAATTCGGCATACCCACGTAAATTCATGAACGGCGCACTTTACCCGATCCGGGGGCATTTTTCAGCCTTTCGTCTGACTTCCCCAATACTTCCCAAGCAGCCAAAGCTGCCTTACACTGCTCAACTACGTACCCGGATCCCCTTGAATATTACATAGAAAATATAGTAACTATATGAATAATATAAAGTTTATTGCATTCACCCTATTGGCCCTGTATCTTGGCCTGAATCTGTCGAGCGGCCTTGCCAGTAGCAAGGAAAAGGAAAAACGCTGGGCAGAGCAGATTATTGACGGGCTGGTGGTTGGAGAGGCGCAGTGGCTGGAGGCCGGCAGCGACAAGTACCTCGGTATCTATGCCGAATACACCACCGACAAGCCCAAGGGGGGGGTGATCATCCTGCACGGTATCGGTGTACATCCGGACTGGCCGGACGTCATTAACCCGCTGCGCAGTGAGCTCCCGGACGCTGGCTGGAGCACGTTGTCGATCCAGTTACCCATCCTTGGCAATGAGGCCGAGCTAAAGGAATATGCCCCCCTGTTTAAAGAGGCCCACGCCCGCATCAATCGTGCAGTGGCCTTTTTAAAAGACAAAAAACTCAGCACTATCGCGATCGTTGGCCACAGCCTGGGCTCATCGATGGCCATCTCCTACCTGGCCTCCAGCGACAGCTCGGTCAAGGACATCAGGACCTTTATTGGCATCGGTATACCAATACGCGACAAACCGGTAGCGGAGATGGATACACTGGCACAACTGGCCAAGGTCAAGACCCCGTTGCTGGATCTGTACGGCAGTCAGGATATTGAATCGGTGTTGAATACGGTCGATGCCAGGAAGGCCGCGCTCAGAAGTGCCGGTAACCCGATGTTTCGCCAGGACATGGTCCCCGGTGCCAATCATTTTTTCCGTGGACTGAGCCCGGACCTGATACGTCGTGTTCGCAGCTGGCTGGATCGGACATCTAAAAAATAATGAGGAATCTTATATGTCGATAGCAATACCACTGCACCTGCTGTCTGCTGTCATCTGGGTCGGCGGCATGTTCTTCGCGTATATGATATTGCGCCCGGTCGCTGCCTCACTACTGGAACCGCCGCACCGATTGCCATTGTGGTCAAAGATCTTCGAGGCATTTTTCAAATGGGTCTGGGTCGCCATCGTCACACTGCTGGCAACCGGCTACTGGATGGTGTTCAGTGTCTATGGCGGCATGGCCAATGTGCCGCTGTTCGTGCATATCATGAATGGCCTCGGTATCATCATGATGTTGATCTTTCTGCATGTGTTTTTCGCGCCCAGCAGACGTTTGAAACGTGCCATTGCTACTGAAGACTGGCCTGCTGGCGCCAGGGCACTCGCCCAGATC
The DNA here is from genome assembly GCA_036986115.1 of Gammaproteobacteria bacterium. Classification (GTDB taxonomy): domain Bacteria; phylum Pseudomonadota; class Gammaproteobacteria; order BTQY01; family BTQY01; genus BTQY01. Next base: position 6,575 of record BTQY01000067.1, on the reverse strand, counting down.
CGGGTGCTGATTGCCCTCAATACGGCGCTGGGATTGCTCGTTATCGCCGTCGCCAGTGGTGGGCGTTACCTGATCGGATCCTGATAGCGAGCTAGTTCAGCTGGCGATTGTAGTGACAATAATCACATAAAATCTTATCGAATATGTTGAACTGCGTCTTCTGGACGTATATATTCGTAGCTGACAATCTTGAATCTATATTTACACCCATTTTTACACTGGAGATAAAAATCTATGGATCAGTTAAGAAAAGGTGAATCTCAAGAAAAGAGCCACTTCCGTGCCGGAAGGGTCTTTAGTGTTGGTATCGACTGGTTCTTTGCCAAGCGTGGTGGTGGCCAGGAAGGCCCGTTTGATACCAGGGAAGAAACACAGGCTGCATTAACGATGTTCATCCGGGACATGATGACCCAGAACAGTCGCATCGTTGCCAGCTGAACATCAGCCAGTGGATCACAAGCTAATCGATCACCGATAAGACAAAGACTGTTTATCGTCAATGTCATCTTCCTCCAGGAAGGTCATCTACGCCGCCCTGGCAGGCAATGGCCTCATCGCCATCACCAAATTTATTGCCGCCAGCATTACCGGCAGTTCTGCCATGCTCTCCGAAGCCATCCACTCCGTGGTCGATACCGGAAACCAGTTGCTGTTACTTTACGGATTAAAGCGATCCAAAACCCCGCCCAGTGAACAATTCCCGTTTGGCCATGGCAAGGAAGTCTATTTCTGGAGCTTCATCGTCGCCATCCTGATATTTGCCGTCGGTGCCGGTGTCTCTATCTATGAAGGTGTTCACAGTATCCTGCAGCCAGCAGAAATTCAGAACGTCATGGTGAACTACATCGTTATCGGAATCGCCATTGTCTTTGAAGGTGCCGCCTGGTACTTTGCCCTCCACGAATTTAGTCGCGCAAAAGGCAAGTGGGGATACATTGAGGCCGTGCAACGGGGTAAGGACCCCTCCATGTTCGTCGTGCTGTTTGAGGATTCGGCCGCCCTGCTTGGCCTGACGGTCGCATTTCTCGGCATCTGGCTGACGCAAGTGACTGGTATCCTTTACTTTGATGGTGTCGCCTCGATCCTGATCGGCATGATCCTCGGTGGTACTGCTATCTGGCTCGCCCATGAAACCAAGGGCCTGTTGATTGGTGAGAGTGCGGAACCGGAAGTCGTCGAAAGCATCAGGAAACTTGTCTCACTGTATCCTGATATTGAAAATATCAACGAGATCCTGACAATGCACATGGGTCCTGACTACATACTTGTTAACATCAGCATCGATTTTATCGACACAACACTGGCTGGCAATATTGAACACATTGTTGCTGAAATGGATAAAACCATTAAGCAGGAACACCCACGCGTTAAACGAATTTTTATCGAAGCGGAGTCACGGCATAGCAGAAGTGACCCGACTGGCACTGATAATTCCAGATGATGAGGAGCAACCTAGCCTGTTTTTCAGCACGGCGGACACAGAGAAAAGGCTCTTAATAATCAGTAACTCTGTGGCCTCTATGAAAATATAATTCTCAACCCCTTGTTTTAATGGGGGATATGCCCCTAAAGGTTAGCCACGTAAAGCCGATACAGGTAAGACGAGGGTCAGGGTTTGGAAAGGGTCATGCTGCCGTCAAGGTCACTTCGCGGCGGCATTACGACCAAATATAAGTATTCAAGGAATATTATTAATTTCTTTACGGAGTAAATACTAATATGGCCAACATGACAGCGGCAGACCTGATCAAGAACAACTTTGAGCTCTATTCTCTCCCTGACACCGTTTATAAATTGATCAATCTGGTCAATGATCCGGATCACACCAATCACGATGCCGCCGAAATTATTTGTCAGGACCCTGGCATAACCATGAGACTACTGAAGATCGTCAACAGTCCTTTCTATAACTTCCCCGCCCAGGTCAATAGTATCGAGATGGCGATTACCATCCTCGGATCCAACCAGTTACGTAATCTGGTACTGGCGACATCAGTCATTAACCAGTTCAGCTTAGATAATAACAGCCTGCTTAGCACCAATGACTTCTGGCGACACAGTGTCGGCTGTGGTACCGCTGCCAGGATCCTGGCTGGCTTCCTGGAGATGCATAATGGTGAAGAACTGTTTACTGCCGGTCTGCTGCATGACATCGGACACATGGTAATGGTAACGGCCATGCCTGAAGAAACCGCCATCCTGTATGATAAGTCAGGAGCCCCGGGGGTTGACCTGGCAACGATTGAAACAGCAGAATTTGGTTTCGATCATGCCGAGGTGGGGGGCGCGTTGATGGAACACTGGAACCTGCCGAGCTCGATTATTGAGGCCGTTGCATTTCATCACTCACCACAGAAGGCCAGCCAGTATCGAACCAATGCCGCAGTGATTCACATTGCCAATCTGATCACCAATGCAGCGGTCGGAACCCTGCCTTGTGATGGCCCCAGAACCTGCGATCCATGGGCCTGGAAGATACTCAATGTGGACGGTGATATCCTGCAACAGGTTGAAGAAAAGCTCAATGAGAAGATGTCAGATTTTCTGCAGATGTTTGTCCACGATAAAGCTGCCTGATCTTCCACAGAACTTATTTAAGATGGATCCATCCCGGCGTGACGGGGTATCGGCTACATAAAATTCTATACGTGCAACCACTGTTTTCTTTTGAATGGCTGCTTGTTCTGACACAGGACTATTCCTCTACCTCGGTTAGGCCCTATACTCTGTAATAACAGACTACGGCATTCCTATTACGTCCAGATTTATATATGATTACAGCAATGCAAGTAGCCGTGCCTGACAGGAAACGATAGCTAACAGTGAAGACTACCAGCGTAATGCATATAATCCATCTCAACGTAACAGATACAGAATTAAACGCTGACAGTGCCAAGGCCCTGGCCACCACAGCCGCCGCTCGATCCGGAGCTGATATCATGGTGGTTGCCTGGTACGACGGTCAGAAACAGGAAGAACACCCCAGCGTTCCTGAATGTCAACACAAACCCGGTTGGCTGGCCTATGCCGAGGGACACGGCGGGCAGATCCAGGTTGATATCAACAATGGTGAATTTATCTTTATCTTCACCGACACCAGCGAAGCGACAGAATAAACCGCTATTCATCCAGGCTCCGGCCAGTCACCAATAACTCTCAAGTATATTGAGCAGATGCATCCATACATTTCATTTCAACCATTCGTCGAAGCGTGATCTCGGAGTCCAGAAAGACATCAACTACGCCAGGGTCAAACTGACTACCTGACATGTTTACAATCTCACGCCTGGCTTCATCGAATCTCATTGCGGAACGATAGGGGCGATCGGATGTCATGGCATCAAGGGCATCGATCACCGCAAACAATCTGGCACCAAAAGGGATTTCATCACCCCGATATCCATGAGGATATCCGTTACCGTCATAATGTTCTTCGTGATTTAGTACGATTTCTGCTGCATCTCCCAGGAAAGAAATGCTTTTAACTATGGCATAACCCTTTTCGGGATGAGTCCGCATAATAGCCCATTCGTCTTCATCCAGTGCGTCATGTTTCAACAGGATAGCATCAGGAATCGCTATTTTTCCAATGTCATGCAATAGCGATCCCCAGTAGATTTGCTGCAAGAAAACAGCATCATCTGTTACCGCCCGTGCAAGCACCTGTGTATGGCACGCGACACGCTTGGAGTGCATGCCGGTCTCGTGTTCCCTCTCATCCAGGGCCATGGTCAGCGCCTCCACCACCCCAAGATAGTCATCGTTTTCCTCAACACTGCTCTTATGGCCGCCTATTGAAGACAAAAAACACCTTTCACAGCAATATTTATTACCTTCCCGTATATATGGCTGAGCCCCTATGGGTGTTCCACACAGATGGCATTTCTGGATGTTTTCCTGAATTTCCTGCTCGGCCATCAATTTTTTTCCTAATGTCTGCCATGTTGACACCAGACACATTCGCAATCAATCTTGTGGCAACTGTCCTTCACACGGTGACTGACAAACCGGTAATGTGCCCATGGCGTTAGAAGTTTCTTGAAGAAAGAGGGCTGATATTTCCGTCTCAAATACGCACGCAGATCAGTTTGCCCTTCCTGATGGTTTAATAGCCAGCGGTAACCACGATTACCAAGCAAACTGAAAAGGGCGCGATTGACATGGGAAGCGCGCATTTTCTTTCCAAATGACTCCTGCCACATTGCATTATAATCCGCATTACCAAGCAGGCTACGGGCCGCCAATATTCCAGACGTGATCGCATATCGAATACCGAAACCCCATAAACTATCCTGGAACCCTGAGTGTTCTCCGGCAATGGGGTGTCTGCCGCCATAGGCATTGCTGGGACTAAAAAAATTACCCACACCACCATGAAACACCGGTTGCTGCATATCAAGTCCAATCAGACGTGTAAAGGCCTCTACGGTTCTCTCGGCATATTTATTTTGCTGTGAGAAATCTGAAAACATGCATGACTTAATGGTCCCCTGACCATTCATTACCAGGAGATAGGCATAACCTTTAGGTGCCAGGTTGTCATCACAAATTACCCAGAATCCATTCTCCATATCTGTGTTGAAATGGTAACCCACGGCAATAGCGTCAGCAGCCTTGGGGCCCGTCGCCAGAACCCCCTCTCCATGCAACTGCTTGAGACGACTGTTGAAGCAGACCTCCACGCCCAGGTCTTGAGCTTGTTTAAGCATGGCGGAATCCAGACTCCCCTCACCCGGCCCCCGCTCCAGCAAATAAAATAATGGCTGTTGACTATGTATCTCATGGGCCTTCCCGCGATCATCAAAAGCGACACCCTGATAGCCGGGATGCATATCAAAGTCAGTGGTAATATGCTGTTCCTCCAACGTCTCAAGCACATCTTGTTGTTCACTCCAGTTTTCCAGCCCCTGTAGGTCGCGTCCAAACCTGTGGCCCACCTCCTTTTGTGCTTCGTGCACAACGACCTTTTCCCCCGCCCGTGCGAGAGTAATCGCTGCCGCCAGTCCAGCTGGTCCCGCACCAGCAATAGTATAGGTATCCCGGTCTTCCGCCAATTCGTCTCTCATCAGTTTTTCAGCCCTGGTATTCCAGGTTCCCTGCGTTTATTTAATATTATTAACATATTCATCCCATAATATGAATATAGTGTTAATCAATTTCGGTGCCATCCGTGAATGACTCAATAAGATGGCAAACAGAGTGTCCGTCAGGGGCCCCATCAGGCATTTTCTCCCAATCGTTTAGCGCTTTCTCCATTCGGGTTTGCAATTTCATCAGCTCATCCAGCCGATCATGATTTTCCTCAATCCGTTGCTGCAGAATTTCTCGTACTCTCGGACACGGCGACTCACCATGGTCAGAGTGTGACATGATCTCGTGAATCTCATGGAGTGTGAAACCGAGATGCTTGGCCTGACGTATAAAGCGTAACCAGTTAACTTCTCTGAACAGATACAAGCGGTAACCATTATCCGGATTCCGCTCCGGTCTGAGCAGGCCAAGGCGTGTGTAATAGCGGACTGCATGAGGTGTCGTGCCACTCTCATTCGCAAGTTCTGTTACCGTTAACATCACTATTCTCCTGTTAATCATTCAGCTGAGCATGATCAAACTACCGTATCTTCTCCGATGATTATCTTGCTATCAGGCAGAACCCGGCGTCTTGTTTTATTCACTTTGTCAGTCATTAATGCGCCCCATCACTTGATAGCCGATATATAAGCAAATCCTGTAGAACCACGCCCTGGCCCATTACCGTTTACGATCTATACAACATATAAGTTAGACACAGGTCAAGGTTTAGTTGCATTATTCTCCCCCTCAATCCAACCAGATAAACTCATTGAATTGGCCCCCGTGTTACCGGGTACGTCGGTAAGCCCAGAGAAAATAAAGAGAAAATCAGCTGAAAATTCTGACCATTGAAGTACGGGAAATAACGGCATGGATCAACAGGGGTATTGATGCCGCAGGACGGCTACATTAAATCCATGTCAGATTCACATTTATCTGAATGATAAACATCATTAATCTGCCTGATTGCTTGTAACAGTATGGTTTACATCTACTTTTTAACAAACTTGCGTTGCTCAGCAATATACTTGTCGGGATCCGCCTCGAATGCTTCACGGCAGACCCCCGCGCAAAAGTAGTAGGTCATACCCTTGTGTTTACATTCGTCCATAGCGGTCGAGCGGCTGACCTCCATACCACAAACCGGATCCTTGAAGCTGGGTTCGTTACGCTGTTGTTTCATGCTCCGATTCTCCTGCGTTTAAATTTCAGGTATTTTCAATTCAACACTTATTTTATGCCGTACCAATTTGAATAAATTCACACTAACCCTTATGCCCACAACTCAAATACATAGTGGTGCATTACTGCCTGTAAGATATCGCTTCGTGTAAGTATTCCTACCAGTCTCTTGTCCGTTACAATAGGCATTGCTCCAACACGCTGCTCGACAAACAGCCGTGCAATTAAACGAATATCTGTGTCGCTGCCAGCGACGAGAAACCGGCCAGACATAATCTCTTTGACCTGATCGCTCAGGCTATATGGTATTGTCTGCCTCC
>BTQY01000066.1:0-9081 GCA_036986115.1 Gammaproteobacteria bacterium | reverse complement strand
CTTCCTGGTAGACATATGAGAAGGCCAGTGCCGCCAGGGCGAGCAGTGCAAGCAAGGTATTTTTCAATGACTTAGACATGAAGTACCGATTATACCGGAATCTACTAAATGAGGAATAAATAGGGTCAGAGTCTGAGGGATCCTCCCGTCATTCCGGGCGAAGCGTAGCGTAGACCCGGAATCCAGCCATCCCATATAAAAACTGGATGCCGGAACAAGTCCGGCATGACGAAGTGTCTACGCCAGCATGACGAAGTGTCTACGCCAGCATGACGAAGTGTCTACGCCAGCATGACTATTTCCCACCTATCAACTGCCACAGGCCTTCGATATACTGCGGGCCATGAAAATGCCAATAAACATGACCGTCACCGCAAGGATCCTGCCGTTTATCCTGTACATGCTGTTCCTGGTGCTGGAATCGGGCCTGGCCGACAGCAGCTGGTTGGCGGACTGGGATCTGCGCTGGCTGTATCCGGCCAAGGTCGCCGTCGTCAGCATGGCCCTGATACTGCTTTGGTCGCAATACACCGAACTGACCGAGAGCGAACCGATGAAAATGGGCCAGCTTGGCCTCGGCGTATTAGTCGGTGCGCTGGTATTCATCGCCTGGATCAACCTCGACATGTCCTGGGTGACCATGGAATTGCTTGGCGCCGATACGCCCGAGGGCTTTGAACCGATCCGGGCAAATGGAGAAATCGATATTTTGCTGGCGGCCTTCCGCTTCGCCGGCGCTGCGCTGGTGGTGCCGGTCATGGAAGAGCTGTTCTGGCGCTCGTTCGTATTGCGCTGGATCGATAAAGCCGCGTTCCTGGAGGTCAAACCCGCCGCCATTTCGCTAAGGGCATTTATTATCACCGCATTACTGTTTGGGCTCGAACACCACCTGTGGCTGGCCGGGATCGTTGCCGGCATTGCTTACGCCTGGCTGTATATCCGCACCAACAACCTGTGGATCCCGGTCATTGCTCACGGAGTCACCAATGCCATGCTCGGCATCTGGGTGCTGACCACCGGCAACTGGCAGTTCTGGTAACGATTTATTCACGACGTTGGGCTTCGCGATATAAATATCGCTCAACCCAACCTACATAAGAGCCTGATTTCGTAGGTTGAGCTTCAGCATAAGATCATGCTTCAACCCAACCTACAAGATCTGGATACCGGAACAAGTCCGGCATGACGAGTTTTTGTTATTCCGGCGAGGATACTTCGTCATTCCGGCACTACATCGTCATTCCGGCACTACATCGTCATTCCGGGCGAAGCGTAGCGTAGACCCGGAATCCAGCCATCCCATATAAAACCTGGGTAAAAATTTTGACTCTGACCCCATTTATTTCTATAACAATATTGCCAATAAAACTGGCGCAATATCAGGCCATTGATCAAATAACCATAATAAATATCTGCCATACTATGGCGGCTGTACTGCCTGATGGTTGCTTGAGGGCGGTATGATAATTTGTTGATTTCATTCATGTTGCTAACGCGACAGGGCGGTAGCGTGGCCGAGGCCGGCGGTTTCCTGCTACCTCCGCGAGAATAGATCATAAGCCTTTGAATAATATAATTATTATCCAATGAAAAAGGTCTGCATCAAATTGGCACGGGGCGCTGAAATTGCCTAGAATGCAGGGCTCACTTAGGATGACAGAATATTAAAATGATATTGTAGGCCGGTATTAAGCGCGAAGCGCGTATCCGGCATGAGATGAATATAGGGAAATACCATGATAAACAATAAGTTAACAAAATTTCTTGGGGTCATAGCGCTCACCCTGATGCTCAACCTGGCGCAGGCTGACGGTGCCGGTGCCGGTCCCGGTTATAAGCTCGCCCCGGAAGACGTGCTCGAGATCTCCGTGTGGAAGGAAGAGGGCCTGCAACGCGAAGTACTGGTGCGCCCCGACGGTATACTGAGCTTCCCGCTGGTCGGCTCGCTGCAGGCTGCGGGCCATACCCCCGAGGAAGTAAGAGCGCAACTGATTGAAAAACTTAAGAAATATATCCCGGATCCGGTCGTGACCGTGTCCGTCAAAAGCGTCGCCGGCAACAAGATCTACGTGCTTGGCAAGGTCAATCGCCCGGGCGTCTATAACGTCGGCCACTATGTCGACGTCATGCAGGCGCTGGCGCTGGCCGGCGGTCTGACCCCGTTCGCCGCAGCCAATAGTATCAATATCTTACGTCGCACTGACGGCGAACAGCAGTCGTTTGGCTTCAAATACGGCGAGGTCGAAGACGGCAAGGACCTGCAGCAGAATATCATCCTGAAGAGCGGCGACGTGGTCGTTGTCCCATAGACACGCCATCGTCATACCGGCGCAGGCCGGTATCCATAATGATAAAGCCCTGGATGCCGGAACAGGTCCGGCATGACGAGTCCCCGTCATACCGGCCAAAAACATGCTGGCATGACGCGATATTGTCGATATGATTGAAGTACAGTTATTTATTATAAACAATACTTTAGCTTGACTAATTAATGTAAATTGATACTATAGAGTGGTGTAGGGATGCGCCATGTCGTTTGATGACGAAGACATATAAACACAAGAGCCTGAACAAGCCTGAGCCAACCAGCCGACCCCCGGCAGGTGGCCATCTCGTTTACTCCATATTAATGGGCGCCGTGTTGTCAGGCACCAGCCTGGTCAGCAGTTATGCCCAGGGCGCCGAGTGGTACATGGAGCCGAGTGTCACCGCCAAAGAACAATATGACGACAATGTTCGTCTGTCCGCCACCAATCAAACCTCGACCTGGGCGACCTTCCTGCTCCCCGAACTGAAGATCGGCAGCCGCACCGAGACCAGCGAGATCGATATCACCGGCCGGGCCGAGTTCTCCCGCTACCATAGCGCCAAAGAACTGAATTCCGATGACCAGTTCCTGAACTTCAGCGGCTCGCACCGCAACGAGCGCAACCGCTGGGCCGTGGACATCGATTACGAACGTGATTCGACCCTGCGCACCCTGGCCGACGATACCGGCAGGGTCGGCACAGAGGCCTTGCGGGTCGAGACCGCCAGGATCGCGCCTTCGTGGACCCATGTCGTGTCGGAAAAATCCACCCTCAATCTTGGCGCCAGTTACACCGACGTGCATTACCCCGACCCCGGCAACTCCAACCTGAGCGACAGCGAAACCACCGGGGTCTCCGGCAGCTGGCAATACCAGTGGACGACGCCGACGGTATTGTTTATCACTGGCTATGCCAACAAGTATGAACAGGATACTGGCGTCACTTCCACGACCATTGAATACTTCGGTGTCAATCTTGGCTTTGACCATAAACTCACCGAGACCTTTTCCGTCAGCGCCTCCATCGGCCGGCAGGAATCCGATTCAGAACAAAAGACCCGCATCGGTAATCTGATATTGAAGACAGGCGGAAAGGGCAGCGGCCTGTTATTCAATGTCAGTGCGGAAAAGAACACCGAGACTACCCGGTACAAGGCCAGTCTCAATCGCAGCACCAGCCCAAGTGTCACCGGGAACCTGAATAACCGCGATGAATTCAAGTTTAATTATAATCGTCGCCTGACAGAAAAGATGAACGTGCTGTTTGAGGCGCGCTATTTACTGCAGGAATCCAGTCTTGGTAACAACACCAACAATGACAGAAAGTTCTGGGTGGTTTCGCCGGCATTGAGTTGGCAAATGAGCAGAAACTGGTATTTCAACGCACGCTATAGACATCGCTACCAGAAGTATGACAATGCCAACAGGTCGGCCGATTCAGACAGAGTGCTGTTCACCGTGCGTTACGACTGGGACAGAAAATCACTTTCACGTTAAACAATAAATGGGGTCAGAGTCAAATTACCCAATAGCATTGTTGTGCTGAGACATGCGGAGCATAGGGAAGCCCAACAACAGAAACTAATCACAATTTACAAATATTTATCGAATTATTAGGGGCGTGCATAACGCCTCACGCCTCACACCTCACGGAATAATAAATATGGAAGAACAAGTCCTCACCCTGAACGATTACATCGATATCCTGAAAAGACGTCGCAGGCAATTCATCCTGCCTGCCGCGGTGTTATTCGCGTTGTCATTGATCGTGGCCGTCGCCATCCCGTCTGTGTATCAATCCAGGGCCATCATCCTGATCGAACAACAGGACATCCCGAAGGAGCTGGTCGCCTCCACGGTCACCAGTTACGCCGGTGAGCGGATCCAGATCATCAGCCAGCAGGTCATGACGACCACCAATCTGACCAGCATCATCGAGAAGTACGGCCTGTATACCGAAGACAAAGACCGGCTGACCCGGGAAGAGATCATCGAAGGCATGCAGGAAGATATTAATCTCGAGATGATCAGTGCCGATGTCGTCGATCCAAGAAGTGGCCGGCCTACCACGGCAACCATCGCCTTTAGTCTTTCTTACGATAATAAAAACCCGGAGCTGGCACAAAAGGTGGCCAACGAACTGGTGTCGCTTTATTTAAATGAAAACCTCAAGACCAGGAAAGAAAAGGCACAGCAAACCTCCATCTTCCTGACCACAGAGGCAAAGCGGCTCAGCAAGCAGATCGGTGACCTTGAGCAACGACTGGCGGATTTCAAGGAAAAAAATGTCGGCAAATTGCCGGAACTGGTGCAGCTGAATCTGCAGGTCATGGACAGGACCGAACGGGAGATGCTGGAGCTAAAGCGGCAGTCCCGATCGCTCACGGAGAGACGCATCCTGCTGCAGGCAGAGCTGGCGCAGATCAACCCCTATACCAATATCATCTCCAGCACCGGCGAACGCATCCTCGGCCCGGCCGACCGATTAAAGTCGCTGGAGGCAGAGCTGGCCAGCAAGATTGCCAGCTATTCCGAAAGCCACCCGGATATCATCAAGATGAAGCGCGAGATCGTATCACTGCGCAAAGAGACCGGCCAGGTAGACGATGAAAGCGAGATCAACAGCCAGCTGCAAAAGGCCAAAGGTGAACTCGCCGCCTCAAGAAAGACCTATGCGGCCGACCATCCCGACATCAAAAGACTCGAGCGAACAGTCGCCAGCCTGGAAGACCGCCTGAAGAAGACCAGGAGCGGTCTGTCCATCAAGAAGACCCTCGCCAGACCGGATAACCCGGCCTATATCCAGCTGAATGCGCAACTCGACGCCACCAACACCGATCTGAATTCATTGCGGGTGCAGCAGGGCAGCCTGAAGAAAAAACTGGCCGTGTATGAAAAACGCATTACCGACACCCCGCAGGTCGAGCGCGAATATAAAAACATAACCCGCGACTATGAAAATGCGGTTACCTCATACCAGAGCATCAAGGCAAAACTGGAGCAGGCACAACTGGCAGAACAACTCGAAAAGGGCGCCAAGGGCGAACGCTTCTCCCTGATCGAACCACCGCTATTGCCAGAGGTACCGGATAAACCCAATCGCCTGGCGATCCTGTTCCTCGGGTTTGTGTTGTCGTTCGCCGGCGGACTGGGTGGCGTCGCCGTCAGCGAAAGCATGGACAGCAGTGTCCGCGGCACCCGTGGTATTGCCGCCATCCTCGGTGCGCCACCGCTGGTCACCATCCCGTATATTGATTCACCCGATGAAATCGCACTAAGAGAGCAGAACCAGCAATTACTCAGCAAACGAAATATGATCTGGTTGGCGGCCTCCGGGGCAGTCGCTGTTATACTGCTATTATTAATACACTTTGCCTACAAACCCCTGGACGTATTATGGTTTGTACTGCTGCGCAAAATAGGAATGTAATGCATTAACTGCAGGAGTGGCGCCCAGCCGCAACTTTATAAGTTGGCAAGTATGGGCACACAATATTTATTCTATAAGCATGATTTATGAAAACAACAAGATATGTTGATTCGGTTAGAATTAGGCCAGATCGTCGCAATATCAAGGATGAGTGGATAGTTTTTGTAATCGAGCATGCAGAGAAAGAGTTAATTCAGAGTGATGGACGAATCCGAAAATGGGCTAGAATAGATGCTATGGAAGGGCGATATTTACGGGTAATATTGCTTGAGGATAAAGAGACAGTACATAATGCTTTTTTTGACAGAGGATTTACATTATGAAAATGAATTATTGTCAGGATACAGATACGCTCTACATTGAGTTCAGGGAGGCAGAAGTAGTAGAAACCAGAGATCTTGATGAAGATACTATTCTTGATGTTGATGTTGATGTTGATGTTGATGTTGATGTAGATGTAGATGTAGATGGGGGCATTATTTCAATAACGATTGAGCACGCCAGTAAAAGAACTGACGTTCACCACCTCACCGTCTCTGGCATCGCCGCATAGTAATTATGATCACTCTAGTAGTTAAACGTAGCGCAGCCCAACCTACATTAACCACTCCGAATACGGCATGTAAATAACAAATGACTAATCACAATTTACAAATGTTTATCGCCTCACCCCTAACACCTCACGGGAGGTTTTAATGGAACGCATCAAAAAAGCCCTCGACCGCGCCAAGAAACAACGAGAATCAGAGAAGAGCACTTCGTCTGACAACTCAGAAGGCGGTGGCCGTGATCTCTCCAAACACACCAGCGCGGTCCCCGAGGACGAGCAGAACATCCGCTATTCCTCCACCAAAGTCATCGATATATCGGAGCGGGCGCTGAAGAACCAGCGCGTCATCACCGGCATCGGCCCCGGCCCGGTCACCGATGCCTATCGCATGCTGCGCACCAAGGTGCTGCAGCGCATGCGCCAGAACGACTGGAATGCCCTGGCCGTCACCAGCACCACCCCCGGCGAAGGTAAAAGCCTGACCGCCGTCAATCTCGCCATCAGCCTGGCGATGGAAGTCAATCAAACCGTGCTGCTGGTCGACTTTGATCTCAGAAGGCCTTCCATCCATAACTACTTCGGCTATAAACCTGAAAAGGGCCTGAGCGACTACCTGCTGACTGATACGCCGTTAAATGAAATATTATTCAACCCATCCATCGAACGGCTGGTGGTGCTGCCCGGTAACAAGCCCTTCCTGAACTCATCAGAAATGATTTCCTCGCCGAAGATGATCCAGATGGTCGAGGACATCAAATCCCGTTACCCGTCACGCCTGGTGATCTTTGATCTGCCGCCACTGCTGTCCACCGATGACGCCCTGGCATTCTCGCCCTTTGTCGAGGCGATACTGATGGTAGTCGAGGAGGGCAAGACCCAGGCAGAAGACCTGCAACGCGCCGCTGAAATGCTCAAGGATTATAACCTCATTGGCACCGTGCTGAATAAATCCGATGAACAAACCAAGGAATACTATTACTAGGGATGATCTAATTTAATCGTCATTCCGGCGCGCCCGAACGAAGTGACAAAGTGCCCTTGGGGTGCAGGCCGGAATCCAGGTTTTGTAGGTTGGGCTAAGCGAAACAAAGTGAAGCACAGCCCAACAGCAGACCCCCAAAAGGACCATAAAACTCTTCACCCCTGACACCTTACGGAATATCAACACCTCACGGAGCAACCACCATGTACGAACAATTCTACGGATTCAAGGAAAAGCCCTTTTCCCTGCTGCCGGATCCCTCATTCCTCTACATGACCAAAAAGCACCAGATGGCGCTGACCATGCTGGAATATTCGCTGATGAATGAATCCGCCGGCATCTGCGTCGTCAGCGGCGAGATCGGCTCCGGCAAGACCACCCTGGTCCGCCAACTGCTGAGCACCATGGACGACAGATACACCACCGGCATGATCACCAACACCCACAGCTCCTTCGGTGATCTGCTGCAATGGGTCTCGATGGCCTATGGCCTGGAGTACAGGGGCAAAGAGAGGGTCGAACTCTACGAAGACTTCGTCAATTTCATGATCAAACAATACAGCACCGGCAAACGCACCGTGCTCATCATCGACGAAGCGCAGAACATGGAAGAAGATACCCTGGAAGAACTGCGCATGCTCTCCAACGTCAACTCAGACAAGAACCAGGTGCTGCAACTCATCCTGGTCGGCCAGCCCGAGCTGAGGACCACACTACGCTCAGAAAGGCTCATGCAGCTCGCCCAACGGGTCTCCGTCAGCTATCACCTGGACACCCTCAAACAAGCCGAAACGGCACTTTACATCAGACACCGCATGTCAGTCGCCGGTGGCAGCCCGGACATCTTTAACAATGGCGCCTGTAAGGCCGTCTGGTATTACAGCAGAGGAGTGCCCAGAGTAATTAACGTACTCTGTGATACCGCACTGGTTTATGGGTTTGCCGAAGAAAAAGACACAGTTAATGCAAAAATAATCCATGATGTCGCGAATGACAGAAAGACCGACAGTATTTTTGCGGACGTACCGGATGATAATGCGGATAATAAAGTAATACCCATAACCCCAGATCTTAATAAGCATAAATAGACATCATTCCCACGTCATTGCACCGGTATCCATAATGATAAAGCCCTGGATGCCGGAACAAGTCCGGCATGACAATACTTCGTCATTCCGGCGCGCCCGAACGAAGTGACAAAGTGCCCTTGGGGTGCGCCCGAACGAACTTTATGTAGGCCGGATTAAGGCCGAAGGTCGTATCCGGCGCAAGAGCTAAAATACCACGATAAACCACTGAAATATCACGATAAATGACACTTACCGCCATGCTTGATAAAACATATATCAATATATATACTTAAACATATATATATTAATACTCAAAAGAACATATTATGACCGCAATTTCACTAAAACTTCCGGATGAACTGGCGCGCGAAAGCAAGACCATCGCCGATAAAATCGGCATCACCCGGACAGAATTGATCCGCCAGGCGCTGCGCCATGAGTTGGATGAAATCGAGGCCCGGCTTGAACGGGCCGCCATGGCCGAGGCATTAACCGCCATGCGTGATGATCCGGCCTGTATTTCGGAAAGTGAGGCCTTGTATGAGGGATTGAGCGAAGCGTTGCCGGAGGAAGCCGATAACTGGTGGCAGGGGTGAAGTTCAGCAGGGGAGGCGTCTATCTAGCCCGTCTCGACCCGGCCAAAGGCGCAGAAATCGGTAAACTGCGACCCATCGTGCTCCTCACGGATCAGGAGATACTGAATATCAAACCACCGCATGTGTTTATTTGCCCATTAAGCAG
>BTQY01000065.1:0-9248 GCA_036986115.1 Gammaproteobacteria bacterium | reverse complement strand
GACCCGGCATCCAGTTTTTCTATGGGATGACTGGATTCCGGCATCCGCCGGAATGACAAAGCGGAGGCACTTTGTCACTTTGTTCGCACGCACAGGAAGGACGTAGACTCGTCATGCCGGGCCTGACCCGGCATCCAGTTTTTCTGTGGGATGACTGGATTCTGCCCTGCCCCGAAGCGACTCCAGCTATCTTGTAAGTCATTTCCTACATATAATAATAATAATTTATGCAAAAATATCATGACATGGCGGTTTGAGAAATAAACGCCGTTATAACCCCACTATTATCCCCACTATTCGCATGGACAATGTCAATGACAAAATAATCCATTATGAGGCAGCCCGGACTCTGGACGGGCTGTTCAGGCTACGCGCCGAAAAGACCCCTGACAAGATTGCCTACCGCTATTACGACAAGGCCGTTAAAGAATGGAAAAGTCTGACCTGGCAACAAGTCGCTGAACAAGTGTCACTCTGGCAACAGGCATTATTAAAAGAGGATCTGAAGCCGGGCGACCGTGTAGCCATTATGATGCATAACGATCCTGTGTGGTGTTTTATCGATATCGCCGCGCTTGGCCTGAAGCTGATCACGGTACCGATCTTTTATAATGATCGACCCGAGAACATCACCCACATACTGTCCGAGTCCAGTCCAAAATTACTGGTGATTGACAGCTGCCGTTTATGGAAACAACTGGCGTCTTGCCGTCATGAGTTCCCCTCCCTGAGAAAAATTATTTTAACACAGGATATGACAGACAATGATCTGCCTGAACTGACAGCCGCCGATCAATGGCTGCAAAATGAACCTCGCCCACTTGTTATCAGTGATGCAGCGCCCGAGACGCTGGCCACTATCGTTTACACCTCCGGTACAACGGGGAAACCCAAAGGGGTAATGTTATCCCACCTCAATATCCTGTGGAATGCATGGGCGTCCCTTCGCCGAATAAAGACCCTTGACGATGATGTCTTCCTGTCTTTTCTGCCTCTATCCCATATGCTCGAAAGGACTGGTGGTTATTACCTGCCCATGATGGCCGGCCTTGAAGTCGCCTATGCCAGGTCTATTCAGACATTGATGGAGGACGTGCGTATTATCAGGCCGACTATAATGATATCTGTTCCAAGCATCTATGAACGAATTTACTCCGGGATATCAGCCAATCTAGGTAAGCGTTCTGCCTTGACAAGATGGTTAATCAAGCTGGGCATGGATGCCGGCTGGCGACGATTCAATAACAGGCAGGGCAAATTCAGGCTTAATCCCTTCTTCTTTTTGTCTGCATTGGTATCAAGCGCCGTAGGCCGCCCTGTCTGCGAGATGATGGGTGGCAGATTTCGCACGGCTATTTGCGGCGGAGCCGCACTATCACCCAAGATTGGTAAATTCTTTTTATCACTGGATCTTGTTCTGCTTCAGGGTTACGGATTGACCGAGTCAAGCCCTGTTGCCTGCATCAATATCGAAGATACAAATGACCCATCAAGTGTCGGCCCGCCGCTATCAGGAGTGGAAGTCATGATTGGTCCTGATCAGGAACTGCTGATTAAAAGTCCTGGTGTCATGCTGGGCTACTGGAACAACCACAGTGCAACAAGCGAGATTATTGATCAAGATGGCTGGTTGCACAGTGGAGACAAGGCCGAAATCCGGAATGATAATCTGGTCTATATCACCGGTCGTATCAAGGATATCCTGGTGATGTCCAATGCTGAAAATGTCTCCCCTGCCGATATGGAAACGATGATTAATCTTGACCCGATGATCAATCAATCGATGATCATCGGCGATGGCATGAGTTTCCTGTCTGCGATTGTTGTTGTTGATGAGTCACAATGGCTTGATTATGCGACCAAGGCCGGCCTGGATCCGGATGAAGATGACACTGTCAATAGTGAGCACATCAAACGCGATGTAATAAAACGCATTAACAGCCATCTGAAGTCCTTTCCGAAACACACCAAGGTAAGGCGCGTCATCATCGAACGCGTCCCCTGGGGCGTTGAAGACGGCTTAATCACCCATACCATGAAAGTTCGCCGTAATAAGCTGCTGACGAAGTATCAAAAGGACATCGATGCTATTTATAACACCTAGGGGCCGCTGTCAGCCCTGCACTGCCCCTGTAGCACAAACATAATTAACGCCTATCCTTTTGTTTTTATTGACCAATTAACATTCCTCCTGGAATCATCCGCTTCCCTGAAGAGTTAGACAGATTGCCCGGTAACGGACAGATCTTCGCTAGAATAACTAATCAACCCGTAGTCATAGCAAGAAAGCATTATGCAGACACAAACAGAATTTCTGAGCCTACGTAAGCACCTGGAATCAATCATCGTTGGGCAACAAACCTTGCTGGATCGCCTGATGATCAGTTTACTGACCGGTGGCCATATATTACTGGAGGGCGTGCCAGGCCTGGCCAAGACCACGGCAGTGAATGCGCTGGCCAGTGGCATTCATGCTTCTTTCCAGAGGATCCAGTTTACACCTGACCTGATGCCTGGTGATTTGACCGGCACAGATATTTATGACCCCAAAGATGGTGGTTTCCGTTTTATTAATGGCCCCATTTATAATGAAATAATACTTGCCGACGAAATCAACCGCGCACCACCTAAAGTACAATCGGCACTGCTTGAGGCCATGCAGGAGCGACAGGTCACTGTCGGTGGCATCACTCGCCAGCTGCCTGAATTGTTTATTGTTATGGCAACACAAAACCCGCTGGAACAGGCAGGCACCTATCCATTACCAGAGGCACAACTGGATCGTTTTCTTTTACATGTGGTGCTGGACTATCCCAGCCAGGAAGAAGAACTCGAGATCCTGAAACGCGACCGTATAACTCACTATAGCGATGAACATCCCGATCTAAACACGCCGTTACATCCGGAGACAGTACTGGCCGCACGGCGTGAGGTATCTGATATCCATGTCGATGAAATGCTGGAACGATATATTGTATCCCTGGTTGCTGCGACACGGGATCTGGCGCAATGGGATCCCGACTGGAAAGATTTCCTGATAGCGGGTGCATCACCACGCGCCTCCATTGCATTATTACGTGCGGCGAGTGCCATGGCATACATGCGCGGTCGTGACCATGTCATCCCGGATGATATTATGGAAATAGCGCCGGATGTATTACGTCACCGGATCATCCTTGGTTATGCAGGTCGTGCAGAAAGCATTACGCAGGATGACATCATCAGTCACATCATTGAAAAGATCCCCGTTCCATAGCGGCATCGGGCGCATGCTCTTGTCACTGGATTCTATAAAACAGTATTTACCTGCCAGGCTGTTCGCTGGTGCTAAAGGCGCCACTGAAAAGCCCTTATTGTCTGAAAACGCGATCCTGGATCTGCAACACAGGGTGCAGAGCATTCATCAGCCTGCGGTACATAGTAGAGACGTGGCGCACGCCATGTATGGAGACGCACGTTCCATTTACCGTGGCTATGGTATGGATTACGAGGAAAGTCGTCTGTACCAGCCCGGAGATGACCTCAGGTTCATGAACTGGCGAATGAGTGCCCGCACCGGCAGAAAATACATGAAGGTATTCCGTGAAGAAAGAAAGCCAGGCGTGTTTATCCTGATCGACAGGCGCAGTGCAATGCGCTTTGGCAGCCAGACCCGCCTAAAAGCCACCCAGGCGGTTCGCGCCGCAGCAATTGTCGCCTTTAACGCACAGAAACATGGCGCAGCCATTGAAGGTGTCATTATCGATCAGGGACTTGAATGGCTTGTCAACATGACAGGGGCGACTGGAGCGTACACCCTGCTTGAGCAGGCAAGGAGGCCCTGCCCGCCTGTCCACCACCGGCACGAAGAAGTAGCTATGGGAAATATTCTGCGATTGCTGCTCGAAATCCTGACACCGGGTAGCCGCTTATACCTGATCAGTGATTTTATTGATCTCAGCAATAATGACAGTGCGTCATTGATGGAGTTGGCGGAACGCCATCACCTCAACGTGGTGCATGTGTTTGACCCACTGGAAAAAAACCTGCCAAATATCGGCAATATTCGTTTACATTCAGCAGACTCCCGTATCGGTGTGGCATTTGATTCGGGCAGCAAGATGTCCCGGGGAGAATACCAGAAAATCAGTCATCAACACTTCAGCTTCAGACGGGGGCTGTTTGTCTCACTCGGCATACCCTATGTACAACTAAGCACGGAGGAAGAGCAGCTGGAATCCGTTATTCCATTATTTTGAGATGAATGATCAGCAAACAATACTGCACGGGATTGCCGATATCGAGCCACCACCGCTGCCTGCCGAGGCAGGGACGGAGCTGCTGTTTTGGGCAGTGATTATAATGGTATTACTCCTGCCGTTGCTTGGCGCCCTCCGGGTTCACTATCAACAGCCCAGGCAGACTGCCATTAGAAAACTCCGCCATCTGCGCAACAGCCTGTTATCCAGCTCAATGGTCAGCTCATCGGCCAATCGTCGTGTCGCCTACGAGATTGCCCGAATTTTCCGTGAGGGACTGGGGGTCCATGTGCTGGCAGCGTCAATTCCCCTGCCGCACTCCTTGCAGCATCAACGCCATCACTGGAATGAATTTATGTCTGATATTGATAACGCCAGATATTCAGTGGCCGGCTGCTCGGATGAACAGGTCTCTGCGCTGATATCCAGAGCGAACTACTGGTTGAAATCATGGAAACAATAACCGGCCAGATAGATCTTCTGAGTCCTTACTGGCTATGGGGCCTGCCTGTGTTACTGGTTATTTTCCTGCTGATCAGGCATTACGGTCAATATGATGATCAAACCGGCCTTTCAGGGAGCGAGGCCTTTTATCATCTTCGTTTCATGCATCCACTCGCCAGCAGGATCAGCAATAAAGATAAATCAGCCAATACAGGGATATATTCAGACATACTTTACCTGATTATTTTCTCACTATTGACGCTCTCCCTGGCTGAGCCGGTCAGGATCGGCGAGAAAATGCCGCCGCCTGCTGATGAACGTGACATCACCTTCATCGTCGATACCTCCGTATCGATGGTATTGCGTGATTATATCTATGACGGTGAACGGATTGATCGCATGAGTTTGTTAAAAGGTCTTCTCGATCGGTTTGTGCAACAACTCCATGGCGAGCGTATATCCATCATCGTCTTTGGTGATGCCGCCTACACACTGGTTCCCTTGACCAGTGACACGGATCTGATCAGGAAAATGATTGCGCGTATTGAAACTACTATCGCCGGTCGGTCCAGTGCAGTCGGTGATGCCATTGCACTGGGCGTTAAAACATTTGTCGGGCAGACCGCAAACCCTGATGAACGTCGCCAGATCCTGGTGCTGTTAACTGACGCCAATCAGCCGAGCGGAGTTATTCCGGCGAAATCGGCAGCCCGGCTGGCGAAACAGGCCGGCCTGCCGCTTTACACCATCGCTATCGGCGCAGGCAGCTATGCCGCAGAAGAACAGCGTGTCAGCGGTCTGATCTATCACCCCGCCGATCTTGAGCTACTAAAAACACTGGCAACAACAACGTCCGCAAAGAATTATCAGGCCGGTGATGTTACTACGCTGGAACAGGCCATCGCTGACATAGAAAGAAGGGAGAAAAACAAGGCGCAAAAGGGGCCACAGTTTTATCATCAGCCATTGTATCTGTGGCCAATATTCATGGCCATGCTGATACTGACACTCAATCAATTCATGCGCCTTTACAGGCACTGACATGTTGACGATATGATGCTGGCAACTCTGCAAAACATATATTGGCGGGAACCATTATGGATATTGCTTGGCATGCAGCCATTACTGCTGATCATGATGCGAAGGCTGTTTAATCGAAATCGATTGTCCAGATACGCCGGCCTACATTTACAACCCTGGGTAATCAGCAGAAAACATCAATCCATATTGCAGCGCCTGTTATCAAAGGATAGCGCCTACATACTCGCATGGCTGTTGATAGCGATGGCAGCGGCCGGTCCCCGCTCTCCGCTAAGCACAGAGGGTCTTAAAATTCGGACTGGCAACGATATTATGATCGTTGTCGATATTTCCAGGTCCATGTCCGTAGCAGATGTCCTGCCCAACAGGCTGCGCAGGGCCTCACTGGAGATCAGGGAACTGCTTGAGCATGCCCGGGGAGACAGGCTTGGACTTATTGTCTATGGGGCCCATGCCCATGTATTTGTACCGATTACGTCAGACCTTGAGGTGATCGATTATTACCTGCGGTTTCTGGACAGATTAATTGCGCCTACTCGCGGCAGCAATCTTGCTGAAGCACTGCAGTTGGCACGTGACAAGCTGGCAGGGTCCGGTCGCAAAACATCGATCATCCTGATAACAGATGGTGACATTGCTAAAGATGGCATTCAACCATCGCCTTTAAACAAAATAGCCGATCAATTAAAAAGGCAGGGCACGCCACTGTACATCGTCGGCATGGCAAGTCTCGAAGGTGATGCCATCACACTCCCGGGAGGCGGCTGGTTACAATATAATGACCGCCCGGTAATCTCTGTCATGGATGAGGACTTGCTGCAGGGACTTGCCAGCACGACTGGCGGTAGATTTAGTCGCGTACAGGGCGACAATGGCGAATGGATTGAACTTTATGACAACGGTATCGCCAGCCAGTCTCGCCGCATCCCTGCAGATGAGGGCATCGACAAAGTGTCCTGGATTGAACATTATCCCTGGCTATTGTTCCCGGGGATATTCTTGCTGTTTATCTCACTGAACCCATACCGGATCAGTGTGAGAGCGGTACAATCTGGCACACCTGCCGTGCTGATGCTCATTCTTGTCCCCGTGCTTCTGTCTGCCCCTATTGATGTCTATGCCGACAATGTCGGTCCTGCCCATAGGAAGAAGGCCCACCAGGCATACATTGAAGGTAATTACCCGCAGGCCTCCTCCCTGTATGAACAAATCGATGCCTATGTCGGGCGTTTTGGTGAAGGGGCCAGTCAATACAGGATGGGGAACTACCGTCGTGCTGTACAACATTTCTCCGTTGCCGTGATGATGGCGGAGACGGATCAGCAGCGAGCAACGGCATTATATAATCTGGGTAACAGCCAGTTCAAACTGGGCGACTATGCCGGTGCTATCCGCATCTATAAAGATGTCCTGATTTATCGCCCTGGGCACAACGTCACGCTGGCCAATCTGCGTTTCAGCCAGGCGCTGCTAAAGGAAACGCGATTACGCCGGTCACTGTCCGGGAAGACCACCCGCATGGGAGCAGGCCCCCATTTTGCACAGGCCGATGGCTCTGTTGATGTCAATGAAGGTGGCTCAGTCTCGATCGATGACTCGGAAGATAAACGCAGTGACGATGACGTGGTCGGGACAACTCTGGCTGATCTGAGTGAGCAGGAACTGGTCACATTGATTCAACGAGGCCTTGAGCATGTACGACTTGCTGCAGGCAATCAGCAAGGCATCACGCAGGAGGAAGGCAGGCAGCGGCAGGTTTCCCTGCCAGTAGCCAGACGCCTGATGACACAGATGACTGACGACCAGCCACGCCTGTGGAACAGGCTGTTTGAAATCGAGGAGGGCTACCCTGCCCCGCTGTCCAGACCCAAAACAATACCAGGGGTAATACCATGGTAAGGATGCTCTGTATATTATGCTTTACTCTGGGCTATTCGATTACTGCACATGCAGCAGAACTAGTGCTGGATCTTGAATCACATCAAACCAGCCTGGGGATCCCAGTCAAGGCTGAGCTCTATGGTATTGAGTTACCAGGATCCCTGGCAGAGGCCGATCTCGATCATCTGCAGAAAAATTTTGCTGTCGTTATCAAGGATGACATCAATATCATATCTGACCCTCGCTGGCCACAGGCAAACGTGCAAAACCTGACATTGCTGCTCTACCCAAGGATGACAGGTGCATTGAAAGTCAATCCAATCGTGCACGCTGGTCGTTATAGTCGCGAACAGCAGGTCCATGTCACCGAAGGCCGCACGCGTTCTGGCAGTATTACACTGACTTCGTCGGTGTCCACTCTGACGCCCTGGGACAGACAGCAAATCGTCATCACGGCCGAGGTCATCACGGATGAAAAATATGCGTCATTACATGCGGATGAATTGAATATTCCAGGTTTTGAGATAGTTCCGATCCCGGCTAGCCGGGAAAACATGCCCTCCGGTAAATATCGGCTGCAAAGCGGGTGGATATTGATACCCTTTACCACAGGGCCGAAGCAGATCCGCCCGGCGGCAATAAAATACCGTCACAGTGGTGTCTACACGCGCATTTATTATCTGCCTGTGGTTGAAATTGACATAAAGCCCCTGCCCAGCTACATACCACCGACCATTCCGGTGGGCAAATTCAGGCTAGACAGTACACTGGCGCCATCGACGCTGCTGCGCACGGGGCATCTGGCATACTGGCACATTAGCCTGCAGGGTGAATCGCTCTGGCCAAAATGGCCACCGCCCATATTGCGTCAGATCAGTCAATCTGATGATTTCCAGGTACTGCCGGTGGAAAGCGTCCGTAGCAGTCGTCCCGATAAGCGTGGTATCAATGGCAGTATTGTTCACCATGTTCCTGTTAAGCCACTTAAGAATGGCACCATCCGGATCCCCGAATTGCAGCTGCAATATTTCGATCCTGACTCCGGCCGGATAGAGACCATCAGACATCAGGTCAGGCAACCATTCTCGCTGAGTATGACCTGGCGAGTGCTGCTGATATTTGTTTTAGGCGCAATCACATACTTCATTGTACAGCGAGGCTATCGCAGCCTGCGCAGACGCTATGTAAAACACAGGATGCGACAGGCCATCATCCATAACATGAATACTGCCAGGGATCCCGAAAGTATTAGAAGATACTTGCGGGAATATGCAAAGATGCAGGGATGGCCTGCCAATATCAGCCTTCAGCAGTGGCTTGCGTACTGGAATACTCATTATGTCAGCAGTGATTCGTTGCGGGATGTTATCGGGAAACTGTCGCTGGCAAGCTATGCGGCCAATGAGGAGATCAGCGTCACGCAGGTTGGTAGCGTTATTAGTAATGCCCTTGCAACCGCAACTTGTTGTCAAAAATAGACTATAGTTGCTGTCGGCCAAACAGTGTTCCTATGCTGTCATTGCGCGCCCGAACGAAGTGACAAAGTGCCCTTGGGGTGCGCCCGAACGAAGTGACAAAGTGCCCTTGGGGTGCGCCCGAACGAAGTGACAAAGTGCCCTTGGGGTGCGCCCGAACGAAGTGACA
>BTQY01000064.1:0-9489 GCA_036986115.1 Gammaproteobacteria bacterium | reverse complement strand
CTGGCATCGGTTTCGCTCGCTGACAGGGCCATTTCCAGGCTGTCCTTGACCGGTAACAGCTCCTGGATAAACTTTTCGATGGCAAATTTGTGCGCATTAGTCACATCACGCTGCATACGGCGGCGCATATTTTCCAGCTCCGCCTGGGCGCGCAGCAGCTGATCCCAGTGTTCATCGGCCTTGGCACGCGCATCTTCAAGTAATTCGTGGGCCTCCGGCTCGGGTTCGGTTGATTCATTCGTTGCAGAATCAATATCAGGTATATCTTCTATCTCATTGTTATCTTTGTCATTATCTGACATATCCTACTCCAAACAGGCAATCGATCTGGTTTCTTGCGGCCAGCATAACGCCAACAGACACAGGCGTCAGCCATGTTAGTGGGGATTAATTATGCTGATTCAAGGCCGCGCTGAGTAATTTTGCGGTGATATCGACGATCGGAATGACGCGTTCGTAATTCATGCGGGTGGGGCCAATGACGCCCAGCACACCAGCGGCCTGACCATCCATCTCGTAGCTGCTGGTGATCAGGCTGCAGCCATCAAACGCCTTGCAGCCGGACTCGTGACCAATGAATATCTGGATCCCCTGGGCATGGATGGATTGATCCAGTAAATGCAGGATATCGCGCTTCTGGTTGAATGCCTCGAACAGGTTTTTCAACTTCTCGACGTCGGAGAGTTCCTGGAGGCCCATCAGGTTCGTCTGGCCAGCCAGCACAAAATCGCCCTCCTCCGGGGTGTCATCGAGGATCTTGTCCGCCATCTCAATGGTTGCCTGCATCATTGAACTCATGCTATCGCGGGCCTCCTGCATCTCCGTCAGGATACGCTCACGCAGCCTGCTGGCATCCTGACCATGGCAGGCCTGGGTCAGGTAATTGGCGGCTTGTTGCAGTTCACTGGGGGTGTAGGTGCGTTGGGTGTGAATCACCCGGTTCTGGATCTCTTTGTCACTATAGACCAGTATGGCCAGCACCCGGTTCTCGGACATGGGCATGAATTCGATCTGTTTAAAGGTGTTGCCCGCCAGTCGCGGCACCATGACCAGTCCGGCCATCCGGGTGACCTCCGATAATACATCGGATGCCTGGCCTATCAGCTCTTTGGTGGTGGCCTCGGCATCCAGTCCCAGGCGTAAATCACGGATCTCGGCATCCTGGAGTGGCGACACCGTCAACAGGGAATCGACAAAAAACCGGAAACCCTGTTCCGTCGGGATCCTGCCGGCCGAGGTATGCGGTGAAACCAGCAAGCCGGCCTCTTCCAGGTCTGCCATAATATTGCGGATCGTCGCCGGACTGACATCCAGACCAGCATCGCGGGCCAGACAACGGGAGCCGACTGGCCTGCCATCGATGACATAATGTTCGACCAGCACCTTCAGCAGGTGTTGGGCACGATCATTGATATGGCTGATACTCACTAAACTGTTTGTCTGCTACGGTTGCCTGCCCCTGGATAGATAATGATTGTTAATAAACACACTTGCAAGAGTGCTCTATTATCCAGTTATTGGCGCACCTTAAGATGTCATGCTAAGTTATGTGAATATAAACGAAAATTCTATAATATAGCCTTATGAGCTGCACCTTTAACAAAATCGGCCTGATTGGCAAACACAGTGATCCTGATGTCGGAGACACCCTGCGGGAGTTGGGCGAATACCTGCAGGAACATCAATGCGAGGTATTGCTTGAAGACAGCACGGCAAAAGCCTGTGGTGACCAGGGCCTGAAGACCGTGCCGATCGGCACTATTGGCGCCCAGTGTGATCTCGCCATCATCGTCGGTGGAGACGGCACCATGCTGAACTCGGCCCGCAAGCTGTCAGAATTTAACGTGCCCCTGGTTGGCATTAACCAGGGACGTCTGGGGTTTCTCGCCGATATCTCACCAGCGGCGTTGAAGGAGACCCTGGACCCGATCCTGGCTGGTGATTACATCGAAGAGTCACGCTCCATCCTGCATGCCTCTTTTATTTGTGAAAACGGAATGGAAACCGAGAGTGACGCCTTTAACGAAGTGGCCATTCATAAATGGAATGTGGCCCGGATGATCGAGCTGGATACCTACATTGATGACCAGTATGTGAACACGCAACGTTCTGATGGTCTGATCGTCTCATCGCCGACCGGCTCGACCGCCTATGCGCTGTCTGGTGGTGGTCCACTGGTGCATCCGTCATTGAATTCCGTGATCCTGGTGCCGATCTGTCCGCACACCATGAGCCATCGCCCTTTAGTCGTGGGGGGTGATAGCACCATAGAAATCGTCATCAGTGAGAAAAATACGGAAGATGCCCAGGTGACCTGTGATGGTCAGTTTAATTTTAACCTGATCCCGGGAGATCGCGTTATTATCAAGAACAAACCCAACCCGGTGCGCCTGATACATCCGCAAGGCTATGACTATTACAGCGTACTGCGGGCCAAACTGCACTGGAGCAGAAAGCTGGCAACTTAGTAAAACATTTGCGGACTGGTCTTTTCATTTCATCAGTAAGACTTTAGCCGGCTTTTTTGTGTTTTCTCTGCTTCTGACCGAGTTGAATCATCTCGGCGGCATGTACCAGTGTTTGCTCCGTGATCTCCACGCCACCCAGCATACGGGCAATTTCCTGCTGTCGCTGTGGCTCATCCAGCATGCTTATCATGGTCGTGGTTTCCTCCGCGTCCGCCTGTTTACTGACGACGTAATGAGTTTGCGCCTGGGAGGCCACCTGCGGCAGATGAGTCACGCACAGGATTTGTGCATTATCTGACAGGCGGCGCAATTGCCGTCCAACGATCTCGGCAACACCGCCACCAATACCGACATCCACTTCATCAAAGATCAATGTGGGCACCTGCACACTGGCGGCACTTATCACCTGAATCGCCAGGCTGATCCTGGAAAGTTCACCGCCCGAGGCGACCTTGTTCAGTGGCTTCAATGGCTGTCCCGGATTGGCACTGACAACGAATTCGATCCGATCCACACCTGCGGCGGTCATCGTGTCATTGTCGTTTTCACCGATCCGGATCTCAAACCGGCCGCCGGACATGCCCAGTTGCTGCATATTGTCAGTGACACTCGCCGACAATGTCTTCGCCGCCTTCAGACGCTTCTTTGTCAGAGTGGCCGAGATCTCTTTATATTGCCTTTCTGATTGTTCAATTTCCTGCCTGAGCTGCTGCACACGTCCTTCAGCATTTAGTAAATCGGCAAGTTGCTGTTCCAGGTGTCTTGTAATCTCAGGCAATTCCTTTGCCGCTACATGATGCTTGCGCGCCAGGTCATGAATCAGGACAAGCCGTTGTTCGACTTCAGACAGGCGCGCCGGATCCTGTTCCAGTCCGTCTACCCGTTGCCTGAGGTCCTTGGCCGCCTCCAGCGCGGCAATGGCAGCATCATTCAATGTCACGGCAACCTTGCCAAAGCCATCATCGTGTTCTGCCAGATCATTTAACTGTGCAACATATCGCTCCAGCGTCGTAACGACAGCAACATCTGCCTCAAGCAGGCCATGCACCAGCTGTTGACCGCTCTCCATCAAGTGGCTGGCATTGGCCAGGCGATCATGTTCCTTGTCCAGTGCCTGCAATTCCCCATCGGCGAGTGCCAGTGAATGCAACTCATCCAGCTGATAGCCAAGTAGCTCGACACGTGTCTCGTGGCTCCGGGCGTCACCGCTGAGTTCATCCAGGGACTTGCGGGCCTGACGCCAGCGTCGGTATAACAGCGTGACTTCTCCACGCTCGGCTTCATGACCGCCGAAGGCATCCAGCAGGTCACGTTGTGCATCGACCTTCAGCAGGGACTGGTGTTCATGTTGTCCATGAATATCCACCAGTTGCTCACCCAGTTCCCGCAGCAACTGCATCGGCACCGGGTTACCGTTGATATACCCACGTGATGGCCCTTCCCTTGCAATGATTCGTCTTATCTGACATTCATCATCTGCATCAAGGTCCCTTGACTCCAGCCAGCTGGCGATAGCTGGTCTGTCCGAAATATTAAAACTCACACTGATAGTGGCCTTGTCCTGACCATGACGAACAAACATGCTGTCGGCTCGGTCCCCCAGAGCGAATCCGAGGGCATCGACGATAATGGATTTACCAGCACCCGTCTCACCGGTTAATGCCGACATTTGAGAAGAGAAGCTGACCTCGAGTTGATCGACAAGGGCAAAATGGCTGATGTGAATATGCGTCAGCATTCAGGCAACCAGATTACGAATCAGACTGACAATCCGAACAGACACCATAGATATACAGGCAGTGATCTGTCATTGTGAACCCGGCCTTTTCCACAATGGTGCGCTGGCGGTCTTCGATGGTCTCATCGATAAATTCCTCGACCTTGCCGCATCTCACGCACAGAATATGATCATGGTGCAAACCCTGGTTCAGTTCAAAGACCGACTGGCCTTCTTCAAAATGATGCCGTTTAAGCAGGCCCGTCGACTCAAATTGGGTAAGAACGCGATAGACGGTAGCGATGCCGACCTGCACGCCTTCATCCGCCAGCACCTTGTAAACGTCATCTGCCGTCATGTGTATGGCCGGTCTGCTCTCGAAGATCTCCAGGATCTTGATCCTCGGCTGGGTTATCTTTAGCCCGACACGTTTTAAATCTTGATTTTCCAAGGATTCTGTCCCCCTGTTTCCTGTGTCAATCCCACCATGATTGCGGTATCATTAGCCGCGATTTAGCCAGTCTGAAATCCATATGCAAAAGCATCTCATTTACATAGTGGTCTGTGCAAGCCTCTTGTTGAGCGCCTGTAGCAGTACCTACGTACCAACGCCGAATCTGGTGTATAAAATCGATGTCCAGCAGGGTAATGTCATTACCCAGGACATGGTTAACCAGCTAAAACCCGGCATGAAACGCGACCAGGTCCGCTATATTCTGGGCACGCCACCCATCGCCGATGCCTTTCATGCCGGACGCTGGGACTACCTGTACACCTTTAATGAAGGTGGCAGCGACATTACCGAACGTCGACGGGTGTCTCTGTATTTCAATGAGGATATTCTGACCCGCCTGGAAGGTGATTTCCGCCCGATTGATGATGCCGGCAATATTCTCGAGAAGAAAGAATCTGCGGTGGATGTGCCAGGTGGCCCCCGTGAGGAAAAGGGATTTATCATGCGTCTATGGGACGCAATCAGTTCCGATGATGAAGATGAGGCCTTCAACCCAGGTACTGAAGGCGGTGGTGGCGGCGGTGGCGGCCACGGGCATTAAGCAGGCTTAATCCTCCGCGCCAGCCTCTTCCCTGATCGTTATTTCACCGACACCCTTTTTCATTCTCTTGCCAGCGGCGGCCCGCTGCCGGCGGATCTCCTTCGGGTCAGCAATCAATGCCCGGTAAATTTCGACCCTGTCTCCCGGTCGCAACACCTCATCCAGTTTACGCAATTTGCCAAAAATACCGACCTTGTTCCTGTTTAAGTCGATCTCGGGATAGTTCTCCATAATATTGGAAAGTCGTATGGCCTCTTCAACGGTTATCCCGGTGCCGACATGTAACGGTAGAATCACTTGCTGATCCGGCAGTGCATAAGCCACTTCAACAGTGAATTTTTTTACTTCAGCCATAAATCTGCCTCGCCCTCTCGATAAACGCGTCCAGCAGCGAATTGGCGATCTGATTAAACACCGGGCCAACCGTCATGCTGAGTAGCTTACCGGCAAATTCAAACTCCATGTCCACGGATATCTTGCAACCATCTTCCCCGAGCGGCTCAAAGCGCCAGAAACCCTGCAGGTGTTTAAATGGCCCCTCAACCAGACGTATCTCGATCATTTTCCCCGGTTGTATACGGTTCTTGGTAATAAATGACTTTTTGATACTGCCCTTGGCAAGTAACAGTCTGGCCGTTAATTCATCTTCATCCTGCTCGAGGATCTCGGCTGCCCTGCACCACGGCAGAAACTCCGGGTAGGCATTCACATCATTGACGATATCAAACATACACTGGGGACTGTAGGGGACCAGAGCACTTTTATTGACTATTGGCATAGGCTAGATAATCTCAAATGCATGCAGGAACACAAGAATAATCGCTGGCGGAGAAATGTACCTGATAATGAACAACCACAGTTTATAACTGCTGGCCGACAGCGCCAGTTCCTCTTCCACAGCCTTATTGTGCATTACCCAGCCAACATAGATGGAGATCAACAGGCCACCCAATGGCAACATGATATTTGCCGTTAATCCATCGAATAAATCAAACAGGGTCTTATCCAGCATCGGCTTGAATTCTGCCCAGGTGCTGAATGAGAGCACTGTCGCTATACCCAAAAACCAGATGGCAATACTTACGGACACGGCTGCGTAGACACGACTGTATCCCTTGTTTTCTACCAGGTAGGCAACCGCTGGTTCTATCAGGGAAATCGCTGAAGTCCATGCGGCAAACACCAGCAGAATAAAGAATAAAGTACCAAACAGGGCACCACCAGGCATTTGACCAAAGGCAATCGGCAGCGTCTGGAATATCAATCCTGGACCGGAACCGGGTTCCAGACCATTGGAGAATACAATCGGGAAGATCACCAGACCAGCAAGCAAGGCAACAACGGTATCCATCAGGCTAATGATAATGGAGGTCTTGGCAATGGAGGCATTCTGCGGCAGATAAGAACCGTACACCATGATGGCACCCATGCCGAGACTTAAGGTAAAAAAGGCATGCCCCATCGCTGTTAACACACCGGCTGAGGTAATCTTGCTGAAATCGACAGAAAACAGGAAGGATACCCCTTTCGAAAATCCCGGAGTACTTATCGAATAACCGAGCAACACCACTAGCAACAGGAACAGGCCGGGCATTAATATTTTAACCGCCTTTTCCAGACCCCCTTTAACACCACGCGCAACCACGATCGTAGTCATCACTATGAACAAGGTATGCCAGGCCAGCAGTTTTTCAGGATCGCCGACCAGCGCACCAAATATACTGGTGACGCCATCCGCCGTCGCCCCGTCAAAGGTGCCACTGGCGGTGCGAAAAATATAGGCGATGCCCCACCCTGCAATGACACTGTAATAGGAAAGAATAATAAATCCGGCCAATACGCCCATCCAGCCAAGTAACGACCAGGCGGGTGATCGCCCCATTTCCTTTGATAATGAGCGCATA
Source organism: Gammaproteobacteria bacterium (assembly GCA_036986115.1). Lineage (GTDB taxonomy): Bacteria > Pseudomonadota > Gammaproteobacteria > BTQY01 > BTQY01 > BTQY01. The sequence goes on along the minus strand of BTQY01000064.1, from coordinate 2,345 downwards.
GTATTGATGGGGCTCTGACGACCATAACGACCGATCAGTACCTCCGCCATCATCACTGGAATACCGATGAGTGCAACACAAAACAGATACAACAGCACAAATGCACCACCACCGTTCTCACCGGTGATGTACGGAAATTTCCAGATATTACCCAGACCGACCGCCGAGCCGGTTGCCGCCAGGATGAATGCCCAGCGAGATGACCATTGTCCATGTATCGAGGTTCGGTTTGTTGCCAATATTATTCTCCCCATCCTGGCTTACGCAGATCTGTAACCAGCATTGTCGGTGAAATTGGCGAATGGCTCAACCTATTCCTTATATATGAGCTCTGCTGCAGGTCTATTACTACAGAATCGTTTATAATCGCTTCATGGCAAAGAAAAAATCCAGATCAAAAACGCCTTCAAGCACCATCGTCCTGAATAAAAAGTCTCGCCATGACTATTTTCTGGAAGATCGTTTTGAGGCCGGCATCGCCCTGCAGGGCTGGGAAGTCAAGGCGCTGCGCGCCGGACGGGTACAGCTCAGGGACAGCTACGTCATTATCAAAAATGCCGAGGCCTGGTTACTGGGTTGTGTGATCACCCCACTGCCGACCGCATCGACCCATATCCATCCGGACCAGCAACGTACCCGTAAATTACTGTTGCACCGATCCGAGCTCAACAAACTGATCGGCGCCACCGAACGCAAAGGTTACACCCTGGTGGCCACCGCGATGTACTGGAAAAGGGGCCTTGCCAAGATCGAGATAGCGCTGGCCAAGGGCAAGGAAAAGGTCGACAAGCGCGCCGCATTAAAAGACCGCGACTGGAAACGGGCCAAACAAAGGCTCCTGAAACACGGCTGATCACCCCCCCATATATCCTTATAAGTCAGTATGTTACAATATATTTTTCGCGTTATAGACAAAACCGGCGTATACTGGCAATTGTTCCTATGGGGGCGACCTGGCTTCGACGTGGGTTGCGAAACCGGAGGTGCATGCCGAGGGGCAGTATCCCTCGTAAATCCAACTGCAAAAAATATAGTTGCCAACGACGACAACTACGCTTTAGCAGCTTAAACCCCTGCGTAAAGCCCTCGGCCTGATGTGTGCTTATACGCTCAGATAACCGGGGTCGACTCATATAAGATCGCGATGAAGCCTGTCCGGAGCGGATTCGTTAAACTTTAACCGGAATCGCTGTTTGTCTTCCCTGCCCGTCGGGTAGCAAACCGTTAAATTTAAAGGCGTGGATAAGCATGTAGAGCCAATGGCAGAGTACTTACGGACGCGGGTTCGATCAACAATTAGGTCGCCTCTACCCGAAAGGGTAGAGTGATAACGGGGCTCACATCGGTGAAACCTAAAGCACGTAAAGTGCTATGGCAATACCGAGGGGTAGGAAGAGGGCTAACCTCAGGCCTGCCCTGTAGAGACTCATAGACTCACTGATCTGGATACCCGGGTATTCCTGAGTATAAAGGACGAGTGAGCACTAGGATTTGCGGATGATGATTATATTTACGCCGCGAATAATACGCCCCGCACCCACGACCATGAAAATGGTATGGGTGAAGGTATAGTCCAGCCCGTTTCGAAAGAAACGGACCAGCTGTCCCGCCGCCTCCACCAACAGGAAAGGCACCTCGAATGAGGTGCCTTTTTTTATTTTATATAACGCCCCCGATTTCAGTCAGGGGCTTTTATTGTTATGCTATAACAACTCAATTCCTACAAGGGCAGCAAGGATGGCTTCCTATAAACAGGTAAACTCGCTTAACAGTTCTACAGCAGCGTATATCGCAGGTCTGATTGATGGAGAAGGCAGCATATGCCTGACACGGCGTCATCGGAATGAAAATCGACAGCTTGAAGTCAGTATCAGTAACACTGAAGTTCAACTCCTCGAATATGTCCTTAAGGAGGCTGGAGCTGGTCGAATTACACGCAAAAGAACTTATCGTAATAATCATACTCCCAGTGCGACCTATATCATCAGCAATCGCCAGGCACTTGATTTACTAGCCCAGATCACCCGCTTCCTGCAGACCTATAAACGTAAAAGATCTGAATTAATTCTATCTGATTACATAAGATTGACACCGCGAAACGGAAAATACAATGCTGAGTTATTTGCGGAACGTACAGAATTTATTGATGAATTTCTAAAAACCAAACCTGGATGTAATCTTGAGACATCAATAAAAACAAAGCCAGTATAATCGCAATAATCAGGTGTATGCGCCGAATAGTTGTACCATGTGATCCTGCAGGTTGCCTCGACCCGAAGGGTGAGGTTGCCCTGACACTGGCCCGGTTCAGTGCAGTTAGTCGCCGCGGTGGTGCATCTCACGCA
>BTQY01000063.1:0-10116 GCA_036986115.1 Gammaproteobacteria bacterium | reverse complement strand
ATGACAGATATCGGCATACAGCGCATGTGCATTATTGGCGTGGGCCTCATCGGGGGTTCACTGGCGCTTGCTGCGCGCAACGCAGGATATTGTGCAGACATTATTGGTGCCGGCAGAAATGAGAACAATCTGCGCAAGGCAAAAGAACTGGGCGCGATAGATGAATATACAACTGATTTGAAAAAGGCGGTGAGTGGTGCCGATGTGGTGGTGCTGGCAGTCCCGATAGGCCAGATGTCGGCAGTGATGGCTGACATAAAGGATTCGCTGAAAAAAGATTGTATTGTGACTGATGTTGGCAGCAGCAAGCGCGCCATCATCGCTATGGCAAAAGATATTTTTGCTGACAACTTCAAACACTTTGTGCCGGGTCATCCGATTGCCGGCACGGAGCGTTCCGGGGCAGAGGCCATGCTGGCTGAACTATTCGATGGTCGCCGGGTGATCCTGACGCCGGTAAGCGAGACTGATCCCGGGGCACTGGAAAAAATCCGCCTGTTATGGCAGCAGCTAAAGGCGCATGTCGTTGTTATGGATGCAGAACATCATGATGAAGTATTGGCGGCAACCAGTCACCTGCCTCACCTGCTGGCCTACAGCCTGGTAGATTCACTGGCCAGTCTGCATGAAAAATCAGAAATCTTTGAATATGCTGCCGGCGGCTTCAGGGACTTTACTCGTATCGCCTCGAGTAATCCGCAGATGTGGCATGACATCTGTATGAGTAACCGTGATGCAATATTAAAGATGTTGTCTTTGTTCCAGCAGGATCTTGCTCGCCTCGGTGATGCCATCAGGGATGACGATGGAGATGCAGTCAAAGAGATCTTTGATCGGGCAAAGGCAGCACGAGATCAATTTTGTGGCGACTAGTTGTTCACACAGGAATGTGCTGAAAGGTTGATGACAGACGATAAATTTATAGTAAATCCTGGTGGTGCCCTGACCGGCAGTGTCCGTGTGCCGGGAGACAAATCGATTTCGCATCGTTCTATTATGCTGGGGGCCATTGCTGATGGTGATACCACGGTAGACGGGTTCCTTGCCGGTGAGGATAATCTTGCGACCCTGGAGGCTTTTCGATCCATGGGGGTCGACATTGAAGGAGCGGATGACGGCCGGCTGGTGATTCACGGTGTCGGTCTGCATGGCCTGAAGCGGCCAGACAGGCCATTGGATCTTGGTAACTCGGGCACCTCGATGCGTCTGTTGACCGGCTTACTCGCAGGTCAGGAGTTTGATGTTGAGTTGACCGGTGATGAATCATTATCGAATCGTCCAATGCGTCGGGTGACGGATCCTCTCAGGGAGATGGGTGCCAGCATCGAGACCGCTGATGATGGTACGCCGCCTGTCATGATTCACGGTGGCCAGTCATTGACTGCAATTGAATATCGCATGCCAGTGGCCAGCGCACAGGTAAAGTCATGCGTGCTACTGGCCGGTCTGTATGCCCATGGCCGCACCTGTGTCACTGAGCCGGCAACCACCCGAGATCACACCGAGAGGATGCTGCAGGGCTTTGGCTATCCGCTTGACCGTGATGGCAGCAAAATATGCGTGACTGGCGGCGGGCGTCTGCGTGCGACCTCGATACATGTTCCGGCCGATATCTCTTCGGCCAGTTTTTTCATGGTCGGTGCGGCGATTGCGCCAGGTTCGGATCTGTTGTTGAAACAGGTCGGTATTAACCCAAGCAGAGACGGGGTCATTAACATCCTCAGATTGATGGGGGCGGATATCAGCCTGTCACAGCAGGGCCAGGTCGGCGGCGAGCCTGTGGCGGACATACGGGTTCGTTACCGCAAGCTAAAAGGCATTGCTATCCCGGTTGAACAAGTCCCGTTGGCCATTGATGAGTTTCCGGCTATCTTTGTCGCCGCCGCCTGTGCCGAGGGCCGTACCGAGTTGCGTGGGGCCGGGGAATTGCGGGTCAAAGAGAGTGACCGTATCGCGGTGATGGCGGATGGCCTGAAGAGCCTCGGCGTGTCGGCAGAACCGACCCCGGATGGTATTATTATCGAGGCCGGGGGGATGTCTGATGGTGGACTGTCTGGTGGGACTGTGCAAAGCCATGGCGATCACCGTATCGCGATGGCCTTTGCGATGGCGGCATTAGCTGCCAGTGGTCCCATTACAATAGAAAATTGTGCCAATGTGTGCACATCTTTCCCTAACTTCGCCGATCTTGCCGCTAACTCCGGTTTACAGATAGAAGTTGGCTAATACCAATATAATCGCACCATGATGATACCTTCAGCGCCCAAGAGCATACCCGTGGTGGCTATCGATGGCCCGAGCGGCTCAGGAAAGGGCACCATAGCCTTGCGTCTGGCCGACAGGATGGGCTGGCATATCCTGGATAGTGGCGCCCTGTACCGGTTAGTGGCGCTGGCAGGCCAAAATCACAGCCTGCCACTGGATGACGAGGCCTCGCTGGAGGCGCTGGCACGGCACCTGGATGTGCAGTTTTTGGGGGGAAAAGTCATTCTGGAGGGGGAAGACGTCAGTAAAACCATTCGCAGCGAGGAATGCGGCAAAAATGCCTCGATGGTGGCGGCCATTCCGGGGGTCCGGCGGGCCTTACTGGAGCGACAGCGCGCCTTTGCGCAGGGGCCGGGCCTGGTTGCCGATGGCCGTGATATGGGGACGGTGGTTTTCCCCGATGCCGAGCTGAAGATATTCCTTACCGCGAGTGCCGAAGAAAGGGCGAAAAGACGCTATAACCAGTTGAAAGAGAAAGAAATCGATGTTAATCTTCGCAGCCTTCTGGAAGACATCCTTGAAGATATAAAGGCACGAGATGCTCGTGACAGTAGCCGCCGCACAGCGCCACTTCGAGCGGCAGAGGATGCGATTGAGCTGGATACCACCGAGCTGACGATAGACCAGGTGGTGGAAAGCGTGATCAGGCATATGTCGGCGCGTGGACTGATAGAAGTAGAAAACCAGAAGTAGAAAGTGAAGATTGAAACAGGTTGCAGGTGATTATCTAAATGATCGCCTGTATAACATTAACTAACATAACATGTCGGGATTGTTAATTAATTCACGTCTGACAATTCCCCATACTTGTCCCAGGATCCATCCTAATGAACGAAAATTTTGCTGAACTCTTTGAAGAAAGTCTGAATAAAAGTCAAATGACCCCAGGTGCAATTATCATGGGCACCGTTGTTGAGATCACCGCTGAAGCTGTGATCGTCAATGCTGGTCTGAAATCTGAAGCCAATATTCCTGTTGATCAATTTTACAATGAACAGGGTGAAGTCGAAGTTGTTGTCGGTGACACCATCGAGGTGGCTCTGGATGCGATTGAAGATGGCTATGGCCAGACAAGACTTTCTCGTGAAAAGGCAAAACGAGCACGTTCCTGGATCCGTCTCGCCGAGGCCCATGAAAAGGGCGAGGTCGTTACCGGTATGATTAGCGGTAAGGTGAAAGGTGGATTTACCGTTGACGTGTTTGATATCCGCGCATTCCTGCCGGGTTCACTGGTTGATGTCCGCCCGGTTCGTGATCCTTCTTATCTTGAAGGTAAAGACCTGGAATTCAAGGTAATCAAGCTGGATCAGAAGCGAAATAACGTGGTGGTATCACGCCGTGCTGTCGTTGAAGGTGAGAGCAGCGCAGAGCGCGAAGAATTGTTGAAGAATCTGCAGGAAGGCCAGTCGATTAAGGGCGTGGTGAAGAACCTGACCGATTATGGTGCCTTTGTGGATCTGGGTGGTGTTGATGGCCTGCTGCATATCACCGATATGTCCTGGAAGCGCATCAAGCACCCAAGCGAAGTGGTTAATGTCGGCGATGAGATCGACGTTAAGGTGCTGAAGTTTGACCAGGAGCGTAATCGGGTGTCTCTTGGTCTGAAGCAACTGGGTGAAGACCCCTGGGTGGATATTGCCCGCCGTTATCCGGAAAACTCACGCCTGTTCGGTAAAGTTTCCAATATCGAAGATTATGGTTGTTTTGTCGAGATCGAAGAGGGCGTTGAAGGCCTGGTACACGTCTCCGAAATGGACTGGACCAACAAGAATATTCATCCCTCCAAGGTGGTCCAGATAGGCGATGAAGTGGAAGTCATGGTGCTGGATATTGATGAGGAACGTCGTCGTATCTCTCTCGGCATCAAGCAGTGTCAGTCGAATCCCTGGGATGATTTTGCGGCCAACTTCAACAAGAATGATCGCGTCACCGGCAAGATCAAGTCAATCACCGATTTTGGTATATTCATCGGTCTGGATGGTGGTATCGACGGCCTGGTGCATATGTCCGATATCTCCTGGCACGAGAGTGGTGAAGAGGCCATTCGCAACTATAAAAAGGGCCAGGATCTGGAGGCCATGGTCCTGACGGTGGATTCTGAGCGCGAAAGAATATCCTTGGGAATCAAACAGATGGAGGGCGATCCATTCTCCCGCTATGTGGCTGAACACCCCAAAGGTTCCGTTGTAAAGGGCAAGATCAGTGCGCTGGACGCCAAGGGCGCCACGATTGACCTGGGTGATGGTGTCGAGGGCTATTTGCGTGCCTCAGACCTGTCCAGCGATCGGGTCGAAGATGCCCGCAGCGTGCTCAAGCTCGAGGCGGAAATTGAGGCCAAATTTACCGGTGTCGACCGTAAAAACCGCTCTATAACACTGTCTGTGAAGGCCATCAAAGACGATGAGGAGAAGGCAGCGGTCAAGGACTATAGCCGAGGCAGCGAATCCGCCACGACCTCGCTCGGGGACATCTTCAAGGAGCAATTGGAGAAAAATAACTGAACAAATTCCGTGCGTTATGTCAGATTTATGCTAAATTATAGGGTATTGGAAACCACTGTAGAGGCTATCGGGTAGCAAAAAAATGACAAAATCCGAATTAATAGAACGATTATCCACCAAGAACACCCAATTACCTTACAAGGACGTGGAACTGGCCGTCAAGACCCTGCTGGAGCAGATGAGTCAGTCGCTGGCCACTGGTAACCGTATAGAGATCAGAGGGTTCGGAAGTTTTTCACTGCATTTTCGGCCGCCCAGAGTAGGCCGTAACCCGAAGACCGGGGATGCCGTGTCACTGGCGGGCAAACACGTACCGCATTTCAAGCCAGGTAAGGAATTGCGCGAGCGGGTCAATAGCAGCCGCGAAAAGGCACCAATTTCCAACTGAGCTGTTTGTGCTGCCCCGTTTTCGCTGCCAGATTTTTGATATGGCGACAGCAAAGCAAAAAAGTCTCTATCTTTTAGATAGGGACTTTTTTATTATTACCCGCAAGCTAGACTAAATCAGGTGGAGGAGATGTGGCGCGATTGATCAGCTTTGTTGTGTTACTGGTGGTGTTTATCTTCGCCGTTGCGTTTGCCACCCTCAATGTCGACGATATTCAGCTCAATTATTACTTTGGCGCGCTTGCCATGCCTTTGTCATTATCACTGGCTATCGCCACGGCCTTTGGTGTGATTATTGGTGTCATCGCCACCATGGGGATAGTTATCAGGATGAGAAGGAAGCTTGTCAAGTTACGAAAAACCATCAAGCTAACGGAAAAAGAGCTCACCAACCTGCGTAAGTTACCCATCAGGGACGATCATTAGTAATGATCGAATTGCTTTTTCTGTTATTGCCTGTTGCCGCTGCATCTGGCTGGCTGCTCGCGCGAAGGCAAATGGATAATACACTTGTCAAAGACAAGAAAAATCTTTCCCGTGATTATTTCAAAGGTCTTAACTATCTACTGAATGAACAGCAGGACAAGGCCATTGAAGTGTTTATCAGGATGGTCGAGGTGGATACGGAGACCGTTGAGACCCACCTGGCCCTTGGTAATCTGTTTCGGCGCAGAGGTGAAGTCGACAGGGCCATACGAATACACCAGAACATCATCGCCAGACCAACGCTGAGTAAACAACAGCGTGCACAGGCCTTGTTTGAGCTTGGTCAGGATTACATGGGGGCCGGCTTACTGGATCGGGCTGAGAATCTTTTTTTAGAGTTAGTTGATATAGGAGAGCATTTATCTGTTGCGCTACAGCAGTTAGGTGTTATCTATGAGGGGGAAAAAGACTGGGAGAAGGCAATCAACATCGCCAGGAAGATCGAAGGTGTGACTGGCAAGCGGACGAACAAGGTCATCGCGCATTATTATTGCGAGATGGCAGATGAGGCCATGCTCAAAAAAGACGAGGGTCTTGCCAGGAAGATGATCAAGCGCGCCATCTCAATGGATGATAGTTGCGTCAGGGCCTCTATATTACTGGGAAATATTGAATCTCAACGTGGAGATTGCAAGGCCGCGATAAAGGCATTTAAACATATTGAGCAACAGGATGCGGATTATATGCATGAAGTAATCACGCCTGTGCAAAGGTGTTACCAGAGCCTTGGTAAGACCAGGGAACTGAAGAGCTATTTAACAGAATTACTTCGTCGGCACAGGGGAACCACAACATCGCTGGCGCTGGCTGATTTAATAAAAGAAGAAAAAGGTGAACGGGAGGCAGTGGCCTTTCTGATTGAACAAATGCGTCAGCGTCCATCGGTGCGCGGACTTGAACACCTGATTGAATTAAACATGATCCATACCGATGGTCAGGCCAGGGATAATATGAACATCCTGAAGGATCTCGTCAAAAATCTGCTACAGGATCAACCAGTTTATCGATGCAGCAAATGCGGGTTTACCGGAAAGTCGATTCACTGGCATTGTCCGAGTTGTAAAAGCTGGAGCAGCGTGAAGCCGATCCACGGTGTGGTAGGGGAGTAGCATGTCAGAAAAACCTATTATAGTCGCGCTGGATTATCCCGATGCAGAGGCAGTCATGCCATTGGTGAAGCAACTGGATCCAGCGCATTGCCGGCTCAAGGTGGGCAAGGAAATGTTTACCCGTGAAGGACCGGGGTTTGTTAGTAACTTGATTGATGCCGGTTTCGATGTGTTTCTGGATCTTAAATTCCATGACATCCCCAATACGGTGGCGAATGCCTGTAAGGCGGCTGCCGAACTCGGGGTCTGGATGGTGAACGTGCATGCCCTGGGGGGGCGTCAGATGATGCTGGCCGCCAGGGAAGCCATTGATCAAACCGATCAGTCTGATCATAAACCTTTGTTAATCGGCGTCACAATCCTGACCAGTATGGATAAGGCCGATCTTGAGGAAGTTGGCTTACAGGGCGATCCTGCCAGTAACGTCCTGCGCCTGGCCGGGCTCGCAAAAAATTGTGGTCTGGACGGGGTGGTGTGTTCACCGAGGGAAGTCACTATGCTGAGGCAAGAACTGGGGCAGGGGTTCACCCTGGTAACCCCTGGCATCAGGCCTGCAGATGCCAAGGTGCAGGATCAGAAACGCGTTATGACCCCGGCCGATGCCATCGCGGCTGGTTCCAGTTATCTGGTGATCGGGCGCCCCATCAGCGGGGCTGACAACCCTTTAAGCACTTTACTGACAATAGAATCAGAGATTCGCGCTATTTCCTGAAGTATAAAACTTGCTATGCTGTGAAATGCCCCATCGACAGGGTGTTGATGGGGAAATAACTCGATAAATCAATAGATTACATGGAGGTATTATTATGATCCTGAAACAACACACCATAGCGGCGATTATTCTCGCCTGTGCGGCGGGCATATCCAGCCTGGCTGTATCAAGTAGTGTCCTGGCCGCCCCGGTCAATATCAACGCCGCCGATGCCGTTACCCTGGCATCGTCGCTAAAAGGGGTGGGTCTGAAAAAGGCCAGGGCCATCGTTGATTACCGCGAGGCCAATGGGAAATTCAAGTCAAGCGATGATTTGAGTCTGGTGAAGGGCATCGGCATGAAAACCGTTGAAATCAATAGAAAAGATATACATGTCACCAGCAAATCATTGAAAAATAGAAAGAAATAATACAAAGCCAGAAATCACTTTAACGGGCCCTTCAGGGGCCCGTTTTTTTGAAGCGTGAATGCGATGCAAATACAAAGCATACTAAGACAACAATATTTAACCGCAGAGGTCGCAGAGGTGTTAAGTAATCAATAGCATATTTTCTCTGTGTACCTCTGCGGTTAAAGACTTGAGCCAATAAAGCGTCGATACTAAAGTCGTGCGCTCTAGTTCAAGATTACATTAATATTTCTATTTGCGTTAATTTGCGGAATGGTTTTTATCCCCCATGTAACGATATCGCTGAGACAATAAATCAGAGCTACCTATCTTGTAGAGCGCCCCCTGGCAGGAACGCAGTTTGCAGCATTTCTATATCATTTTCGCTGCAGCCATGATCCGTGTAATGCTTGTGCCATTGAGCCACTACCGCTTTGACTTTTTCAATGATAGCGATGGCCCTGTCATCCGTTAAGCCGAATCTTCCTGCCTCAGTCATTGCGTTCCTGAGGGAGCCTACCCGACCCTCGCTTCCAACAATGATCGATTGCTGTCTCTCATGACCAATTTGCGGGTGAGGCATCAAGTCATACGCCGGAGAAAGTCGCCAGCCCCACAATGAGTCTAAGGATGAGTACAGGAATGCATGATTGCGTAGATGGTCGTCATCATTACTGATGAGTATATTGAACGCCATACGTCGGAATAACTCTTCCGCATCAGTCTTGAAATTCACACTAAGCAGACGGAGGCTGTCTGCCAGTTCAGGATAACTCCCTCTGGCATTATCAAATTCATTTAGCCCCAGAACGGTAAGTCCGCTCATATAATGATAACGTTGCCATCCTTGTGTGGTATGCATCCTGTCAAATCGGCGCGTGAGTAATACGTGTTGCTCTCCACCCAATGTCAATAAACGGCATTCGGGGATGGTTATTCCCGCAGACTCAGCTAATTTTAGCGTGGCATATTCGATGGCCGGCATGTCTATTCGATCATGTCGAGAGGGAAATTTAGCCAACCAATAGGTGACATCCTCGACAACGGTTGCTTTTGGGCGTGCACCGCCAATGGATGTTCCCTGGCGCAGAAGGAACATCAGTTGTTCATCAACAGGTGCATTGGCCTCGAGTTGCTGAGAGGCCTTTAACAGATCAGGTAACGAAACGAAGCTCAGTGGTTTCTCAGGGTCGGGTTCATTGTCGAGTTCGAGTTGAAAGCCCAGCGCGCCGGTCCTGGTCGGGCCTGAACGCAGCAGGTACTCCATTTCCGGGAGCTCCGGTACGCGATTTTCTCGTTCCATCACCATGCGACCCCAGTAATCGGGGCTGGCATCACGAAAGATACCGAGCAGGCCCCAGAGTCCTGCTGCTTCATAGCTTCGATCCGGATCCAAAGGAAGCCTGAGCGGATCAAGTGGTATCGCTTGCGGATTCTGGCAATAACGCCGGCCATAGACAAAGCTTGCCTGAATGTCGCGCCCCGTTTGCTCAATATGCAGACGGCCGACCACCGTGGCAGTGGTCTGACCCGGCAGAACCAGGGTCACATAGGCCTCAGAAATCATTGTCCAGATCTCCGCCCGGGTTACCCTTGAGCTTACCTGGATGACCTCCGCGACGGGGCAGATACTGGCGCTCCATGCGTTTGCCTGCCTCGTCGCGATCGGGATCAAAAACCACCTGTAAATCTGACAGGCGCCCGAGTAGCCATGCTGCCGCTACCCAGGCCCCCAGGGCAACAGTCGGATCACCGCGTTCCATGCGCTGTAATGTAGTGCGCGAGATCATTAGACGCCCTGCAAAGTCCATCTGGGATTGCCTGCGCCGTTGGCGGGCAATTTTAAGACCTTCACCAAGTTCTTTCAGAGCCCGCGTGATTTCAGGGGGTAAGGCGGTTTTAGCTAAAGAACGCTTTGCCATGACTTATATACAACTCATTAATACTAGATGTGCATTATATATAAGTCATACTACTTAACTTTTCAAGTCATTCGTTTATATTAATAGCCTGGCAACTTCTGATTAATCTCTGAGGCTGAGGGATCCCCACGAAACATCCTGAAATGATGCCGCCAATCAAATACTTCGTGATACCGGCGTTATCATCGTGATACCGGCGTTATCATCGTGATACCGGCGTTATCATCGTCATACCGGCGTTATCATCGTGATACCGGCGTTATCATCGTCATACCGGCGTTATCATCGTCATACCGGCGTTATCATCGTTATACCGGCATTATCATCGTCATACCGGCGCAGGCCG
>BTQY01000062.1:0-10583 GCA_036986115.1 Gammaproteobacteria bacterium | reverse complement strand
TATTCTGGTCACAAAGGAAGGCTAATAAGGGTGATGTAAACCAGTTAAGTTTTATCGAGTCACACCGTGATGCATTCAACGGGCCCTACCTTGAAGTAGGTTCGCATGATTATGGCAGCACCCAGAACCTGCGAAGTATTTTCTCTGCCAGTGACAACAGTGACACCACCGATAGTGATTATATTGGCATCGACATGGTCGAGGGCAAGGGTGTCGACAAGCTGGTCGATCTGACGCAACCGTTTGCATTGATCGACAGGGCGCTGGATGGCCGGCGCTTTGGAACCATCTTTTGCCTGAGTGTGCTGGAACACTGTGAACAGCCATTCGTCATGGCAGACAACATGACCCGGTTACTGGCGCCCGGTGGGCAGATATATATCTCTGTGCCGTTCGCCTGGAAGTTTCACGGTTTCCCCTCAGATTACTGGCGCTTTACCCATGAAGGGGTCAAAAAACTGTTCCCGGAATTACGGTTTGATAATGAGCTGGACAACCTGTCGACGTCACGGCGCGGTGAACGCCGCCCGTTAAATGAAGACATTGGCCTGATCATGATGAGCGGCAAATGGCACAGCAAACTGGGTTATCCGCTGCGTACTGTCAGTATCGCCCTGCTGAGGTTGCTGAACAGTGTCGGCATCCTCCGCTGGTTGACGGGATATCGATACGTGATGGCACCAAGTCTGATTAATATGATTGGTCGTAAACCTTCCTAATATGTTAGAAATACCCTCTAATAAAGATTGAACAGTGTTTCTTATTGGTCATTCCGGCTCAGGCCGGAATCTAGAAATATCATGAAATACTGGATGCCGGGTCAAGCCCGGCATGACAAATAGCATATAAAGTCGTAGGCCGGATTAAGCACTTTGTGCGTATCCGGCAACGATAAATGATAAGACTGTTTTGCCGGAAACGTGCTGCGCACTTATTCCAGCCTACTATTGTCTATTATGATCCCACTAATTCATTTAGATCATCCAGCATGGTCTTATAACTGTTTTCCTCTGAATAGTGTTCAGTCACGAACTGTTTTCCCTTGTTCCCCATGGTGCTGCGCAGTTCGGCATCATCGATCAACTGCTGCAGTCGTGTTATCCATTGCGTATCTGATGTGGCCAGAAAGCCATTTTCTCCATCGGCTACAACTTCCATGTTGACTCCAGCAGCGGATGACACCACCGGCAGGCCGGAGGCCATGTATTGCAGTATCTTTAGTGCGCACTTTCCACGGCTCCACGGATCATCGATCATTGGCGCAATGCCGATATGAGATGAGCCCAGTTCAGCGGCCTCGGTGTCTTCACTCCACTGCACAGGTACTGTGGATATAAATTTCGTCTCCAGGTCAAAGTCGGCAATGATCTTCAGACGTATTGAGGGATTGTGTTTCGCCAGTGTCTCCAGTGCCGGTAGCACCTGTTTCAGATACTTGCTGGTGGATTCACTACCGATCCAGGCAATATCGATATGTTCGAAAGAACCGCTGTCTGCCAGAGCTTCGCGGCCCGGATCATATTTTTCAGGATCGATGGCCGTCGCCAGCACGCTGACGTGATTGTTAAATTTGCCGGCCTCATCGGCCAGGTATTGATTCCCCGCCCAGACCTGGTCGCAGACCTGCAACATGCGCTTAAAACGCTGGCTGCGCAGCCTGGAGGGTTTGCCGTTACTGCGCACGAAGATGGCGTCATCAAAATCAAACACCAGGCGCTTGCTAACATGGCGTAATAGTTTCAGAAATAGCGGTGAGAATGTCTTGCGTAGTACCACCACGACATCGGCCCTGGATGCGGCTCGAAGGATGCGCAGTCGTTGCAGCAACCCCTGGCCAGCCGTTATGTGCCGGGTCTGCCAACCGGCTGCCTCAAGACGTGGAAAATAGTTTTGTGCGCGGTAGCGGGTGGAGGCAGAGGATTCTCCCTTGGAGATAAACAGGATCCGACCGTGATTACTCATGGTTTGCGAAACACGGCGAACAGCTCATCACCGCGGCCGCCGAGCCTGGCGAAGGGCACATAGAGCTTGGCCAGTAAACGTTTCAACTTGCTCTTTCTGGATGCCTTGCCCTTGTTGGCATTTTTATAGTCCAGGCTGTTCAGTACCAGTTTGGGCCTGACATTGGTGCGTATCGAAACAGTCTCAAGGCCATGTTTCCTCGCCAGCATCTCGAGGTTCTTCGCAGAGAACAGGATCAAATGTCTGGGGACATCATTGGCATACCAGAAGTGGCCAAACAGCGAACGTCCCAGCGAGGTGCTGTTCGGGGTCCGGATATGCAGGCGTCCACCCGGTTTAAGCAAACGAACGATGCCCTCAATAAAGGCATCAGGATCCGCGACATGCTCTATCACATGCCGGGCGCTGATCAGGTCGAAACTGTTTTCCGGCAGGCCGGCATCCTCGAGTTCACCATGAAATACCTGCAGTTGATGCTGACGGCAGATGTTGACGGCGGTGGCATTAAATTCCACCCCTTCGACCTGCCAGCCAAGTTCCTGCATCCTCAACAGGTAGCGGCCGTTGCCACAACCAATGTCCAGCAGTCTGCCACCACCTTCATAGGCGATGCTGTTGCGTAGTCGAAACAATGACAATACTGGTGCAAATGCCTTTAGCAGTAACGGTGCCTCAAGGTGCTGGTAGCCATAGCGGCTGTTGAAGATGGCGCGCTCAAGCATAGTGCGGGGTTTTAACTTGATGTGTTCATCATAGACCTTGTAATTGTCAGGATAAAAGCCGGCGATGGTTTCTCCGTCTGGCATCGGGCTCTGGTAGACCGCGTCGCAATCATTACATCGAAGATACTCATAGCGTGCGCTGCCGGCAAACATCAGATCGGTACCGGTAAAATCATGTTTTCCCACGCCACCACAAATCGGGCACGGCTGTTGCTGGTCTGTTGTTGCCTGCATGGTCATCGCTATCGTCATTTGCAGTTGATTATATCAGTCATCGTCAGTGTGTTCCGCGGCTGGCAGGGTGATGGGCCTCGGTGGTCGCCGTGACAGGTAATAACGGATCTGCTGAAACAGCTGTTTCGCCTGATGGGGTCGTTGCCTTTTACCAAGAAACTGACGCAGAAAACGCATCTGTTGCCAGGGTGAAAGGTAACTTAGTGCCAGCCTGGCGAGTGCGCCGAGCTCCACTAATTGAGAACGCCTGTGCCGGAACCAGATATTGCGCGCTCTTGGACAGTCTATCCAGATCAGCCGGTAGTCATCAGCATTTTGTTGTACCAGAATATTGCGCCATTTCAGATCATGGTGACAGAAGTGTGCCTGCTGGGTCACCTGTAGCTGTTTGATCAGTGTCTGGCTGATTTTTCGGAACACCTCACTGCGTTGCGGCTCTGCCATTGGGTACCAGACCTGCTGTGCAAAGCTGGATAATTCAGTGGTCTCAGGGATCCCGCGGGTGACGATGAAGGCGGCACGGATATCGCCGTAGCGTCGTAACTCGCCCACCGCCAGTACTTCCAGTGTCGGTATACCCAGTTTAGAAAGTATATTGTAGCCGAAGCACTCCACGGCGGCCTTGCTGGCCATCGGGTAATAGAACTGTGGCTTTAAAATAGTGTATACGTAACGTTTAAAGTACACCACCTCACCACCTTCCAGTGTTACCCGGTAACACTGGGTCAGTGGTGAGGCCGTTATCTCATCGCCAGGGGCCAACAACCACCAGGGCCTGTCATTATCGATGCCGATAGCAGACAGCTTCTCCTGCCAGCCATCGGCATAGCGAACACAGTTGTCATGAAAATTTATTGCGAGACGTTTATCAGGGATCATTGTTGGCCGTATTAATCCGGTTATTGTCCAGGCAAGGGATATTTTTGTTTTAACAAGGCCTTGAATATGCTGCGTGTTATCGCCGACATATTTGCCGCATTAAAATAACCCGTCAGAAAATACTCCAGACCATTCGTGAGCAGGATGTTTTGATCCTCACGATACCTGAACAAGTGCGCAAAATTTCTCAAACGTTTCCATAGGCCAAGACGCCATGGTCGAATGCTCATGTCGGCCACATCGATCAATGCCAGTTGTCCATCAGCCTGTAGCAGTACATTGCCAAGGTGAACAGAACGAAAGTAGATCCCCCTGGCATGCAGCCCGGCAAGAAATCGGCTGAACTGGCCGAGCAACTCATCAGAGTAGTTTTGTTGCAGTTCCTCGCGGAGCAGATGACCCTCAAGCATTGGGTAAGTCACCAGGGTCCGATCAATTTCCGGGCACCGGTAAATATCCTGTACGGTAATGGTAGCGATGCCGAGCCTTGTCAGTTTTGCCGCATTATCGGCAAAACGTTGTGCATACGGGACTATCGCCGCGCTGGATAGTGCCCGTTTTTGTCTGAATAGCTTGATCATCAGGCCATCGTCCCGTTGATAGACCTTGTCTCCATGCAGATCCTTTGTCAGTACGCTGGCACCGGCAACGAGGTCATCAAACTCCTGTTTGCTGAGATTTTTCATCAATAGACTTTTTGCATCCCTTCCGGCCGGGTCTTGAAACGTCGATGGATCCACAGATACTGTTCCGGCGAACGCCTGATCTGTTCCTCAAACAATGCGTTGATGCGTGCGGCGTCCTGCTCCAGATCACCACTCGGATAATTTTCAAGCGCCGGGTGGACCTCGAGGCGATAGCCGGCATCATCGGCCAGCCGGTGCAGGTAGAACGGAACTACCCGGGCACCACTGGATTCGGCAAACCGTGAGGTTGCCGCGATGGTGGCCGTGGGGATCCCGAAGAAGGGCACAAACACGCTGTGCTTTCGACCATAGTCCTGGTCGGCGGCATACCATACCGGCATGTTTTTCTTCAGTGCCTTGAGCATGCCACGCGTGTCTTTGCGATCCACGGTGACGTCATAGAGGAATTCACGACGACGCTTCATGATGATGTCGAACAACGGGTTCTTTTGCTTGCGATACATTGCATACAATGGGTGATGCATGCGTAACAGTCGTCCCATCAGATCAGGTGCCCCCAGGTGTGGTGCCAGCAACAACACACCGTTACCCTGTTGTAATGCCTGTTGCAGGTTCTCCAGCCCTTCGATTTGCAGTAGTGGCTCAAGCCGTTTCTCGGTTATCCACCAGCTGATGGCGGTTTCAATCAGGCTCATGCCGAGGGATTCAAAATTACGCTTTAACAGCTGTCGACGCTGTGTGTCATTCAATTCAGGAAAGCACAGTCGCAGGTTGGTGTCGGCGATGTGACGCCGGTATTTCAGCAGCGGCATCAGTAGTCTGCCAAGCAATCGGCCAAGGCGCATTTGCCAGCGGTACGGCAGCAGCACGGTCAGGCGTAGCATTGCCAGCCACAGCCAGGTGCCCCAGTAGCGGGGGGCGAGAAAGCGCCTGATTGGGAAGGGCGTCGGAAAAGGCGGAAGTTGTGACACGGTCTATGCTTTTATTGTACGCGCATTATCTGCTAGTTCGTCTGTAATAACAGTCACACGTCTTGAGCGACCTGATGAATGACCCGGGGAATATGGTATCATACCGGCTCTGGTATTCCATTAAATGCCCTAATATCATATAGATATCACATAGATATAACACAGATACAGAGTAAGCGCGGACAAAATGCCTGAAGAAAAGATACAGTTAGCCAATTTTGACGATGCCCACGTACTGGTCGTCGGTGACGTCATGCTGGATCGTTACTGGCATGGGCCGACCTCACGGATCTCGCCAGAGGCACCGGTGCCGGTACTCAAGGTCGAGGATGTCGAGGAGCGTGCCGGCGGCGCCGGCAATGTTGCGCTGAACATCGTGGCGCTCGGCGCCCGTTGCAGCTTGCTTGGCCTGACCGGTGAGGACGATGCCGCCGATGCACTGGAGAAACAACTGTCCGCCAGCGGCGTCAGGTGTTTCTTTCAACGCCTGCCGGATGTGCCGACGATTACCAAGCTGCGCGTGATGAGCCGGAACCAGCAATTGATTCGACTGGATTTTGAAGAAGGCTTTTCCGGTTATGATGCCGGTGGTTTTCAGGCGCTGTTCAGCCGGCACCTGAACGATGCCGATGTCATCGTCTTTTCTGATTATGGCAAGGACACACTGAAAGATATTTCCGCGATGATCAGGCAGGCACGTGAGGCCGGCAAGATCGTGCTGGTAGATCCGAAGGGTGATGATTACTCAATCTATGCCAATGCCACGTTAATCACACCGAACCTGTCCGAGTTTGAATCCGTTGTCGGTCATTGCGCCAGTGACAGTGAGCTGGTCAGTCGCGGCGAAGCATTACGGCAACAGCTTGATCTGCAAAGTCTGTTGATCACCCGCAGCGATCGCGGCATGACCTTGTTGCAACAGGGGCAGGCGGCTGAACATTTAACGGCCCAGGCGCGGGAGGTCTATGACGTCACCGGTGCCGGTGATACCGTGATCTCGGTACTGGCGGCCTGCCTGGCGGCCGGCCAGGACACATTACAGGCCACTGCCGTATCCAATCTTGCCTCCGGTATCGTGGTTGGGAAATCAGGCACGGCGACCGTGAGTGTCACCGAGTTACGCCGCGCGATTCGTGAACAGGATGAAACGCAGCGCGGTATCATGGATGAAGACGAGTTACTGATTGCGCTGCAGGATGCCCGCGCTCATGGTGAACGCATCATCATGACCAATGGTTGTTTTGATATTCTGCATCACGGTCATGTCAGTTACCTGGAACAGGCCCGTTCGCTGGGTGACCGGCTGGTGGTGGCAGTCAATGATGATGCCTCGGTGGCCCGACTGAAGGGCAATGGCCGACCGATCAATTCGCTGGAACATCGCCTGCATGTATTGTCCGGTCTGCAATGCGTTGACTGGGTAGTGGCATTTACTGAAGACACCCCGGAAAGACTGATATGCAGGTGTTTGCCGGATGTCTTGGTAAAGGGCGGTGACTACAGGCCTGAAGATATTGCCGGTGGGCAGTGTGTCAAGGACAACGGCGGTGAAGTGACCGTGCTGGAATATATCGAAGGGCATTCCACCACGGACATCATAGAAAATTTAAAGGCGACTTAGGAGTCTGGCAAGGTGATTGTAGTAACCGGTGGCGCAGGATTTATCGGCAGTAATATCGTCAGGGCATTGAATGCGCGTGGCCGTGATGACGTGCTGGTGGTCGATGACCTGAGTGATGGCACCAAGTTCAGGAATATCGTCGATTGCAATATCCTCGATTACATGGACAAGGGTGATTTTCTGCAGGCCATAAAAGCCGATAAGGCCTTTGAAGCACCGATTGAGGCGATATTCCACGAGGGTGCCTGTTCTGATACCACCGAGTGGGATGGCCACTACATCATGAGTGTTAATTACGAATACTCCAGGACGCTTTTGCATTATTGTCTGGATAAATCGATCGCTTACCTGTATGCCTCTTCGGCCTCTGTATATGGTGCCGGCGACGTGTTCGTTGAAGATGTCGCCAACGAGGCGCCGCTCAACATGTATGGCTATTCAAAGTTTCTGTTTGACCGCTATGTACGCCGTTTAATGCCAGAGATGAAAAGCCAGGTGGCCGGTTTCCGTTACTTCAATGTGTATGGCCCGGGGGAGCAGCATAAGGGCAGTATGTCCAGTGTCGCCTTTCATCATAACAATCAGCTACAGGAAACTGGCGTGGTAAAACTGTTTGAGGGATGTGACGGTTATGACAATGGCGAGCAGCGTCGTGATTTTATTTATGTCGATGACGTCGTCGATGTAAACCTGTGGTTCCTGGATAATCCGGACAAGTCGGGCATTTTTAATGTCGGCACCGGGCGCAGCCAGAGTTTTAATGATGTTGCCAACGCGGTTATTCATTATCACAAACGCGGCGAGATTGAATACATTGCCTTTCCTGATCATCTCCGTGGCCGTTACCAGAGTTTCACTGAGGCAGATATCAGTGCATTGCGGGCCGCTGGTTATGATACTGAATTCCAGACAGTGGAGCAGGGCGTAAACAAATACATGCAATGGCTTAATGAGTAATTCACCCTCTGGAGTGTTGCAGGACTAACAAGCGTGAGATATCTCTATTCTCTAGTCATGGTTCTGCTGTTACCTGTCTACATTGGTCACCTGATGTGGCGAGGACTGAAGACGCCGGCCTACTGGCAGCGCTGGGCAGAACGCTTTGGCAATTACCCCGAATTTAAGCCGGCGGAAAAAACTCACAATAGTATCTGGATACACGCGGTCTCGGTCGGCGAAGTGCAGGCGTCGTTGCCGGTCATCCGCAAGCTGAAAGAAGACTATCCTGATTACCAGATGCTGGTGACCACCACCACGCCGACCGGTTCCCGCCGGGTCCGTGAGATACTTGATCAGGACGTACAACACGTCTACGTGCCTTACGATCTCGGTTTTATTGTGAACCGCTTTCTGGAGCACTTTAAGCCGAAGCTGGCGATGATCATGGAGACCGAGATCTGGCCAAATATATTTCATGCCTGCCAGCAGCGATCCATCCCGTTAATACTGGCCAACGCGCGTATGTCGGAGGGCTCTGCAAAAGGCTACAGGCGTTTCCCTCGTTTTATCCATCAGGTACTGTCCTGGTGCAGCAAGATCGCAGTACAGAGCCGGCAGGATATGGATCGGCTGATAGCGATCGGCGCTGATGAGAACAAGCTCATTATTACCGGCAGCGTCAAGATCGATGTCAAGGTACCGGCAAGCCTGATCGAACAGGGTGAAGCGCTGAGAAGAGAGTGGGGCAGTGAAAGGACCATCTGGCTGGCGGCAAGCACCCATGAAGGCGAAGAATCCGTGATACTGGATGTGTTCGATACTATCCATCAGCTTGATCCGCATCTGCTGCTGGTGCTGGTGCCACGACACCCTGAGCGTTTTGCCAAAGTAGCCGCTTATTGTAAGAAACGAGGCAAGCAGGTGGTAATGCGTAGTGAGCATATTCCCTGTGATGCCAGTACCGATGTATATATTGGTGACAGCATGGGTGAGCTGCAGTTGTTTTATGCGGCCTCGGACATTGCCTTTGTCGGTGGCAGCCTGATCCCGCATGGTGGTCAGAACATGCTGGAGCCCGCCGCACTTGGCAAGCCGATCGTCTTTGGCCCATCGACGTTTAATTTTTCGGAGATTTCACGTCAGTTACTCGATGGTGGTGCCGCGATGCAGGTAAGGGACGCCGGTGAACTGGCATCGGTCATGGAGCAGTTACTGCGTGATGCCAATCTACGTACCAGTATCGGCGACAATGGCCTGAAGATGGTCGAGAAAAACCGCGGCGCCACCGGGCGGTTGATGGACATCGTGCATGGGTTGATGGAATAACACCCAGAAAAGAATTACCACGGGGAATACGGGGGTGTAAAAACGGGGACACGGGGTATAAGCGGATCAGGAACTAAATAGTCGTCATACCGGCGCGCCCGAACGAAGTGACAAAGGTCGCTCTCGCGCGTCCATGCGCCCGCGACATTTGTACTCCTGTACATCATGCCCTTGGGGTGCAGGCCGGTATCCAGAAACCAGCATCCAGAAAACCCCCTATGTATCATCAATGATCAAGATTCTTCGTTACTGTTTTTGTTACCTTTAAAGGCTTACGATTGAATTAAACGGCCCGAAAGAGTGGAGCTCTTGAGGGTCCGAGCAGCGTAGTGCGCTGCGATTTAAATGATTCGTTATACGCCATTATTAGCTGCACTGGTATTCTCACTATATTTTTTTATAAATTTCTTAATTAGATACACAACTAATAATGACAACGCGATAAAAATAAGACCAAAACCGATCGCAGTTACTCTATATTCTAATGTTGGCTCAATATCAGCAAGAGGGATAATTCCCATTATAATAGTAACTACGCCTAGAACAGCAAAAGGAAACGCAATAATTACCATAAATAATTGCGCTAGAAACACTTTCTTATCGTAACTTAGCTTAGATCCCATTGCACTCTGTTCTCTTTGCTAATCTTCTACAGTTCAAGGGGCCTGATCCCTTGATTCTGTTGCATCTCTTTCTCTTTTAATCCGATTGCTAATCCGTGCAACTTGTAATGCAGTGTAGCCTACTACCAACAAGAATATCACTGCAACAATCATGTGAAAAATACTCGAAAAAGAATACTGTTCTTTTATCACTTCTAGTTTAATTAACAATATCCCTGGAATTGGCCATATTAGCAGCGAGATTATATTTAGATATAACATCCTGTGCTTTATGCTTAGGTAAACTAAAAGTGATATTACTCCGAAAATACCAATGTATACATATGAGGATGCAGCAGTTATTGGATTATCGTGGATATAAGTATCAAGAAGGAATTCGATAGCTAAAATGAAACCTGAGGCTATGGCTGCCCACAGTGGTATTGATTTTATCCATCTCACCCAAGATGACATTCTAATTCCTTACTTTATGCAACATAACGTTAAAGCTGTGGGGCGAAGGCGCGCAGCGTCCTTGCGGCCCCGCTCGGATGCCTTGTTAGATTTCATTATAGATGATTCTTCCATAAATCACGTTCTTTCCAGTCATCTGGAAACGCCATGCTTGATATATTAATTTTATTGTGATCATCAAATAAGCTATATAGTCTTTCAGCCCA
>BTQY01000061.1:0-10717 GCA_036986115.1 Gammaproteobacteria bacterium | reverse complement strand
GGGGAATTAATTATCCGCTGTGAGTGAGATGGCTGTCTCTGTCGGCATACGAACCGAACCGAGCAGTCGCCAGTCATCGGCTTCCACCAGGATATTCCAGCGGCCCTGGATCAGGTTGGCAGGCAGTATACTGAAGTAGTCCCCTGACGGGGTCCGGTTCATGTCCAGGGTGACATCATGGCCGGCACGGGTGCTGTACAGCAGATGCAGGTCGAGCAGGGCGGGCAACGTGTATTTGGCAGAACCTGTCAGGGTGAGGCTGATCGTTCCCTGCTGATAGTTAATGCGTATGTCGGCACTCAGGCCGTGGGCCAGTGCAGCCTTGTCTCGTGACAGGTCAAGGTTGATCTCCTTGCCCTTGCGATAGTAGTCATCCACCACCAGACCATCATCAGATATAACGGCAAGTCGGAATGTGTAGATACCCGCTATAACGGCACTCAACGGGATGGCTATGATCATCCACACCAGGGGTTGCCGGTACCAGGGCCTGGATTGTTTGCTGCCGCTCATCTTCATGGTGGTCTTCATCGTGTCCCTGCTCCCATGGGCCCGAGGAAGCGGGCTTCTTCTGATACGCTAAGGGAGGCATCATCTATTGCCTGAAGGTTGAATATAACAGTGGAACTTTGTTTCTTCAGGTCATAGGGATCGACCTGCAGTCGTACTACGACATCACTGGCTACGCCCGCCGGCACGTGGATATCGTTATTGTCCATGCGTACAGACATTTCCGGGATACCGGATACCGTTAATGTGTAATCATGCTCAGTGGTATCCATGTTGAGCACCTTCAGACTATAGACATTCTCTATCAGCCCCTCGTTGGTGGTGCGAAACAGCGAGTTTCGATCGCGAATGATATCGAGCTCCAGCGGGGCGCGCAACAGCAATGAAACAACAAGTCCAGTGGCGATCGCAACAATGATTAACGCATAGATGATGATCTGCGGACGGAATAATTTCACGGCCTTGCCTTCAAGGGCATTCAGGGTGGTGTATTTAATCAGGCCCTTGTCATAGTCCATTTTCTCCATAACCTCATCACACACGTCGATGCAGGCAGCACAACCGATGCACTGATATTGCAGGCCATCACGGATATCAATTCCGGTCGGACACACCTGTACGCACAGCGTGCAGTTAATACAGTCACCCAGGACTTTATCTTTCGGCTCTTCGCTGCGCCGCTGGGTATTACGGGGGCGGGAGCCACGCGGGTCACCACGCTTGTCGTCATAAGAAATGATCATGGTGTTCTCATCAAACATGGCGCTCTGGAAACGGGCATACGGACACATGTAGATACATACCTGTTCGCGCAGAAAACCGGCGTTACCCCAGGTGGCAAAACTGTAAAACACTATCCAGAAGGTCTCCCAGGGACCAAGGCTGAGATTAATGATATTCAGTACCAGCTCGTCGATGGGAGAAAAATAACCGACAAAGGTGATCCCGGTATAGGTCGCAAACAGCAGCCACAGGCTATGTTTAATCGCTTTGACAGTAATCTTGTGTGTGCTCCAGGGGGCCTTGTCCAGCTTCATCTGTTTCGGACGATCACCTTCCACCTGGCGTTCAATCCATAAAAACACTTCAGTCCAGACGGTTTGCGGACAGGCGTAACCACACCACAGGCGTCCTGCCAGGGCAGTGAACAGAAACAGAGTTAGTGCTGCAATAATTAATAACAGGGCGAGATAGATAAAGTCCTGTGGCCACAGGGTGATACCGAAGAGGTAAAATTTGCGGGCCGGAAGATCCAGCAACACGGCCTGACGACCATCCCAGCTGAGCCACGGGACGAAATAATACAGGCCCAGCAAGACGAATACTGCAGAGGTCCGCAGAAAGGCAAACATACCATGCACCTGTCGAGGACGGATCTTTTCCCGTGTGGCGTACAGAGATGACTGGATGTCAGTATCTTCAGTGGTAGTTTTGTTGGGGGTATCGTGTTCTGGCATAGTCTGTACTTGTTCGTGCCTGTAATTATCTTGACTACAAGAGGACTGCTACGAACTTAATATCAAATAAATGTGGATTATTTATGTTACGTCTTGTTGACCCGGTCGCAGGGGCGCAGGAAATAACAAGTTAACATGCAGGAACAGGCGGTCAGGATCCAGAACAGGAAAAACCCGATGCTATAGGCACCGAGGCGACTGATATCACCATAGGTTTTATCCATCAGCAATACATCGGGGTCAAACACGGTGAAGAACAGGGTCGTAGCAATTCCTGCCATGATAAATGACGGCCAGAGTATGGATATGCATTTCTGGATTTTCGGGATGCTCACGCTACTGTCTTGTGTCTTGATAGTCTAAAGTATGCCGCTTTTCCGGCCTTATTCCAACTCTTCCGACAGGCCGTACACATAGGCAGCCAGCAGATGCACCTTGGATTCACCGAGAAATTCCTTGTGTGCCGGCATTTTGCCCTGGCGTCCGCCTGCGATGCTCGCCATGACCGCCTTCCTGGAACCACCGTGTAGCCAGATGTTATTGGTCAGGTCAGGGGCGCCCAGGGCAGGATTGCCCCGCGCATCCGCGCCATGACAACCTGCACACATGGCGAACTTCTGTTGCCCTCGCCGCTGAGCCTCGACATCGACGCGGCGGCCGTTAAGGCCCAGCACATATTCAGTCATGTCTTTCAAACCCTGCTCGCCGAGGGCGACCTTCCACGCTGGCATGATGCCCTGGCGGCCATTCATGATGGAGGCCTTGATGTTGTCGGCAGAGCCGCCGTATAGCCATTCGGTATCGCGCAGGTTAGGGAAGCCGGTGGAGCCGCGCGCATCCGAACCATGGCAGACGGTACAGTAGTTGGCGAACAGGCGCCCGGCCGTCTTCATCGCCACCGGATCTCTGCTCAGATCGGTAATCGACAGTTTCTGATACTTGTCATACAGTGGCTTGAGCGATTGTTCCATCTTTTTGACTTCATTTTCATACTCGCTGATCTGGGTAACGCCCAATAGCCCGGGAAATTTCCCCAGGCCCGGGTACAGCACCAGGTAGACCGCACCAAAAGCAATGGTGGCGTAAAACAACATTAGCCACCACTGTGGCATCGGGTTGTTCAGTTCCTGTAAGTCTTCATCCCATACATGACCAGTGGGCCTGGCTTCGCTCTCAGGTCTGGGTTTTTCAGACATCCAGCGGATCAATACCAGGATAAACGCAAAACTACCAATCACCAGGACAATAATAAACCAACTCCAGAAATCACTGGTAAAATCAAACATGGAATTTCTCCTCCTGATGGGTCCCTTGAGGATTTATTTCGTTATCATCTTCTAAAGGCAGGTTTGCGGCTTCATCAAAAGATTGTTTGCGCTTGCCATTATATGCCCACAGTACGATACCGATAAAGACGATGAACATTACCACGGTCCAGATTGAATGAAACAGCGACATGTTTATCTCCTCGTCTTGATAGCCGTTCCCAGTGATTGCAGGTAGGCAATCATGGCGTCCATTTCGGTCTTGTCCTTTAACGCCTCGGGCGCCCTGGCGATCTGCTCGTCCGTGTAGGGGTGTCCCAGTGTCCTGAGGACCTGCATCTTTTTCTGGATGTCCGAGGCATCGACGGCATTCTCTTCCAGCCACGGGTAACCCGGCATAATGGATTCGGGCACCACATCACGTGGATTGATTAAATGCACACGGTGCCACTCATCGCCGTAACGGCCACCGACACGGTGCAGGTCAGGGCCGGTACGCTTGGAACCCCACAGGAATGGCCGGTCATAAATAAATTCACCAGCGACCGAGTAATGACCATAACGCTCGGTCTCGGCGCGGAATGGACGAATCATCTGAGAGTGGCAGGCATTACAGGATTCTCGAATGTATATATCACGCCCGGTAAGCTGTAATGCAGTATAGGGTTTCAGACCATCCACTGGTTCAGTGGTGTGTTTCATAAAATACAATGGCACGATCTCGACCAGCATACCGACACTGATCACCACAATGGTCAGTATCGCCAGCAGACCCAGGTTGGTTTCAACTTTGTCATGTGATGCCATGTTGATCCTCCTTAGTGTGCTGCTGCAGGTGCAGGGATGAGCTGTTCAACGGGTTTTTGTCCCGCGATGGTCTTCCAGATGTTATAGGCCATGATCAACATGCCCGTCAGGAAGAGGCTGCCACCGATGAAACGGATGATGTAGAACGGATGCATGGCCTGTACACTTTCAACGAAACTGTAGGTCAGGGTACCGTCCGAATTGACCGCACGCCACATCAGGCCCTGCATGATGCCGGAGACCCACATGGCCGTTATATACAGGACTACACCCAGGGTGGCCAGCCAGAAATGGTACTCAATCAGTCGTTTGCTGTAGATCTCCTTGCCCCACAGGCGCGGGATCAGGAAGTACATCGCACCAATCGTGATAAATGCCACCCAGCCCAGTGCACCGGAATGCACATGGCCGATGGTCCAGTCGGTATAGTGTGATAATGCGTTTACCGTCTTGATGGCCATCATCGGGCCTTCGAAGGTAGACATACCATAGAAGGATACCGAGACAATCAAAAAGCGCAGGATCGGATCAGTGCGCAGTTTGTCCCATGCCCCGGACAGCGTCATGATGCCGTTGATCATACCGCCCCAGGAGGGCGCCAGCAGGATCAGCGAGAACACCATGCCGAGCGACTGGGTCCAGTCAGGCAGGGCAGTGTAATACAGGTGGTGTGGACCGGCCCAGATGTAGGTAAAGGCCAGCGCCCAGAAGTGCACCACCGACAGGCGATACGAATACACGGGACGCTCGGCCTGCTTGGGGACGAAGTAATACATAATGCCGAGGAAGCCCGCCGTCAGGAAGAAACCCACTGCGTTGTGGCCATACCACCATTGCACCATGGCATCCTGTACACCGGAATATACCGAATAGGACTTCATCATGCCCACTGGCAACGCCGCGCTGTTACCGATGTGTAGTACGGCGACGGTCAGGATAAACGCCATAAAGAACCAGTTCGCGACGTAGATATGTCTGACCTTGCGTTTTGCGATGGTGCCCAGGAATACCACGGCATAGGTGACCCAGACCAGCGTGATCAGGATATCAATCGGCCATTCCAGCTCGGCATACTCTTTAGAACTGGTGTAACCCAGTGGCAGGGTAATCGCGGCAGAGAGGATCACGGCCTGCCAGCCCCAGAACGTAAACGCGGCCAGTTTGTCGCTGATCAGGCGCACGTGGCAGGTGCGCTGTACAACATAATAGGATGTCGAAAACAGCGCCGAACCACCAAAGGCAAAGATCACTGTATTGGTATGCAGCGGGCGCAGCCGGCTGAACGTCAGATAGGGGATATCAAAGTTCAGTACCGGCCAGGCCATTTGTGCGGCGATCAATACGCCTACCGACATGCCAACGATGCCCCACACGATGGTCATGATGGCAAATTGCCGTACGACCCTGGTGTTGTACGTGGACTGCGTGTCCATAGGTTTTCCTCTCAACGAATACAATTAAAAACCAAGACTAGAATGTGGTGCCAATCCCAATGCTGTAGATCCATGGATCGATCTCGACATTATCAATCGTGAGATTGGCGGCGCCGGCACGTTTGGCGGTGGCATCTGTGTCAATATCGATATAACGCACGTTCAGGTTACCGAACCAGTTAGCAGAAAGATCGATATCAACACCTGCCTGGAGTGCCAGTCCCCAGGAATCATCCAGGTCCAGGCTGGTGTAGCCGAGGTTGGTCTTCAGGCCACCACTGGTATCTTCATTAAAAAATACGGTGTAGTTGATGCCCACACCGACATAAGGACGCCAGCCGGCCGTAGGCTGAAAGTGATAGTTAAGGCTCAGGGTCGGTGGCAGCTGATCGGTTTCGCCAATGGCCTTTGAGTTACCTGTCACCGCCGCCAGTGCCGCATTCGGTTCGATGTCATGCTCGAACGGTGTGGCTAACAGTAATTCAATACCCCAGTTGCTGGTCAACATGTATTCAATGGTGATACCAAGCTGAGTGTCACTGTCGACTTCGGCATCAGTGCCTGCCAGGCGTGTTGCACCCAAAAAGGCATTGTCACTACCACTATTTGGATCGATCATAGTAGCGCCAAAGCGTACCATCCAGTCTCCACCCTCAAGGGCAAAGGCATTGCTCAGGTTGCCAATCAATAAACCACCTGAAATAATTAAAACGGCCAATAATTTAATTTTCATTTCTCCGACTCCTTAAAGCTATATAAGCTATATAATGGTAAAGCCAAACATTCATACTAATCCGTAAACGCGGGGCCAAATCCCAACGACCACAGCACCACCGAGGTGGCCAGCACACCGACCAGCATCACCATGCCAACACCCACAATGGCACTGGAAAATAAAAAGCCCCTTTCTTCAGAGATGTCCATCATGATCGGTACACCAAGGTACATCAGGTAAACGCTATAGGCGGTGGCTGGCAGGCCGAGTACCAGGTTCACCCACAGTTGCGGGTATAGCAGGCTGAGACAGATGACAAATATTGGTGTGGCGGAGTAGGCGGCGAGTGCGATGCAAACCTGAAGCGGTTTATCTGCGTTATAGGTCTTCCCCATCCATTTGATAAGGGCCCCCATCGAAAAAATACCGACCAATATGGTGATGTACGTCAGCGATGAGAGGATCAGGGCACTGTCGGTGGTCAGCTTGATGGCATCACGTGAGCCGATGGTCCAGCCGAACTGGGTGGTGCCTATGTAACTGGATACTGCCGGGATGGCGGCAAGTAGCAGCACGTGGGAACAGTAGCATTTGCCGACGGAACAGCCTTCCCCCTTGATATCGGCCCATTCTTCCCTGGGGTGGGTAAATAATCCTATGACGTGTGACAAAAACATACGGAGCTCCTAACCTGAAGATAGTTGCAATTATTGTGCCTATATTACCTTAATCAAAATATCATGCCATTGTAAATATCTGAAATCCCGAGTAAAATACTTAAGTATTAGCAAGTAAGTATATACTAATTTATAATCAATCCAGGATTATAATCATTCTAGTCATTGTTTGTCGACTGTATTTTTCCGGCAAAGAGCCAGTTTTCGCTATTTTTTCGATAGATGAAAACTACTCTGGCTTTGATACTCATCAAGTTAAGATGCGGTAGCGGATGACGGATGTCACCGCCCTGAATGTTAATATTAATGCGAATGAGATTTTTTATCAGCAGGAACAATGGGAATTTCAACTGAAGCCGTACAACAATTGCCGTCCACAGGGGCCGAAGGCCCGTGTTTTCATTGTGGCCTGCCTGTCCCTGAAGGCAGCAATTACAGTGCGGAGATTAATGGGATTGATCGTTCGATGTGTTGCCCCGGATGCGAGGCGGTGGCGCAGGCCATTGTCGCCGGTGGTCTGAATGATTACTACAAATTTCGTGACACCCAAAATGCCACCGGACGTGAACTGGTGCCGCATTTCCTGGATGAACTGAAGCTCTATGACAACCCGAAGGTGCAACAAAGCTTCGTGCGCCATGAAGAGGGTGAAGGTGACGATGTCCGTGAAGCCTCGTTGATCATCGAGGGGATTGTGTGTGCGGCATGCGTCTGGCTGAATGAACATCACATCGCCTCGATGTCCGGGGTACTGGACATGCAGATTAATTACAGCACCCACCGGGCGCGGTTACGTTGGGACAACTCAATCGTCTCGCTCAGCGATGTCCTTGCCGCCATCAGTCGCATTGGTTACCTGGCCCATCCGTATGACCCTGGTCGGCAACAATTACTGTTTGAGAAGCAGCGCAAACAATCCTTGAGACGTCTGGGTCTTGCCGGGATATTTGGCATGCAGGTGATGATGCTGGCAGTGGCCCTGTATTTCGGGCAACGGAGCGGTATGGATGCTGGCATTAAGAACTTTTTTCAATGGTTAAGTCTGTTATTAACACTGCCCGTGCTGCTGTATTCCGCACAGCCATTTTTCCTGGGCGCCTGGCGCGATATAAAGAATCTGCGTATGGGCATGGATGTCCCGGTAACGCTGGGAATTGCAGCGGCCTTTATTGCCAGCGTTATCCATAGCATTACTGGCAGCGGTGAGATCTATTTTGATTCGGTGGTGATGTTCGTGTTTTTTCTGTTGGTGGCGCGTCATTTTGAAATGGCGGGCCGCAAGCGCGCGGCCGAGTCCAGTGAGGCCCTGGTCAGGCAGATGCCGGCGATGGCAACACGTCTTGTCAATGACCGGGAAGAGGTGATCCCGGCAGTCGAACTCGGAACAGGTGACCATCTACTGATTCGACCTGGTGAACATATCCCTGCGGATGGAATCGTGACGAAGGGGAGATCCAGTATCGATGAATCGTTGCTGACTGGCGAGAGTCTGCCGGTCTCAAGATCAACAGGCGAACAGGTAATCGGTGGCAGTATTAATATAGAAAGTCCATTCACAATGGAAGTGCTGCATAGCGGTGAAGATACACGCCTGTCAGGGATCCTGCGTTTACTTGACAAGGCACAGGCAGAAAAGCCCCGTATATCCCTACAGGCTGATCGGATAGTGAGTTTCTTTGTCGGCGGGGTATTGTTACTGGCGACAATCGTCGGGATTTACTGGTGGGTGCATGAGCCGGCCCAATGGCTGGCTATTACCATTGCCGTACTGGTGGTGACATGCCCCTGTGCCTTGTCGCTGGCGACACCCACCGCGATGACAGCAGCCACAGGAAATCTGACGACATTGGGACTGTTAACTACGCGCGGGCATGCCCTGGAGACACTGGTACAGGCGACCCATGTTATCTTTGACAAGACGGGGACCCTGACCCGGGGAATACTGACGCTGAAGGACATCAGGACGTACACTGACCGGACCCCCGATGAGTGTCTTGCCATGGCGGCGGCACTGGAAAATTTTTCGGAACATCCACTGGCTCGGGCAATTATTCAATATGCTGGTGATATTCAGCCGCCGGTCGTCTCGGAGGTGAGCAATGTTCCGGGGTCTGGCCTGAGCGGAAAGCTGGTTTCTGGCAAGCTGGACGGCGATACCTTATATATAGGTAGCCCGAAATATATACTGGCCTCGACGCAACATTCCCTGGATGGCCATGAGCTCGCTCATCTCGGTGAAAATGGTGATACGGTGGTCATTCTGGCATCAAGGCAGGCATTATTAGCGGCCTTTATTCTCGGTGATGAATGTCGTGACGATGCTGCCGGGGTGGTGGCCAGTCTGCAGCAAGCGGGCAAGCAGGTCATGTTACTTACCGGGGATCACCCGCAGGCCGCGCAATTTGTGGCCCGCCAGTGCGGTATCGAACAGGTTATGTCTGAACTCAGCCCGCAAGACAAGCTGCAGCAAGTCAAACGCCTGCAGCAGCAAGGGGCGGTGGTCGCCATGGTTGGTGACGGCGTGAACGATGCACCGGTCATGGCGCAGGCCCAGGTCTCTATCGCCATGGGCGGGGGGACGCAACTGGCATTAACCAGCGGCGATATGATCCTGTTATCCGAACAATTGGGGCATTTACCCGCTGGCCTGGAGGTGGCCCGGCGTACCCTGAGCATCATTCGTCAGAATCTGCTCTGGGCGATCGGCTACAATGTGATTGCCTTGCCAGTGGCCGCCATGGGCCTGCTGCAACCCTGGATGGCGGCGCTGGGGATGTCATTCAGCTCATTGTTCGTGGTGATGAACGCGCTGCGTCTGACCCGGATGCCAGCCCGGATCCCAAACAGGGGCCCGGCACAGGGAGGCCATTGAAGACATGGAAATCATTTATTTACTGGTACCGTTGGCGTTGATCCTGGTCGCAGCGATTGTATACGGGTTCCTGTGGGCGATCCGCAGCGGCCAGTTCGATGACATGGAGGGTCCGGCCCACTCTATATTAATGGACGATGACGACAGGCCCACCGATGCCGGGACAGAAAATCAACTAAACTCACAAGATAACGGGGATTAACCTGTCTGGCGCTCTCTCGGGACGGTCATCACATAAGCCTGTATGTGATTGATATTAAAGAATTAATGTGTCGAGCCATGCCCAGATTAGCTTACTCTGTGGTTTATTCCAGATAAAAAATAGCGACCCCCCCCTAAATTGATGACAACCTTATTCATCACAGCTCGTTGTAGTGGGGGAACACAGAATTAATGACCTTAATTACCTTCCCTACCTAAGGAGCAGACGATGAAAAACGAATTTATTCTGGTTACCAGCCTGATCACGATGATGGCTGTGGTCAATGCCAGGGCCGATGAAGGCCCGGGTGGCAAAGTGGAGGATCGCCTTGATCAGCGTGGCGATCGTATTGAAAACCGTCTCGATAACCGGGGTGACCGTATCGAGAACCGCCTCGATAACCGGGGTGATCGGATCGATGCACGGCTGGATAAGCAGGCAGAAAGGGCGGCTGAACATGGCAAGGATGGTCTTGCAGAGCGTCTGGACAAGAAGGGTGATCGTATCGATGCTCGCCTGGACAAGAAGGGTGATCGCATCAACGATCGGCTGGACAAGAAGGGTGATCGCATCAACGATCGGCTGGATAAAAAAGGCGAACGGATTCATGATCGTGCTGGCAAACGTGATGAGACTCGAGACCGCAGACAGGAACGTCGCAGCGACCGTCGTGAACAACGTCAGGAGCGTCGCAGTGACCGCAGAGATAATCGCAGCGACCGTCGCGATCAGCGTCAGGAGCGTCGCAGTGATCGCAGAGATAATCGCAGAGATAATCG
>BTQY01000060.1:0-11036 GCA_036986115.1 Gammaproteobacteria bacterium | reverse complement strand
CAACAACGCACAGCAGGCGGATTAATACGGTATGGACATCCTTCATGTCACTCACCCTCTTCTTCCCTGACCGTCTTAACGCGGTTTGGTGATCATTCCATTTATTATTAGCCCCTACCTACCCTAGGGCTTAAGGGCCGATAAATCAATCTTTGCCGTTAAATCGGCATGTAAGCCTGCGTCGTAATGTTCTGTAAGCCATCTCCTACAGGCTCTGACCCCATTGATTGACGCCACCGTTTCTGCTTATTGCTTCAATGTCAGCTGCACGTTCACCATGCCCTGCTCAGGCAGTCGCCGGATCACAATACTATACACGGATATGCCATAGGTCCTGTCCAGCTTCTCCAGCCATATTACCAGGGAATCGAATGACACCTTGTCAAACCATAAATTTGCCGTGCCTCTTTTTCTTTCTTCTATACGTGTCACAGGTTCCTTCAATACCGTCCCGGCCGTGTTATTGATGGCGCCAAGCAGGGACTGGTTTGCTCTGGTAACGGGTTTTGCAGATAATCCCTGCAATGATTTTATCTCTGCAGTCGCTGTCCTCATCCACTTCAGGTCTTTCATCCCGCTATCTACCTGAGTAATGATCTGTTTATTCTCGCTCTGCAATGGTTTCCAGAGCAGGTAATTCAGGATAAGCACCAGTGAAATGACACCACCACCCGCCAGTACCAGTTTCTCCCTGGTGCTTAATGCGGCAAACCATTGGGCCAGTGCCTGGTTCATTTCCTGTATTCCACCTGTAGTTTTGCAACCACCAGATTGCCACTTGCTGACGCCTGTTGTATCTTCATGTCCACATAGGGGTATTTTCTGAAAGATACTTTTAATTCGTCCAGTACCTGGATATTCTCCAGCTTTAATTCCACCGACAGTCGGCCTCCCCGGTACGAAATCACATCGAGGTTGGCCCCACTGGCGGACTGTACCACTCTACCGGTAATGGCTAAGAGCTCAACAAACTCCCTCTTTGATCCCGCCGTTCTCAGCTTCGTTAGTTCCCTTTCCATCTGCTTTACGGGTTGGGGAATTTTCTGTGCGTTCGGGAACGCTCCCCGGTAAGCTGCCTTTATCTCGTCGTTGATTCGATCACGGTGACTTTCAAGCCGGTTGTTCTCGTATAGCAGAAGACCGGTATTCAGTATCAGCCAGGCCAGCAGTGCGGCTACCGCACCAAACCACCAGTAGCGCTTGCCCGCCATTTTCACACCGGGGCTGTATTTTCCCTGCAACAGGTTGATGCCGCTATACCTGGCCAGACCACGGCAAAATATGCTCAATGGATCTTCATCAGTTGTTTCTTCGGTAATTGTCAGATTGAATTCTGTCTGGACAGAATCAAGATCCAGTTTATTTCCTGTCGTATTTATAATGTGTAATTCAGCAGGGAGTGAATCATGCTGTTCATTTAGCAACCGTTTGAGAATGAACCCGGCATTCCCGGCACTGAATACCAGCCCACCATACTCAGCATATCGAAGCACGACCTTGTTATCATTTTCTACCAGCATGCTCCATGTGCCCGGTGTCCGCGGAAGCAGAAATATTTCAGGGATGGCCTGCGTAACATGCAGACCAGAATTATTCATCTGGGCAGACCAGTCATCCATCAGGTGGCTGGATATGACAGCGACCTGGACATGTCCCTTCCTGTCCTGTTCACTCACCGCAAAGTGCATATTATTAATATCTTCGGCGAGATTGTCTTCGATCATATAGGGGACGGCCTGGCGGATCTTTTGCCGGTTACGGCTGGGGACAACCGCAGATGCAACCATGACATCGGCACCGGGTACAATAAAGATGACCTCACGACCCTGTGCCGCAGAGACAAAGGCATTCAAATCGCCCGTATGCACATCAGTTGAGAAGGAATTGATGGCGTCACTAAAGACCCACTGATAACGGCCGGCAATCTCATCCAGTAATCTAACAACCACACCCTGGTTCATTGTGCATATCCCTGTGTCCGGCCAAGTACACTAATGACGGTTTTGCCGGTTTGCGAGACTGGCCGGTACAGAATACTTGTCAGCACAGTGACGACACCATCCAGTTTCATCTCAAATTCAGACATAAAGAATTCACTTTTTACATTGATACCAATAATCGTTCGCCCTTCAAGCGCCTGCATATTGCGCAACTCCGACACATCATTAAATGCCTGCAATTCCCGCTGCGCTACTATGTCCTCTGCCCCGGACTCACCAATGCCGGCAATCATGGCCATTATAACAGGCACGCTCGCCGTATTGATGTTTACCTCGGTATAAACAGGCAATGCCGTAATATGTGGTGAGAGCTGCCGGAATATTTCCTCGTTAAAGCCCTTTATCAGAAGGAGCTCCGTTATATTGGCCATTGGCCGGTTGGCAGTACGGTACGGTGTATCAAGGCCCAGGTATTCCTGATCTTCGGCACCAGCCGGCAATAATGGATTGATCCCGGCGTCGATCCAGTCAACGACCGCCTGCGCCAATGAGGTGTCTATAGACAATGCCTCCAGCAATCTCATGAAACGTTTTATTTCATTGCTATCACTGTCACCGGTATTCTTCTTAACCAGATTATTTAAATTATAGCGGCCCTGAAGATCAACAATACGCCCATTTAGCTGGCCTCTTTGCAACTTGATGTTGCTCAGATCGCCCGCCCACGCATCCTGAAGGCTATCGGTCCTGGTGTCCTTCAGATCCCGGCGTAATATCTGCCTGGCCCACTGTTCAGCCCCAAGCACCATGAAATAAGCCTCGTTAGCCCTGATCACGTTAGTGGTCCGTCGTATCTCAAGATATTGTCGCGAAGCCAGCGAGGCCGATGCAATGCTCGCCAGCGCAACCACAAGCAACACCAGCAGTAAGGCTATCCCCCTTTCTTGCCTGTAAAAGCTGCCCCGGCGTTGCAAAAATATCAGCATCTGATCATCCCTGGGTCAGGAACAGTCTTTTTATGCTGCCCAACTCATCCATCTCCAGGGTCAGCTCAATCCCGTCGGGCATAATGGACGCCGGATCCTGTGCTGTCATCGGGGTCGCGACAGCAGAGCTTAGTGGCGAAGGCGTATTTTCTGCTGCGTTAATACTGTTAAATGTTATTGCCTTTACCCCGGACAGAAGGACCCGCTCAACTGGACGAGTATCCTGTGCCCTGTCCAGCACATCCCAGGACAGGCGGATCAGCTTATCTTCGTCTTGCCTGTAGGCTATGCGCTGCAAATCACTATGATTCTCCGAAAACAGCCGCTTGACGCCCACTCGGGTGAATTCGAGGAGAATATTATTCTCATTATTGACTAGAAATGCCTTCACCTCACCATACTCATCCCTGATCGGCCGCCGTATTATTTGTTCAAGGTCACGCTGAATTATGACCAGCGCCATTTGCAGGCGGGACAGTTCATCTGCCTCTTTTTCTATTTTTTGTTTACTGGACAACATCGCATTAAATCCTTCATAGGTGGCAGTTGCCATAACCGCAAAAACCGCGATGGCCACCAGCAGCTCCAGCAAGGTAAATCCCCGGTTATTCACTAAGACCCCGCCTGCCCATGGTAGGACGTAATGACTGCAGCAGGCATGGCGCTGTCCCTGGACACATACACCTGCAACTCTACACGTCGTATGTCCTTGTCCGCTGTTTTACTGGTCTTCATCTTCCAGTACCACGGATGGCCGGCCATCTTTTCTGTACCTTCAGCATTGCCGCTATCAAGCAATTTCCGGTTTATATAGATTTCATTTGTCTTGTTGATTGCGACCCATTGTGCAAATGTCTTTTGTTTCAGTTCTGCCTGTGTATTCGCTATCTCACCGAATAAACCGGCGATAGCACTGAACGCAACAGCCACTATCCCCAGTGCTATCAGCACCTCCAGCAAGGTAAAGCCCCTGTTATTCATTAAGGCGCCCTGTCATAAGTCACCAGACCCATTCTCTTCAGCAGGTCGCTGCAGCGTTACCTCACCCATCAGGGTGGTTATCACTGTATACACGGCATCACTGCCGTCAATAGCAAAGCGGACTTCTACCGGACTCATCTCACCACTGGAGGAGATATATACCTGGGTAAATAATTCCGAGCGTTTTTTCCCTGACTTCCGTCCCCTGTTATCCACATTGACCTCGACCTTGACAAGGTCTGGATAGGTACGTGGTTTTAATAATGAATCATCCTCGACTTCCGTCACATTTTTTCCTTCCAGCCGGTAAAACCCATAACCCTCATTATTAAATCTCAGCAGCAAATTCTGTCGACTAAGAATGGATTCATCGCGTGCGAGTGACAGCAACCGGCCAAATTTAACGGCTTCATCCCTGGCCAGTCTCTCAGTCCCTCCTAGAGACAGTGTGGGCACAGTCATGCCTGCCACCAGGCCGATAATAAGAATCACCACCATAATTTCCAGCAGGGTAAAACCATGTAATTTTACCCGGTTCATTTCATCTACAGGTCCCAGTTGCCAATATCAGCCTTAAATCCTTCACCACCTGGCTGTTTGTCTGCACCCAGGCTATACACGTCAATGCGCCCATGGGTCCCCGGTATCAGGTACTGGTATTCATTATCCCAGGGGTCCTTGGGTAATTTTGCCAAATAACCGTCTTTTCGCCAGGCCGTCGCACTTTCTGGCCTGTTGACCAGGGCCTCTAAACCCTCGTCCGTGGTTGGATAGTTGTGATTATCCAGTTTGTACATATTTAGAGACAGGACGATCGCACGAATATCCTGTTTTACCTTAACCACCTTGGCCTTGTCTGGTTCATCAATAATATTCGGCACAATCAGTGCGGCCAGGATCCCAATAATAGCCACCACAACCATGATCTCGATCAAGGTAAACCCTGACTCGAGGCTTAATCTTTTTCTGACCTGCATCATTACATTCCCTTCTGTCATTTAATGAGATTGTTTAATTCAATAATGGGTGTCAGGATCGACAACACAATAAACAATACGATTAACGCCATAACAATAATCATTGCCGGCTCAAACAGATTTAACATTATACTGATACTGCTTTCCAGCTCCTGTTCCTGACTAAGTGCGGCCCGTTGCAACATGTCGTCAAGCTTGCCACTTGATTCACCGCTGGCTATCAATGATGTAATCAGTGGCGGAAAATATCCACTCTTCTCCAGTGACAGGTGGATAGGCTTGCCTTCTCTGACCCGATCGGTGGCGCGTAATACGGCTTTCCTCATCGGGCTGTTAGTCAGGACTTCTGCAGAGATATTCATGGCATCAATAACCGGCACACCACTGGCAGATAAAATACTGAAGGTGCGTGTAAATCGTGCGGTATTCAGCCGGGTCACCAGTCCTGATATCAATGGTATTTTTAGTAACAGGCGATCCACCTGATACCTGAATGCAGGGTTTTTTAATGCCTGCCGAAACCCGACAATGATCGCAATAACGGCCAGTAGCATATATACGCCATATTGAACAATAATATCACTGCCGGTCAGCAGTATGCGCGTTGACAAAGGAAGCTGTTCTCCCGAGCCTTGCAATACCTGAACGACCTGGGGCACAACATACCCCATCAGCAGAGCAACAATGACTATCGCTACCAGCGTCAGAACGCCAGGATAAACCATTGCCATGGTTATACGCTGAGTCAGCGCCTGACGGTCCTCGGTATAATCTGCCAGCCTCAACAGGACATTATCAAGATGGCCAGACTGTTCTCCGGCCCTGACCGTAGAGCAATACAATTCCGGAAATACTTTTGGAAAGGCCGCCAGCGAATTTGCCATTGAGTGGCCCTCAAGCACCATTGCGCGTACCCCCAGCAAGACACTCTTCACATGTGGTTTACTCGATTGCCTTGCAGTAACAGCCAGTGATTCCTCGACGGGAAAGCCTGCCTCAATCAAGGTGGCCAGCTGGCGCGTCATAGAGGCCAGGTCTTTTACGCCGACACGCTTTTGCTGCTTAATCGCTGAAAAACCGGTGGGTTCTTCTTTTTTATAGGCTCGCTGCTGAATTGCCTCAACAGTGGTGGGTATCAACCCCTGCAATTTCAGGGACTGACGTATCTGGCGTGGAGTGTCCCCTTCCTGGATCCCCTTATGCGTCTTGCCAGCGGCATCCAGTGCAGTATATTCGTAAGCACCCATATATCTGATCCTTCGTACAGGCCCGCTAATTTTCGCGACTAACTCGCAAAACCTCATCCATGCTGGTATCTCCCTTCAATGCCCTCTTCAGGCCGTCATCCCGGAGGCTTGGGGACAGCTTGCGGAGATATTCCTCCATGGCATGCTCGCTGGATGCATCATGTATCATGCCTTTAATCGTGTCATCGACCTCAAATACTTCGTATATACCGGTCCTTCCCCGGTATCCTGTTTGGCTGCATTGCTTGCAGCCAGCAGCACGATACAAGGTCGGCGGTGTCGTTGCTGAAACACCGAGCAGATCACAGTCACTCGTCGTTGCCTCATAGGGTTGTTTGCAATTCGCACACAAGACCCTGACCAGGCGCTGTGCAGCGACGCCGAGGAGACTTGATGACAGCAGGAAGGTCTCCACACCCATATCACGAAGACGAGTAATGGCGCCTACCGCGGTATTGGTATGCAGGGTCGACAATACAAGATGTCCGGTAAGACTTGCCTGCACTGCTATCTGGGCCGTCTCGAGGTCACGAATTTCCCCTACCATGACCACATCCGGATCCTGTCTAAGGATTGCGCGCAAGCCGCGTGCGAAACTCATGTCTACCTTGGTATTAACGGCTGTCTGGCTGATCCCTGACAGGTCGTACTCGATCGGATCTTCAACCGTCATGATATTGCGCTGGCTATCGTTCAGGCGTGCCACTGCTGCATATAACGAGGTTGTCTTGCCTGAGCCGGTCGGCCCTGTTACCAGGATGATGCCATGTGGCCTATGGATTATTTTCTCCATGATGTTCAGGCTGGTATCACTCATACCCAGCTGTTCCAGATCCAGTCTGCCAGCCTGTTTATCCAGCAGACGCATCACGACACGTTCACCACTACCGGTTGGAAGCGTAGAGACACGCACATCGACTGCACGCCCGGCTATTCTCAGAGAGATACGACCATCCTGTGGCAGACGCTTCTCGGCAATATCAAGTCTTGCCATTACTTTTATCCGTGATACCAGTAGTGGCGCCAACACCATGCTGGGTTGCAGAATTTCGCGCAATACACCATCGATACGGAAACGCACCACCAGGTGTTCCTCGTAGGGTTCAATGTGGATGTCAGAGGCGTTTTCCTTAATGGCCTCGGCAAGCAGCGCATTGATGAGCCGGATGATAGGGGCATCGTCTTCACTTTCCAGCAAATCCTCTGGTTCATTCAGTACCTGCATCATATGCGACAGATCGAACTCATCACCAATATCATCCATGATATGCATGGCTTCAGTGGATGTTCGTTCATAGGCTGCCTGCAGCAATTCATTAAAGCGGCTGGGTTCAACCGTTGTGAATCTCAACGGCGAACGCAGGTAACGTTGCAATTCCATGATCACCTGGGACGGGATATCATCAGTGCAATAGACTTCGATGCTGTTTACAGGCCCATTGGCGACTGGCTCATCGGGCTGGCTGTCAGAAACCAGTACATCATGGCGCCTGGCGAATGCATAAGGTAGCATGTGGTTCCCGGCGGGGGACGCCACCTCATCAGCAGGCACTTCGATAGCAGCACTGCCGGAAACAGGATTATTCAGGTAACTCACGTTACTCATCTCTATACCCGGTATTATTCACCGGCCCCCGGCTCCTGTGGTTGGCCATCAGCGGTATCTTTAAATGGCGGTGGTAATATCAATTCCTCATCAATCGGCGGGAGCAGTGGTGATATTTTATCCTCCAGCAAGCGGACCCCCTGGTCCCTGACACCCTGTTGTTTGCCGCGCATAAAATCGTACCGTTTTGTGGTCTGCCTATCACTGACCTTGCTGTCACGCATAATTACAGGACGCAGAAACACCATCAGGTTGGTCTTGGTCTTGTCGGAACGGCGTGTCTTGAAGAGATTACCGATAATCGGAATATCTCCCAGCAAGGGCACACTTTGTTCTGACTGGGTCAGCTTATCCTCAATCAGGCCACCCAGTACCACAGTGGCACCATCATCGACCAGCACCGTGGTACGGATTAAGCGTTTATTGGTGATGATATCAGTCGTTTGCACGTTGATATTAGTCGGGGCAATACTGGAGATCTCCTGTTCTATCTCCAGCTTGACGGTATTGCCCTTGTTAATCTGTGGTGTGACCTTGAGCTTTACACCGACGTCCTTTCGCTCAATGGTCTGGAACGGATTAGCGAGACCGCCGGTGGTCTGCGTGGTCCCGGTCAGAAATGGCACATTCTGCCCGACGGTGATCTCGGCCTCCTGGTTATCCAGCGTCATCAGACTGGGGGTAGACAGGATATTACTGTCGTCATCAGATTCGATGGCGCGTAACAAGACAGATAGATCCAGAAAGTTCCCGGTAAGCCCACTGAACCCGCCCAATGTCAGCCCTACGCCGGGAGTTAGTGGATTCTGGGCAGTAATGCTGCCGGCCAGATTACCGGGTAAATTACTGGTGGCAAAGGTACCATTGTTATTCCCCGACAAATTGGCATTGGCCGTGTAGAACTGAATTCCGAGTTCAGCGGCCTTGCCGGTAGTGACTTCGGCAATGATCGCCTCG
The DNA here is from genome assembly GCA_036986115.1 of Gammaproteobacteria bacterium. Classification (GTDB taxonomy): domain Bacteria; phylum Pseudomonadota; class Gammaproteobacteria; order BTQY01; family BTQY01; genus BTQY01. The sequence continues at coordinate 2,342 of BTQY01000060.1, read as the reverse complement.
ATCAGCACCTGGGCACGACGCACGTCCAGCTTATCGATCACACTGCGCAATGACTGCATTAAATCCGGCGCCGCCGTGATCACCAGTGAATTGGTACTCTTATCGGCCTGTATGCTCACTTGTGACTTGACAGGTATCCTGATCGTTTTCCCCCGTGCTGTGGAGGTCTTGATGGTCTCTGTGACACTACTCAGAATCGGCACCAGGCTTTCCGCATCGGCGTACTGCAGGAAAAATACCTGGGTATTGCCGCCCGAATCGATGGGACTGTCCAGATGTGAAATGATGGCACGTAACCTCAAGCGCTGCGACTTTTCTCCACCAAGCAGAATGCTGTTAGTGCGTTCATCGGCAACAATGGTCAGCTTGTTTCCCGGCGCTTCCTTTTTCTTTGATTTTTGCTGCCTGCTCAATGACTCCAGGATCCGCACTACCTCTGCTGCCGAGGCATGTTCCAGTGCGATGATCTCAATCTCATCCGTACCGGGTCGATCGATGCTCTTGATAATCCGAATAAGACGCCGGATATTCTGTGCCGTATCAGAGATAATCAATACATTGGTATTTCTAAACGCGGCCAGATGCCCCTGCTGTGGCACGAGTGGCCGCAATATCGGGACTAACTGCTGTGCATCAGAATATTCTATTGGAATGACACGAGTGACAATCTCGTCACCAAGTCCCGGGTGACTCTGTGTCGCCGTAGGAATACCACTTTGCTTCGCCTCTACCTGTGGCATGATCTTGATGACATTGCCGCGGGGGACGGCTGAATACCCATGCACTTCAAGAATCGAGAGAAAGACCTGGTACAATTCATCCTTACCCATCGGCCTGGAAGAAATAACGGTCACCTTTCCCTTGACCCTGGGATCAATAATAAAGTTCTTTCCCGTTACTTCAGAAACAGTCGTTATTAGCGCCCTGATATCGGTATCCACCATATTCAGAGTGACCTCTGCCGCATAGACTGCCATTGAAAAAATCAGGCCAAACATCAGCGCAATTGCTTTCAGTATATACGTTGTTCTTGCGGGCATGAATTTATTTTTCGATAATGTCATTCACTCTATATTCCTGTTAATTATTTCTTTATCACTTAATTTTTCTTTGGGAAGCTTCAGCGTCTCAAAGGCACCATTACGCATCAGGATGACCCTGTCGGCATAAATCTCTTTGAGTTGCGCCCCACCCGGTATCTGTCCACCAACAGGGATGGATTTTGCCTTACCATCGGGCCCGGCAATGATCGCCCTGGCGTCGCCGGCATTACCAGTGGCGTTATCCTTCGCCGCCACCACACCGAACAGGGTCAGTTTAAGACGGGTCTCTGGCGCAACCGTTGGTGTGACCAGCTTCGTGCCCGTTACCTTTGAATTCCCAAAAAGGTGAAAGCCGGCAATCTGCGAGACTGATAGTGCCGATTTGCTAACAAAATTTTCAATACTGGCAGTGTTTGTGTCTACCGCAGAAATACTGTCTTCGCCCGGCAGCTGCAGGATAGTTTGTGTATGGATGATGAGCGAGTAGATCAACACAATGCCCATACCTGCCGCCAGAAATACCGGCAAGTAATCCAGCCTCATGTATGTATCCAATAATCTGGTCATCTCCTACCTTCTATCGATATCACGCCAATCGTTCGATTACCGCGCAACTACCCCAGGCAGTACCCAATGACTGATATTGCCTCCCTTGCGTGTGTGCCAGATCCGCAATTGACGCGTAACAGCCACACCCCCTTATTTAATTATGACGACAAACCTGTCTGTACACCGCGGCAACACTTCAACACAATATACAGTTTATCTGTGCCACCTGAATGTCGTTACTATCTGCGTTACTATCTGACACCCATATATAAGGAACGCACATGATCCACTCCAAATGATGAACTGTCAAGGAATTCAGATAGTTAGCTATCAAATTAAAACTGGATTAGCGATTCGATCCCGCTATTATCCTGTGATATCAATATCTTAGTAAGCGCTAAAAAGGCCGCAAGGGATGCCTAGCTGATTGTCTGATAATAGATATTTTGAGGGTGATTGGCCTGGGCGAAGAAAAACCAGCGCTCGGCAATGAGCCCAGGGTATTGTACGAAAAAGGCCATCAACAGCAGTACCAGTGAACCACTGGACAACCCGGCCCACAACAGGATGATCGGTATCGGGAAGACCAGTACCAGGAAGAGCCACTTGACAGAGCGGAACACCATCGGTGCGGTACCATGAAAGAATTCCCGGGTGTTGAACGAGCCCCCCATGAGGCCCTGGGAACGCTGCTGGATCTTCTGGTGCCTGACACCGATCGCAGTTTGCGGGGTGGATTTGTAACGGAGT
>BTQY01000059.1:0-11390 GCA_036986115.1 Gammaproteobacteria bacterium | reverse complement strand
ATGGCGTGGATTTTGTTTGCGCCAATACCGATTCACAGGCGTTAAAGAACTCTCAGGCAAAGGTGTTGTTGCAATTTGGCAGTAACATCACCAAGGGACTGGGTGCCGGTGCCGATCCCGAAGTCGGTAAACAGGCTGCTCTTGAGGACCGTGAACGCATCATGGAAGTCATCGAGGGTACCGATATGTTGTTTATTACCGCCGGCATGGGCGGTGGTACCGGTACTGGCGGTGCACCCGTGGTGGCACAGGTTGCCAAGGAAATGGGTATCCTGACCGTGGCCGTTGTCACCAAGCCGTTCCCGTTTGAAGGACGCAAGCGTCTCGTAATTGCAGAAACAGGTATTGGTGAACTGGCGAAACATGTGGATTCGCTGATTACCATTCCGAACGAGAAGCTGATGACGGTACTGGGCCGGGAGATCAGTTTGCTGGATGCCTTTAAAGCGGCTAATGACGTGCTACTGGGCGCAGTCCAGGGTATTGCAGAACTGATTACCCGTCCTGGCCTGATCAACGTCGATTTTGCCGATGTTCGTACCGTGATGTCAGAGATGGGTATGGCCATGATGGGCTCAGGCAGTGCCAGTGGAGAAGGGCGGGCCCGTGCTGCCGCTGAGATGGCCGCTGCCAGCCCACTGCTGGAAGACGTCAATCTGTCTGGTGCCCGCGGCATCCTGGTGAATGTCACTGCCGGCATGAGCATGTCAATTGGTGAGTTCGAGGAAGTCGGTAGCACGATTAAGGAGTTTGCCTCGGAAAATGCCACCGTCGTGGTCGGTACCGTGATTGACCCTGAGATGACCGACGAACTGCGGGTGACCGTGGTGGCCACGGGCCTTGGCAATCCACTGCGGGCGCAGCAGCCACCAGCGCAACCACAACCGGTGGCCGCCAGCGTCGAAAAGACCAGTGAAGGTGAGGTGGATTATAAACAGCTGGATCGTCCAACGGTGATTCGAAACAAGGCAGTGGCTGGCGGTAATGAGCAGCCCCCCACCGCAGATGACCTGGAATACCTTGATATTCCAGCATTTTTACGACGTCAGGCGGACTAACATGCTGCCCTGAGCAGGGAGGATTAGCTAACTCATTGTTTTATAAGAGGGTACTTGGCGGGATTGGGCAGCTTGATCTGTGACGTGGCTCACTGTGGTGCGGTCTGTGCATGTGCTATTAAAACATGCTACGATGCTTGAAATTTTATGCCGGGTAGCGTATTTTGTGCTCTAGGTACCGGCTGATAAGCTCTTGAAATAGAACACAATTACAACAAGAACGGATAAACTTAAAGATCGAATAAATGATTAGACAAAGAACGTTAAAAAATGTCATTCGTGCGACCGGTCTAGGACTTCATACAGGAGAGAAGGTTTATTTGACGCTGCGCCCTGCGGTGCCAGATACAGGGATTGTTTTTCGTCGTGTGGATTTAGACGAACCGGTTGAGATCCCTGCTCGTTGCGAAAACGTAGGTGATACACGTTTGTGTACTACCATGGCCAAAGGTGATGTTCGCATCTCCACGGTTGAGCACTTGCTGTCTGCGCTTGCCGGACTTGGCATTGATAATGCGTACATCGATTTGAGTGCCCCCGAGGTGCCGATCATGGATGGTAGTGCTGGCCCGTTTGTGTTCCTGGTACAGTCTGCCGGCATCGAGGAACAGTCTGCACCGAAACGCTTTATTCGCATTAAAAAGCCTGTTTTAGTAGAGGATGGTGATAAATGGGTACGTTTCGACCCATTTGACGGATTCAAGGTCAGTGTCACTATTGATTTTGATCACCCGGTTTTCCAGAGTCATCGCCAGACCGCCTCCCTCGATTTTTCAACGACTTCATTTGTTAAAGAAGTCAGCCGCGCAAGAACCTTTGGCTTATTGCGTGAGGTAGAACAATTGCGTGAACGTAATCTTGCCCTTGGTGGCAGTCTGGATAATGCGATTGTGGTTGACGATTACCGAATCCTGAATGAAGACGGACTGCGCTATGAAGACGAGTTCGTTAAACACAAGGTGCTGGATGCCATTGGTGACCTGTATCTGCTGGGGCATTCTCTCATCGGTGCCTTTAGTGGCTTCAAGTCGGGCCATGCCCTGAACAATCGTTTGCTGCGCACATTGATGGAAAATGAGGCTGCCTGGGAGTTGGTCACCTTTGATGACACCGAAAATGCCCCTATCTCATTTATTAAGCCCGTACACGCAACTGAGTAACCAATACTGACAATTTATATTGTAATTGTTTGATGTAGTTCAAGTTTCTTGAAGGGTTGGTGGGAATTTCAGCTATACTTGGTTTCCAATATAGACAGGCTGCCCAGCCCGGCAGATTTCAGGTCTTGTCCCTGGAATGGGCCAGGCGTTGCAGGGCTGATTTCAGCGCCGGATCCTGGATTGTATCAGCCGACTGTTCCAGGATGGCAGCAGATTCCGGGGACAGGCTGTGATTGGCGGATCGGCATGCATCAGTATTACGTTGCAGCGGGGCAATACGTACCTGAATATCCCGCAGGTCCTTGAAACGGGATTGACGTAGCAGGTTTTGGCGCAGCTGTGGCAACATGTGGCGCAGACGCGAGGCCCAGACGGGTGAAGGTGCCAGCAATATCAGGATACCCTCCCGGTAATTGGCCAGTTGGATATAGTTGTACAGCGGGGTCTGCAGGTAGCGTTTGAGTATGCTATCGAGTTGTTCCAGCCGGTGCGCATTACGCAGGATGGCCTGCAGTGAACCGGCCTGGTGACCCTTGTTAGCAACGACATCGCGTAATGGTTTTGGTTTTTTCATTCGATTTACAGCAACAGGTAAGTGGTTAGTCGAGAGCATAGATGAACATAGTTTTCTTTACAAAGACCAGGGGCCAGATTGCCAGTTTCTCAATCGAGCGTATCGGGCTTATATCGCTTGGCCTGGTGATTACCCTGATACTTCCCGCATCGATCCTGTATGTCGGCTATAAGACGGGCCATGAGCATGCCGTAAATAACCCTGAACCACATATTATTGCCCTCAAGAGTGAGATAGAGTCTCAGCAAAAGCGTGTAAGGCAGGTCATTGCGGACTCCGAAGAAGACATGAATGCCCTGGCCCTGCAACTGGGTAAGATGCAGGCCCACGTTCTGCGGCTGGATGCCCTGGGGCAACGCCTGACCAAGATTGCCAAGCTGGAGAAGGGTGAATTTGATTTCCGCAACCCGCCTGCCCAGGGTGGTCCAGCAAGCAGCAGCGGTGGACAAAGTGTTTCTGTCCCGGAATTTATGGTCAACCTGCAAGAGCTGGCCAGGCAGCTGGATAACCGTGCGCAACAACTGGGGGTGCTGGAAAGTATGTTGATGAACCGCAACCTGCAGGCTGAGGCCTATCCGACAGGCCGCCCGGTTACCAAGGGCTGGGTATCGTCCTACTATGGCATGCGCACGGATCCTTTTACCGGGAAACGTGAGCACCACAAGGGCATGGACTTTGCCGGAAAGGCGGGTTCGGACGTGATTGCCGTGGCAGCGGGTGTCGTGACCTGGGCCGGCCCCCGTTCTGGCTACGGGAATATGATTGAAATAACCCATGGTAATGGTTATACCACGCGCTATGGACACAATAAAAAGATCCTCGTTAAAGTGGGTGACAAGATTGAGGCGAATGTAAATATTGGGCGAATGGGCTCCAGCGGTCGTTCCACCGGTCCCCACGTGCATTTTGAGGTATTACGAAACGGCCGTAACGTGGATCCCTCTAAATATATTCAGGTTTCACGCTGATATCCGAACAGGTGTGTGAGGTAAGCAACCAGGCCCTGTGACTCACAGGTTGCCTGGTTTTATATTTTGGGAATGTCCCAATATTAATTATAGAGTGAGAAAATGAACAGTGGGACGATGCAGGCATGTCATGATGGCCACATCGGCCGCAAATAATCTGAACAAGAGTACGCAATGGTAGCCAAGTTATTTAAAAAACTCTTTGGTAGCCGGAATGAACGCCTCATCAAGGGTTATTCTGCTATCGCTAATACGATTAATGCTCTGGAAGACGGCATCAGGGCGCTCTCGGATGACGAGCTGCGGGCCAAGACGGATGAGTTCCGTAACAGACTGGAGCAGGGGGAAGTCCTGCAGGACCTTCTTCCGGAAGCCTTTGCTGTTGCCAGGGAAGCCACTCAACGCACGCTGGGCATGCGTCAATTCGATGTGCAGTTAATCGGTGGCATGGTGCTGAACGATGGGAATATTGCCGAGATGCGCACTGGTGAAGGCAAGACCCTGATGGCTACCCTGCCCGCTTATCTGAATGCCCTTGGCGATGAAGGTGTGCATATTATTACCGTCAATGACTATCTGGCTTCCCGCGACGCCAGGTGGATGGCACCGATTTATGAATTTCTGGGTTTATCTGTCGGCGCCATCCTGTCCGATATGGACACTGAGAAGAAACGGGAATCCTATGCTGCCGATATCACTTACGGGACCAATAATCAGTTCGGCTTTGATTATCTGCAGGATAACCTGGCCTTGTCATCCAAAGACAAAATGCAGCGTGGCCTGAATTTTGCGGTGGTTGATGAGGTGGATTCCATCCTGATTGACGAAGCGCGTACCCCGCTGATCATTTCAGGCGAGGGGGAGGGCGAATCTGACCTGTATCACAAGATTGATGCCATTATCCCGCAGCTTATAAAGCAGGATGAAGAGGGAGAGCCCGGTGACTATACGGTTGATGAAAAGGCCCGTAATGTCTTTCTGACCGAAGATGGCTATGAACGTGTCGAGGAACTGATGCGTAATGCTGGTCTGATGAGTGAGCACGATGGTCTGTATGATTCAGGAAATATTACACTGGTACATCATTTGAATTGCGCCTTGAAGGCGCATGCGTGTTTTGAGAAAGACGTCCACTATGTGGTTGCCAACAACGAAATCATCATCGTTGATGAGTTCACTGGTCGTACCTCGCCCGGACGACGCTGGTCCGAAGGCCTGCACCAGGCCATTGAAGCGAAAGAAAATGTGGATATCAAAAGTGAGAGCCGTACTGTTGCATCGATCACGTTCCAGAATTACTTCCGCATGTATAACAAGCTCTCTGGCATGACCGGTACAGCAGATACCGAGGCATTTGAATTCCAGCAGATCTATAGTCTGGAAGTGGTCGTCATCCCGACTCACCGGGAGATGATCCGCGATGACAAAACCGATCTGGTGTACCTGACGCAGGAGGAAAAGTCCCAGGCCATTATCGACGATATCAGGGATTGCCTGGAGCGTAAGCAGCCTGCGCTGGTGGGTACGGCCTCGATTGAGGCATCGGAGGTCCTGTCGGAGCTGCTGACGAAGAACAAGATCCCTCACCAGGTCCTGAATGCCAAACAGCATGAACGCGAAGCCGACATCATTGTCCAGGCAGGCGTCCCGGGAACCATTACCATTGCGACCAACATGGCAGGTCGAGGTACCGATATCGTTCTTGGCGGTAATATAGAGGCGGAGATTGCCAAGCTTGACGACCCGGACGAGGCGACTATTGCGGCGATGCGCCAGGCATGGCAGGAGCAGCATCAGCAGGTCCTGGATGCCGGCGGTTTGCACATCATCGGTACCGAACGCCATGAATCACGCCGTATTGATAACCAGCTTCGAGGTCGTTCCGGCCGACAGGGTGACCCGGGATCGAGTCGTTTTTATCTGTCCCTAGATGACAAACTGATGCGGATCTTTGCCTCGGAGCGTGTCTCCATGCTGATGCAGCGCCTGGGGATGCAGGATGGTGAGGCCATTGAACATCCCTGGGTAAACAAGGCGATCGAAAATGCCCAGCGCAAGGTTGAAGGGCATAACTTTGATATTCGTAAACAGTTGCTTGAGTATGACGATGTTTCCAATGAGCAGCGCATGATCATCTATGAACAACGTGATGACATGATGGGGGAAGATGATATCTCTGACGCCATTGACGCTGTCAGGATTGATGTACTGAATGACCTTGTCAGCAATTACATTCCACCGGGCAGCGTGGATGATCTCTGGGATATCGAGGGCCTTGAAGGCGCCCTGGAAGCCGATTTTGCCCTGAAACTGCCTGTACAGAAGTGGCTCGATGATGAGAATGACCTGCATGAAGAAAGCCTGCGCCAGCGAATAGAGGATGAAGCAGAAAAGGTCTACAAAGACAAGGAAACGGTTGCAGGTGCCGAAGTCATGAGGCATTTTGAAAAAGAAGTCATGTTGCAGGTGCTTGATCACAATTGGCGTGAACACCTGTCAGCCATGAGTCACCTGCGTGAGGGTATCGGATTGCGCGGTTATGCCGCCAAGAACCCGAAACACGAGTATAAACGCGAGTCATTTAACCTGTTTACCGAGCTACTGGACAGGATTAAGTATGAAGTGACCGGTATCCTGCTGAAGGTGCCAGTGATGACCGAAGATGATGTCGGAGCGATCGAGAGGCAGCATCGTCGCGAGGCAACTGGTCCGGTCAAGTACAAGCATGATGAGGCCGCCGGTCTGGCTGAGGGGGGTGCTGCTGATACCACTACCAGCCCCGAAGTGCCCAAGCCGTTTACCCGGGAAGGTAAGAAGATCGGCAGGAACCAGATTTGTCCCTGTGGCTCTGGTAAAAAATACAAGCATTGCCATGGCCGGCTATAGCTGCCATAACTAAATCAGCATTCCACTGAAGCTGGCCGGAATAAAATTCTGGCCGATGCTTGTTGGCAGTAATGCCTGGTAATTTGATGCATCCAGGTGACGATGCTACGCAGGCAAGGCTATTCAATGGCAACACCATTGCGTATAGCTCGGGTTTGTGTCCAAAACGACAGGCAACCAGGAAGATGGCAGTAGGACTATCCATTCCAGATGATATCTTTTCCGTCGAGGGTATTCGCCTCGGCAGCGTCGCGGCGGGGATCCGTTATCAGGGGCGTGATGACCTGGTACTGATGGAGCTGGCAGAAGGCTCCACTACGGCCGCTGTGTTTACACAGAATGCCTTTTGTGCCGCCCCTGTCATGCTGGCGAAACAACACCTTGCTTGCGCCGTGCCACGCTACCTGTTGATCAACAGTGGGAATGCCAATGCGGGGACCGGTAAGCAGGGGATGCTGGATGCGGCTCGCAGCACCTCGTTAGTGGCCGAGGTCACTGGCTGCAATCAGGAGCAGGTACTGCCATTCTCCACCGGTGTGATTTCTGAAGATCTACCCATGGCGGCCTTTGAGAAAGGTATCTTGCAAGCCAGTCAGGTGCTTGATGAATCAGCCTGGGAGACCGCTGCTGCTGCCATCATGACCACCGATACCGTTCCCAAGCTGGTTAGCCGCTGCATTGATATACAGGAACACAAGGTCACCATTACCGCCATGGTCAAGGGTTCGGGGATGATACGGCCGGACATGGCCACTATGCTGGCCTTTATCGGCACCGATGCGGCAGTATCCGGCGGCGTGTTACAGGCCTGTTTACAGGCCGCGGTCAATGATTCCTTTAATCTGATCAGCGTGGATGGTGATACCTCGACAAACGATGCCTGTGTTGTTGTGGCCACCGGCAAGAACGCTATGCCAGTGATCGCTGATCTGGATAGTCCTGAGGGGCAGGCGTTTTATCATTGCCTGCTGGAGGTTTGTCAGGAGCTTGCACAGGCATGTGTGCGTGATGGTGAAGGTGCGACCAAGTTTGTGACGGTGGCTGTCGAGAGTGGGGCAAGTCGTGAGGAATGCCACTTAGTAGCTGAGACCATTGCGAACTCACCGCTGGTAAAGACCGCCCTGTTTGCCAGTGATCCAAATTGGGGAAGAATACTGGCGGCGGTTGGGCGCGCCGGTGTCGAGGATCTGGATATTGCCCGTATCGAGATATACCTGGGTGATGTCTGCATTGTCCAGCAGGGTGGACGTGCGCCGGCATACCAGGAACAACAGGGCCAGCAGGTGATGAGTGAAGAAGAGATCACGATTCGGGTGGTACTGAATCGCGGTACGGCCTCCTTGCAGGTATGGACCTGCGATTTAAGTTACGACTATGTGCGGATCAATGCGGAGTATCGCACCTGAGAGATACTCGTATGAATGAAACCTTATGAATGTTTCCCACAGGAATAAATCCGGGGGATCCTCACCACTGCATGTCGCGGTCGCGGTGGTCAGGGATAACGAGGGCCGTATATTACTGGCCCAGCGCCCCAGGCACGTTCATCAGGGAGGATTATGGGAATTTCCGGGTGGCAAGATTGAGCCCGGTGAAGTCGTCGAGCAGGCACTTGCCCGTGAGCTCATTGAGGAGGTCGGCATCGAACCTGTCTCGGTTTCGCCACTGATCCGACTTCATCATCAATACACTGACAAGGCGGTGTTACTCGATGTGTGGCAGGTGGACAACTTCAACGGCGTCGCCCATGGCAGGGAAGGCCAGCCGGTGGAGTGGGTCAAGGCAGAAAGTCTTGATGATTACCCGCTGCCTGAGGCCAATCAGGCGATCCTCAAGGCCGTCAGGTTACCCGAACTGTATTTTATCACCCCGGAGCCCGGAGAGGATCACGAGGGCTTCCTGCAGGAGCTGCAACGGTGTCTGGCCGCTGGCGTAAAGCTGTTACAGTTTCGTGCCAAATCATTGAATAGAAAAGATTATACTACACTCGCTGGCCAGGTTATCCGTTTGTCTGGCGAATATGACGCCAGTGTCATGCTCAACCGGGAGATCGGGCTGGTGACCCCCCTGGACGCACACGGTGTGCATCTGACCTCAGAACAACTAGTGACACTGCGGCAACGGCCGCTGGCAGAAGGGTATTGGGTGTCAGCCTCGTGTCATAACCGGCAAGAATTACAACTGGCACAACAACTGGCGGTGGACTTTGTGGTACTGGCCCCGGTAAAGAAGACAGCCAGTCACCCCGAGGCGACTCCGTTGGGATGGCCTGGCTTTCATGAGCTCACAGAAGATGCGTCAGTTCCTGTATATGCATTGGGCGGCATGTCACTGGCAGATATACAAGTTGCCCGCCATCACGGTAGCCAGGGAATTGCACTCATTTCAGGGTTGTGGGCAAGGCCAGATGAACAGGCCTTGCTGATGCGGGCTGAAAATACTTAAGGAACCTCTGATCTATTCATGAACTTGCATCTCACCTCTAAAATATCCAGCTTCTACGTTGCGAACCTTCGCAATAGCCGGCTATTACGTGTGGTTCGCGCCTTGAATCTGAACATTTTAGATGCAATCTGCTTCGTCCAGAATAAATCAGAGGTTCCTTAATGATTATGCGGATCTTTTTCGACGCTTGCATGACCATCGGCAGGTATTCCCGCTATTCTGTTTGATTCATTTGCCCACTCACCAAGATCAATCAGCTTGCAACGTTCACTGCAAAAGGGTCGCCATTGCGATGATTCTGCCCATTTTATTTTTTTGCCGCAGGTTGGACATTTTACGTTCATATCAAATTGCGCAGCAGGTCAGATCAAATTCAACATCTTCGCTGGTTTGTGCCGGTCTTTGGTCGCTGCTGTCAGGGTCAAGAAAACGAACCGTGAAGCGGTGCTTGCCAGCACTTATTTCTGCATAATGATTGCTGCCCGGGCTAATAGTTACGCGAATTAATTGATAGGGTATTGATGAATCCAGGCTGGATTGAAAGAATCCGGCTTCGGCGATTTCTCGTGTTGGCATGGTACTTTCTCGAATCAGTCTCAGTATCAGACTGATAGAAGATTTGATGGGGGCAAACTCATTCATCCAGTCCTGTAGATCGGTGATCCGTTTTTGTGCGGGTTGCATCAGCCAGTAGTGGTATCCGGGTAAATCGAAATGACATGCACCGCCTGGAATCGTTGCCCGTTGCCGAATACTGGAAAGGAAATCATTTTCTCTCAATCGTTGTGCAACCTGTCCATTGAGTGTGTGCATCCGGTCAATTTGCAGGTCAAGATCATTAAGGACTTCCCCCAGTGTTGATTGATTGATATTAGGATTCGATTCAAGCTTGGCGAGGTAACTTGAATGGCGTTCAAGTTCTTTTATGATTTCTTTTTTAATATCCATACGAGTGACTATATTCAGGATATCAAGCAAGGTATGGATACTATTGCGGCTGTCCCATTCTGACTCACCATGAATACTGTTGTTTAGCTGGGAGAACAGAACATCGAGACGCATCAGGGTCCTGACACGTTCGTTTAGTGGTTGTTCGTATACCGGCATAGTGCTATGGGTTTCTTTAATAATAAAATTTTGTGATCCGCGTATTGTGCAATATTTGTCCAGTCAGGCCAATATATTAGCTCATATTGATAGAATCTGCGTATTTGTTCGAAAAAATGTTACCCAAAGAGATTATTTTCCAGGATGGATGAGATATCAATGCTGGTTTTCTGCCAATTTAAGATACATCTGATGGAGGGACTCAACCTGCCCATCCAGCCTCTCGAGACTTGATTCATTTTGTATTGTGTCAGCCGCCCGGGAAAGGCGTGACGGCCTGTCAATTTGTGTCGCCATAATGGCACGGATGACACTCTCATCAGCCTCGTCACGACGCATGCTGCGTTCTATCTGTAATTCCGGTGATGTATCGACCACCAGGACCCTGTCCACCAGATCTTGCATGCCAGTTTCAAATAGCAGCGGTATCGAAACGACGCAATAACTGGACTGGCAGCAACTCACCTGCCGTAATATTTCTTCCTGTACAACAGGATGTGTGATTGACTCAAGTTCTGAACGTTTTGCATCATCGGCAAAAACTATCTTGCGCAGTTGTTTACGATCAAGCGTACCTTCAGGATTCAGAACTGCTACGCCAAAAACAGCAATGATTTGTGTTATTATATCAGCATTGGAAGAAGTGATTGTACGTGCTATCTCATCAGCATCGATCACAGAAATACCTTTTGCCATGAACAGCCCTGATACCGTGGTCTTGCCACTGCCTATACCGCCCGTGAGTCCTATGACCAGCATATCAATATAGTCAAATCGAGACTTAGTAGACGCCTGACCATTTTAGATAAGCACCTGTAATTTCATTGCCCCATATCAGGCTGATCCAGCCAGCAGCGGCAAGATAGGGACCAAACGGTATCGGTGTGCTACGCTCATTTTTCCGCAGGATGATCAGTGTAATGCCAACCACGGCACCGACCAGTGAAGACAGGATAATAATTAATGGTAGTGACTGCCAGCCCATCCATGCCCCCAGCACCGCGAGTAATTTGAAATCACCAAACCCCATGCCTTCTTTACCAGTGAGTAATTTAAAGACATGGTAGACGGTCCATAACGTCAGGTAGCCGGCTATGGCACCAATGACGCTTGTTCTTAGATCCACAAATACCGTAAACAGCGAAAACAGTATGCCAAGCCACAACAGCGGCAGAGTAATTGAGTCGGGAAG
>BTQY01000058.1:0-11407 GCA_036986115.1 Gammaproteobacteria bacterium | reverse complement strand
CGTACTAGTGTCGCGTGAGGCAGGACGACATACAGGAAGTATTAGTATCGCGGGAGCACAGGGATATGTGCGCGACCAGAACGAGCCTAAGCGAGATCAGGAAGTACCTGATGAAACGCCGAAGGCGGTTCTGAGGTGGAGCGATTGCCGGGAGCGACCACGCAAATTTTGTTCCGGATGGCCTCTAAATTGTGCAAGGATTGTAACGAAGTGAATGGCTTTATATCTTGAACTTGTTGACCAACTGACCCAGGGTGATTGCCAATTGAGATATCTCACCCGTAGTCGATGCATTCTGCTCTGACGATTCTGTGACATCCTCGGCAATAGTTTTAATGCTGACCACATTTCGGTTGATCTCTTCTATGACGGCAGTTTGCTCTTCGGTTGCCGTTGCTATCTGTGTTACCATATTGTCGATGGTATTCACTGATTCCGCGATCCCTGTCAATCGCGATGTTGTTTCCCCAACAAATTTAACCGTCTTCCCTGCCTCCTCCATCGCCACGCTCATGGTACTAACAGCAGAGTTCACACCTTCTTTAAATTGACGAATAACGGTATCGATCTCGCTGGTTGACTCAGAAGTCCGGGTTGCCAGAGTACGCACCTCATCGGCGACCACGGCAAAACCACGACCTTGCTCACCCGCACGTGCCGCCTCAATTGCCGCATTCAATGCCAGCAAATTTGTTTGTTCGGCAATTCCATTTATCACCCCTATAATGGTATTAATTTGCTCTGTTTTTTGCTGTAGCTCACTGAGTGAGCTGGCCGCGCTACGCACTTCGTCACTCTGATTGCTGATGACAGTCAACAATTGCTCAGAGATCTGTTCACCTTGCTTTGCTTCACTGTTAGCCTGACGCGCGGCGTCGGCAGCGTCAGAGGCGTTCCGGGCGACCTCCAGGGCGGTCGAGTTTAGCTCATTTATGGCTGTCGCGACCTGTTCCGTCTCGGACAATTGTTGCTGGATACCCTTACTTGTCTTGTCTGAGATCATTGTCAGGATGTCTGAAGCACCACCTAATTTTTCTGTGGTGTTATTTATCTCAACCACCATAATCCCCAGGTTATCAATCATGGCGCCCATGGCAGCAGTTAACTGGCCTGTCTCATCCCTGGATACATTTTCTTCTGATTTTACCGTGAGATCTCCCGTCGCTATTGCCCTCACTACACTGATAACCGCATGTAGTTTCAAAAATGCACGATTCATATAGAAAAACAGGGCACCGAGTAACAATAGAATAATGACGGCCGTCAATAATAATGAGCTCCAGATAAGCTTTGACTGCCGATTGTAACTTTGCGTGTAATCCTTGATATTCACCAAATACGCTTTTGGCTCACCAGAAGTATCTTCGATTGGCTGAATCGCGGCAGAATATACGCGCTTATCAAGCTTTGCTGTCTGCATAACCGAAACACCCATATCAGGTATTTGCAATTTAAGACTGTCATAAAAACTCTGGTCTGAGGCATAACTTATACGCTGGTTTTCGTCGAGGATAGCGACTTCTGAATTACTGCTCTTTTTCATCTCGGAAACTGCGTTTTCAAAGTCATTGACATATATTGCTGCGCCTATGGTCCTGCCACGCGAATACATAGGGAATGAAACCGCCATGACCAGGCGGCCATCAATGCCAGGTACCTGACCACGTTTAACTTTGCCTTCTTTGAGTGCCTGCCTGGCGAGCATGCTGGACTTGCCCTGATGACCTGTATCTGGAACAGACACAAGTACGGTGCCATCATTGTCGGTCAGCATGACCCCGGTAAGAATGCCACCGGTGCTTAACAGGTTATAGGTGGTCTTGATATTTTCCCTCATGGAGTCTGTATCACGCGCCTTTAATGCATTCCGAGTTTCGCGATCACGCGCCAGCGCGGTTGAGTTGGACTCCATGATATCCATTTGATTGTTGACTATCATTTGCCATAAAAGTGCGTCCCCCTCAATTTTTGCGGCCTCAAAACGATCCTCTATTTCGCCCTGGGTCATTATGCCGGCCACGATCAACGTGATCGCGACCAGCATAATCGTAAGGCCTGCAAACAGCATAATGCGACTACGTAATGTCATGTTCTTACTACCTTTAATTCAGGCCCGTCAAGATATATCCCGTGCTGATATCAATACCACTACTCGGCAGGATAGCCCGCCGCTTTCCAGGCCGGAAAGCCTCCGCGAAAGTAAAAGACCTTGCTGAATCCCCAGCCTACCGCCTTCGTTGAGGCCTTGGAACTACGCATACATTTCGGACCATTACAGTAGATCACGACCTCCTGATCTTTCTTGACTGCCTTGCTCAGGCTCTCATCTGAATAGCCATTCTTCAGATCAATGTGTACGGCGTCCGGGATCCGGCCAGCGTCCCAGTCTTTGTCCTTGCGTACGTCCACAAAGGTGATGCCCTTGTCGAAGAGGGCCTTGGCCTTACTGGCGTTTACCGTTGTGGCCCCATCAATGGCCTCGGGAGACACCTTTTCAGCTAATGCAAAAGATGAACCGACCAGAAAATAACATGTCCATAAAGCAATAAATAAGCGTTTCATAAGAAAAACCCTCCTAGATGCGGATTTCTGTTTCGTCTCACGATCTATCGGATTATTTCCGGAAAGCTTTAGCCGATTTAACTGATTGAAATATATAGTTATTTCTACATATCCTGGAGGATATGTACTTACATACCTGAATCAACTGAAAAAACAGATTACCCGCACATCTGTTCCGTGATGCATCGGAGCCGCAAGGCCTAATCAAGATCAACCTCTCGTAATAATTTTGCGGCCAGTTCAGGGGCAAGGGTATTAACGAACAGGCCAGAGCCCAGTTCAAAACCACTGGGAATACTGGTACGCGGGCAAATCTCGATATGCCAGTGATAGCTTGGGGCACAATCCTTGCAGTCATTATCGTGTGGTATCGAATGTAAAAAATAATTGTACTGCGCACCATCAAGAACACTGTCCAGGCGTGTCATGGTCCTCTTCATGACCCGCGACAAATCGGCCAGACCGGCTTCATCAATTTCAAGAAAATCACTCTGGTGGCTCAGCGGCAGGATATGTACCTCCCACTCAAACCTGCTCGCGAAAGGTTTTATTGCAATAAACTTCTCTCCCCTCTCAACCACGTACTGCCCAACGTTTATTTTTCTTTGTACTTCACCAGACTCACGATCGTAAATAGTTGCCTCGTATGTAAGCGCTTCATCAATCAATGTGCAAAAGATACACTGGTTATTCTTCCGGTAAAAGTTTCGGCTGTTTTCCACTTCAAGATGGACATTTTCGGGTATCACCGGCATGGCGATGATCTGACTGTGAGTATGCGGGATACTTGCCCCCGCCGCCGGCCCGAAGTTTTTGAACACCAGTACATATTTCAGCCTGGGATCGGAGTCATACAATTCCTGCACACGTTTCCTGTATGCAGAAAACAGCAGCTCCAGATGCTCTTCTGACATTTGATGAATACAGATCCCGTGATCATAATGATCGATGATCACTTCATGACGTCCATAGCCATCGATGGTTTGCTGTAAACCGAACGACAGGTTCGGACTCGTCATATCATCTCCTAGTACAGGATACAGATTTTCAACTATTCGCACAGACCAGCCGCCGCTGCGGTTATCTGCGGTAAAAACGGCGATCGGTGGCGGAGTCATGTGTTCGTTGCCGGTACAAAACGGACATTTTTCCACGTGGGAGCGATCATCACGGGACAACTTTTCCTCATCCTGCTTCGGCCGCATGCTGCGTGCAGTCGCGACCAGTACGGACTCACCAGGAATCACCGGGTTGATACGAATTTCACGTATGGCGTCAGGGATAGCGGATTTTTGCTTCGACATTTTCATAAACCATAATTAATGAAGGACATGTTAGATCGTCAATAGTACACTAGGGAACCTCTGATTTATTCTGGACGAAGCAGATTGCATCTAAAATGTTCAGATTCAAGGCGCGAATCGCACGTAATAGCCAGCTATTGCGAAGGTTCGCAACACAGAAGCTGGATATTCTAGATGTGGGATGCAAGTTCATGAATAGATCAGAGATTCCCTGTTACCCTTTCAAGGTGATATTTATGATCGACGCTAAACAGGCCTGCCCATGTGGTTCAGACGCTGACTATGAAGATTGCTGCGGCCCCTGCCACCAGTCCCCGATAAAAGCAGAAACAGCAGAGGCGCTGATGAGGGCCCGCTATAGTGCCTATGCCATGGACAATCGGGACTTTATATTGCAGACCTGGCATCCTGATACACGGCCCCTGCAGCTGGATCTGGAAACCAGTAACGTCTGGAAAGGGCTGATCATCCATAAGACCGTTGACGGGGGCCCCAACGATACTGAGGGCACAGTTGAATTTACCGCCATGTTTGTCTCCAATGATACGCCTGCACAGCTTAGAGAACGCAGCCAGTTTTTACGTGGCCCCGCGGGATGGCAATATGTCGACGGGGAACTTGTCAGGGAAGTGCCAGTCAAAAAGGAGAAGATACCACGCAATGCCCCATGTCCCTGTGGCAGTGGCAAGAAATACAAGCGTTGCTGTGGGCAATAAGCACTATTATGAGCCCGGGAGGAAACCGGTATGAAAACGGCTATCGAACTAGGCGGAAAAACGATCCAGATTGATCTTAGCAAGGCTGCTCAACATGCGTTGACCCGAAGGACAACCCCCCTGCTTGCAGAACTTGAACTTTATTTCAGTTGCCTGTTACGCAAGCGGGTCAATTTTCGTGAGACCAGACCTGATGTAACGACCGTAAAAGTAAATGATGAACTTGCTATTTTCTTTCGGCCCGTTATGACCCGGCAATGTGGCCAGGATTTTGAAGGCGATGAACCCCCGGTTACCGATTTCCCGATAGTCAACCCGGCCGCATTTATTCCCAAATGGGTCCGCATCGATTTTCAACATGGTCAATGGTCGGGTGATTTTGGATATTGATTCCAGAAACCATGTCATCAGACAAGCCTGAAAAAAAATATGCTGTGGATCTCTGGTATGTCTATATACTACGCTGTGCGGATGACAGTCTGTACACGGGCATTACCCGTGACCTGGAAAGGCGTCTGAGTGAACACAACCACAGCAATACCGGCGCTCGTTACACTCGCTCACGCCGCCCGGTCAGGCTGGTCTACTCAGAGCCATCACCATCCCGTTCTACCGCCAGCCGGCGGGAACACCAGATCCGCACCCTTCCACGCCTGCAGAAATTGCGCCTGATCGAATCATCCCCTGATTAGACCAGGCTGCCCCGGCGTCAACTGCGCACAAACCCAAAAATAATCAGTAGCTTAATGCCGCCTGGCCCGTCAGTTTTTTGCCACACTGAAAAAATTAAAGCAATTGCCTTTGCTGCCGCTAACCTTCTGGCAAGCTACTGAATTTCCGATACAAAATTTTGCTAATGTCTCAGCGACCATGCTCAAGACGCTCAAAATCTGGCACAAGGTATTTTTCTCCTACCTGATCCTGATCCTGTTGTTTGTCACCGGGATAAGCGTGACCCTGTACAAAATTTCTGACGCTCAACGAGTCAGCGTAACGGCCATAGAACACCTGCAACCGGTTGCCCTGACAGCCGAAAAAATTGTTACCAATGTTGTCCAGGCCAATGCCTTGTTGAGTGCTTTTATTCTGTCTCACAGGCAGGAAGACAAACTGGCGTTTCAGGCCACCATCAACATCACGGATCAATTGTTTGCAGAACTGGACAGCCACAATAATCATAAAACTGGAATCCACCAGAACAATCAAATTTTACTGGTTAAAAAATTATTCAACCAATATAAGGGCTACAGTGAAAATATCTTCGCTCTATCATCAAATCCGGTGCCAGATGATATCGGGCTACGCTATGCAGAACAACATACACACCCGCTTGAATCACAGTTTATTATTACCCTCAAGGGCATGATCGAATCTTCGCTGGCAAGCGATAAAGAGAAATCACAGGATTTTGTCCTTTCATTGATGCAGTTGCGTCATGCCTGGTCACAAAAAATAAATGCACTCAAACTGTATACTGTAAATATTTCACAAAACAGTCTGGCCGACTACAGACTATACACTGCACAAGCCAGAAGACTTCTCGACCGCACCCTCGCTTCAGGCAAGAAACAGTATATGGAGGAAATCAGGAAATTAAAAAAGATTAATGATGATCTCGACACTGCCACACCAAAGCTGATTGAGGTTTATCAACAGGGGGAATTGCATGCAGACATTGTCATGATGAATACCGATGTTAAAGATACAATTTTAGAGCTCAGTACGACACTGAAAGAAATTTCCTTTAAACAAGTCCGCAAGGTTGAAGAAAAGGGGCAACAGATGCTGGCTATAGTCAGCGAAATCAGGCTGTACAGTATATATATTATCATTGTGTCTTTGCTTATCTCCCTGTTGCTGGCCACCGGGTTTGCAGATAAGATAAGCGCACCAATTAAGCAACTGACTGAAGCGACCAGACGATGGGCAACCGGCGAACTTGATATAGATATCAGTAATAAGAGTTCTGGTGAAATCGGGGAACTCACTACTGCATTTGCCGGCATGATGCGCAATCAGAAGATAATTATGCAAGTGAAGGATAACCTGGCCAGGGAACTGCGCACCAAGGCACGTGACCTGGAATTTCAGAAGCAGGCCATGGACGAGCATGCCATCGTCAGTATAACCGATAATAATGGCAAGATTATTTATGCCAACAGCAAGTTTACCGAGATAAGCCTGTACTCAAGCGAATATCTCATTGGCAAGACACATAATGCCCTGAGCTCCGGCTATCGTCCTGATTCTTTCTGGGCACAATTGTGGCAGACGATTTTAGATGGCCGGGTGTGGCACGGAGAAGTCCGTAACAAAAGGAAAGATGGCAGCTATTACTGGCTGGATTCCACCATAGTCCCGTTTGTTGATGAACTCGACAAACCATATCAGTTTATTAACATCAGTACTGATATTACAGATCTTAAACAGGCCGAGAACGAGCTAATAGAGGCCAATATAAAACTGGAACAACGTGTCTCGGAACGTACCTCAGAACTACAGATAAAATACATCGAGCTGGAAAATGAAAAGCTGGCCATGCTGCGCACCCAGGAAAGCCTCACCGAGGCACAGCGTATTGCTCACCTCGGTAGCTGGGAATGGAACATACCGGAAGACAATATTGAATGGTCAGATGAGATTTATAATATCTTGCAACTGGAAATCACACCTGAAGAATTTACATTAAATGACTACCTCGCAATGATACACCCTGATGACAGGGAATATGTATCCAGATCACTGAATGCGGCCTTTTATCATAACGAGCCTTATGACATTGATTATCGGCTGGTCCTTGGTAATGGTGAAATACGAAATGTGCATGAACTGGGGGAAGTTACCTATAGCGCGTCAGGGGACCCATTAAGAATGAAGGCCATTCTGCAGGACATCACCGAACGCAAGAGAGCTGAAAAGGCCCTGAAAGAGGCCTACCGGCATAAGTCGGTGTTCCTGGCGAATATGTCTCATGAATTACGTACGCCTATGCATGCCGTATTAAGCTTCTCGAACCTTGGAGCAAAGAAGATTGAGACCGCCAGCAGAGAAAAGTTACTGAGGTACTTCCAGCGCATTGAGCTAAGTGGTTCAAGACTACTAACCCTGGTTAATGACCTGCTGGACCTGTCCAAACTCGAGGCAGGCAAGATGGAATATCATATCCAGACACACAACTTGTATGATTCAATGCTGGAAATAGGGGATGAATTCAGTGCCCTGCTGAAGGAGCATAATATAAGCCTGAGCCATGACAAACCAGCATTCTCTACCATCGCTATGTTTGACAAGCAGCGCATTGGTCAGGTACTCAGAAACCTGCTGTCAAATGCCATCAAGTTTTCGCCCCCTGGCAGTGATATAAAAATCTCTTACACTATAGAGAACATGGTGGATAAAAACGGGCTCCCGCAATCGACCATTGTTTATTCCATTGAAGACAGGGGACCGGGGATACCGGCAGATGAGCTCAGCAGCATCTTCGATGTATTTGTACAGAGTACGAACACGAAATCTGCTGCCGGTGGTACTGGACTGGGCCTGGCCATTTGCAGGGATATAATCTCTGCCCATAAAGGTGAGATCTGGGCACAAAACAGCAGTAATGGCGGCGCCATATTCAGCCTCATGATTCCATCCAGACTTGAAGACGCCGCATAACAAAAGAAAAGCCATGACTGGAAAATATCGCATACTGGTTGTCGACGATGAGCCATTAAATCTGGAAATCATCGAGGAACACCTTGATGACGAAGGCTACGCTGTCGTCACGGCAGAAAATGGCGTCGCAGCCTGGGAGCTACTGGAAAAGGACCCCGAGTTCGACACCATCCTGCTGGACAGGATGATGCCTGAGATGGATGGCATTGAAGTGCTGAAAAAGATCAAGGCTTCCCATACACTGCGAGACATCCCTGTTATCATGCAAACCGCTGCCTCCAGCCAGGATCAAATAGCCGAGGGTATACACGCAGGGGCATACTACTATTTAACCAAGCCTTTTAATCCCACCGTACTGTGCAATATTGTCAAGGCCGCACTGCTGCAGATAACCAAGCAAAAGGAATTGCGTGATGAAGCCGAACAAACGAAATCGACCATGCGTCTGATGGATTCCGGTTACTTCACCTTTAAAACACTGAAAGATGCCCGCTCCCTGGCGTCCCTGATATCGGGCGCCTTTCCGGACCCCGATAAAGTCGTCCTGGGATTGTCTGAATTAATGATTAATGCCATTGAACATGGCAACCTGGGGCTCAACTACAAGGATAAATCCGGATTTATCGAGAGCGGTAACTGGGAAAAGGCCATCAACGAACTGCAACAATCCCGGGAACATAGATATAAATATGCCGAGGTCATTATTAAAACCATCGACGGCAAACTGCAGGTCCGTATCACTGATATGGGCAATGGGTTTGACTGGGAACCCTTCATGGAAATCGATACTGACCGTGCACATGATACGCATGGACGTGGTATTGCAATAGCGCGACTGATGAGTTTTGATGAAGTCAAATACCTTGAAAGTGGTAATCAGGTGGTTGCGATAACCAACAAGTATAAGGCCCAGGATCCCTGATTCGCTGTCCCCGGCTCGTTATACCGGATCTGCGGGCATATTCGGCCGGCTTTATTAAGGCAGATTCAAGGCTACTCCACTAGTAGTGAGGTGGTGGTGAATTGTCATCGGCCTCATTCAGTAACGATGCCGTGGCCGTTCGCACCTGCTCCTTCAGCACGGCCACCGTGTCGACCAGTTCGGCATACGCCCTGGTCTGGTCGGCAACGACCATGTTGAGTTGCTGCACCACATCTTCCAGAAAGGCCACTTTGGTCTCCAGTTCAATAATACGCTGTTCCACTTTTCCTCCTCATTAATGGCAATGACAGGTTTCCCCCTGATTTTCATCTAGTTACACAAAATACAGGCAACCACATGAGATGAAATAGAATTGTCTGGATAGAATATTCATGTTCCTTCAGCGGACAATTTAAGATACATTTCATCTATGAGTGATAACTTTGAACCAAAAAACGATCTGGAACAACAACTTCTGGATGCTCAGGAAGGCAATCTGGACGGTGATGTTTTTCTTCACCAGCTGATGCATTCTCAGGTCTTCATGCCGGTAAAAGATGATGATTCCAGTATCGGCGGTTTCCAGACATCCAGCAAGGCAATCCCCCTGTCGCTGGAAGATTCGGAAGGGACCAATGTGCTGGTATTATTTACCAGCCCTGAACGGGCCAGGAATTTTCTCGAAGATTATCCAGGATATGAAGGTGGACTACTGGAGAGATTTGGCAAGCTTATCGAACTGATGGGCATTGGTTATGCGATCACCCTGAATCCCGGTTGCGAAGCGGGGATGGATCTGGACCCTGACATGGTCACCCACCTGGCGCAGACGACCTTTACCGAGCATTAAGAACTGCCTGGATTTATTTTTTTCAAAAAGTCTACTTCGCTCCCAGCAGCTCAATCTGATAGCCATCCGGATCTTCCACAAAGGCAATGATCGTTGTCCCCGCATTCATTGGACCGGCATCGCGGATTATCTTGCCACCATTGTTGCGGATGGCCTCAGTGGCCTGACGAACATCATCCACTTCAATAGCGATATGGCCGAAACCCGTGCCCATATCATAATTGTCAGTATCCCAGTTGTGGGTCAGTTCAATCACCGCCTGATCGGATTCTTCGCCAAAACCGACGAATGCCAGAGTAAACTGGCCATCAGGATAATCTTTCTGTCGCAACAGTTTCATGCCCAGCACATTGGTGTAGAACGCAATTGATTTTTGCAGGTCACCAACGCGAATCATGGTGTGTAATATTTTCATAGACATTACCTCAGGTGCGGACTCCGTAACCCCTGTTTAGCAGGTGCAGACAAAATACATACATAAAAACAATAAACACAATAATTATCATATAGGATACTCCCAGGCTAATGTCTTTCACCCCGAGAAATCCAAAACGAAACGCATTCACCATGTACAGGATCGGATTGGCAAGTGATACCTTTTGCCAGAAATCCGGCAACATCGAAATACTGTAAAATACACCCCCCAGGTAGGTCAGTGGTGTCAGCACGAACGTCGGTATGATAGTTATATCATCAAAACTCTGTGCAAATACTCCGTTGACAAAACCTGCGAGTGAAAACAGCACTGCCGTCAGGATCACAATACTTATCAATACCGGTAAATCATGGATATTCAGGGTGGTAAACAACATGGATACCAGCGTCACCGCAATACCAACTACTATCCCGCGTGCTACACCACCGATGACATAGCCAACCAGTATGATGTAATGTGGCAATGGTGATACCAGCATCTCTTCGATATTATGCTGGAACTTGGCGCTGTAAAATGATGACACTACATTGGCATAGGAATTGGTAATCACGGACATCATGATCAATCCTGGAACGATAAAATCCATGTAACTGTGGCCCTGCATATCGCCGATTTGTGGCCCGATCAGGTTGCCAAAAATAATAAAATACAGGCCTATGGTGATCACAGGTGGGATGACCGTCTGCACCCAGATTCGGGTAAAACGTAATACCTCCTTCACGACAATGGTTTTCAGACCGATATATTTCTCATTCAACGTCACGGCCCGTCACCATTACTTTGCAACAGGCCCATAAACAGCTGCTCCAGGCGATTTGTCTTGTTTCGCATGCTGCTCACCACAATGCCATTTTCACTGAGATTCCTGAACAGGCTGTTGATATCACTTTCCCGGTTTATCTCAACCTCCATGGTATGGTCATCCAGCAGGCAGGCAGGATAATGCAGTGTCTCTGG
>BTQY01000057.1:0-11663 GCA_036986115.1 Gammaproteobacteria bacterium | reverse complement strand
TCTTGGCCTGTCGCTGTGTAAACAGCTGGTGGAGTTGCATGGTGGCAAAATAGGCGTCTCTCAAAATAGACCTTCTGGCTCGAACTTCTGGTTTCAGCTGCCTGCTGATCAATAATGGCAACATCAGCCATGCCCTTTTGCGTATACTCGCTCACTTCTCATTTTCTCCTGCATTTTCTAAGAATATAATTTAATTAACGAAGTGGCCAATCCAGGGCCATTTTATCGAAACAGGATCCGGATAATGGAACTATTGCTACGGGAACAGGACAAATTTCCTGTCACCTGTAAGGATCCGGCTATAACGAGTGTCTATATGGATATGGCAACACGACAAACCCAATTTGAGGCGCTGGTCAATGCATATTCCGCTGACCTGTATCGCTATGCCTACTGGTTATGCCAGAGACCTGATTTGGCGGAGGATTTGGTGCAGGAGACATTTGCGCGGGCATGGAAGGCCCTTGGCAGTTTGAACGACTTCAATGCAGCTAAAGGCTGGCTGATTACTATCTTACGTCGGGAGAACGCCCGCTACCATAACAAGTATCGGCATGAGAAAACGCACAGTCGCATTGACGATATGGAGATTGATACGCTGGAACTGAGTGAACCACGGGTGTCGGCCAGTGAGCAGTTAATACTCCGGGAGGCATTGGCACAGTTGCCAGAAGATTACAGAGAACCGTTGCTGATGCAGGTCATCGGCGGGTATAGCAGCACGGAGATCGCTGAGCATATGGATATTACCCCCGGGGCGGTGATGACAAGGTTGTTCAGGGCACGACAGGCCATGCGCAAATTATTGCAGGACGATAATCTGGAACAATTGAGTGAGAAGGTGTGAGGTGTGAACAGTGACATCTAAAAGCATAAATTGTCTTGAATTCAGGCGGAAACTGACGACAGGGCCCGATCAGTCTGGTCCCCGGATGCAGGCGCATATGGCTAGCTGCGATTCCTGCGCCCAATTCGCCAGGAATATGCAGCAATTTGAAGGGGCTCTGAAGGGGGCCGTTGACGTCAAGGTGCCTGAAGGGCTTGCCTCGCGAATATTGCTGCGTCAGAGTACCGGCGATGTGCAAAACAGGCACCAGCAGCGAAATATGCTGTTTGCCATTGCCGCCAGTGTGGTGTTGTCGGTGTCTGTTACCCTGGGGTTAGTGAAGCTGAACCAGGTTGAATCTCCGCAGTCCATGGATCAACTTGTGCTGGCCCATCTCCAGGGTGAAATGGGTCACCTGCAGGAAGATGGCAATTACTCGTTGGCCCAGGTGCGGGAAAAGATCGGCGGGTTGAATGCATCGATCAGTGGTGACATAGGTCTGGTTAAGTTCGCCAGCAAGTGCGATATACATGACAAACCTGGTGGGCACATCGTGCTCAAGGGCGATAAGGGATCGGTGACAGTCCTGATCATGCCGTCAGAGACGATTGCAAAGCGGTTTCGCGTCAAGGATAAGCGGTTTAATGGGGTCGTGGTGCCAATGAATACCGGCAGCATGGCCATCATCGGCGAGCGCGGAGAAAAAATTCAGGACGTGGAAAAACGTCTAAGAAAATACATCACGATTATTTAGTTGTCACGGGTCAGGACCCGGGGCTGTGAAACAGGGGCCGGCATGTTTCACGGCTAGAATTATTCTAGTTCTGATCAGCAACGTCTTGATGAAATTTTTAAGTGATTGATCATCGAATTTCTGCGCTCAAATCACATATCAGGGATGTCTTATGCACAGGCGTGGGGCATCGCGTCAATAACCCGTCAAATAACCGTTACAGGCCAATTATATGCTATAAAACATGCATAACTATCTGTTTTACATAACAATGATAGGTGTACAATTATTCACCATTGGAACAAAATGTTGACGAATCCTGCAAAAGATGACATAAAATTAATCATTGTCCACAGACTTATCCACAGACTTTGTGGATAACAGATTTTGTACCCATTGATTTTACTCGCGCCTGGATCATCAGCGGATGGATGTTGTTTGTGTGCTAAAATCCGGCGCCTGTTTAATACACCACCCTGTGAGTCCCTTCATGAATAATATTCTAATGGTTTATCTCAACGGCCAGTCCGAGCTTGAATATGATCGTGACAAGGAATAGTTGTGTCTCTAAGCGGCGAAGATGCCCTGCGGCTGAAGGTGTTACTTGCCAATCCTGTCCAGGCTATCCGTATTGATGAAAACAATATGGTGGTGTTTGCCCTGACGCCGGATAAAGAGGCAAAGATAGCATTGAATCCAAACTGTCGTGCCGGTCAATACTTGAAACAGGTCAGGGAATTTTTGTCAGGCCACGTACTGGGTTCACCTGGCGGTTACCCGGTTTATCTGAAGCGCTGGACCCGCATGGGCCAGGCCAGGGATGAGAGTCTCGCGGACATGTTGATGCTGGGTGAACCGGAGGCCGTTATTGCCGTTGCCTGTGCTCCTGGTATCACCAATGAGCTGGCCAGACGCGTTTGGTGGATACAGCAGGATGCCGAGAACGCTCGCCGCATGCTGGAAAGCACGGATGTGGTCAGTGGTGACATGGGCATGATATTGGCAGATTTCCTGGTCGAGTTTTTACCCTTCGAAAGTGAACCGGAGAATATTATTCGTTCCGTTCGTCTGCTTCTTCAGGGTGATCTGATCGATGATGCAACGCGTATGAAGATATGGGAGCGCGGTAATAGCAAGAGTGTATTCCGTATCGGCTTTCTTGATATGACACCGGATTCATTGCCGCAGCAGCAACCAGCCAGGCATGATTACGCTCGCTATCAGCAAACACTGCAGCAACTGGCAGAGGCGGGCAATACGGTTGCACCCCTGTTGTCCGTATTGCTGGATTCCGCAGGGCAAAGCTTTCTTCACACCGTGCAGCAGGTCATTAAACGACCGGCCAGCCAGGAAGCCGTGGTGGCGTTGTTTGACATCATCGGGCAGTATTTCAGGGTCGCAAGTCCGGAAGATATTTTCAGCAGGGAGGTGATGGATTTAATATCTCAGGCGGATGCTTACTGTCACCAGGAAAATGATTTGGCGGCTATCGTGCAGGCAGTACCCCAGCTGGCCAGTGAATGTCGTGCCATGGCTGTCCTGGGACAGGTCAATGAACAGGTGGTATTGCCGGTATTTGCCTGCACCGATGCCATGGGCAGTGTCATGCGCAAAAAGCTCGAGCCCATCACCGGGCCACTGCGCAAGGAACTCAATTCATTATTGTCTCCGGATTGTCTCTGGCCTGAAATAATAACTTAATATTATCAATAACATAGATATTTATTTCAATCACTTAGGCGAATATCCGATATAAACCGTAAGGAATATTTCCTTGCGGGATCACAAATTTGTGAACTATGCACGAATTGAGTGTGACTTTTTTGCTAAAAATTAGTTCAGGACAAAGAAAGACTGAACTGAGGGTAAAAGCAATGCCAATTCCACATTCAATCAAGCGCCACTTGTGTGCACAGAAGCTGCAATACGAGGTGATTGGCCACTCTCGTACTGACACACTGGAGCAGGCGGCGATGGCGTCAAATGTGCCTACATGCAAGATGGCACGGGCCATTATCCTCGAAGATGAGGACGGTCTGGTCATGGTGGTCGTGCCCGTCAGTCATGTGCTGGATTTCAAGGCATTGCGCCAGTTGCTGGGGCGAGACTGCCTGGATCTGGCGAATCCGGCCAACTTCAAAGACCGGTTTGATGATTGCGAAAAGGGCTGCTACCCGCCCCTGGGTGAAATCTATGGGTTTGACACGGTGGTGATTGATAAGAGCATATTAATGCTGGACAAGGTATATTTTGAGCCAGGCTGTCAGACCAGCATGGTGCGTATGCCGGGTGATGACTTTAGTCAGTTGTTTGTGGATCGCGCCTATGCGGGCGAAATAGCCCATACCATTGATGTGCTGATGAGCGATGCGGCACGTATTCAATATACACCTCATCAGGAGATCAAGCGTCGAGTGGAGCAGGTATACGAATTACCGCCGATGCCGGAAATGGCGACACGTATTCTTAAACTGCAACAAAAATCCACTGCCACAGCCAGAGATCTGGCCAGCATTGTTGAAATGGATCCTTCGCTCGCCGCACAGGTCATGCGTTATGCATCCTCTCCGATGTACAGTTATCGTGGCAAGATCAAATCTATACAGCAGGCTATTTCGAGAGTGCTTGGCTTCGATATGGTAATGAAGCTGGCGGTGGGTCTCGCCATTGGCAAGTCTTTTCGCAACCCTGTCGAGGGACCATTGGGAATGGAGGCCTTTTGGCGGCACGCCACCTATTGTGCGACCTTGAGCCAGGCCCTGGCAAAGGCCTTACCTGAAAAACATCGCGTGGATCCCGGCATGGCCTATCTTGCCGGCTTGCTGCATAATTTCGGGTTCCTGTTACTTGGGCATATGTTTCAGCCCGAGTTTTATCTGTTGAATAAACTGGCCGCTGCCAACCCGAAGGTCCCCATTACCCAACTGGAACACCGGGTACTTGGTATGGGACATGCCCAGGAAGTTCTGGATATGGGCCATGGCCAGATTGGTGCCTGGTTAATGCAGGCATGGCAACTGCCGGAAGAGCTGGTAGTGACCGCCAGGGAACACCATAACGTGAATTATGATGGCCCTCAGCAACAGTATGTGGACCTGCTGATAGTGGCGAATCATCTGTTAAAGCGCCATGGCATTGGTGATGAATATAGTGGCGAGGTACCAGAGCATGTACTGCAGCGACTGGGGATCCCCCTTGAGAAGGCGGAAAGCATCATGACTCAACTACTGCAGGGTTGTGATGACTGGAACGCCATTGCGGAGCAAATGGCGGCCTGATTAAACGCACAGAATAAACGGATGGCTTGAGCAGTTCTTCCCCCCCCCTCGGAATTGTTCAACCTTCGTTTTACCTAAGGGCGGTTTTATACCGCCCTTCTTTTTGCCTGTCTGTTACCCGTCTTACGCTCATAAGTCGCTTGCATCCCCCCATTGATTCCGCTTGGACTGGTCACATGCCGGCTTTTTACGCATAATACGGCTCCCTTTCTTGACGATAGACTGCGCAATTTGGAGTGTTGATATGCGACTGATTTTACTGGGCGGGCCTGGCGCCGGCAAAGGAACACAGGCAGGTTATATCACTGCCAGGTACAACATCCCTCAGATCTCCACCGGAGACATGTTACGGGCCGCGGTAAAGGCGGGCACCCCGCTTGGCCTGGAGGCCAGGAAAATTATGGATGCCGGTGGCCTGGTGTCTGACGAGATTATCCTTGGCCTGGTCAAGGAGCGACTGCAGGAATCTGATTGTGCAAATGGCTACCTGCTGGACGGGTTCCCCCGTACCATCCCGCAGGCGGAAGCCATGAAAGAGATGGGCATCAATGTGGAATACGTCGTGGAAATTGATGTCGCTGATGGAGAAATCATCAAGCGCATGAGTGGTCGACGGGTGCATCTGGAATCAGGTCGTACCTACCATATTATTTACAACCCGCCCAAAGTGGAGGGCAAGGACAATGAGACTGGTGAAGACCTGATTCAACGTGACGATGATCAGGAAGATACCGTTAAAAAGCGCCTGGAAGTCTATCATGAGCAGACAGAGCCACTCATCAGCTTCTACTCAGACTGGGCCAGCAGTGGCGAGGATAATGCCCCTGATTATGTGAAGATCAATGGTATTGGTGGCGTTGAAGACATCCGCGATCAGATCTTTAGTGGACTGAATGGCTAGCAGATAAAGTCGCTTTATAATATTAAGGACGAGGCCGGTTTTTACCGGCCTTTTTCTTTTATATCTGCTAATGTAATCTTGTTGCCCTAACAATGTCAGCCGGGAAAATATCAACCGGGATCAGCATGGCAGGAATCGAATTTGTGTCATCATGAGCACTAAAGAAAAAAAACGCATTGGTGTACTGGTGGCCAATCTGGGCTCGCCAGATGAACCGACAGCAGAGGCGACACGAGCTTATCTGGCTCAGTTTCTCTGGGACCCACGCGTGGTGGCGATCCCCCGACTTATCTGGTGGCCAATCCTCCACTGGCAGGTACTGCCTAACCGGCCAAAAAAGACCGCTGAGGCCTATGCCAAAGTATGGATGGATGAAGGTGCACCGCTGGTCGTTTATTCACAACGGATAGCCGATGCGATGCAAGGGACCCTTTGCAGTCGTCTTCAGGAAGAGGTGGTGGTGGTCCCTGGCATGACCTATGGTCAGCCGAGCATAGCATCGGCATTGCATCATTTACGTGAAGAGAACGTCGAACGAATTATTGTATTACCGTTGTACCCGCAGTTTTCCTATACCTCAACGGCCTGTGTGAGCGATGCTGTAGAACACGCACTGGCTGACTGGGAAGACTCCCCCGAGATAATCACGATAGAACATTATTTTGATAATGCCGATTATATCGGGGCACTCGCCAGCAGTATTCGACAGTACTGGCAGTCCGGCACACGTGCCGAGAAACTGTTGTTGTCATTTCACGGTTTGCCGGTGCGAAATATTTCAAAGGGAGATCCCTACCTGGATCAGTGTATGCATACGGCGAAACAGTTATTTGCAAGACTGGGGCTTGATGACGGGCAGGCACAGGTGTGTTTTCAGTCGAGGTTCGGCAAGGCCGAGTGGTTGCAGCCCTATACGGACGAGACCTTGCAGGAGCTGGGCGCATCAGGCATTAACAGTGTCGACGTGGTATGCCCCGGGTTTGCTGCCGATTGTCTTGAGACACTGGAAGAGATGGCCATGCATAACCGGGATCTTTTCCTCAAGGCCGGTGGCAAGGAGTATCATTATATACCCTGTCTGAATGATACCCCTGAGCATGTCGACATGCTGGCCGGTCTGGTATTGGCAGAATTGTAAACTAAGCAAAAAGAATTACCACGGGGGACACAGGGAAGGCACGGGGAGAATAAAAGCAACAATATAAAGAATTCAGGATACTAAGCAGAGATATCTCTAATGTGGCATAGGTATTATGGTTGGTTCATATCTATACATTCATCACGTTAAAGCTCAGTTCCCTGTGTGCCCTGTTTTTAGCCCCGTGTCCCCCGTGGTAAAGCGTTATCTAATAGCACTCCAGTGCCGCCTGCCGGCCACGTTTCTCATTCACCATTAACAGGATCAGCAGACCACCGATAAAGAAGACCAGTGTCGAGGCAATGGCAATGCGGTGGTTGCCCGAGGTCAGGTAAGCGATCAGTCCATAACTGAGCGGACCGATGATGGCAGCGAGTTTTACCGCGAGGCCCCACAATCCAAAGAATTCAGCAGAACGACCCGCTGGCGCCAGTTGCCCTATCATGGCACGGCCGGCAGACTGACAGGAACCCATAGCTATGCCTATCAGGTTGGCTGCCACCCAGAATAAAACTGTCGAGGTACTCAGGTATACCAGTAAAATGGCAGCACACCAGAGCAGCAGTGTGATCACCAGGGTAGGGATCGAGCCCAGCCTGTCCTGCACGTAGCCAAAAAAGAATGCCCCGATGGCGGCGGTCAGATTCACTACGATCAGTAACATGATCGTCTGTTTCTCATCAAACCCCATTACCTCGCTGGCATAGACGGCGGCGAGTACCACCACCGTATAAATACCGCTGGAGTATACTGTCAATGACAGCATAAACCAGTAGAGGTCACGCAACTTTGGTAAATGTTTTATGGTCCCACTCAGGCGGTGCAGGGCGGTGCGCAGGTAATGAGCCTGTTCAGGTCCAGTCTGGGATCTGCTGCGTTCTTTTAGCCATATCATGGTAGGCATTGCGGCTGCAGCAAAGACAACAGCAACCATGATCATGGTCACCGGGACATAGTGTTGTGCTGTCAGGCCCTGTTCACCTGCCCAGGTGATATAAGCAAGGCTTAACAGCAGCACCAGTAATCCGCCAAAGTAACCTATAGACCAGCCGTAGCCGGATATTCTACCCATGTCCTGTTTTGGGGCTATTTCCGGCAGGAACGCGGCGATGATATTCTCTCCACTGGAGAACATCAGATTGGAAAGCACCACCAGGGAAAAGGCCAGCCAGATTTCGCCTGGTCCCGGCAACGCCAGCAGTCCGGTAAACAATACACAGCCAAATGTGGTGACGATCAGAAAACGTTTTTTTCGGGCGTAGTGATCGGCTATGGCACCCAGCAGCGGTGCAGAGAAAATGACCAGGAGGTTTGCCAGGGCGATGGCCAGGGTCCACAAGAAAGTCGCTCCACCGGTACTACCATCAGAATCAGCACCGACAATGATCGAGATAAAATAAACGTTGTAAATAGCAGTCAATACTACTGTGGTATATCCGGAATTGGCAAAGTCATACATACACCATGCGAAAATTTCCCGCCTTGGTGCGAGCGTGTGCTTGGATGCTGTCCCTGGTTCCACATATACTATTGTGCCTGAAGCTGATAATGTATCAAAGTGTTTCGGGAACTAAACGGAACTAAACCGGTTACACAGTATCTGAATAACAACGATTATTTGACCAGTGAGAGAGTGGCCATGATGAATAGTTACTTGCAGAAATTACTCGCAATCCTGACGATGTCAGCACTATTGTTTATGTCTACCGGGGTAATGGCTGGCAGCACCCCGGTATTTGTCAGCACGGACTGGTTGGCGAAGCACATAAATGACAAGGATGTGATCATCGTGGACATGACTATGGGCGGTATGCAATACAACCGGTTTCATATTCCTGGTGCTATTCGTCTGGACTATGGAGAGATCGTCAAGCGAAGAAGAGACAGGGTGTCTGTGAGACTGAGTAATGATGAGCTGGCCAGGGTACTTGGTGGAGCCGGGATATCGGCAGACAGTTACGTGGTCATTTATGATGACATGGGTGGCCTGAATGCAGGACGATTATTCTGGGAGATGGAACGTATTGGGCACAAGAAGGTCTCTGTCGTACAGGGTGGTCTGGTGACATGGATCCTGGAATATCGCAAGGTCACCAATAAGCCTACGGTCAGAAAACCGGTCACACACAAAAAATTCACAGCAGGCCGCAACAACGAGGCCATGATGCTCGATGTCGTCAAGGCATCAAACGACAAACAGGTCACGTTACTGGATGTCCGTACCGATATGGAGTATGTGGGGAACCCCAGAATGCCCCGAACCGGCCATGTCCCTGGCGCACTGTGGTGGCCCTGGATGGATAATGTCGCCTTTGAAAAAGGCTTTATTCTGGTTGAAGAGGACAAGATCAATCAGTCGTTGGCACGACTGGGCGTAAAGGACAAAAAGCAGCCCGTGATCGTCTATTGCAAATCGGGCCATCGCGCCGCGCAGGCCTATTTGACCTTGCGCAGCCTTGGTTATGAAAATGTCAAATTGTATGATGGTTCCATGGACGAATATGCCCGCGTAAGGACCAACCCACTGGTCATGGGCAAGCAGCCAAACTAGCCGTCATTGGAGCCCAATGACCGCGACCCAAATTAGTCAGTTGGACTTCATTAAAGACTGCGAACAATAATTTATCAGTTTCCGTATTTACTATCCTGATATCGATAACCAGAACCAGGTAAGTTATTGTATTTACATAGATTTCATACTGTAATTAAATTTTGCTACGCTGAATATAGGTAGATTCCGCCAAGTACACTGTTGTGTGTAAATAAGACCACTTGACAGTAGTATCACTAATGATATCATACTAAATGAGTGGCCTGGCTAAAATATTGAAGGAAATGAAAGCAAATCCTAAAGGGGTGCGCTTTAATGACCTTCAAAAGGTATGTTTACATTACTTCGGTAAGCCCCGGCAGAGTGGTAGCAGTCATTGCGTTTATAAAACGCCCTGGCCTGGAGATCCACGGGTAAATATTCAAAATCACAAAGGTAAAGCTAAGCCCTATCAAGTCCGGCAAGTATTACTTGCCATTGAAAAATTTGAGGTGAGTCATGGTTCTTGAAAGTGATAAATATACGTACCGCGTATTGTGGTCTGATGAAGATGAAGAGTTTGTAGGGCTGTGTGCCGAATTCCCAAGCCTTAGTTGGCTTACATCTAGTCCTGAAAAAGCATTAGAAGGCATTCGTGGTGTAGTTAAAGATTGTGTTACGGATATGGAAAAAAATAAAGAAGAATTACCTGTCCCTATATCATCACGAAAATATAGCGGGAAATTTATGGTTCGTGTACCTGCAGAGGTTCATCGCCATCTTGCTATAGAAGCGGCAGAATCTGGTGTAAGTTTAAACCGTATTGCAAGTGCGAAACTTGCTCATTAAATCACACAACAAGTCGCTTAAGTCTGACGCCACTATGTTGCTGACATTGGACAGCCATTAAAAACCGCTTTTTAATCCATTCGCGAAGTCGTGCTGGATAAAGCCCGCAGGGTGTATCCGGCAATTCTAACTGGTAAAGTCGTCGGAAAAAGTAGTCGCTCACAAGCAGACATCGATGACCTGACGTCACCTGTTAAATAGGTATAAACACCGCGGTGGCAACGGATTGAATTATATTTTTTATTCTTCGGTTGGTACTCTGTGAAATAATTTTGGCAATCAGGTCCTGGGTGGCGATGAGCTTGCCGAACAGGCGTTCATAACTCAGGTTGCGCACCTCGCCCGTTCCCGAGTTGCTCAACAGGAACAAGTGCTTACTTTTGTCCCTGTTGTTGCTCAGTTTCCATACCGCGATTTCAATGTTTCTTGCACTGTTATAGAGTTTTTGCGGGTCCAGTTCATCGAGGATAAAGAACTCGGTCTTGTTATTGTAACTGGCTATGATCATGCTGCTGAGTCCGATGATGAATGCCATGACCCTGTCGCCGTGATAATTCTCATCAAATGCAAGCATCAGGGCGTCAGTATTTTTGCGCCCATCCAGTTCTTCAAAATCCCATTGATGTTTGCTGTCAAACAGCCGGCTGATACATTGTTCAATACTCCTGCCGGTATTTGTGCAGTGACCGGGGTTCCGGCGATAGAGTTTTTCTGTCAGGGTGCGGAGATAGGCCAGATTGGTCGCGACAAACTGGTCACTGACGGTGTCGATATCTGTTTTGGCCAAATACTTCAGTGAAGATGAGGTTTCATTTGTGCCCTGAGTCGCGGATGGATTGCTGGTGCATGCAGATAATTGAGTAAAAACAAGCGCAAGCAATGTCCATATCAATACAGTCGATAAATTGACATCCCGGTGTTTCATGGCATCCCTATTATGCCCTGACTTAAGTATGTTTACTATCAGGAAAAATATTTGAAAACATACTCTTATGTACTGTTTTATTCTAAAGGTTCATATCCCCGTGCCGACCCCCACCTAATCCTCGTATTCGGCATCATTGTAATGCCGTCGGGTTGGGACACCCCTTTGTATGACCACTCAAAAAAGCGACGACAAAATATTTCCTGCGCTATCAGAGACCCCGGAAGAACTGGTGCTAAACCATGCTTCTCTGGTGAAGCGTATTGCGCACCATCTCAAGGCG
The DNA here is from genome assembly GCA_036986115.1 of Gammaproteobacteria bacterium. Lineage (GTDB taxonomy): Bacteria > Pseudomonadota > Gammaproteobacteria > BTQY01 > BTQY01 > BTQY01. Next base: position 200 of record BTQY01000057.1, on the reverse strand, counting down.
CGTTTGCCTTCGCATGTCAATGTTGAGGATCTCTATCAGGCAGGCATGGTCGGTCTGCTGGAATCGGCAAAGAATTATAATGCCATGCAGGGGGCAAGTTTTGAGACCTATGCCGGGATCCGTATTCGTGGTGCAATGCTGGATGAACTGCGCAAGAATGACTGGACACCAAAATCCGTACACAGAAAAAGCCGTGCGTT
>BTQY01000056.1:0-11731 GCA_036986115.1 Gammaproteobacteria bacterium | reverse complement strand
CCACCGACAGGGATGATGCCACCGACAGGGATGATGCCACCACCGCCGTTGGGGTCTTCCTGCCCGTGAGGGTTAGTACCACTACCACCTGATTCACCGCCAGCGATCTGGATAGGTTCAAATCTTGCGGGGGGTGCATCATCGGCGGAAGCGCTTCCCCCGGATGAACTAGTACTACCGGATGAATCAGAGCTATTGGCTGAACTACTGCTGCCAGAGTCACTGCTGCCAGAGTCACTACTACCAGAATCACTGCTACCAGAATCACTGCTACCAGAATCACTGCTACCAGAGTCACTGCTGCCAGAGTCGCTACTGCTACCAGAGTCACTGCCGCTGCCAGAGTCACTACCAGAGTCACTACTGCTACCGAAGGTGCCTGTGCCTCCGTTACCATTGGCTCCATTCCCCTCTGCAGCGCCGGGTGCTGATGCGACCTGCTGGTCACCACTGGGTGCTTCTGCTGCCGGAGGAGCATCGGCTGCCGGGGGAGCATCGGCTGCCGGGGGAGCATCGGCTACTGGAGGAGCATCTGCTGCCGGGGGAGCATCGGCTACTGGTGCCGCTGCTGAAGGAGTTCCTGCTGGTGGAGGGGATTCACCACCAGAGGCATCTGATGGGGCGGCGACCTGGTCACCACTGGGGGCTGATGCCTGAGACGCTCCAGCCAGTGGATCGGTAGGGTTATCACCATTAGTAAAGGAACTTGTTTCTCCTCCTGCTTCTTCGCCTTCTGCCAGGGCAACAGGGGTATGCTCGCCCTGGTCGTTGCCTGTACCAAATGGTTCCTGCACATCGTCAGTGTTGTCCTGGTCCTCGTCTGGGTTACTGGCAATTTTTGTGGGCTTGTCCTTCCCGGTAACGACAAATTGCTGGCCACCTTCTTCCTGGATGTTGCCCGCGGTAAATTTAAATTCACCTTTCAGTACGCGAATGATGGATTTACCGGGTTTACCATTCGTGCCCAGACGGAAGGCCTCAATGATGGCATGGCCCCTGGGGCCTAATTCGAAACTGCTGTTGTCCTTCAGGATCAGGGTGATTGTGCCATTCTTATCAGTGATGATGACATCTTTCAGATAGACGGGATCGTTTGTGCCGAAATGTTTGCGACCGACGATCTTGGTATCCACCACGATTGCACCGATACCAACCTGTACCTTGCCGGCTTTAGCCGGGCTAATTTGCGGCAATGCCAGCATCGTGGCAACCAAGATTACTGTCAGAACTTTTCTGAAGCAGTTGAATAAATTAAACATATCTCACCCCTTAAATACCCCCGTATTCACTAATATATTATCCTCTTAAAATTAATATAATCAATGGGAAACGCCCTACAAACCCATAATAACCATTAATAGTAGATATTAGTGTTACTGATAATAAATTACCCACGGAAAACCTTGCTATATCTATAAATTTAGTAGAATTATCCGTAATTTGCTGTGAAAAACTCCAGCCAGGTAATGTGACTTATTTACACTATACGATGTTAGTGCCAGTCATTTACCCGTTAAGGGCGGTGGCTCAGCGGATTTTGCGCTTTTTAAGGTTAAATCTCAGGCCGACAGCACCGACATTTTCACCCTGCCATTGCTGCTGCAGGCGGAATTCGAAGCTTCGCTGGTATTTTTTCAGGGATTTTCTGACGCGCTCATTGGCAAATTCATAATGTATATGGAGCTTGAATTTACGATCGATAAGCAGGTTGTAAAACCCGGGCAGGCGATCCCTGCGTGCAGCACGCGGTTGCAGGAAGCGTTCCAGGTGCCGTGCCTTTTTACCATGAATGACTTCATAGATATTTTCTTTGCGGGTCCGCTTAACGAGCTTCAAGCCGTGCGGGTTCGCAGCATTTAGAATTTTTGCAGGACCTCTGACCAACAGGCGCAACCCCGGTATAAGTTGCCGGGTATCTATTTGCAGGTCAAAGCGATCACGCTGTCCGCGCAGACCTTTTACTTCAAAGCTGCCAACACCGCCCATTCCCATGACATCATCCACCACGTCCATATTGCGATAGGCGATATTGTTACTGTTACGAACGTAGTCGAGGTAATCCGTCAGTGAAGCGATCAAGGTATGATCCGGCGCCGGATCCAGGACATCAGATATTACGGCGATCATACAGTAGTGTCCCGGTGACGGGATCAGTGCGGAAGGGAAGGTGATCGGACCAGCAATCCTTGTCGTGCCGGGGACGATGCCAGACTCGGGCAGGGTATCAATGTAAATCCATGAGGCAGGGTCACCAAAGCTGGTCGCCGCTGAAAAGTAGACGTTAATAGTGGCATCACCATTCATATTGCCACGGTTTTGCAAACGCACGTAGATATAATTGTCCTGGCCGAACTCGACGTTTTCCCAAAGATTGTCCAGGGTCATATCGGCAAACTCCACCGCCGGGTTCGCCGACAGAGAAGTGCGGTTGATGATGTCCGGGCTGGCCCATAGATAAGCGCCACCATAGGGTTCTTCACCCGTGTCGGCGAGGTTGTCACGCACATAGTTATCCGGGCCGATACCCACGGCATTAAAGGCGTTCTTGGTTTGGCTAAGGACATTGAGATCACCTGGAAACAGTTCGCCGCAGGCGGCCAGCATTTGTTCACGAAAATCGATGAACTCGGCGAGTGGATTGCCGAGCAGATTAATGGCCATACTGCGGTATAAAAGTTGCCCTACAATGGTGATGCCGAGACCGGTGACCGTGACGCCACTGGAACTGTGGGTGCCGCCGACAGTGAGCAAATAAACCAGGTGATTGATGATGCCACTATTTATATGCACACCATTTTGATCGGTTGCGGGTGATGGCGGGACGCCAGAAATATATCGATCGTCATAATGATGTGGTTGATGGCCGAGGAGGAACACTTCCGGAGTGGCTACATTCCATAGCCCGCCATTGGTGGGATCCATCATATTACGCGCGGCAGGGGCCGTGGGCTGGATCCAGGGTTCTTCAAAGATCAGCCAGTTGTTGGTGATCAGTGCTGCAAAACTGTCTGCCAGGGCTTCATTCAATGCGCCAGGTTCATCATGGTATTCCAGCGCACAGGTATTCTGGATATAGCCATGGGTCAGCTCATGGGCGACATAGTCTTTACTGGTAGTGTAATCAAAGCCATCCGTGGTAGCCGGATCATTATTGCCGTCGCCGAAATACATGCGTTGTAAACCGGTGTCCCAGAAACCAGAATTATATTCCAGGTTATAGTGGGCATGTGCAAGCACGCTGCCGCCGGCATTGTCAAAACTATTGTGGCCATGTTCCATATCAAAATAGTCAATGACCTCACCTGCATAGCGATGCAGGTCGACTTCAGCGCCCTGATTAGCCGAACGTGGTGTGGTGCTGGTGTCGTTCCAGTTATCATCGGCATCACTGGAGGCCAATGCGCCGGCACAGTTGGTTGCAGCACAGTCATAAGTGGTGATATCTGGCCCACCACCCGCGACCCGGGTGGTATCGTACAGGATATTGGTTGCGGCAGAGGGGGACGAGACAACGGCACCACTGCCTGAGTACACGCCATCACCATTACCGGTTTGCAGGTCATTATAATGGAATAATTCCCGACCCGTGCTGGCGTTCAGGTAGACGACCCAAAGAGCAGGTTTGATGCGTTTTCCATGACGAGTTTCCCGAATGGTCAACTTCCAGCATAAAAGCGGTTTATCATTAAAACGGTATACGACGAGCTCCGGGTTTGAGTCCAGTTTCCCATAGCCACCGGTGCATTTAATGGCTCGTTTGATGGCACTGTCGCAGCTGATTTTCGCTTTTCTGGGGACCTTCCCCAGGTCGTTGGAGAGCGAATTGCTGACAGTCGTCAGGATACCTTGCGTATCGAAATGAAAACGAATCCGGCCATTAATGACGGGGACCTTGCCATGGTGCTGGACAAAGACGAGATCCTGGCCGCCGGTCTTGTCCTGCCTGTTGTGTACCAGTTCGAGGGAACGGCTGTTGATCTTGCCGAGCAGCTTTGCATTGGTCTTTAAAAACTTCAGGCAGAAATTCGTTTTATTCTTCGATTTGCTTGATGCCAGTTTACCGCGTAAGGCCCTGACGACACCGGCCTTTTGATCGAAACGAAAGATAAGGTTTGGATCTCTTTTGATGAGGCTATCGAAATGTTTAAGCATGGCTACCCTCCCGTGGTGTATTTGGACACATTTCCTTGTTGTTATGGTCTTTTTATAACTAATATGCTGATGCAGATCAATGTTTATTGGTTTGTGTTTATACGGAAATGACCGTGGCGCAATCAAGCATCATTTGTGGAGACAGAATTGCAGAATTCAGGCGGATTTACCGGGATCGGTTTGACTGGCCGTAGTGGTATTCCTGGCAGGCCTGACCAGTCTGACAGACAGGACGCCCGCAATAACGACCAGGGCGGCACCGATAAATGACAGCAGATCCGGGACTTCCGTCCATATCAGCCAGCCGAAGATGGCGGCAAATACCACGGTCAAATACATGAACGGGCCGACACGAGCGGCAGGGGCATGGGCATAGGCACGGGTCATCAGCAACTGGCCACTGGTTGCCGCGATACCGGCGATGAGCATATAGAGCAGGTTGTCTGCCGAGGTGGATTGCCAGGCCCAGCTGAGCGGTATGGCAGAGACCAGCGTACTGATGACACTGTAATAAAATACGATGCGCGTGGTTGGTTCGGTATCGGACATCCGGCGGATGGATGTCATCGCCAGTGCGGCAAAGATCCCTGAAGCCACACCAATGCCGGCAACCGAGTCGAACATACTGGCGTCAGGTTTCAGGATCATGATGATACCGATATAACCGATCAACAGTGCCCAGCGCACCGGGGTTGGCACGGATTCGCCTAACCAGAGCAATGCAATCACCGGCACAAACAGCGGCGCGGAAAAGTTCAATAACACGGCACCGGATAACTGCATGTTGGCAATGGCGTAAAAGAAACAATACATTGCAGCAAGACCAAGCAGCGAACGTGTAACATGAAGACCAAGGCGTTTGCTGCGAAGATGACCGAGACCGCCACGAAGTAACCAGGGCAACAGGTAAATCAAACCAAACAGATTACGGTAAAACACCACCATCTCGTTTCCAAGGTCTTCGGCGGCCATTTTGATAAATAGCCCCATGATGGCAAACATCAGGGCAGACAGGGTCATTAGCAGTGCCCCCAGTCGTTGATCATTGCTATACATGGTATTGTCGCCAGGTCTTGTCAGATCGCTTCGAGTTAGTCATTATATGCAATATGAAGATATTCCGATATTTTATTTTGCTATTGGCCATGCCCCTGGTACTGGCACTGTTGTCAGGTTGTGCCTCTATCAATCTGGTGCCGACCCAGGCGCCGATACTGCGCCTGGAGGAGATACACGATCTTGGGGCGACCCGGGTTGAGTTTGATCCTGCCGGTAAGCGCATGGCCACTGGCGGATATCGTGGCGAGGTGTATATCTGGTCTGTGCCGGAAGGAAAGCGCCTTGCCTCACTGGAAAAGCATGATGGTATGTTGCTCGGGATGGTGTGGTTGAATGAAGCTCAGCTGGTGACCGGTGCCGAAGATGGCTTGATTATTATCTGGGACGTTAACAAACAACGGGTATTGCTGCAGAAAAAGACCAAACCGGTCACGGCAATGACCATCATACCCCGTGCCGGTGTATTGCTGACGGGTCATACTGACGGCAAGGTAAGAAGCTGGTCATTACCGGAATTAAAACTGCTTAAGACATATTCCAGCAAGGGCCGAATTAATTCCATTGCCGTTAATCCAGAACAGACACTGGTTGCCGCAGCCACTGATACCAGTAAGGTATTTATTCTGGACACCAACCTGAAATATATTAAAGATTTACCTACCCGCGACAAGAATGCCCAGGAACTGCATTTCTCACCTGATGGTAAACAACTGGCAGCCGGCACCTGGTTTGAGCTGTACTTCTGGGACCTGTCAGATGGCAAATTGACGGTTAAAGAGACCGAACATATTGGGGCGATTATTTCTCTTGATTACACCCCGGATGGATCGAAGCTGGTGACGCTTGGCAGGCATACCGATGCGAATATCCGTTTGCGTGATATTAAGAAGCAGAAGATGGAGCGTCGTTTACGGGCGCACAATCTGTGCGGCTACAGCATTCGTATCAGTCCAGATGGTAAATACGTGGCCAGCGCCAGCGAAGATTCAAGTGTGCGTTTGTATGATATCTCGACGCCCTATAATCCAACGTGGGGAGAGTAGATTTTTTATTTAACCGCCAAGACGCCAAGGACGCCAAGAATTTATAAACTTAGATTTCCAGAACATAATTGAATTAATAAACTTGGCGTTCCTAGTGCCTTGGCGGTTACAAAGTATACCCCTGAAACCTACATTGATATCTTTCTTTACGGAGCAAAACCTTTCACCACAGAGGACACGGAGGTCACAGAGAAAATATTCTGTAGTGCATATAATTTTAATCTCCCCGTGTCTTCCCGGTGTTCCCCGTGGTAATTCTTTTTCACCGTGCCGGATACATGTTTCGTGTTCATTTGCGGATCGGTTTTATCAACTTCCAGGAAATACTCTCCCCCGCACGCAGTGGCACCACTGTATCATCACCCATCGGGTAACTGTCAGGGACCTGCCAGGTTTGTTTTTTCAGCGTAATCGTGTCTTCGTTGACAGGCAGCCCGTAAAAAGCGGGGCCATGCAGGCTGGCAAAGCCTTCCAGCCTGTCAAGGCAACCGGCCTGTTCAAAGGCCTCGGCATACAGTTCCATGGCGGCATGGGCCGTATAGATCCCGGCACAACCACAGGCACTTTGCTTCAGTCCTTTAGGATGTGGCGCACTGTCAGTGCCGAGAAAGAATTTCCCATTGTCACTGGTGGCGGCTGCGATCAGGGCCTGGCGGTGGCTCTCACGTTTTAACACCGGCAGACAATAATGATGAGTACGGATGCCGCCGCTGAACATGGCATTACGATTCATCAGTAAATGGTGTGCGGTGATGGTGCCGGCAATATTATCGTCACCCTGGTTGACAAAGTCGACACCATGATGGGTGCTCAGGTGTTCCAGCACAAGCCTTAATTTTGGAAATTGTGTGACCACTGGTATTAGTTGCCTGTCGATAAAGACCTGTTCACGATCGAAGACATCCACATCCGGATCGGTGACTTCGCCATGCACCAGCAGGGGAAGCCCGATTTCTTCCATAGCGGCCAGGGTGTCAAAGGTTTTTGTAATATCCGTTACCCCGGCATCAGAGTGGGTCGTTGCCCCGGCGGGATACAGTTTAATGCCAGTAATGGCGCCACTTTGATGTGCTTTGCGGATCTCCTCGGCAGAGGTCTCGTTGGTCAGATACAGTGTCATCAGGGGTATGAACGGCATACCTTCCGGCACTGAAGCAAGTATCCGTTCACGATAGGCCAGCGCCTGTTCTGTGGTCGTGACCGGAGGTTTCAGGTTGGGCATAATAATTGCCCGCGCAAACTGTGTTGCGGTATGCGGGACTACCGATGCCAGCGCATCGTTGTCACGGACATGCAGATGCCAGTCGTCAGGTCGGCGCAGCGTCAGTGTATCCATAGATAGTATTATTCAGCTATTTCAGATTATTCCCGGAACCGTACATAGTGTATGGGGGATGGGACTTTACGTCCAATCAAATTTGTCTGTCACGGTGGGGAGGCATGGAATTTATGTACTGCCTGTTTCAGGCATCGGCGGATTCAGCGGGCGGGGCAACCTCCTTGCGTAGTTCCAGGAACTGGCCATTCAGAGACAGCAATCGTTTGTCTTTCATATCAAGTTCGCGGACGGCCTCCAGGTAATTATTGGCCTGGCTAAGCTGATCGTTATTGATGTCACCATTTTGCATTGCCATGATGAGGGCCTGTGCTGCATTCAGGTTGATAGTTTTATTGCGTGGTGCGTTTTCAACGGCCTTGATGAACAGCTCAATGGCCTCGTCATATTTGCCCGCCTTGACCATTCGTACCCCCTGGTTATTAAGATCCACCAGTTTCTTACGCACAGAGTTGATGACGGAATCGACCTCACTTCCCATGCCGTTTTCCTTCATGATGTTTTCCAGCTCACTAATGGTGTCATCATCATCATGATTGTTTTTGATCAGGGAACTGACAATCTCCATGCCACGCTCTTTTTCACCCAGCTCCAGCCAGGCCTTCGCCAGTGCAATGTGGGTACGATTTTGATCCCTGGCATTGGTTTCCCCGGCATAGCCGTCCGCCTCCTTGACCGAGCTCAGGCGCATGTCCGGTAAATCCATTTTATGGTAGACATCGGCCTTCATCAGGGAGGCGTCGCATTTGGCCCCCGGATCGTCACTGAAGGTGCGGCTGACCCGCTCAAGCGCCTTCAGTGCATCTGGCTGTTTGTCTCGTTCCATCAGGGATTTTGCAAAGCCAAGGTATTCATTGGTGCCCTTAAATAAGGAATGACTACCCTGGCGGATTGCAGACCAGAAGGCCGTTTGCGCGGTATCAAAATCATTATTCTTAAGTGCCAGCTGTCCGAGTACGCGTTGACGGATCAGGGAGTTAGGTGAGACGCTGACGGCCTTCATGAGGATTTCCTGGGCCGCCTTTTCATCGTTATTGGCCATTTCTATCTTGTATAACCAGTCGTAGGCCCCCATAAACATTCTGTTGTAGGTAATAATATTAGTGAAGATCTCCCTGGCCGACACCAGGTCACCAGTAAGAAATTTCGCCTTGCCGATGGCCATTCCTGCCCAGGCAAGTTCTGGCGTGATGGCCAGTGCCTCCCTGGCCGTCATTTCGGCATTCTCAAAGTCATTTTCATCCAGATAGATATCGGTCTTGATGCGCATCAGGTTGAGTTTGTTGGGCGGTGTCTCCTCAATTTGCGCATCACATAGCTGGATTGCCTGATCAAACTCCTTGCGCTTGATGGCAATATCGATATCTTTCATTAATGCCTTTTTTTTGATGAGCCGGCCTAAACGTTGCTGCAATGTATCCTTGGTAAAGGGTTTGGCCAGGTAATCATCCGGGACATGTTCGATAACACCAATGACGGTCTCTATGGAACTTTCTGTGGTGATAATTACGAAAATGGTATGATGATTTACCAGGTTGAGAAGCTTTGCCTCTTCGAGCACCTGCTGGCCATTCTTGCCGTCACCGAGGTTGTACTCGCAGATAATGATGTCGTAGCGGCGGGATTTCATCCGGTTTAGTGCATCATCACCATCTCTGGCCTCGTCAATATCTTCGGCGAGGGATGTCTGCAACATACCGCGGATAGTTTTACGCATATCGAACAACGTTTCGACTATCAGGAATGATTTTTTACTAAAATCTGTTGCCATAATATATATCTGTTCACTGCCGTCCCATTAACTTTACATCATCATTCTGGAACAAGTCCGGAATGACGGGATGGGTGATATCTGCTATTAAAGCAGCACACGTTCAATGCCATCATCGGTGACTTTTCTAATAAAATCCTCTTGCCATTTTTCGCCCATTGTTTTCCGTGCTACTTCCACAACGATGTAATCTGTTTCCAGACCGGTCACATCCCGGTACCGGGATAGGCCTTGCTGACATGCCGGGCAACTGGTCAGTAGTTTCACGTTGCCATGTTTTGCAAATTCTTCTCCCGTCAACTCACGTATACCGGATTTCAATTCTTCCAGTTTACGGAGCCTGATCTGGGTGGCGATGTCTGGCCGGTTGATGGCAAAGGTCCCGGCTTCACTACAGCAACGGTCAGACAATAACACTTCATCACCCAGTAACTCACTTGCCACCTTTACCGGATTATATGTCTTCATGGGAGTATGGCAGGGATCATGATACAGATATTTATCTCCGCTCTCATTTTTCACGGAAATACCTTTCTCCAGCAGGTACTCATGAATATCCAGTAGCCGGCAACCGGGGAAGATTTTGTCAAATTGATACTGAAGCAGCTGATCCATGCAAGTACCACAGGAAACAATTACTGTTTTAATATCGAGGTAATTCAGGGTATTGGCTACCCGGTGGAACAATACCTGGTTATCGGTTGAAATCTTGGTACCTTTAGCGTTATCGCCAGTGGAGGTTTGTGGATAGCCACAACAAAGATATCCTGGCGGCAAGACAGTCTGCACGCCACTGTCGTATAACATTGCCAGTGTTGCCAGACTGATATCACTGAAGAGCCTCTCGGAACCGCAACCGGGGAAATAAAATACGCTCTCGATATTCTCACTGACTTTCTGCGGGTCGCGCAGGATGGCTATGGTTTTACTGTCTTCCAGATCCAGAATGGCACGCATCGGTCGCTTTGGCAGTTTAGATGGCAGTGGCTTGTCGAGCATGTGGACCAGTTGTACTGCGACGGATTTCTTCTGGCCGGTACTTGTCGGGCGTTTGGGTAATTTCACCGGGACAAACTTCCTGAAGAAATTGTATGCCAGACACTGGGCAGCATATCCCCAGCGGATTAAGCCGGTATAGAGTATTCTGACCATAGTTGGATCGGTGGCGTTAAGATAGGCCATCGACAGTGCGGTCCCGAGGTTAGTGCGTTTCTTTCCATGTGCCTTGAGGATGCTACGCATGCGTACCGAGATATCACCAAAATCGATATTTACCGGACAGGGCGATTCGCATTTGTGGCAAATGGTGCAGTGATCTGCGATGTCATTCATTTCATCGAAATGACGAACCGAAATACCACGACGGGTTTGCTCCTCATAAAGAAATGCTTCAAGGATTAGGCCGGTAGCGAGGATCTTGTTGCGCGGTGAATATAACAGATTTGCCCGGGGGATATGCGTTGTACACACGGGTTTGCATTTTCCACAGCGCAGGCAATCCTTGATGGCATTGTTCAGATCACCCAGTTCACTGGCTTCAAGAATCAATGCTTCCTGTTCCACCAGCCTTAGTGACGGGGTATAGGCATTGTGCAGATCAGCACCGGATAGCAGTTTACCCTTGTTAAAGTGTCCGTTGGGATCCACTTTATTTTTATATACCCTGAACTCATCAATTGTCCTATCGTCGAGGTACTGGAACTTGGTAATTCCAATACCGTGTTCTCCAGAGATGACACCACCCAGTGAGATCGCCAGTGCCATAATACGATCTACCACGCGTTCAGCCTCATGCAGCATGTCGTAATCATTCGAGTTGACCGGGATATTGGTGTGTACGTTACCATCGCCTGCATGCATATGGGTGGCAATGAACAGCCGGCTGCTGCGACAGTCCTGGTGAATTTTGTCCAGTTTGTCACGCACGGCCTGTATATCCTGGCCAGCAAAAATGTCTTTTAGCGGCGACTCTATTGAATCACGATAGGAGATCCGCATGACACGACGTTGCAGCAGACGAAACAGGGTTTCATCTTTTCCTATGGAGTCGTGAATATCTTCGTCAACAAGATCCCTGTGCCTGAGCGCAGGTTCATCCAGATTCGAGATGATGACTTGCCAGCGCTGGCGGCTTGTCTGTAACTGGGAAATGGCGGCCTGTTTTTTTGCCTCCATGATGACATGGCTTTCATCCGTATCATCAAAACCTGTGGCGTGGCGAGCTTCAGACATGTCGCCCCTGATATAGTCAAGTACCTCATCGACCATTTTTAATTTATTGGCCGTCGATAATTCAATGTTGATGCGTTCAATCTCTTCGCTGTACTGTGCCAGTCCTGATAGTGGTATAACAACGTCTTCATTGATCTT
>BTQY01000055.1:0-12561 GCA_036986115.1 Gammaproteobacteria bacterium | reverse complement strand
CGGTCATGTGGGCGCCGTGGAAATCTGCAATCGTGCGTGCCACGTAAAGGCCAACCCCCAGGTGGGGCCTGTTATCAGCGCGGTGTCTCTCCGAGAACATCGAGGTAAACAGACTGCCACGGATATTTTCCGGTAACTCAGGGCCCTCATTCAGGACACGGATCACGGCACCCTCTACAGCGGCCTTTCCGGTTTCCAGCCGAATGATGACGGGTGATGACTCGCGGCTGAAATCGATCGCATTCTCAATGAGCTTGTCTAATAGTTGCTCTATTCGCACACCGCTGCCATTAACCAGTACCCCTGTGCGTTCCCCCTCAAACACAAAGCGGGTGTTTGCATGCGTCTGCTTGCAACTCTCGGTGTATGTGGACAAGAGCTCACCAAGATCAACTTCACTGACTTCATCATTACGTAATGCGGCCTCCAGACTCGCGGCCTCAGTGAGGCTGTCGACGATATGACTTAGCCTGGCAATGCCACGTTCCGCACTTTCTATATAACGACTGCCTTTTAGTTGCGGTGTATTCTCAACGAGGTTCTGCAGCGAAGTGCTGATGACATTCAGCGGGTTATTTATTTCGTGCCGCAGGGTGCGGGGGATCCGTTCAAGGAACCCGGTGTATTTCTCAAGTCGCTGCAAAATATCCGAGATACTGTTTGACAGGCTGCCAAGAGCATCGGCGCTGCTGCTCTCGGCATTTATCGTGTTAGCAAGGATCCTGCCATCATGATCAATGGCTGAATTCGTTTCAGTGCTCAATCGCCCGACCCGCCAGGCCAGTCGGGTGGTAAACAGCAGCAACGCGGTAACGATAAAAAACACTACGGCCAGCGACCACATGGCAATACGTTGAAATGTTTGTCTGTGTAGTACCAGAATATCCCTTGTGTTCTGTTCAAGGACAACCGCGCCCAGTACTTTATTCTCTGAAAGGATAGGGGCAGCGGTCAGGATGATTTCATCATCTGTGGCTTTCACACTGATGCGCTTTAGCCCCGGAGTGCCTGCCAGCGCATCCATCACAAAGGTTTCGCTCAACCTGTCAGTGAGTGACTCAACGCTGCCAGATCCACTATTGGCGCCATTATTCGCTTGCACAAGATCATGATCAATCTGTTCGTTACCCACCACGGCACGGACTCGCCGATAACGGTCTACAACCCATATCCTTGCCTCCGAACGTTTCAGCCCGGACAGGATCCGTTCCAGTTCTGGCGAGCGTATAATAAGTTTATTAAAACCGCTGGATTGCCCTGTGGGCAAGCTGGCGATGACAGATTCCACCTGACGGCTATTGCCGTCAGTAACATCGGCCACGCTGATCCTGATACGCTTATCGGCACCAAGCAGCCCCATCGGGATCCTGAATTCGACATTGTATCCATCTTCCCGTGTATACCATTGTGCCTGTATGTTGCGAACTGGCAAACCATCCAGTGGGTATTTCCAGTTTTCCTGCATGCTGTAGGTGCTGAGCACACCGGGTCCCTCTGTGGTCATGAGGAGATATCGGGTGATGCCATCATTATCAATATAGGTGATCCGAATGTGATCGCTGTTATCAAGACGCCGATAACCAGGATGTCTGTATATGATGTTTTTATCGTTTACCTTTATCGCTCCGTACAGATAATTGTTCCTGGTCCCAAGCACCATACTGAAATTAATGGCATCAGGTAATTGATCGCCATGTTTTGATACGGTGCTTTCTTTTCCATAGTGTGCGGCGCGTTCCTGCAACTCCTTCCAGTCACCCAGATAGCCGTCCACCTGTATTTCATCATCCAGTGGATAGGCATAGAAGCTGGCCTTGTCTTCTATTGAGGCAGGTATATCTCCTTCGGGGTCAAACAGATCGCGCCTGTCATGAAGTACAGTCGCGATCGCCTGGGTGGCCAGCTGTTGCGCATTCTCCTGGCCAGCAATAAGAAAGGCCTTCATTTCCTGTGTGTAGTAGTAACCCAGTGATGGCAGTGTTATCAGTACCAGGCCGAGTAGCACGCCCATACCACGTGAGACAATCCTGTTCACACACAGGTCCAGTGATAACCAAATCCGTAGACACTTTTGATGCAGTCGAAACTCTCGTCGACTTCCTTGAACTTCAGGCGAATATGCAGGATATGTGTATTAATCGTATTGTTTTGTACCACGCCCTGACGCGTGGCATCGGCAAGGGCATCGTAACTGGATCCCCGCGTGCCAATCTTGTCAATCATCTCCTGAAGAATATTGAATTCGGTATAGGTCAGGTTGACAACCTGATCCTGCCATGATGCGCTGATGCGTTCCCGATCCAGTTGCAGATCTGCGATCTTCTCGATCGCCTCCGGACTGGAGGAAGCCTGTTTCATATCACGTATGCGGAATACCGAACTGACACGCTCGGCCAGGTAGTCAAGGGAGACTGGCTTGGACTGGTAATCCCATGCGCCAAGACGCAAGCCGGAAATTCGATCGATATCATCCACCCGGCTGGTGAGAAAGATAATGGGTAATCCGGGCCTTCTCGACAGGATCTCACGACAAAGGTCAAAACCACCATCGGCCTCATCACCCAGCATGATATCGAGGATGGCAAGGTCAGGCAGTTCATTATTGAAGGCGTTCAGCGCCTCCTGCCTGCCGGCATAGGTATCAACCTGATAGCCACGGCGGAGCAGGGCATCGGCATAATTTTGTCGTTGATCGGCATCATCTTCGACAATGGCAATAGTGCGCTTCAAAATATTCCCCTTTATCAAAAGGTTACGGTTGTGTCTCCGGGCTATTACTGTAAACCATTTGGGCACATTAGTTTAGCCCTGCACAACATGCTCCAGTATCTCTCCATCATTTTCCATGGCCCTGGCAAAGATGTTTGCAGGCCATCCTGCTGAAATTAGCGACGTACACAACAGTGTGCCAACCGGCGCGGACAGGACCCGCCTTCGAGCTGCAACAGCGAGAATCGAAACCGCCACGGAAGGCGGCGCTGGATCAGCAACCAGTCATAACAGGGGGATGAAAGGAGCATCATTATGTCATACCGGAATGTAATTTTTAATACGGAAAGTAATGGTTTCTACGGGCCTGTAGCCAACGGATATATGGTTAGTGGCTACGTGGTCAGTAAACACGCCTCGGAAAGAATGCAACAACGATGCATCCCTGCATTAATCCTTCATTGGCTGATTGCCTATGGACGAAAACAGAGAATTCAGTCTGGAACGGAGATCATCTATTTCGACAAAACATCACGCCATGAGCTTCGTGCTTATGCAGGCCGACTGGCCCTGAAAAGACTGGCCGACTTTCTGGATGCCTATCTTATCGTCAGGGATGAGGTCGTTATTACTGCAGGCCATCGGTATCGGCGGATTGTCACTAATTAATCTGGAGCATATATGCAATGAAGAAATTATTTATACCCTTGCAGGATGATTACCTCTATGCGCATCCTGAGCTGCTGCAGCAGGGATATGTCCCGTACTCCTTTCACTACCAGTGTCACCACTGGCTGGAACCAGCGACGATGGAACGGGGGCGCAAACCATCGGGGAAGGTCACAGGGGACCGCTCATGCTCATGATACGACAATCAATGCTTGCAACATTTGTGCTGATGATCGTCACCAGTATGCTGCCCTGGGCCCGGTCTGCTGTTGCCTTGAGCAACAATGAAGGCCCTGAAATATCGCAGGGTGAGATAACGCAGGGAACATTGATGATCAAAACCCCGTCTTCCGCTAGTTATTCACCTGCGCCTGTACTCGATACTGATGTGACCATGGATGTTTCCGGGTTGATAGCCCGGGTCAAGGTAGTGCAAAAATTCCGCAACGAAGGTCAGGAATGGGCGGAAGGAAAATATACCTTCCCGTTGCCGGATAATGCCGCCGTCGATCATATGCGCCTGATTATCGGTTCCAGGATCATTGAAGGTCAGATCCACGAAAGAGAAAAGGCCAGAAAAATATATCAGACGGCAAAACGCCAGGGTAAACAAACCTCACTGCTGGAACAGCAGCGGGCGAACATATTTACCACATTGGTAGCCAATATTGCCCCAAATGATGCCATCACGGTTGAAATTGAATACCAGCAAACATTGACCTATGTCAACAGTGAGTTCCGTCTGCGCTTCCCGCTGGTCGTCGGTCCCCGTTACATTCCAGGTCAGCCAGTCTCATCAGAACAACAGGTCCGGGGCTTTTCCACTGGTGGCTGGTCTGTGGATACGGATCAGGTCCCGGATGCCTCACAGATCACCCCACCGGTCGCGGTCCCGGGTGAAGCGCCGGTTAACCCCGTCAGGATAAGCGTGTCATTAAATCCTGGTTTTCCATTGACCACGCTCGAGTCCAGTTATCATAAAATTCAGCGCGTCGATAATGATGATGGCAGTTACCAGGTCTCATTAGCGGCAGGCAACGTCCCGGCGGATCGGGATTTCGAGTTAAGGTGGCGCCCAGTCCAGGGGAGTGAACCACAGGCAGCGCTGTTCAGGCAGCGACTCGAAGGAGAGGATTATGCGATGCTGATGGTATTACCTCCATCTGATGCCTACATTCAGCAACATGCGATGCCTCGGGAAATGATTTTCGTCATCGATGTTTCGGGATCAATGAATGGTGAGTCGATACGCCAGGCAAAACAGGCACTGTTACTGGCCCTCGATGGACTCAGCGGACAAGACCGCTTCAATATCATCTGGTTCAATCAGACCTATGGCAGCCTGTTTCCCGCGTCGCAACAGGTGACTGACAGCAGAATCCGTACGGCCAGGGGTTTTGTATCGAAGCTGCGTGCGGAAGGTGGCACGGAGATGTCAGGCGCACTAAAAATGGCATTATCAAAAAATACCGAAGGCACGCATTTAAGACAGGTTGTTTTCCTGACCGATGGTGCGGTTGGTAACGAGAGGGCCCTCTTTAAGACCATCAGCTCAATGATTGGTGACAGTCGCTTATTTACTGTCGGAATAGGATCTGCGCCAAACAGTCATTTTATGAAAAAGGCCGCCAGGGCCGGGCGGGGCACATTTACCTTTATTGGCAAGACCTCGGAAGTCCTCCGCAAAATACAGGCATTGCTGGAAAAGCTGGAGCATCCTGCGCTATCAAATTTACGTCTTTCATTTAGCAACGGGCAAACCAGTGAAATTTATCCGTATCCCATCCCGGACCTTTATAAAGGTGAGCCTGTCATCGTGGCTATGAAGACCAGGCAGCTGTCTGGCAGTCTTGAGATCAGTGGGAAACTGGGGAACCTCTCACCCTGGCGTTCCCGGATAGCATTATCCGGTGGCGAACAGCATCCCGGTATCGCCAGACTCTGGGCAAGAAGAAAGATCGACAGCCTGATAGCGCAGGGTGTCGGGGCTCGCGGCGAATCTGGTAATGACACTATTCGTCAACAGATAATACAGATTGCCATGCAACACCACCTGGTCAGCAAATATACCAGCCTGGTAGCAGTAGATGTAACACCGGTACGAAAAGATGCGCCGGTCTACAGCCATGCGATGAAGACCAACCTGCCGCAAGGATGGAGTTATAAACATGTATTTGGCATGCCGCAGACCGCTACGCCCGCATTACAGAAGATGCTCATCGGCCTGGCGCTGTTACTCCTGTCATTAATGTTTATCAAGGTCTATCAATGGCAAAGGTACTGAACATCAGGACCCTCCTTGTACTCTTGTTGATAGGCACCGGGGTGTGGCAAACAGGCGAGGGTGGCTGGATCTATGCAAAGGCCCAGCTGGCACAGTACTTACTGGACAAGGCATGGCAACGCGGGCTTGATGGCGATGCCGAAGCAAAACCATGGCCATGGGCCGATACCTGGCCGGTGGCAAAGTTGCTTGTGCCGGAACTTGGGATTGAGCAAATCGTGCTACAGGGGGATAGCGGCAGGACGCTGGCATTTGGCCCTGGCTATCATGCAGGGAGCGTGCCCCCCGGTAATATGGGTACTATCATGATTAGTGGTCACCGGGATACTCACTTTACGTTTCTTAAAGATATCGAACCGGGCAACAGAATTACACTGACGTCCAGAAAGGGCACATTTGAGTACCGGGTGTCCCACGCTGAAATCCTGAATGCGGACAGAGACAGGATCATTAATGACACCGACCGTGCAACACTGGTGATGGTCACATGTTATCCATTTGACGCGATCACGACAGGTGGCAACCAGCGTTATGTCGTTTACGCAAATCTTGTCACCCGGACGGATCAGAAAGGAACACCTTTTTAGTGGTTTATTGATGCCAGTGAACATGTTATTAACCATCACAGCGGGGTGAATAATCAACTGCAGAAGAGGTGATATATGGGTGAATCAGAAATTGCAGACAAGCGGGCACTGGATATGTTGTTCATGAAGGCGCGTAGTCATAATGTATGGCTGGACAAGCAGGTGTCAGATGAACAACTTCATTCAATGTATGCGCTGATGAAAATGGGTCCAACTGCTGCCAATGCCTGTCCTGCCAGGATCGTTTTTATCAAAAGTGATGCGGCCAAACAGCGATTGAAGCCGTGTCTTGATGAGGGCAACGTCAAAAAATCCATGACTGCCCCGGTGGTCGCCCTCATCGGAATGGACATGGAGTTCCACGAACAATTGCCCAAATTGTTCCCGCACACGGATGCCAGGTCATGGTATGCCGGCAAGGCGGAGAAGATCCATGAAACCGCATTTCGAAACAGCAGCCTGCAGGGGGCCTACCTGATAATGGCCGCACGCAGCCTGGGACTTGATTGTGGCCCAATGTCGGGCTTTGATAATGCCAGAGTGGATACCGAGTTCTTCCCGGATGGAGACATCAAGTCCAATTTTATCTGCGCTATTGGCTATGGTGACAGCGACCAGTTGCACCCGCGCGGCCCACGGCTCAGCTTTGATGAGGCATGTCAGATTGCCTGATATTCCTGCACACTAAATCGTGTACAATAGGCTACCTGACTGGCACATAAGTTTATGAAGCCATGATTAATTCCCTCGATGTCATTCGGACGCGTTATGACGAATAAATCAGATTTTCCTTAGTATGTGGCAGCGGTAACGGAGTGCTATATGGCAACGATTTTGCTGATTGAAGATAATGAAATGAACCGCGATATGCTCTGCCGCAGATTGCAGAGAAGTCGCTATGACGTCATTGTCGCGGTCGATGGAGAAGATGGCATCAGGGTGGCCAATGAGCAATCGCCCGATCTGATCATAATGGATATGAGTCTGCCGATTATGGATGGCTGGCAGGCGACACGATTACTCAAACAGAGTTCCAGCACACAGGATATTCCTGTCATTGGGCTGTCGGCACACGCCATGGCAGGTGACAAGGAAAAGGCCATAGAAGCGGGTTGTGACGATTATGATACCAAGCCAGTGGATATGGTCAGGCTGCTCGAAAAGATAGGCAAGTTTATTGAATTATAGTCCTGCTGGACGGCCAGGTAATAACCCCTCAAAGTCAGGCATCTATGACTATTCATCGAGATACTGATAAACCTCAAAAAGTTAATAATTATTTTGGGGGTTCACATTGTTGTTGTCGTATTATTCACAAAACCTTAGCATTTTCTTGACTTGTGTGCGGCTAACATAGCCGATATCGCACCCTCTCGTTTTTCAGGCGGAATTTCCTGCGATAACTAGTTGTTGCCACTAGCGTTCTGCCCGGGGGGTCGTGTGGATATCCCACCTTCCCACCCGACCCCCTTTGTTATCAGAATGGACTTCAACATCCATATCTTAATGGATGAACATAACCACAAACTGCGCGATATGAAAACAGAAGATAGTAATATAAATAACACACAGTATGTTGGTGGCTCAATAGGGGAGAGCCTCGCCTATGGTGCGGGATTGCTTGCTGTTGTGGTAGGCCCTGTCCTTATACCAGGGGTGACCATAAAGGGATGGATAGTTGGGTTGTTCGGCAGCGTTATGGTGTTTTTTTTCATTGTCTGTTTGCTTGGGGCCTGGAAAAGCATCAAAAGATCATATCAATTAAGAAAATGACACATGGGTGAAGGTCACCTGGCCAGATAAGACCGATGCGTCCACAAATACTATCCAGACTTATTAATCACTATTTCTTCGCCACGTATTTCGTTGTGCTGGTGGTGCTCTCAGCTAACCTGCAGAAAATAAATATTCTCGATCTGCGTAGCGGGCTGTTCACTACGACGGTTTTCCTGACATATGGGTTTATTTATTTGCTGCCAGCACTGATTCTGTGCAAGCTTGGTGTGCGTCTTTACTCATGGGTGCCGGGCAGACCGGCATTACTGCGTAAGATGATCTATGGTATCGCGGTGCTGCTAACGAGTCTGACGCTGGTCATGCTATACGCCGACCACTCTATCTACAGTATATTCGGATTCCACCTGAATGGTTTTGTCTGGAATCTGCTTACGACTCCCGGTGGTATTGAGTCGATGGGTGGAAGTGGTTCTTCAATGCTTACTTATGCTTTGTATGTGGCCGGCTTTTTCGTTTTCCAATCCGCGATGTTACTAGTGTTATTGCGGCTATACGTTAAGAGGGCTGCCTGCAATAACCTGCATCATAAAATAATATACCGCTATATATTGGCGATATTTATATTAGCCACGCTCGGTGAACGAGTGACCTATGGGGTAAGTTCAATCCAGGGACATACCCCGGTACTTGCGGCTTCAAATGCATTTCCATTTTATCTGCCAATGACATTCAGGTCGTGGGCAAAGAAGCTTGGCATAGATACCAGGCGTAGCCAGTATGGGCACATGCGGGTTAAGGGTTCACAACTTGCTTACCCACGAGTGCCGCTCAACGTAAAGACGAAAGATACACCACTGAATATTATCTGGCTGGTTGCCGAGTCGTTGCGTGCAGACATGTTAACTGCCGAGATAATGCCTGCCACCTGGGCCTTTGCCGGAAAGTCTCACCGTTTCACTAACCATTACAGTGGTTCGAACATGACGCGCATGGGTATGTTTTCCATGTTTTATGGCTTGCATGGATCGTACTGGTTTTCATTCCTGGAGGCCCGGCGCAGCCCGGTTCTCATGGATATAATCCAGCAACAGAATTACCAATACGAAATGTACACAAGCGCCGTGTTCACCTATCCGGAGATTGATAAGACAATATTTTCAAATATAGAAAGCAGCCATCTTCATGAGGCCCCTGCTGCAACAGGCTGGGGGAGCGATCAGGTGAATGTCGGTAAACTTATCGACTTCATTGAAAATCGTGATCCCAGCCGGCCATTTATGACCTTTATGTTCTTTGAGTCACCCCATTCGCGTTACTACTTTCCAGACGAAAGTATTATTCGCACTGATTATCTTGATGACTTTAATTATGCGACATCTATAAATAAAGAGAAAATGCCTCTTATCAAAAACCGGTATATTAATTCAGTCCACCACCTGGACAGCCAGATTGGCCGTGTGCTTGATTATGTCAAGAAGAAAAATCTTGCCGAAAACACCATTATTCTGATTACTGGTGACCATGGTGAGGAATTTATGGAAAAGGGTCGTTGGGGGCATGGGTCACAATTTACTGAGGAACAGCTCAAGGTACCTCTGGTATTGTGGGTGCCGGGCACGGGCGCAAGTGTTGTTACACGAATGACCAGTCATATTGATATTCCTGCAACACTGTTACCGTACCTGGGTGTGACGAACCAGCCTGCTGATTATTCATTGGGCTATGACCTGCTGGGAGATCACACACGAAAATATACAGTGGTTTCAGACTGGAACAATATCGGTTATATCGGCAGCGCCTACAAGGCAGTACTGCCACTAAAATCGGCTGGATTTATTGATAACAGGGTGACAACGCACGATGACATGCCTGTAGATGAT
Source organism: Gammaproteobacteria bacterium (assembly GCA_036986115.1). Lineage (GTDB taxonomy): Bacteria > Pseudomonadota > Gammaproteobacteria > BTQY01 > BTQY01 > BTQY01. The sequence continues at coordinate 2,695 of BTQY01000055.1, read as the reverse complement.
GAGGCGACGTTCTTTGCTGAGAAACAGGACAGAATTGTTTCCATAATGCGCGAACTTGCAATCTTCACTCAAATTGGTCGAGAAAAATGAATGCAGCATCATTTTTACATCGCCACCTGTTCCGATTCAGGAAACTTATGCCTGGTTTAGGGGCCATCGTCCTTTTAGTGATCGGTGCAACGCTATACAATCTTTTCATGCCGGTCTCCGTTGTGGCTCCCTGGCAATATACTGTTGTTGCCCGTGATCTTCCGAATATTTCAGCAGTAGAAGCAGATACAAAGGGGGGCATTTACGCGCTGCTTGAAGACAGCATAGGGCAGGGATATTTACTCAGATTGCATCATGGTGTTCGAGAGCGTGTTCTTGATGGCCTTGATAAGCCTGACGGTATGATTATATACGGTGATGATCTTATTATTTCAGAGGAAGTCGGAAATGGCAGACTGATTCGATTTACACCATCGGATCACCAATCCAGAATATTGGCCAGGCTACTCTCAGCGGAAGGTATAGCAGTAGATCAAAATGGAAGCATTCTCGTTGTAGAAGATCGTAACCCGGGAAGACTGGTAAGGATAGAGAAAAATGGTGATGTGGTAATTTTATTGGATGATTTAGATACGGCCGAAGGTGTATGTATAGACAGGATGGGTCGTATATATATTGCAGAGAAGGAAAACGGGCGAATTCTGCTATACGCAAACGGTATAAAGAATGTACTACTCGAAGGCCTGCACAAGCCAGGAGTTGTGAATTGTGCAATAAACAACGATCTATGGATAACCGAGGACAGGACCAATTCAGGTCGCCTGTTAAATTACCATAATAGCCGAATGACCACTATTGCCAGTCGTTTGCATAATCCTCAGGGTATATCATTTGATGCAAATGGCCGGTTGTTGCTTGCAGAACAGGGTCGAGGTCGAATCCTGGCATTCACCCGGAAAAATTAAGAAAGTAGATATCTATCATATTTAACATAATATACATTATGCGAACCATAGATAATACCGGGATACTATTCGACTAGCCTTATTTAGTGGCATAAATGACCCATATAAGGCCCCTTTTGCGGGTTTTACAGGCCAACTCACCGGCAAGCACTACGAACAGGCATCCTCCAGATTTTCTTCGATAAACCGTTCGTAGTCTTCAGCGCTGACAATATGGGTTCCATCGCAGTTAAATTGCATACGAATGGCATCCCGGGCAATGCTGATGGTAATGTTGCGCAGATAGAAATCCGGGATATCTCTCAGCGAAGTCAGCCGTGAGATGGTACTGCTAATGACACTGGCTGGCATGGGCTCCCAATGGTCATAACAGTCGCAGAAAATTTTCTTGAAATGAGCCGGCAGAGCAGCAAAATTAGAGTCATCAGCAATAGTGCTATAGATCCGTTTTACCATCCATGCCTTTTCTGTATAAGGCATCAGGGGAAAATGACGATCTATATAGGCTTTGTCAACCAATTTGTTGACAGGATGAAGTTCTTCCCTGAAGGGATCTAAAACAGACGAAGTGCGGATCTCTCCATTATTAAATCCGATAAAGATCTGATATACACACCGATTGAGTAATAATTCTTCCAGACTAACGCACAGCTCAGGAAGCACCTGGTCGACGACGCTTTGGTATCTTTCTCTTGCAAATGCTGACTCTCGTAATGAAGGATCACCTTTTATGCTTACATGCAGGTTCTTGCTGTTGATGCCAGTACTGTCGATCAGACTTTCCTTGAGGATCAGCTCTTCGTTTCGTTTGCTAAGTATGTAATTGACCTTGTCGGCGATAGCGCGATCATTTTTAATCAGGTTCAGAAATGCATTCCTGTTAACACTAAGCACCACCGTGTCCATAGTGGAGGTAACTGACGCGGAGCGCTTGTCTTTACTAAAGATGGCCATCTCCCCAAAGTATTCTCCGGGGCCAAGGGTGCATATTTCCTCTTGCACAGTGAATTTTTGTATAGAGATAGAGACGCGCCCGGATTCAATAAAATATATGTACTCGGCTGCATCTCCCTCAGCAAAAATCAGATCATCCTGCCTGTAATTCTGCTCGACCGCGAGCATCTTGATTTTATCGAAATCTTTGCTGGTTAGCTCTTGAAATACGGACCCTGCGTGTGGCATCTCCAGTTACTCCCGCTATTATTGCATTGATACCAAATGGTTAAATCCTGCCATCGGAAGATGGGCCCAGCGTAGACATGTTCAGGCGGTGCCACACGCAACCACCGTCCTCTGATACACATCCCGCCACTCGGCATGCGAGCCCCCTTCCCTGTTGTTGGTATATTCCAATATCGCAAAATTCCCTGTATCTGTATGTTACACAGGTCACTAATATTTGGCGACTTAGTTCAGTATGCTGTTAATTGTCAGGATAAACACCTTTACGCATCGGCACGAACAATAATTATCTTAAATAACATATATATTGGAGTCTTTTCTAAAGTAGTTTCTCTTATTCGCCCTGCCCATGCCGTGTTCTCGGCAGTTAACCTACGGACCCAGCTGGCAACCTTTAGAATCTCACGGAACAAACATCATTGATGTCAGTGCTGTTATTTACCGCAGAGCGCATGGACCCGGCATCCAGTTTTTCTATGGGATGACTGGATTCCGGCATCCGCCGGAATGACAAAGCGGAGGCACTTTGTCACTTTGTTCGCACGCACAGGAAGGAC
>BTQY01000054.1:0-12643 GCA_036986115.1 Gammaproteobacteria bacterium | reverse complement strand
GGGCTTTTTTTATGACCTTCGTGTTATGAGCCCAACACGCTTCGCGTTCGTCGGGCTCGCTTTATAACGGGGCCGAAGGTCGACGGTTCAAATCCTGCCCCCGCTACCAATTTCCGATATGCAATATACGCCCGACGAGCTCGCCAGTATGATGTCCTCAAAATCGTCATTCCGGCGCAGGCCGGAATCCAGTCATCCCATATAAAAACTGGATGCCGGGTCAAGCCCGGCATGACAAGTCCTTCTATTTGTCATCACGGCCTTTACCCCAGGGGCACTTCGTCACTTTGTTCGGGCGCGTCCGAACGATGTTGCGAATGATGATTGTCACTAAACGAATGTTTTTGATCACTTTTCGTGAGGTTACTCTGCCCCTGACCCCGGTTAGGTGATTACCTTTTCTGCCAGTCGAATTATTTAACCACACTAAAATTGTTTTAAAATGAACTGCTTGTTTCCCGGCCGGGGTCAAGCTACCTTTATTCTATGTCTCATCCGGAAAGTTGTTAATGGGTGGGAACATCTTGATTTGTTCAATCTCAACAGAATATTTATATTTACATCAGGTTACAGTCCAGGGAGGTGTGTATGCAAGTTCAGGCAGTTCGAGAGCTCGCCCGTGACAGGGGTATCAAGCCGGGGAAACTGAATAAATTGAATTTGATACGTGTAATTCAGGTCAGTGAAGGCAATTTCGATTGTTTTGCAACAGCAAAGTCAGGTTATTGCGATCAGCAAGATTGCCTATGGCGCGATGACTGTTTTTCGGCGGCAAGAAAATTATCATCAAATTGAATGCTCGGCAAACGGTTTCGGGTTTTTCCTGATAGCGAGTTGGTAGAGTGCCATGTATTCCCTGGCACTGCGTCGCCATGAATAATCATGGCCCATTCCGTTGAATTGCAGCTGCCGCCACAAGGACTGGTCTTCATATAGAGACATCACATTAACTATGGCATGTAATAAATCTGTCGGCCCGGCATTTTCAAATACAATCCCAGTTGCGGTTTTATTCTCAAGCGTTTCTGATGTGGCATGGACCACGGTATCTGCCAAACCGCCTGTTTTATGCACCAGGGGGATGGTGCCATAGCGCATGCTGTATAATTGATTTAATCCACAAGGTTCAAAGCGTGATGGCATCAGGAAGATATCTGCACCTGCTTCGATTCGATGTGCGAATGGCTCATCATAGCCAACTTTTACAGCAATACGTTCAGGATATTGTTTCGCCCAATTGCTCAATGATGACTCAAGGCGTTTATCACCGCTGCCCAATATAACCAGTTGCAATGGCATATTTACCAGTTCGGGTAATATATCATGTAATATATCGATACCTTTTTGTTCCACCAATCGACTGATGGAGCCAAATAAAGGCGTGTCTGTTTCCTGGGGAAGGCCGACTTCCTGACGTAATGCACGTTTGTTTATTATTTTTCGGCTGAGATTCCGCTTGCCATAAGGTTCTGTAATATGAGGATCCTCGTTAGGATCCCATTCAGTTTTACTTATACCATTCAGAATACCACTCAGATCGTTTTTACGATGTCGGAGCAAACTGTCTAGCCCACAGCCTGGTCCAGGGGTTTGAATCTCTTCTGCATAGGTGGGACTAACGGTATTAATTTGATCAGCAAAAACCAGCCCACCTTTGATAAATGATAATTTGTTATGGTATTCCAGTGCTTTGTAGTGCCATAGTGAATGAGGCAGTTTGAGTTTATTGAATGTGTCTGCAGGAAACAATCCCTGGTAAGCCAGATTATGGATGGTAAATACGGTGGAGGGACGCCGCGGTTGTAAATCGAGCAGGGCAGGGACCAGACCTGTTTGCCAGTCATTACAATGTACAATATCAGGTTGCCATTTGAGTCCTGCCTGGTTCAGCGCTACGCTGACGACCACATCAGAAAATAATTTGAACCGCACGGCATTATCTTCCCATGGAGAACCTTCTTCATTTAGATATGGATTACCAGCTCGTCCAAATAATTGTGGGCAATCAACCAGCCATGTCTTTAGCCGGGAACCGGGCAATATACACTCACGCAGCGTTACCGAATATTCACCAACAGAACTGCTATACAGTGTCTTGATTCTTCCGGCACGTGCCACAGCATCCCCATAGGCAGGCATGATGAGGCGGACCTGTTGGCGCTGGCCGGTAAGGGCCCTCGGCAGGCTGCTGGAAACATCGCCGAGACCACCGGTTTTCATCAGCGGGTAGGCTTCACTGCTGGCGAAAAGGATTTTTAGCATGGTATGAGCCTGCCTCAGTTATCAGGTTTCAGGACAATTGCTGCAAGTGGTGGCAGGATCATTTGCAAGGAATACTTGCGGTTCATCCAGGGTATATTTTCTGCTGTTAGCATACCGGCATTACCTGTATTGCTACCGCCATAGTACTCTGAATCAGAATTTATGATTTCTTTATAGTTGCCAGGATCAGGGACTCCAATGCGATAATTCTCTCGTGGAACCGGGGTTAAATTCAGTACTATGATCGTGTGGTCGTCCGAGCTCTTGCGCATGAATGATAATACCGATTGCGCAGTGTCGTTACAGTCCATCCATTCGAATCCCATAGGCTCGAAGTCATATTGGTGTAGAGATTTCTCATTCATGTAATGGTGATTTAGATTGCATACCAGGCGTTGTACTCCCTGATGCAGTGGGTAGTCCAGTACATACCAATCCAGAGCCTTGTCATGATCCCATTCATCACCCTGAGCAAATTCATTACCCATAAACAACAGTTTCTTGCCAGGGTAGGTGAACATATACGTATAGAGCAAACGCAGATTGGCAAAACGTTGCCATTCATCACCGGGCATCTTGTTGATCATGGAGCTTTTACCATGCACCACCTCATCATGAGAAAATGGCAGAACAAAATTCTCTGTGTGCAGATATAACAGTCCAAAGGTCAGTTTATCGTGACAATAGCGACGATAGACGGGATCCCTGGACATATACTGTAAGGTGTCATGCATCCAGCCCATATTCCATTTCATAGAGAAACCCAGACCGCCAAGATCAACAGGACGAGTTACCTGTGGCCATGCAGTGGATTCTTCAGCAATAATATATGTGCCCGGGAACCGTGAATGACTGACTGTATTCAGTTCACGCAAGAATTGAATTGCTTCCAGGTTTTCATTGCCACCATGGATATTCGGTATCCAGTCATGTGCCTCTCTTGAGTAATCCAGATAGAGCATGGAGGCCACTGCATCGACACGTAGCCCGTCAATATGAAACTCTTCCAGCCAGTATAGTGCGCTGGCGAGAAGGTAATTTTTTACCTCATTGCGACCGTAATTATAAATCAGGGTACCCCAGTCACGGTGTTCGCCAAGCCTTGGGTCTTCGTGTTCATACAGGGCGCTACCATCAAAGCGTGCTAACCCATGCTCATCTTTTGGGAAATGTGCAGGTACCCAGTCCAGTAATATGCCGATATTATGTTGATGACAATAATCTACAAAATAGCGAAAATCATCAGGTGAACCGAAGCGGCTGGTCGGTGAGAAGTTCCCTGTTGTCTGGTAGCCCCATGAGGCATCAAGTGGATGCTCTGTGATTGGTAATAGTTCAATATGAGTAAAGCCCATATGCTGAACATACTCAACCAGACGATGGGCGAGCTCTCGATAGTTAATAAAGTCACCCTGCGGATTACGTTGCCAGGATCCCAGGTGGACTTCATAGATAGAAGCAGGTTGATGTAACCAGTCTGCGGTTGATCTGCGTTTTATCCAGGCATCATCCTGCCAGTTATATTCACCGGGATCGATGGTGATTGAAGAAGTGCCTGGCCGCATTTCAAATTGTTGACCATAGGGATCTGCCTTCACCAGAATAGTGCCACTTTGACGGTGGCGAATTTCAAACTTATACAGCGACCCTGGTTGAATATCCGGCATGAATAGCTCCCAGACACCACATCCACCCCGTGATCGCATCGGGTGGCAGCGTCCATCCCATTGATTAAAGTCGCCAATGACACTCACCCGTTCGGCATTGGGGGCCCAGGTGGCAAAGAGTATGCCACTTATACCATCGATGATATGGCTATGTGCCCCCAGGATCTGATAGATATGCCAGTGTTTACCTTCTGTAAACAGGTGCAGATCAAAATCGGGGATTTGAGGTTCAAAGCAGTAGGGATCATGGCGTTCCTGTATTTCACCATGGGTATCTATCCAATATAAGGGGTAATAGTGTGGTAGCTCGGTGCTTGTTCCACTCCATTCAAAAAAATCGCTATCAGGGATCCGCGCCAGTGTCGGCCCATTTTTCCCCAGGGACACCGATTTGACGTTAGGAAGGAATACCCGAATATGCTGCGTACCGTTGAATTCGTGATGACCAAGCACCTCAAATGGGTCATGATGACGACCTTCAATGATTTTCAGCAGCCCTGGTTCAAGGGAAGCGGACCTGTCTGTGATTGATCTGGTTTTCTTCACGTCAAAATAGCGTCTATATATCAATAAGATGGCAAGTATTGCCCAGTTCCCCTGAGCAACACTGTATTCTAACCCCTGCTCAGGGGAATGCCCACCAGTGTTCGGCGCTGTTTTCGGCAATTAATTAGGGCACTATCATCAGTGTTATTATTTTGTTGAGGTATCCTGCACATCAGTATTATCATCACGGGAAGTCGTTGTTACAGTCATCGATTAATTCTCTTTCTCATGTATCAAGAAAAGGTTACGATATTAAGAATGCACGATAATGTGCATCTGGAGTGAAATATATTGGTACTATCATCAGGAAATATTAAGGAACCTCTGATTTATTCTGGGCGAAGCAGATTACATCTAAAATGTTCAGATTCAAGGCGCGAATCGCACGTAATAGCCAGCTATTGCGAAGGTTCGCAACACAGGAGCTGGATATTTTAGAGGTGAGATGCAAGTTCATGAATAGATCAGAGGTTCCTTAACCAATGAGCGGCCGGGACATGCTCCACAACAGCTTTATAGATATTTTCCCACAGCAGAAATAATCTGACGCATCATTTACTGGCTATCGGGTGTACAAGTTTGATTAAATAGCCCATTGGGGCTTCATTGGATCCAATGAGTGCAGGGAGCAAGCCTGGAAAGAGACATATGAAACAATATCGACCTCAGCGTTTCGTTAGCCGGCTGACTCGGGATACCCTGGCATTGATAATGGCAGGTGGCCGTGGCTCCCGCTTAAAACAGCTCACCATGTGGCGCGCCAAGCCAGCCGTGCCATTCGGTGGCAAGTTCCGCATTATTGATTTTCCATTATCCAATTGTATTAACTCGGGTATCAGGCGCATAGGTGTCCTGACCCAATATAAGGCCCATTCACTGATTCGGCATATCCAGCAAGGCTGGGGGCTGTTTCGTGGTGAATTTGATGAATTCGTCGAATTATTACCAGCCCAGCAGCGGATCCAGGCATCATGGTATGCAGGCACAGCAGATGCCATCTATCAGAATCTGGATATTATCCGTGCCCATGAACCGGAATATGTGTTAATCCTCGCGGGTGACCATATTTATAAAATGGATTATGGTCCGATGATCGCCTTTCATCTTGAGAAAGGCGCGGATATCACCGTAGGCTGCATTGAAGTCGAATTGGATAAAGCCACGGGTTTTGGTGTTATTGGTGTGGATAGAGATGGTCGTATTGATTCATTTGCAGAGAAGCCGGAAAATCCGCAATCGTTGCCAGACAGGCAGGATGTTGCACTGTGTTCCATGGGTATTTATGTGTTTAACAGCAGTTTTCTGATTGAGCAATTAATAAAAGATGCAGATAATACGAAATCCAGCCATGATTTTGGTAATGACGTAATACCATCAGTAATTGAGAATTACCGTGCCTATGCCTATCCGTTCAAGGATGTACAAAGCGGTAAACAGTCCTACTGGCGTGATGTAGGGACCGTTGATGCCTTCTGGTCAGCCAATCTGGAGCTAATCGGGGTGACCCCGGAACTCAATCTCTATGACAGTGACTGGCCGATCTGGTCCTATCAGGAACAGCTGCCACCGGCGAAATTTGTATTTGATGATGATGATCGGCGGGGGATGGCGGTCGATTCAATGGTATCGGGTGGCTGCATCATATCTGGTGCCATGGTGCGGCATTCGTTATTGTTTTCAAATGTGCTGGTACATTCGTACAGCACAATAGAGGATTCGGTGATCCTCCCGAATGTAAGCATTGGTCAGAACTGCATCATCAGAAACGCAGTGATCGATAAGGGTTGTGATATTCCGGATGGCATGGTTATTGGAAAAGACATTGAAGAAGACAAGCCACGGTTCCATGTCACCGAGGGAGGGGTAATATTGGTCACTCCGGAAATGCTGGGGCAATCACTGCATCATGTCCGATGAATCCCCACTCAAGGTCGTACTTTACTGGCATATGCATCAGCCGGAATATCGCGACCTACGTACAGGCATGTATCACTTGCCATGGACCTATTTACACGCGGTAAAGGATTATACGGATATGGTGGCACATCTGGAAGCCAATCCAGATGCCCGTGCGGTCGTTAATTTCGCACCGGTGCTGCTCGAACAAATAGATGATTACGCAAAGCAGGTCCGAGATTACCTGGAAAGTAGTCAGGTCATCCAGGACCCGATACTGGCAGCCCTGGCTGAGCCGGTACTGGTTTCTGATGAAGAACAACGTGTTTCTCTGGTCAAGGCTTGTATGCGGGCCAACGAAGAGCGTCTTATCAAGCGCTTCCCGGCGTATGAGATGCTTGTCGAATTTGCTAAATGGACCATAAAACATCCAGCTTCCCAAACTTACATTAGCGACCAATTCTTGATAGACCTGCTGGTCTGGTTTCACCTGGCCTGGATGGGTGAGACAGTGCGCCGCACTGACCGGCGTATCAAGCATCTGGTAGAAAAGGCACATAATTATAATCTGCAGGATCGGCATGACCTGGTGACCGTAATAGGGGAGGTGCTAAGTGGGCTTATTGGTCGTTATCGGAAATTGGCAGAAACAGGCAGAATAGAACTATCCATGAGCCCCTATGCGCACCCCATTATGCCTTTACTTCAGGATATTGGCAGTGCCGCTGAGGCAATGCCCGATGTACAATTACCGGCATTGGAAAACTACCCGCAAGGTGAAGATCGTGTCCGTTGGCATATTGAGCAGGGCAGGGCCTGTTTCGAACGCTATTTCGGCTTTACACCTGATGGGTGCTGGCCGTCAGAGGGTAGCATTAGTGATGCTACGCTAGGTTTACTGGCAGAGGCAGGCATACGCTGGACTGCCAGTGGTGAGAATGTGTTGCGGAACAGCCTGAAGAGACATAATGTACCGGGATTGACCGAAGAAGATGGATGGCTGCACAGTGGCTATCAGTATAGCGATAACGGGCTGGCCTGTTTTTTTCGTGATGATGGTCTGTCCGATTTGATCGGCTTCACCTATGCCAACTGGCATGCCGACGATGCAGTCGCCAATCTTATAAATCATCTGGAAAATATTGCCAGTGTTTGCAAGGATGAACAGGGCACCATTGTCCCCATTATACTTGATGGTGAGAATGCCTGGGAGTATTACCCGGAGAATGGCTATTATTTTCTTTCAGCATTATACAAATCACTGGCTGAACATCCTGGCATGGAGCTGACCACGTTCTCAAGATGTCTTGACGGCAACATCCCGCTGAAACCCTTACCCCGCGTGGTGGCGGGCAGTTGGGTGTATGGTACGTTTTCTACCTGGATAGGCGATCATGATAAAAACCGGGGTTGGGATATGCTTGGAGAAGCCAAACATGTGTATGACAAGGTGATGGCTTCACATCGGCTGAATAATGAACAGCGAGACAGGGCGACCAGACAGCTTGCAATCTGCGAAGGCTCTGATTGGTTCTGGTGGTTTGGTGATTATAATCCGGAAGAATCGGTGAGTAATTTTGAACATCTCTTTCGACAGCATCTTTCCAATCTGTATCAATTTCTTGGTGCGGAACCACCGGCATATTTATCTGAAAGCTTTACCCATGGCAGTGGGGCTCCGGCCATGGGGGGAACCATGCGCCACGGGCGGGAGAGCGAGTGAATCATAATCCTGACATAGCCGTGTTGAAACAGGTTCATGAAAACAAGCAGGATGTGCTCGAACGCCGCCGTGCCGGCATACTGTTGCATCTGAGCAGTTTACCCGGCAGACCGGATAACGGTGATTTGGGCCACGATGCATATCGGTTCGTTGAGTTTCTGGCAGACACGGGTATTAGCGTATGGCAAATGCTACCGATTGGCCCAACCCATGAGGATGCGTCTCCTTATCAATGTCTCTCGGTGCATGCGGGTAATCCGGCATTCATCAGTCTCGACTGGTTAGTTGACAAGCATTGGCTCGAGATTGATATGTGCCGTAAACAGCGCGAGAACAAGGCACAACGACACGACTGTCTGCTTAAGGCTTTCGATACGTTTCAGCAGTGGTCTGACCCTGAAATAGTTCATCAGTTCGAAACATTTCAGCAGGAGAATTCCGAATGGCTGGATGATTTTGCCTTATACTGCACGATTCGACAGATTAGTAACAATCGCCCATGGTATGAATGGTCGCCCGAGCTACGTCAAGGTGACCAGGATGCATTGAATAAGATTCGATCAGAATACAAAGAAAAAATACTGCAATACAAATTTGAGCAGTATGTATTCTTCCGTCAATGGCATGAATTGAAAGACTACGCCAATCGGCGCGGCGTATGGTTATTTGGTGATATGCCTATTTTTGTTGCCCATGACAGCGCAGAAGTCTGGGCGCATCGAGAATATTTTGCAGTAGATCCTGATGGTGAACTGGAAACACAGGCGGGCGTCCCACCTGATTACTATTCGAAGACCGGCCAGCGTTGGGGTAATCCTCATTACCGGTGGGACTATATGCAAACGGACGGGTTTAAATGGTGGTTGCAGCGTATGCGGACCCAACTTGAACTATTCGATCTTGTCCGTGTTGATCATTTTCGCGGATTTGAGGCCTACTGGGAAATCCCGGCCGGTGATATGACAGCCGAGAATGGCAGATGGGTAAAGGCGCCTGGGGACAGATTGCTTGAGTTCTTGAATATGGCATTTGATTCGTTGCCTTTGGTAGCAGAGGACCTGGGGGTGATAACGCCAGAGGTTGTTCAACTACGGCAGCGATTTAATTTACCAGGCATGAAGATCCTGCAATTTGCTTTTAGTGGGGAGAATAGCAACCCATATCTCCCTCACAATCATGAAGACCTTAGTGTGGTATATACAGGCACCCATGATAACGATACGACCCTGGCATGGTATGAGTCGCTGAGTGATGAATCAAAGGCATATATAAACGAGTATTTTGGAGATACAAATGCTGAGGGTATGCCATGGACACTGATTCGTAGCGCCCTTGGATCAGTATCCAGACTCGCGATTCTGCCTATGCAGGATATCCTGTCGCTCGGCCAGGGACATCGGATGAACAAACCTGGTACTACCGAAGGGAACTGGAGCTGGCGCTTTCAGTGGGAGCAAGTGACGCCGGAAATTAGACAACGCCTGTACCACATGCTGAATCTGTATGGCCGTAAAACAATTCCAGGGCCAGACTGAATTCGGAATACTAATTCAGTACTCAGAGCCTGAGGTATCCCCACGAAATTTCCATAAATGATACCGTCAATCAAATACATCGTCATCGTCATACCGGTATTAACATCGTCATACCGGCGAAGGCCGGTATCCAGAAAACCCTCTATTTAGCGTCAATGATCAAGATTCTTCGTCACTGCTTATGTTACATTAAAAGGCTAACTGGATTCCGGCCTTCGCCGGAATGACGTCGCGAGTGATGATTGTCACTAAGCATTTGTTTTTGATCACTATTTCGTGGGGATACCTCAGACTCAGAGCCAGATCATATAACCCGTTTCCAGATTATGTCCAAGTAACTGATGATAAGGGTACATGCGTATCTTGTAATAATTTAACCCGGGCAAGCTTGTCCTGAGGTCAAGATAGAAGATATGTTCCTCACCTTTCTGTTCACGGTATTCGAGATGAAGATGATGATGGATCAGGAATTCGCCATTCTCACCCTCAGTTCCCACCAGACATTCTACAGCCACATCCTCTGGTGACAGACCATTTAATTGGGCACTGATCTGAATTGGCAGGATCTCATCGTGCTTGATGGCATTCCTGACCTCGTCTATACGTTGCATGCTGACACGACTCCAGTGCCGACTAACCTTCTTTTTCCAGGCAGCCAGTTCCCTGGCGGGTTCGGCATCATTATCAGCCAATAACTTGTAGTGATTCCTCGCAGAGGAATAAAAATTCTTCACATAATCCATGACCATGCGCGCCGCATTGAAGCGGGGGATACAATATTTCATGGATGCCTTGGAAATTTTCACCCAGCCTGAGGAATAACCCTGGGATCCGCGATCATAAAACAGCGGGATGACCTGTTCCTCGATGATATCCAGCAGATCAGTGGCTTCTTCCTTGTCACGGTGATTCGGGTCAAACTCGGCGCCATGGGGCTCAATCGCCCAGCCATTATTGCCGCTATAACCTTCACCCCACCAGCCGTCCAGTACACTAAGATTCACTACACCATTAATCGCCGCTTTCTGACCGGATGTACCACTGGCTTCCATTGGGTAAACGGGGGTATTAAGCCAGACATCGACACCGGCGACCAGTTTACGTGCCAGCGACAAATTATAGCCTTCTAACAGAATAATTTTACCGATAAATTCCGGCCTCAGGGAATATTCATGAATTTGACATATCAGTTCCTGGCCGGGGATATCCCGGGGGTGAGCCTTGCCGGCATATATCAGTAATACCGGACGTTCAGGATTATTCAGTAATCGCGCCAGCCTCTCAGGATCAGAGAACAACAATGTTGCTCTCTTGTAAGTGGCGAAACGACGGGCAAACCCCATGACAAGAAAATCACCTTCGTGTTGCGATGTGAATTCAGTGATCCGTTTCAACAAACCTTCACTGTAGCCGTTGCGACGATACTGATGAACACTGCGGTGGTAGACGCTCTTGAGTAATCGGGATTTGAGTTCCTGCCGCAGGCTCCAGAAGCGGTGATCCGGGATCTCATCAACACATGACCAATATTCATCATTAATGAGTTCGTTGCGCCATTCTCTGAAACGCATATCAAACAGATTAACCCACTCGCGGGCAAGGAACGTGGGCACGTGCACTCCATTGGTGACATATGAGATGGGATTCTCGTTATGGGGCACCTGGGGCCAGATATAACCTTCCATCTGTGAAGCTACTTCACCATGGATCCGGCTTACCCCGTTATGGAAGCGTGACCCCCTTAATGCCAGTGCAGTCATATTAAAACTGCCATGGTTATCCGGGGTGCTGCCAAGGCTCATGAAATGAGCCAGGTCGATACCCAGATTGCCTATGTATTGGGAAAAATAATGTGCCATTAAGCTTTCATCGAAGATATCATGACCAGCAGCGACGGGAGTATGCGTCGTAAAGGTGGTGCCTGCGGCCACAAGCTCAAATGCACTGTCAAAGTCCAGCCCTTTGCCGACATGCTCGCGGCATCGCTCCAGAATCTGGAAGGCGGCGTGACCCTCATTGATATGCCAGACGTTCGGTTGGAGGCCGAGTTTACGCAACGCCCTGACACCACCGATACCCAGAACGATTTCCTGTTGTATGCGGTTATTCCTGTCACCACCATATAACTGAAAAGTGATGGATCTATCGTCCTCTTTGTTATCAGGTAAATCACTGTCCAGCAGATACAGAGTTATATGGCCTGCCTTTGCCTGCCAGACTTTAAGGTGGACATTATTATCGGCCAATTCAACCGTCACATGAATCTCATTTCCATTCTCGTCCACTGCGGGCTCTATCGGCAAATCGTTAAAATCCGCCGATATATTATGTGCGATCTGATGACCAGAGGCATCAATGGTTTGCTGAAAATATCCCTGACGATAGAGCAGGCCAATAGCGACAAAAGGAATGCCCAGATCACTGGCCGCCTTGCAGTGATCCCCGGCCAGGATCCCAAGGCCACCGGAATAGATGGGAAAGCTTTCATGAAAGCCAAATTCAGCACAGAAATAGGCCACCAGGTCTTGCTCGGGGTTCAGATACAATTCGGTTTCAGACGGTGTTAGCTTGTTCTGATAGGTTTCGTACGCGGATATGGCACCGTTGTATTCTTCCAGAAAGACATTGTCTTCAGCGGCTTCATCAAGGGTTTGCTGGGAAACACGACGCAAAAAAACCTTGGGGTTATGACCACAAGACCTCCATAGCGAGGGATCGAGACGGTGATATAAACCCCGTACACCCCGGTCCCAACTGTATTGCAGATCGTTCGCCAGGATCTCGAGTCCAGCCAGGCGCGGTGGAATCCTGGGTTGTACTTCCAGCTTGAAGCGGGTTTCAGTCATAAAGAAACCTGGTAGATATAAAAGGTTTATTTTTCATAATAATATGCACAAACGGTGCCTGAAAAGCAGCCTCATTAACCGACATCAGTGGGCCACTGTCAAGCGATAAGACCGGGCAATGGTGGTAGCCCCATGAAGCCCCATTGACCATAGTGAAGATGGCGATTC
>BTQY01000053.1:0-13001 GCA_036986115.1 Gammaproteobacteria bacterium | reverse complement strand
GCGCCGGTATGACGACACCTTCACCGGTGTGACGATGCTAAACTGGAATGACGACTAACTAATCGCTGGCGCAGCTGATGCTCACCATAGAGATATCATCATGCGCCCTGATGCCGTTCAGGTGATCGTTGACGGCGAGCTTCAGGATCTCGAAATTATTATCCTTACCGGCACCGGCTTTTAATGCCGTCATCAGGGCATCTGCACCAAGACAAACGCCATCAGCATTCTGCGCCTCGATCAGGCCATCAGAATACAACACCACGCGGTCAAGATTGCTGCAGTCGCACGATTCCGTGCCATTGTCAAAACTATCTTCGTCAAGCACTCCCAGGGCTATGTGACTCGGCGCCACCTCAAAGACCTTGTCACCATTGGCATCAATACCCAGCACCGGAGGATTACCGCCATTCCATATCTCTATGCTCCCTTCATTGATATCAATGGACAACACGGTAGCCGCGACAAAACGATCCACCGGCATGCGGGCCTTCAGCTGGGTATTCATTTCTTCAACAATTTTCGACACCGGCGCATCTATTTCCGCGAGGTTATAAAACACCTGTGAAACAGGCATCAGGGGCAAGGCCGCTGCCAACCCATGACCGGTAGAATCCCCGTGCACCAGATAAAGCTTGCCCGAATTCGAGCGGGTCGCGGCAATCAGGTCACCACTGAAGCGGCTTGCCGGGGAATGCCAGACGTTCAGCATCTTGTCCTCCAGACGATCGGCAAAGATGAGCTTGTCCATCAATGATTGGGCAATACCCTGTTCATATTCGGCATTATCGTGATAACGTTGCAGCTCACTGGTGGTCCTGGCAAGCTTGTCCTGTATGTTGGCAATACGCTGCATGGCACGGATCTTGGCACCGAGGATATTCAGGTTGATCGGCTTGGTCAGATAATCATCACCACCAGCTTCAAGCCCCCTGACCTGATCCTGCCCGCTGTTCAGTGCGCTCATGAAAATCACCGGGATCCATTTATCAGTGGTGAGTTCCTTGATCCTGGTGGTGGCCTCATAACCGTCGATGCCCGGCATCATCACATCCATCAGGATCACATCGGGCTGTTCTTTTATGAATAACGCGATGGCATCTTCACCGTTATTGGCATGGATGATCTCGTGTCCCTGCATATTAAGATAATGTTCCACCAGCATGATATTTTGTACGGTATCATCAACGATGAGAATCTTCAGGCTGGCACCCCCGCTTGAACCAGAGCCTGTGTCGGCGTCTGCAGAAACTTCATCCAGCTGTTTCGCCGTTAATGTCATACACCATCCTCAGGCTCGGCATACTTCTGTTTGATTTCAACAATTCCTGGCAGACAGGCCATGAAGACTTCAGTGTACGTCGGATCAAAATGCTTGCCACTGTTGCTTTCAATAAACTCGATAGCATCATTAATGGGCCATTCTTTTTTATAGGGACGTTCGCTGGTCAGCGCATCAAATACATCCGCCAGGGCAACAATACGCCCAGCTATTGGAATGTTGTCGCCGCTCAGTCCATTGGGATAACCGCTACCGTCCCACTTTTCGTGGTGGGTCTCGGCAATCACCCGAGCCATGGATAACAACTCCGATTCATGTCCCGATAATATCTTGCCACCAATGGCCGCATGGGTCTTCATGATCTCCCATTCATCGGCTTTCAGCTTGCCTGGTTTTAACAGGATATTGTCTGGAATACCGATCTTGCCAATGTCATGCATTGGGCTGGCGTTCAGTATACGCTGACTCTCGAACGAGCTGAGCCCGACGGATTCTGCCAGCAACGCCGAGATCTTGCTCATACGGATGATATGCAGACCGGTCTCATTATCCCGATATTCTGCGGCACGGCCCAGACGACGAATGATCTCCAGGCGGGTCTCCTGTAATTCCTGGGTGCGTGCCTGTACCTTCTGCTCCAGGATCCTGTTTTGATCCCTGATCTGACGGTGCAGCAGGTTTACTTCCAGCATATTGCGAATACGCGTCAGTAATTCTACCCGGTCAAAGGGCTTGGTGATGTAGTCACGTGCACCCAGCTCCAGCGCCTGTATCCTGGAATCCCGATCCGACTGTGCGGTCAGCACCAGTATCGATGGCGCCTCGTCGATGAACAACCCGTTGAGCTGCGCCATCACATCAAAGCCGGTCATATAGGGCATGTTCAGATCCAGCAACATCAGATCCGATGGCTGTGCTTCCAGGAGCTCCTGGACCTTGCGGGAATCATCAGTGGAGACAATGTTATCGTAGCCTTCGGCTCTCAGGATCTTGACGAGAAGCTTGACGTTAACAGGTTCGTCATCCACCACCAGGATCCTGGCATGTTTAACATCATCGATATATTCGACGGGTGACTTTCTAACGGCACCGGGCATGATTCGCTCCATTACTCCATCATATTCCATTGCTGCGTTGCCATGAAGGCTTATATTCTGGCAACAACCACACCTGTGCAGTTACGCACATCGAGCGGTCTACAATGCTTATCGTCCCGTCGTCACAACACTTTAGATAATGAAACCGCTATTTTTAGCCATCCTCCCCGGCACGAAACCCATGGAAATTATGAAGTAAGATCAATGATATAGCCGTTTTATCTGCGCAGGCGACCGGCCTGAATGAACATGCTGATGAGGCCATGTCACCACTGGCGTAGGACCTGGTGCGATAGAGTCAATTAATTGCCTGTTCCCCGTCTCCTTCGTGGTCAATATTGCGGTTGCCGATTATTCCTCCGCAGGGGTTGAATGTTCGCTTAAAGTTCTCTATGCTTGACTGAGAACGTAATGAGAACTTATACATGTTGTCGAGACGAGAAAATGACACCTACCAGTTCATTCGTGGCTATATCCAGCAGCACGGACAAGGCCCGTTGCTGACCGAAATCGCCACTGGACTGAATATCCGCTCCAAGGGGGTTGCGCACCGCTATGTACAACAGCTGGCCCAGGCAGGACTGATCAGACTAACCTCAGGTCGACACCGTGGTATTGGATTAGCCGATAGTGAGTACTTACCAATAGAGGGTAACCCATGCACCTCGCTACCGTTGCTGGGGCGTATCGCCGCGGGTCTGCCGATTGAGGCCATCCCGGATGAGAGCCAGCTGGATCTGGCGGAGTTTTTTACTGGCCCAAATCGCTTCGTGCTGAAAGTCAGCGGTGACTCGATGATCGAGGCAGGCATCCTGGATGGCGACATGGTGATCATTGAGAAACGCCAGCGTGCCGACAACGATGACATTGTGGTGGCCCTGATTGACCTCGAAGAGGCCACCCTGAAGCGCATCCGCCACAACCCCGATGGCTCAGTCACCCTGTACCCGGCCAACCGCCTGCTGTCACCAATGGTATACAGCGCTGAACGGGTGACCATCCAGGGGATCCTGGTGGGCCAGATGCGCAGTTACCAGTAGTTTTTACCAGGGTCGGGAGCCACGAGTGAATGGACAAGGGCCCCCTCACCTATAGAGTCCTCCTGGCTTCCTCCACGGGGCCCTTGCACGGAGTCTCCCGGCCACTGGTTTTTTTTCGATGCCCCTGAGAACGGAGAACCCGCACAGTCTGGATAACGACGAAACCTGTCCGCTAATATGGCCACGGGCCATCATCCACATGGACATGAACGCCTTCTTCGCCTCGGTCGAGCAACGGGATTTCCCCGAGCTCCGGGGCCAGCCGGTGGCCGTCACCAACGGTGAGATCGGCACCTGCATTATTACCAGCTCCTATGAGGCCCGTGCGCACGGGATCAGGACCGGCATGCGCCTGAAACAGGCCCGACAGCTGTGCCCAAACCTGATCCAGCGCCCGGCCCGGCCCGAGGTCTACGCACGGGTATCCACCACCATCATGCAGGCGCTGCAGGACATCAGCCCGGACATGGAGGTGTTCTCGGTGGATGAGGCCTTTCTCGATGTCGCACCGTGCCAACGGCTCCACGGCAGCCCACCACGCATGGGGCGTATGACCAAGCAACGGGTGCTGGAAGTCAGCGGCCTGATCTGCTCTGTCGGCGTTGCCGGCGACAAGACCACCGCCAAGTTCGCCGCCAAGCTACAAAAGCCGGATGGCTTGACCGTGATCCCGCCGTGGGAGGCGCGCCGTCGGCTACAGCATGAGCCTGCTACCAGCCTGTGCGGCATCGCCGAGGGCATCGGCAGCTTTCTCGCCCAGCATGGCGCCCATACCTGTGGCGAGGTCGGCCAGTTACCCGTCAGCGTGCTGGCGCGGCGCTTTGGCAACATCGGCCGGCGCATCTGGCTAATGTGCCAGGGAGCGGATCCGGACAAGGTGCACCTGGAGATCCCGGCAGCAAAATCCATCGGACATGGCAAGGTGGTGCCACCCGACACCCGCGATAAACAGGTACTGCTGACTTACCTGCTGCACATGAGTGAAAAAGTCGCCGCACGGCTGCGCCGCCACCAGCTGGAGGCATTGCACTATTTCATCGGCCTGCGCAGTCGCGATGGCTGGGTCGGTAACAAACTGCGGCTGGCCATGGCCGGTAACGACAGCAAACCGTTATTCCAGTTGTGTCGTTTCGTACTGGACAACCTGTGGCATGGTGAGGGCATCCATCAGGTACAGATCACCGCGCTGGACCCGCGTCCGTGCCACCGGCAAATAGAGCTATTCGATGGCTTCGACGAAGAGCATGCCCGGCTGAACCGTATTATGGACGATATCAATCGGCGTTATGGGGAATTCACGCTGGCACCGGCAAGATTGCTCAAGCGCTCCAGCATGCCGAATGTGATCGCCCCGGCCTGGAAACCCAGCGGTCACCGGCAGACCATTTAAAGACAGCCTCAAGCCAATTCTGTATGCAAGGCACCACGGGCGCAGGCAAAAAAATTTGTCCCGCACAACAATAGTGTGTTATTAATGAACTATATCGGGATATTCATGTCATCAATATAATCAATATATAATATTGGTGATTTCAATTATAAATATATAAATTATCTAGGAGATGATCTATGAAAAATCGTTTATTCAAATTGTTAACAACGCTCGCAATTGTTGCCGGTATGGCGACCGTGAGCGGATATGCCCAGAGTGCACCCAAAGAGGATGACGGCATTAAGCACAAGCTGGTGATCCAGGTGAGTAGCAGTGATCCCCTGATACAAAAAATCGCCCTGAATAATGCGGTAAACGTGCAGAAAGCTTATGGTATGGATAACGTTAAGGTTGAAGTCGTGGCCTACGGTCCTGGCTTGAGTCTGCTGACCAAGAAAAACAAGCAGTCCGCGCGTATCAAGAGCCTGGCGATGCAGGACATCACTTTCAGTGCCTGCAATAACACCATGAAAAAGATAGCGAAAAAGACTGGTAAGATGCCGGTGCTGACCGAAGGTGTGAAGATTGTCCCTGCCGGTGTAACACGTATCATCGAACTGCAAGAGCAGGGTTATGCTTATATTCGACCCTGATTAATATTTTCCCGGGCAATATTTCCCGGCAGTATCTGGAACGGGCCTTCGGGCCCGTTTTTTTATGTGCCCCGATCAACAGCAACCAGGCGACTGTTGCATATTCTTGTCCCTTACCACAAAATAATATAAATGTTTGTTTTTAATAGATATTATTTAATATCTGTAAACTTTTGAGGCGCTTAGCCGCTAAAGATCTCTTAACATCAGCCGAATAACACCTGTTAATCAAGGTGTATCGGCAAGGCACCCGGTTTCCCTGCAATTTAAATTTACAAAAGCATGAAAATATGGCAGATGAAAGTAGAACAACCCCGTTTAAACTGACAATCAAACGTAAAATACAGCTAATGGCTTTGTGTGTATCACTGCTATTTGCTGCTGTTAGCCTGTCCAGCCTCTGGATCCAGTACCAATCCAGTTCTGCCACTCAACCGGTAATAAAAGAATACCTGCCGCAATTGAATGAACTGCTCATGGTAGATAAACATCTCAGGGACTCCCTCTCCAGCCTGTACCTGTATGTCATCACCGGAGGTGACAAACAACGTAGCAATTTTGAACTGCATATGGACAAATACCAGGATGCCATAGATGGTTATCTGAGACATGGCGGGATAGAAAAAGACCTTATTGAGGATTTATTGCTGGATCTGGCGATACTCAAGGGTTCTGCTGAAAGACTGTTCCGCATGCCGACTCCTGAGAAAAGGCTGGATTTATTCGAGAATAAAATTGTCCCGTTTGTTGCTCATATCAGGGCCGATATTGACCGTCTGTATATCGGGATAAAACAATTCATTGAATATCAGAGCAATGAGGCGGTGCAAATACTGGAAGGTGGACTCAAGATTCAACTTGGACTGATTATTGCCGCCACTATTATCGGCCTGCCCATGATCTGGTTTGGTCTGCGCATGATAATCAAACCGGTGAACAGGGTAGTAGAATGCATGGAGGACATCTCAGACAAGGGGAACCTTTCCCATACACTTCCAGATGAGAGTAATGACGAGTTTGGCAGACTGGGAAATGCCTTTAATCACTTTGTTGCCAGGGTGAGAAATATTATTGACCTGGTTGTCGTGTCATCTTCCAACCTGGTGGATGAATCAAGAACACTCATTAATGTAACCGCTCAAAGTCGCGATCAGGCACATTCCCAGGAAAATGAATTGCAACAGGTAACAGACGGTTTTGATGAGATGACCAATGCAGTGCAGGAAATCGAAACAAGCAGCCTGAGCGCGGTGGATGCGGCAAGGCAGGCCAACGACAAGGCTGAGGCTGGTGGCAGGATCGTCAAAGAAAGTATAGCGGCCATTCAGGAGCTGGCCAGTCATGTGGAGTCCACAGAGATAACCATGCAGGAACTTGTCAGCCTGAGTCATGGTATTGGCAAGATTATAACTGGCATCCGCGGTATCGCAGAACAGACCAATCTTCTTGCACTGAATGCCGCGATAGAAGCTGCACGAGCCGGTGAGGCCGGCAGAGGTTTTGCCGTAGTAGCAGATGAGGTGCGTAATCTGTCGCTAAAAGTACAGAGCGAGACCAACGCCATAGAAAGTCGCGTGGCGGACCTGCAGAAAGGCGTTAGCAAGGCATCGAGTAAAATGACGACCAGTCATGAATGTGTCGGCAAGAGTGTGGTGCTGTCTACCAGGGTAAGCGAATCACTTGAATCTATATCAGATACGATCAACACGATCGTCAAAATGAATGAGAAAATCTCCCAGGCAACACAGTCACATAGCCAGAAGGCCATAGAGACCCATGCCGGTTTGAAATTAATTCATACTTCCGCTGTGCATTCCGCAGAATCGGCCAGGGTGGCTTCATCTGTTGGCACTGATTTCTCAATGCTGGCCCAGCAACTCCAGGGGCTTGTGGATCATTTCCTGTTAGCCGAGAAAGATCCCGAAGAAAAGATCTTACTGCAGATGGTAATCGATGCAAGAAAAGAAGACTATGTTGAAGAGGATTCATCAGAAGGCGATGTAATGCTGTTCTAGCCTTGTTGTTGCTGTCAATCAAATACTTCGTCATACCGGGTGAAGCGTAGCGCAGACCCGGAATCCAGTTTATTAAATTCAACCTGCTGCTAGATTCCGGCCTTCACCCCAAGGGCACTTTGTCACTTCGTTCGGGCGCGCTGGAATGACGATTTTTTGGGCCCCTCAGAATCTGACCACATTTATTTAGCTGTCGCTCGCAACACTGCTACGCCCCTGTCGTCACCTCCCCGCGATGACGAATTCATGCTTTTTGCGACCGGGGTCTCATGCAAAATGTTGCCGGCGTCACACTTTATGCGACCCGATCACATGGCATGGGCATATGGTGCTATATGAATAGATAGACAGACGGGGCCCATGCATACACGCTGACATTTTATTTACATTGTAATATAAGAAAAATCAGTATGCTGATTAAGATGACTGACTACGATGAATACGATAAGCAAGACAAGGTACGACAACATAACCAGCATCCATGGCGCTGGTTTATCAAAGAAAAGTGTGGAACTAATTCAGCGCTGTGAGAAAATTACCGAGCGCCACATAGAACAGGTAATGCAGCTACTTTTTGATGGTGCTGATGATACCCTGTTTAAACTTGCGGAAAAAGCCGAAGACACCACAAATCAATCATTGTATTTTGACTCGATGCGCATCATCAGGATTAAGCGTAAAGAGATAGAAAGCGCCTATACGAACAACATAAAACAATCCTTCTCGGAATTCAAAAAGCCCGGCAGGGGAAAATCAAAAACCCGTAAAGCCAGAAATGCCGCCTATGATGATTTACAGATTGTAGAAGAAACCGATCTCGAGGAGTCACTGGCTGTAACCTCACTGGCAAGTAAAATTAACTCCCGATATACAGAGAGTATTTCCACACTTAATCAACGCCTGGAACATCTGCATGATGGCAAAAAGATTGATGAAGAGTTCAATCCCCTCGGTGCAAGGAATATCTGCTCTGCTTTCCTCGATGCCACAAAAATTCTGGATACCGAAATTGAAATCAAATTAATTATCTACAAATTATTTGATACGCAAATTATCCGGGCAATCGGTTCGCTACTGTCCGAGGTTGATGAATTCCTGTGTTCTGCAGGCATCTTACCAACAATAAAACCTGTTTATATAAAAAACAGGCAAGCATCACCTCGATCTCCTGAGTCGTTTTCGCCGCGACCACAGGATGTCCCTGCCCAAACCATAGGCGTTAGCGCCGCTAGCGACACGGGGCCATACACTGACCAAAACACTGTTTTTTCAGATGCTGAAATCTATCAAGGTATCACGCAATTACTTCGCCGCCAGCGTGAAATTAATGGGCCCTCAAATGCTGGCACAGGTAACGCCACAGAAGGTCCTGCAATGAATCCGGCCGCATCACTGGCAGAGAATGGCCAGAATGTAACATTGTCGCGACAAACAATGGCCCGCAACCTTGTTACTACATTAAATAATATACAGGCTGTTCATTCCGGGATTACTAATGGTGATGCAATAGCAGAATCAGCGGTACAAGTCACCGCCAACATTCTGGCCAGCCTGGCAAGCCAGGCAGACTCAGCCGATGAGCATATTATCGACCCAATCAGCAAGGAGGCAATTGATATTGTCACGATGTTGTTTGAGTTCATTCTTGATGATGAAGATCTGGTTGACTCCATCAAGGCACTTATAGCACGCCTGCAGATCCCGATATTAAAGGTGGCCATACTTGACAGAAATTTCTTTGGTAACAGAAATCACCCTGCAAAAAAGCTGCTGAATGAACTTGCGAAGGCGGGAATTGGCCTGACTGATAAAAGTCCTGGCAATGAAAGGATCCATAAAAAGATACGTGACGTTGTCAACAACATCCTGACTAATTTCACGGATCAAGAAGATTTTTTCTCAACTATACTGTCTGATTTCATCGAGTTTATCGAACAAGAGGCCCTGCAGGAGCAATTGCTCGAACATGAAACTATCGATGAGATTGAACTTCGTGAAATTCTTGCACTGGATAAGAAATGGGTCACTGAAACGATAGAGCAATTGATTTCCGGCCATGACATCCCAGAGGTAATAAAACGGGTTTTGCTCGGTCCCTGGCGCGACGTTATGTTACACAGTTATCTTGAGGAAGGTGAACAGGGCGAATTATGGCGTTCACATAAACGTTTTGTCGATATACTTGTCTGGTCGATTGAACCTAAAACTGAAACCCGGCAAAAAAATAAGCTTGCCAGAGTTCTTGGCCAGCTGCTCGATACACTTCGGAAATCGCTACTGGACACAGGTATTGAAGAACTGGCGGTTGAAGAAATCGTCAACATTTTTGAGCCCCACCACATGGCCAGCCTGAGAGGCACAAGCTACTCCGCTCCAGCTGAAACGCGTAACAGCAATATCTCTGCGGAACAAACCAATCCTGAAGCCCCGGAAGACAACGATGAAATTGATACGCTCTGTGACACGCAGGGTGCTGGATCGGATCTTGACGAAACCGGTGACCAATATACCGACAAGCTGGGGCCTCACCTGGATAGCCATTACATCGATAATATTACAGAAAATATTGTGCTCGCGAGCTGGGACGAAGAGACTGCCAGAATTGATCATCAGGAAGATGAGTATACAGATGCAATAAAATCTCTGGAAAACGGCACCTGGATGGAATTCCGTGATGGTGACAAATGCCAAAGAGGTAAGCTGGCCTGGAAAAGTGAGCTGCTGGATGAATATACCTTTTTGAACTGGCGCAGCCGAAAAACCATAGAAAAAACATTCCAGGGCCTGGCAGCGGATCTTCGACGTGGCAGTGCAAGAATAATTGATGATATACCCCTCATCGACCGCGCCCTGAATGCTATATTTAACAAATTAAAGAGTACCGTTCAGTAGCACCTGTTTCAGGTTGACGGCAATCAATGCCTTGTCATAGTCCGCACTTTTCATAGGAATACGTACATGGTGGCCGCTCCCTGGCGCAACCTGTATGGGATTTCCGCGGGAATCTTCCATGCGATCCAGGGTGAGATTGCAATTCCCGGAAGGCAACAGAACCAGCAGTTCATCCCCCACAGCGAATTTGTTTTTCACATCCACTTCTGCCATACCATTTTCCTGATCGTAGTCGGTAATCTCGCCAACAAAGCGTTGCTGGCGGCTACATGAGTTGTTTTCCAGGTAATTCTGGGTGTCCTGATCCGGGTGACGCTCGTAAAAGCCCTGGGTGTAACCCCGGTTGGCCAGGTTTTCCAACTGGCCGTAAAGGCTGGTGTCGAAAGGTTTGCCGCTCACAGCATCATCAATGGCCTGACGATACACCTGTGCCGTGCGCGCCACGTAGTAATGGGACTTGGTGCGGCCCTCTATCTTCAGTGAATCGATACCCATGTTGGTGAGTCGCTCCACGTACTGTATGGCACGCAGGTCCCTGGAGTTCATGATGTAGGTACCGTGTTCATCTTCCATGATGGGCATGTATTCACCAGGGCGCTTGCCTTCTTCAATGAGGTAGACCTGGTCGGCCAGGCCATGACGCCTGGCATGTTTTGTGTCGGGGAACATATTCGGGTTGTTAATGGCTGCCATGGCATCAAAATCGATTTTCCGGATATCGCCAGATTCATTTTCTTCCCCGGCGTGGAGCTTGTATTCCCAACGGCAGGCATTGGTGCAACTGCCCTGATTGGAGTCCCGGTGATTGAAGTAGCCGGACAATAAACAACGACCAGAATAGGCAATGCACAGGGCACCATGGACGAATACTTCCAGTTCCATCTCCGGGCAACGTTGCCGAATCTCAGCGATTTCATCCAGGCCCAGTTCCCGGGACAGGATCACCCGGGACAGCCCCAGTGACTGCCAGAATTTTACTGCGGCATAATTGACGGTATTGGCCTGTACTGACAAATGAATGGGTATGTCCGGCCAGCGTTCCCGTACCATCATGATAAGTCCCGGATCCGCCATGATCAGGGCATCGGGTTTGAGGACCACGACCGGCTCCATATCCGCCATGTAGGTTTTTACCTTGGCGTTATGCGGCATGAGATTACTGGCAACAAAGAATTTCTTGCCCTGCTGGTGGGCCTCGTTGATACCGATTTCCAGGTTCGGCAATGCAAAATCATTGTTTCGCACCCGCAGGCTGTAACGGGGCTGGCCGGCATAGACCGCATCGGCGCCATAGGCAAATGCATAGCGCATGTTTTTCAGCGTACCGGCAGGCAGCAGCAATTCAGGTACGTGTGTCATGGCGGCTATGGTATAGGACAAATGGCGGGATCAGAACCCATTCTACCCCCATCCTCTAGCAGAATTCAGCGGCAACCTGTCGGCCCGGAGTCTAAACAACCGGTGGTCCTCTCAGGGTTTCGGGCTACCGCCCCGTCCCTGCCAGCATTATTTTCTGCGGCGACGAATGAACCCCAGCATGGCAAGCCCCAACGCCATTAAGCCGTAGGTGGCGGGTTCAGGCACCGGGGGTACCCCTGCCAGACCATAGCCAGTTAAGTTGCCAGTCTCATCATAAAGTGCAACAGACGGGAGCCTCAGAAACATATTCTCAAATTCGCCGGGGCTGGCTGGCTTGGTAGAGATGATGCCAGCAATCCGCATAGGGTCCACATTGAGCATCACATTCCCGCCGATATCAAGGGTAAAAAAGACATCAAAAAAGGAATCCGCCGTCCCGGTTGTAAAGGGTGGCACATCAAGTGTCCCAGGCGTGGTATTGATGAGTTCTTCGATAAGCCCGGTACTGCCAAGGCTGGGATTGAGGCCTATGGTAATGCTGCCGAACGAACTTGTACCGGTAAGGTTAAGGTCGACCATCTCGGTTGAAACCTCGTCAAGGCCATTGCCGTTATTATCAAAGGCATTGCCCTCGGCCGTGCCCTCAAAAAACACATTCATCTGGGCTGAACCACTGAGGTTAAGAGTCTCCACGGCTCCGGTTGGAAGAAGCAGCTCAAAAGAGACGTTAATGCCACGATAAATGTCAACTTCGACAGCATTGACGGAGACGGCCTGAACAGGTTGAGTGAACAAGGACGTGATAAGCAGTGTGGTATAAACAAAGGTATATGTATGCCGTTTCATAATATTACCCCCATGAACCAGTTTGTTATGTTTAACGATCCAAATCTACTCTCAGGGGCCTGCAAATACAAGGAGTCCTGGAGGCGGGGAGAATGAGCTATATGGCTGTTTCTGTAATAAAAAAAGCCCCGCATTACGGGGCTTACGGATATCAGATTAATCCCTCAGAAAAGAGTTAGCAATAATGCCAGATCTGATGAATTTACTACGTTATTACCGTCGGCCACAACGGTATTGGAATTCCATAAACTCATTAATACACCAATATCCAGACTATTGATGCTGCCATCTGTGTTTAGATCCGTTGCCGGTGTCACATTCGTGCTGGTTATATTGATAGTCTCTGTGCCATTACTGTCTGTAAAGACCTGTTTTACCATACCGAGATAGCGCGCCACCCAGATTACTATGCTCATATTTTCATTTACTGCCACCGGTATGCCTC
>BTQY01000052.1:0-13055 GCA_036986115.1 Gammaproteobacteria bacterium | reverse complement strand
ACTCTTCAGGGTCATGTCTACCGCCGGGCGCTGTTCAATCCTTGCTTCCCTTGCTTCATGAATATTCTGTGCCACCGAACCTGCCAGTGAGGCGGCATCCAGGTGATGTGCCTTCAGCACTTCATTATTCTCACCACACAATGGCACCGTTGTCAGACCAAAATGGCGCACCAGCGGACATTGCGTCAAACCGAGTGCGGCGATGGTGCTGGCGATCATTTCGCCCTGACCACCACGAATGTAATGGTTATCCAGCGTAAATACGAAATCGTAATCTTCAATGATCCCCCGCAACCAGTCCGGATCCAGCTTATTCAACCAGGGCAGGTTGGCCACCTTCAGGCCAAGACCATACTCGTGCTGCAGAAACCCGGCGGCCCTGACTGCCTGCGGCAACATCACCGGACCATAACTGAACATAACGGCATCATTTCCATCAGTAATGGCAACCCCCCTGCCCGTTTCAACCCGATAATCGTCAGGTAACCGGTAGGGGATCTCACAAGGAATGGATACCAGCCGGAGGTAATAACTGTCACGGCGGTCGTTCATACAATGCGCCAGCAGTTGTGCTACTTCTGATTCACAGCATGGTTCCACCATCGACAAGCCAGGCACGGCAGATAAAGCAGAGATGTCACGGACCGATTGATGCGAATGTCCGGGACCGGCAGGCAGCAATCCGGCCAGTGAACCGACATAGATCACCCGGGTCCCCTCAGTGGCATTGTTATAAATATGCTCATTGGGCCGAGTAGACAAGAAACAGGCAAAGGAATGCACCACTGGCAGCAGTCCCTGCAAGGCCATACCACCGGCCTGCGACACCATGTCCTGCTCAGCGATGCCGCATTCAATAAACCTGTCCGGAAATTTATCACGGAAGGCCAACAGACCGCAGTCCTTCACCAGATCGGCATCCAGCACCACCAGATCGGGGTTGGCTTCAGCGGCGGCGAGCAAGGCATCGCTATAGGCCGCAATCAATCGCTGTGGATCCGTCGCCGGACGTTGCTGGTTTCGACTGCCGGTTTCAAGCCGTAGCGGCAGCTCGCCTAATACAGACAACTGGCTGTTTGCTGACTGCACCAGCTCATCCACGGCACGCTGACAGGTTTCGGCATCCGGGGCACCGCTGTGGTATTGATACAGGGCATCGCCTGATCCTTCATCTTGTTCCCGACTGGAATAATCCATAAACGAGACACCACTGCCTTTGATGGTGTCCGCTATGATCAGTTTGGGTTTGTCTGTCACTGTTTTTAATGCGGCAAAGGTCTTTTGCAGTTCAGCGGCATCATTTCCGTTACAGCGCACCACATGCCAGCCAAAGCTGCCAATCTTTTTCTCAAGGTCCCCCAGATCATTGACCTGGCTTACCCAGGTATCTGACTGGATCTTGTTGTGATCGACAATGACCGTGATCTCGTTGATATTCTGGTTTACTGCCGAAGCCAGTGATTCCCAGAACTGTCCTTCCTGTAACTCACCATCACCGGTCATGACATAGACGTGCGTTTCCTTACCTGCCCTGCGGCGGGCAAAGATCATGCCCTTGCCCTTGGAGATCCCCATGCCGAGGGAACCGGTGTTGGTTTCTATACAAGGTGTACCGACATCCGGATGACCTGGCAGGCCATCGATGCGCCGCAGTGAGTGCAGCAGATCAAAATCCAGCCTGCCGAGTCCAATCAGTGCGGCATACAACCCGGGGGCATCATGTCCCTTGGATGAATAATAAATATCATCACAACGCAATTCATTCATGTATATCCAGCTGACGATGTCCAGGCTGCTAAAGCTGCTGCCAACATGTCCCGAGCCTGCCCTGGCAATCATGTACAACGTATTGATGCGAGACAGCGTCGCAAACAGCCTGCTGCGATCCACCGCACTGCAGTCCATTGTCTGCACTCGTTTGAATTCGTTCAGAGGGACCAGAGACAAATCTGACATATTACACTCCATGACCTGCTTTCTTCTGCCCATAGGCAGGTTGATTGATCGGCACCAGACAGGCATCACCCTGTGCCAGTAAATTTTCGGCATACCACCAGTCTTCAAGAGTATTGACATCAAGACCTTCATTGCCTCGGGTGATAAACGGCATGACGGCATCACCGGCGATGCTATGGCCGTTAAATACCACCCGGCTCCAGGCGATCTCGAGACTGGCATTCTGAACATAGACTTCAGGCAGGACCTGATACTGACTGCTATGCATCGGCTGTGTGAAACCTTTAGCAAAGAAATCCTTTGCTAATAATGGCGTCATACGACGATCATTGACTATCCACATCTTGCCCGGGTGTTGTGAACAAAGTTCAACTGCCCGCAGTGAGTCCACTTCCTGTTCGCGCAGAAACTCATCCCAGGCACGCGCAATGGTCGCCGGCAGGCGAAACGGGCTGGTGGGTCGCAGGATACTGAAACAATCATAATCCCGTCCGAGCTCGCGTAACCGGGTCAGTGTTTCATCGACCCATTCAATATCGGGTGACCGGCTGCCGGCATTTTTCCTGCTACGAAGAAACGGCACTTCGGCGCCATAGTATCGTGCAATATCTGCATAGACTTCAGAATCTGTTGCGACAACCACATCAGTAAAGACCCTGCTGTCCAGTGCCGCCTGGATGGTATAGGCGATCAATGGATGACCATGCAGCTCACGAATATTTTTCCCGACCAGCCGCGTAGATCCACAACGTGCCGGGATCAATGCAACAAGGCTGGGCTGTCTGAATGGTTCGCTCCTCATCTCTTAGCCTATACCTTAGCGGGATCGATATTGACGTAAATGACTTTTAGTTCCGAGTACACATCCAGCGCCTCGGTCCCTGGCTCACGGCTACCATTGCCTGATTGCCTGTGCCCGCCAAACGGCATATGGGGTTCACTGCCATAGGTGCCGGCATTGACCACGGCAACCCCCGCCTGCACCTTGTGGGTGAAATCTGTTGCCCGGTGTACATTTGTCGTATGTATACAGGCAGTGAGTCCATAGCGGGAGTTATTGGCGAGTGCCAGTGCCGCGGCGTAATCCCTGACCCGATACAGGCAGGCGATGGGCCCGAACAGTTCCTCGGTCGAGATGGCGCTGTCTTCGGCAGCATGTTCAATGATCGTTGGTTGCAGATAAAAGCCGCCGGCATGTGCTGCATCATCCAGCCGCTTGCCACCACACAACAGGGTGGCGCCGGAGGCGACGGCCGTATCAATCGATGCCAGCATATTGTCTAACTGGCGTTCGTTGATCACTGGTCCAAGGTCATCCTTATCGGTCGGCCCAACCTTTAATGCTCTGGTCCTGGCCAGCATACGGTCCCTGAATTCCTCGTAGATACTGTCAAAGATGATAATGCGACTGCCTGCAGCACAACGTTGGCCGGCATTACTAAATGCAGACAAGCTTGCCCAGTTCACGGCATTCTCCAGATCGGCATCATCACACACCACCAGCGGGTTCTTGCCACCCAGTTCCAGCGACACCCGCGCAAGCCGCTCGCCGGCCGTCATGGCGATGCGCTTGCCGACTGCCGTCGATCCGGTAAAACTGATCACAGCGACATCGCTGTTTTCCACCAGCGCCGCACCACATTCGGACCCCAAACCCTGGATCACATTCAACACCCCGGCAGGCAGACCTGCCTGGTTGGCAATATCGGCAAACAACCACGCCGTCAGTGGCGCATCTTCTGCGGCCTTCAGCACCGCCGTGTTTCCACACACCAGTGCCGGAAAGACCTTCCACGCCACATTCGCAATCGGTGTATTGGCGGCGATGATAAGGCCCGCCACACCGATGGGTTGACGCACGGTGACGCTGTAACGATTGGCGACCGCGCTGGTGGTAGTACGACCATAAAGGCGTTGTCCCTCTGCCGCCATGAAGAACCCCTGTGCAACCGCCGCATCAGTTTCTCCCAGTGCCTCCCTGTAGGCCTTGCCTGTCTCCATCGCAACCGTTTCAGCCACTGTCTCACGTTGCCGTTGTAATTCTATAACCACATTGCGCAGTATCTCGCCACGTTGCACCCCCGGTGTTGCAGACCAGTCACGCGTCGCCCGCATCGCAGCATAGACCGCTGTCGTGACATCCTCTTTATTCGATCGTGTGACCCGACAGATCTCCTCGCCGCTTGCCGGGGACAGCTTGGCAATGTCCCCGCCACTACATGACAATACCTGTTTCGCATTGATCCAGTTGGGTACGCATGATGGATAATCTGCTGTTGCCATTAAAGTCCCTTTACCAAACGGTAAAACCACCATCGATATTCAGGTTCACACCCGTGATGTAAGACGATGCCTGTGATGCCAGGAACACCATCGGACCCTTCAGGTCCTCGTACGCTGCCATACGTCCCATCGGTACACGGGCACAGAACTTGCGTTTAAACTCTTCATCCTGTTCTCCCAGCACCCCTCCCGGTGACAATGCGTTAACACGAATGCCACTGGCTGCCCAGTGCGTGGAAAAATATTGTGTCAGGCTGATCAATGCGGCCTTGGAGGCAGCATAGGCTGGCGGCTTCAGAAACGGCGGATCACAATTAATGTGATCATAAAACGAGGCGTCTGGAGATACCGACGCATACAATGAGCCGATGTTAATTATCGAACCCCGTCCTCGCTTTAGCATCTGGCCACCAAATACCTGGCTCGCCTTGAAGGCACCGACCACGTTTACCTCAAGAACACTGCTGAAGGCCTCGCCAGGGATATCTTCCAGGCGATAACTCGTCACATTTCCCGGCGGCTGATCAATGCCGGCATTGTTCACCAGGATCGAGACATCGCCCAGTTCAGCAAGACACTGCTCGTTGACTTCAGTCAGTGAATCACGATCACACACATCAGCTTCATACAAATGCAACTTGTCGTCGGTATAGCGATCCTTCAGCTCGGCCACTGCATCGCCTACTGCATTACTGGCTGCATTACTGGCTGCATTACTGCTGGCGGCCCCGGGAAGATCCACACCGGCCACCCTGGCACCGGCATTCAGCAACGCCTCCATCCATACCGGACCGAGACGTCCGCTGGCGCCGGTCACTACAGCCACTTCGCCATCCAGACGAAAGCGATCGCTCATACCTTTATCCTTGTTGTTGATGCATCTGCTACAGGTGGAAATATGCAGGGATCATGCCACTTGATTCTTATCGGATTTCAATAGCTTACGACTTAGATACGGGACTAAAGTGTTGGTATACAGACTCCCTGGTGTATAAGGGTCAAATATTCGACGGTATGACTGATATTGACCACAACTCATTGATTGGGATATGAATATGGATGGCAACGTGAACTTCGTGTACACACAAAGATTGAAAGAAATTACCACGGGGAACACGGAGAAGACACGGGGATTTTTCGATATTGCCATAAAGTCCCAGAGTAAATGAAAAGAATCTATATTAGTTTATCCTATGCGATCATAGCATTATGTTTTGGTTAAACACTTAATCCTGGCTTAGTTATATTTTACTTAATTCCCCGTGTCTCCCCCGTGTTCCCCGTGGTAGTTATTTTAATATGATTTAGATTATTGCCAGATAATTGCTCAGGAACCTTTAACACGACTCACCAGATCACAAAACTCGCGTACCGCTCCGTCGCCCCCGGATGCCTGAGTCACATGCATGGCATGAACCATGGCATCCGGGTGTGCATCTGCCACGCACACCGGCAGGCCCACCAGTTCCATACAGCCGATATCATTAATGTCATTTCCCATATAGGCGATATGCCCCAGGGGAATATCCAGTTTTTCTGCCTCATCGCGCAGCACCTGCAGCTTGTCATCGCAGGACTGGATACAACGGAGTTTTAATTTGTGACAACGGGCACCCACAACCGGGTTTTTTTCTGTAGAAATCACCAGTAGTTCGATACCGAGTTCACGCATCGAATCCAGACCGAAGCCCTCGGCACGACTGCAGATCACGGCCTCGGTGCCATCCTGCATAACAATGACACGGTTGTCGGTAAATACCCCATCAAAATCAAAAACGATCATCCGGAGTTGCCGGATGATCGTGTCCACGTCCTGTGACATAAGGCTCCCTGATTAACTAAAGTTAACTGGCATTGCTTTTTACCGTATCAATTTGAATAAAATCAAATGAGAACGGTGTGTCTTCCATCACATCGGCAATCAGCGTCCTGCCGATCAAATCCTCCAGTCGATATGGAGGCAGGCCCTCGCCCGGTGACTTGATGGCGATATCATCATAGCTCAGCACAGCACCTGCCTTTAATGGACGCGCCGCAAACAGGCTCTTGGCCATCTTGTTCCTGGCACCGGCCTCGAAGTCTTTGACCTCCTTGACACCATCACCCAGTGACACATCCACACGGCGCAGATCGCGCACCATCTTGTGCATACCGGTAGGTTCCAGTGAAAACTTGTGATCGGTGCCCTTCCAGGCACGATTTAGCGTAAAGTGCTTTTCGACCACGCTGGCGCCGAGCATGTAGGCGACCGACGGTGCCAGGATGCCGTAATCATGACCTGAGTAACCGATCACGACGCCCGGAAATTCTTCCTTTAGCGTGCTGATGCCTTTCAGGTTGAGGTCCTGATATTCAGTCGGGTAACCGGCGGTGCAATGTAGCAGACAGAAGTCATCGGTATATTTCTTCATCGCATCGTAGGCCATGCGGATCTCTTTCAGTGACGAGGCCCCGGTAGAGACAAACATGGGCTTGCCCAGCCTGGCAATATACTCGATCATCGGAATATTGGTCAGGTCGCCCGAGGCGATCTTGTAACCAGGGACCCCGACTTCTTCAAGAAAATCCACACTCGGAAAATCGAACGGTGTGGCAAAGAACTCCACATCGTTTTCATCGGCACACTGTCTCAGCTGCCTGTATTGTTCCAGGTTAAACTCCAGGTAATCACGATGTTCACCATAGGTGGCACCATAACTATTGGGATTGTCGTAAGGCTTGTTGTACATCGCCCTGGTAAACAAGGCCCGGTTATCACGTTTCTGTAACTTGACCGCATCTGCCCCCATGGCAGCGGCAACCTTGATCATCTTCAGTGCGGTATCCATATCGCCCTGATGGTTGTTGCCGATCTCTGCGATGACGTAGGCAGGACCCTGCTGTGATACCCTGCGTTTGCCAAAAGTAAAGTCCGTCATGACTAACCCCTTTCATTCCTTCCGGATATCAAACACTTCCCGGGACCCCGGGGTGTGATTCACCAGATTGTTCATAACCTTTTATATCGAACGTATTACATAAATCTTTAGATAACCCGTTTAAAATTCAGGGGTATTATTTCACGCCATGGTGGACATCTCACCAGTGTGGCCTGAATTCATCATTTAACTCAAGAAGTTAAATAAGGATAAATTCTGTACCTTGATAAAAACCTGCTGCGCGGCCTGTAGTGATACCAGTTGCCGACTCAGACGACTGGCGGCCTCGGCGATATCCAGATCCTGGGTATCGGACAGCACTTCCCGGGTATCCAGGATCTGTTCATCGTTGAGTGATTTCTGGTTGGCTATCGCGTTTTGACGTGCGCCAACGCGTGCCTGCGTCTTGACGACATTGTCCAGCGCCCGATCCAGATCGATAATGACGCGATTGATCTGGTTATTGGATGCCGCCGCACCATTGCTTGTGGTGGTACCAATGGCCAGGGCCGAGACAAAATTCTCCACCGTGGTAAACATGTCCTGATTGGTGCTCGGAACCACGGTAAAACTATCGCCGTTCGCCGGTGTCCCGGTGACATTGGTACGTACACCATTAAACAGAATATCTGCGCCATCAACATAGGCTGTCCCCGGGGCGACCACCACACCACTGGTGGCCCCTGTAACTCCATAGGTTATCGGACTGGTCGGTGTCGGTTGCGAAAAGGTAATCGTATAGGTGTCCGAGATAAAACTACCATTGACCGAACCCGGGTCAATCACGCCACTGCCGCTATTTGCTGTATTGTAATTTGTCGTAAAAGTGCCATTGCCGTTGCGGATCTGGCGAAAGACATCTGTGCCTGATTCTGTGACCGCAATTTGCCGGTTCTCTGATATTTGCAGGAATCGCTGTCCTTCATCACCGGCATAATTAAAGGTACCCGCTGCGGTTTGTGAGAATGGCTGGGTCTGCCCCTGAAAGCCGGCAAAGATATATTCGCCATTCACGTTTGTGGAGTTTGCCAGCCCCAGCAGCTCTGCTGCGCGTTCCCGTATCTCCTGTGAAATATTGTCACGATCTGTGGTCGATAGAAATCCACTGTTGGCCTGTAGCGCCATTTCCCGTACCCGTTGCAGCAGATTGATGACACCGTCGATCTTTCCTTCGGTGATACCTAACCGGCTTTCCGCATAAATAATATTCTTCTGGAACTGTTCACCCTGGGTAAGGGCTTCAGTCAGACTCAGCACACGGGTAGCCGCAACCGGGTCATCGGAGGGTTGCAGTAGGCGTCTGCCGGTGGACAATTGTAACTGGGTTTTACTGACCTTGGCCTGTTGATCCAGTATTGCATTGACGCCGAGTATCTGAAATTGATTAGTTGATATCCTCATGTTTTATCCCCTTACCGCAGCAATAATTTCCTGGAACAGGCTGTTCGCGACAGCGATAACCTGTGCATTGGCCTGAAACAATTGTTGGAATTTCAACAGATTGGCGGCTTCTTCATCGAGATTCACACCAGAGACAGCTTCTCGTGCAGTAATCGCCTGATTCAGTAACACCCGTTGGGACTCAGTATTGATCTCAGCCTGTCTGGTTCGGGTGCCGACATTGGCGACCAGCTCACCATAGGTATCGGAATAACTGGCCGTGCCATTGCCCAGGGTCCTGGTATTCTGCAGGCCTGCCAATATCAACGCATTTCGGTTATCACTGACACCATTGGTATTGGGCCCGATGGTAAAGGTATCGCCGACTGCCGGTGTCCCGCTGATATCGACGGTCCAGCCGTTAAAACTAATCGGCTGCCCGGCAGTATAGGTGATACCGGCGGTGGGTGACCCGGTGGTCGAACCTGTCACCGTGTAGGTCGTCGGTGGATTGTTAAAGGTGATGGTTACCGGATCCCGCAAATCAGGATCTGATCCCGCAGCCGAGACAGTGGCCGCACTGATGGTACCGCTGCCACCGTTACCCGAACCGAGCGTCGTGACCACCTGATCGATACTAAACGTATCGCCGGCATTCGGTGCCCCGTTTAAGGTCACGGTCCAGCCATTGAAGCTGACGTTTTGCGGTCCACCACCATAGGCAAGACCCGTTGCCAGTGTTGCACCGGTGGTATTATCCACCACATCAAATACTGCCGGTGCGGTGAAGGTAATAGTGACCTGATTGTTTGGTGAATTGACCGTACCGGCAGAAATCACCCCATCACCAATATTCGCGAAGGTGTTCACTGTCCGGATCGGGGCAGCTGCGGCAATATCTTCCGGATCGGTGATGAGGGCGCTGATATCGCGCGCGCCGGCACGTGTGGGCTGAATCAGATAGCGATCACCGACCACCGCACCGGCAGTGCCGGTAATGGTCAGGGAAAAACCATCAATCTCTTGTGTCACAAATGGTGATGCGCCACCAGTGCTAATGGCTGTGGTGGTGTTATCGGACAAGCGTGTCAGTGTATAGGCATTGCCACCGTTATATGTCAGGGCATAATCGCTGTTAGTCAGATCATCTACATTAACAATTGATGCCGCTATCGTTGCGGTACCGGTGTTATTGGCATTCACCAGCACCTGTGGAGAAGCGACCTTAAAGAAACTGGTGCCAAGGCTGCCATTGAGATCCTGGCCAAGTTTATGCTGATCGTTAAAGCTGTCCGCGAGGCCGATCGCGACACGGCCGAGGCCATTAATCGCCGGTTCCAGTAACTGGTTTCGATAATCCAGCAGGCCACCTATCTTGCCTCCGGATAACAGGGATGAGATCTCAATCGGTGTGTTACCCTGTACAAAGGCGATTTCCAGACGGGTAGGATCGTCAGCACTGTTTACCGTCGTCAGGACCTGTGACAGGGGGCCAACTACCAGTGGCTGACCATTACCAACAAACACATCCAAAGAACCATCAGCCTGCTCGAAAGTCCGGACCGCAACCAGTTTTGAAAGATCCTGCACCAGGAGATCCCGCTGGTCCAGTAAATCATTTGCTTGTTTGCCATTATTGCCCGCCAACAGCATCTGTTTATTCAGATTACCGATCGCTGAAGCGATCCCATTGATTTCTGTGGTAACACTTTTTATTTCCGTATTGATAGATTGGCCAATATCTGTCAGGCGTTGATAGATAAAATCGAAGCGGGATATCATGGAGCCTGCCTCCCCAAGCAAGGCCGTGCGGGCCGCTACCGAGGTAGGATCATCGGCGACTGCCTGCACCGCATCAAAAAAATCATCCAGTACTGGTACCACACCAACCTGTGGATCGGCCAGAATATTGTCAATTTGTGCGGCGAAATCAAAGAAGGTATCGAACTGGTTGAAGCTGGTCGTACCATCACGCACATTATTTACCAGAAACTGGTTATACACCCGGGTAATATCCTGTGAAAGCACCCCGGTGCCAAAATAACCGGCCCCGGTCAATTCTGGCGGTCGTGTCCCCAGCTCCACACGCTGACGTGAATAACCTTCGCGCGTAGAGTTGGCAATATTATGGCTGACAGTACTCAGCGATTGCCGCGCCGCAATCAGTCCTGAAACAGCGATGCTTAATGAATCAGACATGCGTCAACTCCTTTATCAAAACCCATCATCAAAACAGGGAACGACTCAGCATCGTTCCGATATTCTTTAGTGAATAGCCGAGTGAATCTTCGAGGGTGTCACTATCCAGTATTGACTGGATCTTTTCTGCATAGGCAGGGTCAGTCGCATAACCTGCCTGTTGTAAACCCTGCAGAAAATCATACGGGCTGGAGGCATTGCTCAATGCCTTGCTGTACCTGGAGTTCCCCTTAAGAAAACTGGCATAGTCGCTAAAGCTGCTTGCAATGGAATCATAGGCACGAAACGATGCACGTGTCCTGGTCATCACACCGTTGATAAATTCAAGTGTTGGTGAGCTTGCCCTCCGCCCCGTCCAGCGATCGTCGGCCTTGATGCCAAACAGGTTAAGACTGCTGTTGCCATTGGGTAATTCTATGATCTGTTTACCCCAGCCTGTCTCCAGGGCGGCCTGTGCCACCAGCGTTTCCGCATTAACCCCCAGCTCGGTTGCTGCCTGTTTTGCGTGTGGCAGTATCGCCTGTACAAAGGCTCGTGGCGATTCGAAGGCAACCGGAAGATCGTCCGGCAGGTCCATACTGGATAATGCGTTATCAATTTTTCTACTAGTGGCAGCTCCGTTACCAGACTTGAGTGATTGCAATAGTTGCAGACGCCTGAGCGGATCATCCTGATAGCTGTTTAACGGACGTGACTCAATGCCCATATCCGGTTTAATGTTCTGATAACGCTGTAGCTGCCGTTCAATGGCCTCAGCCAGACCCAGGCCACTATTTTTTGACATAGTCAATGCCAGTTGTTGATGAAACATTTCTGTATAGGTATCCATCTGGCTGCTGCCAAATACTGGATCACCAAATGTTGCCTCACGCATGCTCTTCATCATCATTTGCATCATTACCGCCTCAAACTGCCTGGCCGCACTCTTGATGGCATCTGCTGAGTTACTCGCCGCTTCCACACGTAGCTTGCTCAAACTATTGAAGTCTGTGTATACAGAGGCGTTTGTCAGTTGTGAGGTTGTCATATCAGTAATGCATGTCTAGATAACGACCAGCTCTGCCCTCAGGGCGCCGGCCTGTTTAAGGGCCTCAAGAATGGCCACCAGGTCACCCGGAGCGGCACCCACTTTGTTCACTGCACGCACCAGTTCTTCCAGCGTTATGCCTGGTTTAAACAGGAACATGCGTTTTCCTTCCTCGGTGATGGTGATATCCGACGCCTGCACTACGGTGGTCTGTCCTGCGGCGAATGGAGCTGGCTGGCTTACCCGGGCATCTTCAGTAATGGTCACTGTCAGGCTTCCATGTGAAACTGCCGCGCGATCCACACGCACGTGGCGACCAATGACCACCGTACCAGTGCGTGAGTTGATGATGACCCTGGCGGGTGCTTCTCCGGGATTAACAGTGAGATTTTCCAGTAGCGAGACAAATGCCACTCGCTGGGACAGATCCAGCGGTGCACTGACTTTGACCGACACACCATCGACTGCCAGTGCCGTACTCGGACCGACTGAACGATTGATCATCAGGGCGACCCGTGTCGCGGTCGTATAGTCAGGGGTATTCAGGTTCAGGGTCAGAAAATTACTTGCCAGGAAACCGTTGGGTACGGCACGTTCAATGATTGCACCATTGGGTATGCGGCCAACGCTGGGGATATTGACGGTAATTTGTGAACCATCATTGGCCGAGGCACCAAAACCACCGACGATCAGGTTGCCCTGCGCTATGGCATAGAGTTTACCATCGGCACCCTTCATTGGCGCCATCAACAGACTGCCGCCACGCAAACTGGATGCATTACCGATGGATGACACGGTAATATCAATTGCCTGTCCGGGTTTCGCAAAGGCCGGCAGGGTTCCATGCACGGTCACTGCCGCGATATTTTTCATCTGCGGCTTGCTACCAGCGGGTAACACGATACCAAACTGGGTCAGCATGCTCTTGAAGCTTTGTACCGTAAAGGGTGACTGGGTGGTTTTGTCGCCGGTACCATTCAGGCCAACCACCAGGCCATAACCGACCAGCTGGTTGTCGCGGACACCGCCAATGGTAGCGAGGTCCTTGATACGTTCGGCAAATACTGACTGGCTCATCAGCAGCAGGCTTAACATCAAGGAGACACGACGAATGAGGCGCTTATTGAAGCTTGGCAATGTAACCATAATACGGTCTCCATCTGGTTCTAAGCGTAATACTGCAGTAACCGTGCCAGCAAATAATCAACAAGGGAATCAAGATGTTACAATGATTTGCAGCGGGTTTTAGGCCTGGATCCGGCAAGCTTTGCCGCCCGCCAGGCCATCCCTGG
>BTQY01000051.1:0-13878 GCA_036986115.1 Gammaproteobacteria bacterium | reverse complement strand
AATCGGCACCGGCAGCTGAATCGGCACCGGCAGCTGAATCGGCACCGGCAGCTGAATCGGCACCGGCAGCTGAATCGTCACCGGCAGATGAATCAGCTCCGGCACCTGAATCTACCGCAGATTCTACGCAGGCCTGATTGCACGACGATTACACAGTATATTCACCTAATATATTTACCGGGAGAGAGTCATGTCTCGTTATTTTAGACGCAGAAAATTTTGTAAGTTTACCGCTGATGGTATCAAGGAAATCGATTATAAAGACCTCGCGATATTGAAGAATAATGTCAGTGAGTCCGGCAAGATTGTTCCCAGCCGTGTGACTGGAACAAGTGCCAAATATCAGCGCCAGTTGGCAACGGCTATCAAGCGTGCGCGCTTTTTAGCATTGCTGCCATATTGCGATTCACATTAATCCCTGCGCCAATGAGCGTAGTGAGGAATTGAGGTAAACTATATGCGTGGTCTCGCCACGTATATTATGCGTGGGCCTGTTTATGCCATGCTTGTAACGGCGGTATTTGCAATACTTACCCCGGTATTACCACCCCTGGTCATTATCAGTGGTGCCGCATTGACACTGGCGACCCTGAGGATGGGGGTGAAGAGCGGGCTGATGGTTGGAATCGGCGCCACTCTGATTACGATGGTATTTTTTGTGTTGTTGAGTGGTAATGGATTACCGGCATTGAATATTTCCATTGTGGTATTTCTGCCATTGTTTATTCTGGCACTGATATACAGAAACAGTATATCGCTTAACAGAACACTGACAGTATTGGCAGTACTTGCAGGCTCGATGTCTTTAATGGTGTATATGTCACTGGGGGATCCCGGGGCATGGTGGTCGAAGGTCGTAGAAACAAACATCCTGCCTGCACTGGAGGAAAGGGAGATTGACCTGCAATCTCCTGATGGCAGACAGGTCATGTTGATACTGGCATGGTTTGGACAAGTAGTTATAGGGTTGTCAATCTATTTCTACACCATGATTCTGGCGGGGAGTCTGTTACTCGCACGCTGGTGGCAGTCTGGGCTCTATAATCCTGGCGGATATCGGGATGAATTTTACAATCTTCGGTTTGGCAGAATTTTCGCTATCGCAATGATTGTGGCCCTTGGGATCTCCTTCTTTGAAGCAGGTGACCTGGGGAACATGGCATTGAATGTTGCCATTGCAGCAATGTTTGTTTTTATGTTGCAAGGCATTGCGCTTATGCACAGTATCGTGGCCAGTAGAGGCATGAATATACTGTGGCTGGTCATTTTGTACATATTGATCTTGTTTGCATTATTGCAGATGACCATCTTGTTAACCGTTATCGCTCTGGTAGATAGCGGACTGGATATCAGACGTCGACTGTCTTCACAATCTTCGTAACTGATTTGGAATTAATGGTGAGGTACTCGTAATGGAAGTCATACTGCTGGAAAATGTAAAGAACCTTGGTGGACTGGGTGACAAGGTCAACGTCAAGTCTGGTTATGGTCGTAATTTTCTGCTGCCATCAGGCAAGGCAGTGCCGGCGACTGAAGACAATCTGAAGGCATTTGAAGCGCGCCGTACCGAGCTTGAAAAGACCGCCGCAGAAACTCTGGCCGCTGCCCAGGCGCGCGCCGACAAGCTGGAGGACAAGACAGTTACCATCAAGGCCCTCTCAGGTGATGAGGGCAAGTTGTTTGGTTCTGTCGGTACTACCGATATAGCGGATGCACTGACGGCCGATGGCGTTGAGGTGCTCAAGAGCGAAGTCGTCATGCCCGCTGGCGCGATCCGCCAGATCGGTGAATATGACATCGCAATCAATCTGCACAGTGACCTCAGTAGCACCATTAAGGTACTCGTCGAAACGGAAGAATGATAATCTAACCTGCTGATTTATAAGCAGGTTATTTTTCTTCCCCAAGTCCACCCAGACCCTTGTCTGCGGCCGTGTGTGTGGTATGGTTGGTTAAACATCCAATCGCTGTCATGAGGCTGGTCCGAACTGGATACTGCCGCAAAAGTCATTATAAAACAGCGATATTAATATGATCAGCAAGAGCAGATAAGCCGGTGAGAATCAGACCGGCGGTGGTAACACAGTCACAACAATGCCAGAATTAGTTGCTTCATCCGGTGGTTCAACATCAGCGACCGATGCACTGAAGGTGCCGCCTCACTCTGTCGAGGCAGAACAGTCAGTACTCGGCGGCCTGATGATTGATAACGATAGCTGGGATGACGTGGCCGATATTGTTGTCGAACAGGATTTTTTTCGCCGTGACCATCGCCTGATCTTCCGTAGCATTCATGACCTGGCCGCCAGAGAGCAGCCTTTTGATGCCGTCACCCTGTCAGAAATTCTCAGAAACCTCAATGAACTGGATGACGCGGGTGGCCTGGCTTACCTGGGGACCCTGGCTCGCAATACCCCCAGTGCGGCCAACATTAAATCCTATGCCACCATCGTTCGTGAAAATTCAGTGTTGCGTCAGTTGGCCGCCATTGGCGTGGACATCAGCAACAGCGCCTACAATCCCGAAGGCCGC
This sequence comes from Gammaproteobacteria bacterium, assembly GCA_036986115.1. Taxonomy (GTDB): domain Bacteria; phylum Pseudomonadota; class Gammaproteobacteria; order BTQY01; family BTQY01; genus BTQY01. Next base: position 11,346 of record BTQY01000051.1, on the reverse strand, counting down.
AGTATGGCTGAATTGCTGGATACCGCGGAACAAAAGGTCTTTCAGATAGCCGAGCAGGGCGCCCATGGTAAACACAGTTTCCTTGGCATGAAGGACCTGCTGGTCAAGGTGGTTGACCGGATTGATACCCTGTATCGGAGTGATTCTGATGTGACCGGTGTCTCCACCGGTTTTAATGATCTGGATAAACTGACGTCTGGTTTCCAGGAAGGTGACCTGGTGATCATTGCAGGCCGTCCCAGCATGGGCAAGACCTCGTTTGCCATGAATATCGCCGAGCATGTCGCTATAAATGAAAAATTACCGGTCGCCATCTTCAGCATGGAAATGCCTGGTGAGCAACTGGTGATGCGTATGCTGTCGTCTCTTGGCCGCATCAATCAGCAGCATCTAAGGACCGGCAGGCTGGATGATAATGACTGGCCCCGTATTACCTCGAACATGAGCATCTTGCAGGAGGCGCCGATCTTTATTGATGATACGGCGGCACTTTCGCCGGCAGTGTTACGTGCACGGGCAAGGCGCCTGATGCGGGACTATGGCAAGCTCGGCATGATCATGGTCGATTACCTGCAACTGATGCAGATTCCCGGTGGCAGTGAGAACCGTACCAATGAGATTTCTGAAATTTCCCGTAACATGAAGGCCCTTGCCAAGGAGCTGAATGTGCCGGTGGTCTGCATGTCACAGCTGAATCGGGCGGTAGAGTCGCGTACTGATAAGCGCCCTATGATGGCTGACCTGCGTGAATCAGGGGCCATCGAGCAGGATGCGGATGTGATTGCCTTTATCTACCGTGATGAAGTTTATAACGAAGACAGCCCTGATAAAGGCAAGGCAGAGATCATCATCAGTAAACAGCGTAATGGTCCCATCGGTACGTTGTATCTCACTTTCCAGGGCCAGTACACCCGCTTCGACAATTTCCTGCCGGAAAACAATTATCTCGAGGGTTATGAATGAGCCGCGCGGCATGCGCGGTGATTCATAGTAAGGCCCTACAGCACAACCTGCAGTGTGTCAGGAACGCCTCACCCGATAGCCGTATCCTGGCCATCATCAAGGCCAATGGTTACGGCCATGGCATGGTGCGCGTTGCGCAGGCATTGCATCAGGCCGATGGTTTTGGTGTTGCCTCACTTCATGAAGCGGTTGTGCTGCGGCAGGCGGGGATCGACAATACTATCGTGTTGCTTGAGGGGTTCGCCGATCTTGAGGAACTGAGGCTGGCCAGCCAGCATCGGCTCGACGTGGTCGTGCACCAGCAACAACAGGTCGATCTAATCATCAATCATTCATTCCCTGCCGCCGTTACCATCTGGCTGAAACTCGATACCGGTATGCATCGCCTGGGATTATCATCGGACAGCTTCAGGGCCGCGGCGCAGCAGCTGCAGGCATGTGACTGGATCAATACGGATATTCGTTTAATGACCCATTTTGCCTGTGCCGATGATCGTGACAATGACATGACCAATGTTCAGTTACACAGATTCGAGACATCGGCCGCCGGACTGGCGGGTGAGCATAGCCTGGCGAATTCCGCCGCTATCCTCGGTTGGCCGGCCACTCATGGGCAATGGCTAAGGCCCGGCATCATGCTGTACGGGGTCAGTCCCTTTACCGAAGGTCAGGGCGCAGCGGAAGGCCTGCAGCCGGCGATGACCCTGAAATCCAGGCTGATCGCGGTGAATCATTACCGCCGTGGAGAAACCGTGGGCTACGGCGCCAGCTGGTCATGCCCCGAGGACATGCCGATTGGTGTGGTCGCTATTGGCTACGGCGATGGTTACCCCCGTCATGCACCCTCCGGAACCCCGCTACTGGTGAATGGCAGGCGTGTGCCAATGGTAGGCAGGGTCTCCATGGATATGATCACGGTGGATTTAAGGACACAGCCCGATGCCAACATTGGTGATGAGGTTATCTTGTGGGGAGATGGGCTGGCGGTAGAGGAGATCGCCAGGCTGGCGTCAACCATTGCCTATGAATTGCTTTGCCATGTGAGCCAGCGGGTACACATGATTGACGACGGAGAATAGAGCGCGGTGGCAAAAGAAAAGAAACTCTACGCCTGCGCCAGCTGTGGTGCGCGGGTAAGCAAGTGGTCCGGACAGTGTCCTGACTGCGATGGCTGGAACACACTGGAGGAAGTCGTCGCCATGGCGGCCGCGACGGGTCGCAATGTACGCTGGACCGGGACAGATAGTAGTGGGCCACAGCTGTGTATCATGAGCGAGGTCAATCTGAAGAATTCCATTCGTATTCCAACCGAGATGACGGAACTCGACAGGGTATTGGGCGGCGGACTGGTCGTGGGTTCGGTCACTCTGCTCGGTGGTGATCCGGGGATTGGGAAATCAACCATATTATTGCAGGCCATTGCTGCACTCAGCCAGGAACTAAAGACGCTTTATGTGACCGGTGAAGAATCTCTGCAACAGGTGACACTTCGTGCCAGGCGTTTGGGGTTGCAGGACATTGATACGAAATTGCTCTGCGAGACCCAGGTAGAGCGGATCCTGGAAGTGGCGCGGGTCGAAAGACCCCAGGTAATGGTGATTGATTCAATACAAACGGTATTTACCGATCTGTTGCAGTCTGCACCTGGCTCGGTAGCACAGGTCAGGGAAAGTGCCGCGCAGTTGGTCCGTTATGCAAAGCAAACCGGGACCGCACTAATACTGGCTGGACACGTCACCAAAGATGGCACTTTGGCCGGACCTCGCGTTCTCGAACACATGGTGGATACGGTACTGTATTTCGAGGGAGATACCACCAGCAGCTATCGGGTGATTCGCGCAGTGAAAAACCGCTTTGGGGCAGTCAATGAGCTGGGTGTGTTTGCGATGACCGAACACGGTCTGAAAGAAGTGACTAATCCGTCAGCAATTTTCCTGTCCCGTCATGAAGAGGCCGTGACAGGCAGTGTCATCATGGTGACCCGGGAAGGCAGCCGGCCGTTGCTGATTGAAGTGCAGGCGCTGGTGGATGAAAGCCACCTGGGCAATCCACGGCGTGTCACCCTGGGGCTGGAGCAAAGCAGGCTATCCATGTTGCTGGCAGTTTTACATCGTCACGGCGGTGTGGCCATGTCGGATCAGGATGTGTTTGTGAATGTTGTTGGTGGCGTCCGTGTGAATGAAACCGGCGCAGACCTTGCCGTGGTGTTGTCGGTGTTGTCCAGCTACCGTGATACTCCACTAGCAAAAGATCTGATCGTATTTGGCGAAATAGGTCTGGCCGGTGAAATACGACCGGTACAGGGCGGTCATGATCGTCTCTATGAAGCAGCCAAACATGGATTCAAACGTGCGATTGTTCCCAGGGCAAATGTGCCAAAGAAAAAGATCGAGGGTATCGAAATAGTCCCGGCATCACGCCTGAGTGATGCCCTTGATGCTGTGTGAGTGACAGATGGAAGACGATTATCATATTGAAAATATGGGAAGGGTGCGCACGCCTGCCCCGACAACTGCTATTGCAGGGTTCTGGCGTCGTATCATCGCATTCGGTATAGACGCGATTATCATAGGTGTCATTGGTTATCTGCTGGGCTTTATCCTGTATGAATTTTTCGTAAGAATTGGAATGTGGGCGAGGGTCTATGGTTTCGCTATTGCACTGGCCTATCTTGGGATTATGAACAGCAGCGTGGCCGGTGGTCAGTCCGTGGGCAAACGGCTCCTGTATATCAAGGTGGTGGATAAAAATGGCCATGCCCTGAATATTTTCAGGTCCTTTATTCGGTACAGTATCCTTGCCACCCCCTTTTTTCTGAATCGGGCGCCAATATCGGAGGAACTGCTATATAGCTGGCCTGGAGCGGTAATATCGATCCTTCTGTTCGGGGTTGGGTTCGCCATTATCTATTTATTCCTGTTCAACCGGCTTTCCCGACAGTCTTTACACGATATTATTTCGGGGTCATTTGTCGTCAATGAGAATCTATCCACTGAAAATACCAGACGGGATGTCCCCACTGAAATCTGGAAGGGACACTATATTCTGGTGGCGCTGCTTTTCCTGACGGCAGGAGTGCTGCCCTTGATCACAGGGCCACTTGCCAGGACAGAATTTTTTAGTGAATTACGTGCCGTTAAACAAGTCATAGAAAGACAACCAGAAGTCAGATATGCCGGCGTTGAGGTCGGCACAAGTATTTCTGCAGAGATAAACCAGGAAACAAGGGAAACGACATATATTCTCAGTAATATGGTGGTAACTGAAATACCTGAGAACTATCAGAATTTTCTGACGCGGATAGCATGGATCATCCTGTATACTTATCCTGAGGCCAGGAGCAGGGATCTGATTGCCGTGACTGCATCTTACGGATATGACATTGGCATTGCGTCACAGTGGCAGACTTACAGTGCCAGTTATCCTCCCGACAAATGGCAAAAGCTTATTATTGAGAAGCGGGTTGTAATATTGCAATCAATGGGTTCATCTGCCAAATGAATTGTCCTCTATTTTAGAATTGTTTATTGGTGTCAGCACTATTTCAACAAATCAATATCAGGGTATACGACTATCACTGGCAAAATACGAATTAGATCACATTATACCATGCGATTATATGACATTTTACCTGGCAGGCTGTGTTGCTCATTCTTATAACGTGGTAACGTTATTCCAACGATAAGGAGATGTCATGAAAGATGAAATCAAGCAAAATCTGAAGGAAAGCACTACCTGGTTGCGAGTTCTGTACATGATACTCTTTGCCCTTATTTACTGGGTGGTGGAGTTTGTTATTGCGGCTATCGTGATATTTCAGTTTGTTGCTGTCCTGATTACCAGGAAACCCAATGATGCATTACTGGGACTGGGCCAGAGTATGAGCTCCTATGTCTATCAGATCCTCCGCTTTCTGACCTACAACTCGAATCGTCACCCTTACCCGTTTGCGCCCTGGCCCAAGGGAGAGCCTGAAGCAGAACCTGAACCTGAACCTGAACCTGAACCAGTTGCAGAGGCAGCGGTTGATGAAGCCGGCGATGAAGAAGGCAATGATGAATCTGGCCCTGAGGAAGACAAGCAGAAAGACAAGCAGGACACAAAGTAACGGCGTGGTGGTTTAGTCCCTGACTGAATCGTTGATTAAATCAGGGCGCTAATGAGGCGTGGTAAGTTCGCCCAGCTCCCGGTTCAGGAGGGTAATATCACCCATGTTGAGTTCGATGAGTCTGCGCAGGTGCGTGATACTATCAATATCGATATAGTCGCACTTCAGCCCAAAATGTTTACCTTCCACGTGGGCAACACTGGTTTGCATCTGGATCTCGGTGCCATCAGAATTCAGGACGATATCCAGGGTCATGTGGTCACCAACCTTGCCTTGCCATTGTTCGGGGACAATCAACAAGGCACCTTTCAGTGACAGGTCGATGATGAAGGTGACCCAGCGGTGTTCGTCGTTGGATACCGTTACGGGGGCATCGAACAAGATGCGGGTAAAGTGACGTTTATCCTGTATGTCGTCCTCTGGCATAATCATTAAGTCCCCTATTCACTCATCCTGATAGTAGAATTGCATCATAACATCTCCTACCTCAATGATGTCCCCATTATTTAGTGGAGTACTTTCTGCGTCGACAATTCTGGAATCAACGCTAATGGTGACATCTTCGTCCAGGTTGGTGATGAAGTAACCATGGTTGCGTTTTGAAATTAATGCCGGACCCATCCCCAGTTTGCCCAGATCGGTCAGGCTGGCCTTGAGCTTGAAGGTCTTGCCCATCCCGGTACCACTCATTATTTGTAACCAGCCCAGCGGTGCCTTTTCAGGCGGGGCAGGGGGTTCTGACGTTGGTTCCGGTGGGGGTTCTGCTGGTGGGGGTTCTGCTGGGGATTCTGCTGGGGATTCTGCTGTGGCTCCAGGTATTTGTTCCGGGGATGGTTCGAGGGGTTCATCCTGACTAAAGGCCATAAAGGGCTCGTCGCGGCTTGCCATCGTACCAGATTCGTCCTCGGCCTCAGCATTACCTTGCTCGAACACCAGGGTGTGTTTGCCTACCCGGATCATGTCGTTGAACTGGAGTTCCTGCTGATTTATCTGCTGCCGGTTGACGAATATGCCGCTATTGCTTTCCATGTCAGAAATGCTGGAGCTATCACCGCTGGTACTAATCTTCGCGTGTACCGGGCTGACTGCCAGGCTATCGATGCAGATATCGCATTCCGGGGCGCGGCCAATCGTCATTTCGCCATCCTTGACCGGATAGGTCTGCAGCTCAATACCCTTGAACGATAAAATTAGCTTTGACACCAGGGTCCCTTTTTTCTTTAACAACCTCTTAGGTTGTTATGCTAGAGATATGAAAATTATAACCATTATTCGCATATGTACAATGTAATCCGTTGAATTTACTGCCGGGTATCCATGCCTGTATTCACCTCATCGGTTGTTTCCTGAGGTTTCAGCGCAGGAAAGAACTTGGCAATTTTTACTTTGTTTTCCTTGATTTGCATGATTTCAACCGGGATATTGCCCAGCAGCAGGCTGGTGCCAGGCTCGGGGATGTCTTCCAGATACTCCAATATCAGCCCATTCAGGGTCTTGGGGCCGTCAATTGGCAGGGTGATCTTCAGGGACTTGTTCAGGTCGCGGATGCTGACACTGCCATCAATCAGGAAGGTCCCATCCTGCTGCGGGTGGATATCTTTCTCCATCATCGCGGGGTCTGAGGTGAATTCGCCGACAATCTCCTCGAGTATATCCTCGAGGGTCACCAGGCCCTGTATATCGCCATACTCATCGACCACCAGCGCAATTCGGCGCATCTCACGCTGAAAATTGATGAGTTGTGTGGTCAGTGGAGTGCCCTCCGGAACAAAATACGGGTCATGCATGATCCTCATGAAGGCTTCTTCGTTGAATTCATCATCCTGGATCAATGGCAATACGTTTCGTACATGCACCACGCCCGCGACATTATCAATTTCACCAAAATAGGCCGGCATTCGGGTGTGCAGGCTGTTGTGCAGCTGGTCAGCAATATCGTCCCATTCGCTATTCAGGTCGATGCCATAAATTTCACCGCGGGGGACCATAATGTCATCCACCGTCACCCGCTCAAGATCAAGGATGTTGATCAACATCTTCTGGCGACGCCTGGGGATCATCGCGCCTGCCTCAATCACCACGGTACGCAGTTCTTCACTACTAAGACTGTGGCTTTGCTTTTCCTTCGGGGAGACACCGATAAGATGCAGCATGGAATTGGATAGCACGTTAATGACCCATACTACTGGATAAAACAGCCATAACAGCGGGCCGAGGATACGCGTGGCAGGAAAGGCATACTTCTCTGAACGCAGCGCCGCCAGTGTCTTCGGGGTCACTTCCGCAAACAGCAAAATAATGAATGTCAGGATCCCCGTGGAGATGGCAAGCGCCAGCTCAGTGCCTATGTCCAGTTGATAATCCTCGATAATACGTAAGGCGATAATCGTGGACAGGGATGCTGCCAGCAGGTTAACAAAATTGTTGAATATAAGGATAAGGCCAATGAGTTTGTCAGGGCGTTGCAACAGCTTGCTTGCCCTGATGGCCCCCGGGTGTTTTTTCTCCACCAGGTTTCGTAACCGGTATCGATTCAGTGTCATCAGGCCGGTTTCAGAGCCGGAAAAGAATCCTGAGATAATGATAAGCAATCCAAGTATCAACAGCAGATAGCTTATGGGGATCTGGTCCAAGTAGACTCTACCTCGATCTGCTCATTGTTCAGGTTCGCTCGAGTATGAGCTCAAGAACAATCTTTACGCCCACATAGGCGAGCAGCAGGGTAAAGAATCCGGACAGGGTCCAGCGGATCGCGGTACGTCCTCGCCAGCCATGGTGCCAGCGGCCCCATAAAAGAATGCCAAAGACGCCCCATGCGGCGATGGAGAGTATCGTCTTGTGTACCTGATGCTGTGCGAATATATCATCCATGTACAGGCCACCGGTAATCAGTGCCAGGGTCAGCAGGATGAAACCAGCGGCAATGATCTGGAACAGCAGTGCCTCCATGGCCTGAAGGGGGGGCAATGCGCGGATAAACCCCCCTGGATGTTTGGTCCGCAGATGATGTTCCTGTATGAACAATAAAATTGCCTGAAGGGCGGCGATACTGAGCAGGCTGTATGCCAGCAATGAAAACAGGATATGGTATCGCAGTTCGATGCTGTGCCTGGCCGAAAGTATGTGATCAGCGGGTAGATAATTTTCCAGCAGCATGGCGATACTGGTCAATGGCAGGATCACAATGGCCAGATTTTCCAGTGGACGGGTGATGGAGGCCAGCAGGATCAAGCCGGAAATCAGCCAGGCAATCGCCGACAGGGCATTGAATATACCGAAATTGAGCCCCTGTGCCACGAACAGCCCCTGGTAGAGGACACTGGCATGCAGGATAATACCGCCAAATCCCAGTGTCAGCAGCGCCATCTTGGGTTCCCCCACCGCCGCCGCGCCATGGGTCAGTCGACGGGCCAGCAGGCCGGCGGTCAACAGATACAGGACAATGGCCAATATCGAGGCCGTGGTGATGCTCATGGGGCAATAATACCTGCAGAAATGTGGCCAATAGCGTATTTATTCAGCCACTTACGATCAACTATGGGGTGATTTTCAACTAATTGCGTCATTCTGGTCATTGTAAGGGCACAACTCGTGTTTTCACAAGCACTTGCTAAATTTGGTGGATAATTTAGTATTATCAGGTAGTTAATAATAAATAACAAACATGCCATATTTCCGAGAATGTGACATTTTCACATGGATTTTGTGACTCATATACACAAAAATACGGACTCTCGTGTGGCACTATTGATCACACTAACGTTAATGATTGGTTGGGCTAAATGAAAGTACGCGTACTGGGGTGTAGTGGCGGCATTGGCGTCGCGCTCAATACCACATCCATCCTTATAGATGATGATATTCTCATCGATGCCGGCAGTGGCCTGGGGACACTGAGCATTGAGGAGATGGCCTCCATTCGCCATATTTTTATTACCCATTCACACCTGGATCACGTCGCCTTCATCCCGTTGCTGGTGGATACCATTTTTGATCGTATTGAAGAGCCCATTATCATCCATGCCCAGGAGGCCACGCTGAAGGCGTTGCGGGAGCATATATTTAACTGGGTGATGTGGCCGGATTTTGCCGAGTTACCACACCCCGATCAACCGGTCCTTGCCTATGAGACGCTGTTACCGGGTGATATTGTGAATATCGGTGAGCGGAGTTTCCAGGCAATCCCGGTCAATCACGTGGTCCCGGCGGTGGGATATCGTGTTGAGCAAAATGGCAGGGCGTTTGCTTTCAGTGGTGATACCACGACCAACGATACCCTGTGGGAAAAACTTAATAATCACGATAACCTGGAATTTCTCATTATAGAATCGGCCTTTGCCGATCAGGATATAAAGCTTTGCCAGTTGGCACGCCACTATTGTCCAAGCCTGCTGGCGGAAGATATCGAAAAACTAAGGCATAAACCAGGTTTGTATATAACCCATTTAAAACCTGGCGAAGAAGATATTATCATGTCCGAGGTTCGCAGCCTGCTGAAAGACTGGGACGTTGAACAGCTCAAGGGCGGCGAAGAATTCGAGATTTAATTTTGATTCGATTTAATTTCGATTTATGGAACCATTCATCTTAATTATAGTATTGTCTTAAATCATGTTTGATAGCCTCAGTGATCGTTTAGTTAAAACCGTCAAGCAATTGCGTGGACAGGCGCGGCTGACGGAAGACAATATCAAGGATACCCTTCGTGATGTCCGTATGGCCTTGCTGGAGGCCGACGTGGCATTACCCGTCGCCAAAGATTTTGTTGAGCATATCCGCGAACGGGCCGTTGGCCAGGAGGTCATGCAGAGCCTGAATCCGGGTCAGGCACTTATCAAGATTGTTAATGAAGAACTGATCCAGTTAATGGGCGCTGTCTGTGAAGAACTGGACCTGAATGTAACGCCACCCGCCGTCATCCTGATGGCAGGACTGCAAGGCGCCGGTAAAACCACCACAGTGGCAAAGCTTGCCCGGCACCTGAAGGAAAAACATAACAAGTCTGTACTGGTTGTCAGCGCCGATGTGTATCGACCTGCCGCGATCAAACAGCTGCAAACCCTGGCAACCGATGTGGATGTACAGTTCTTCCCCAGTGAGATACAGCAAAAACCAGTTGATATCGCCAACGCGGCCATCGAGCATGCCCGTAAACAATTTTGTGATGTGGTCATCATTGATACCGCCGGCCGCCTGCATATTGATGATGAGATGATGTCCGAGATCAAACAGTTGCACGCCGCGGTCAGCCCCGCTGAAACGCTGTTTGTGGTCGATAGTATGACCGGTCAGGATGCAGCCATTACCGCCAGGGCATTTAATGAGGCGCTACCGTTATCCGGTGTCATCCTGACCAAGACCGATGGTGATGCCCGTGGCGGCGCGGCCCTGTCGATACGTCATATTACCGGCAAGCCGATCAAGTTTATGGGGGTCGGTGAAAAGACCGATGCCCTGGAAGCGTTCCATCCCGATCGCGTCGCCTCGAGAATACTCGGCATGGGAGACATGCTCAGCCTGATTGAAGATGTTGAACAAAAGGTAGATCGCAAGAAGGCAGAGAAGCTTGCGAAAAAGATCAAGAAAGGCAAAGGTTTTGACCTGGAAGATTTTCGCGATCAGTTACGCCAGATGAAGAACATGGGCGGTATCAGTTCGATGATGGAGAAATTTCCCGGCGTCAAGGACATCCCGAAAGCGGCACTGAACCAGGTGGATGACAAACAGTTCATCCGCCAGGAGGCCATCATCAATTCCATGACCCCGCAGGAACGCCAGCACCCGGGCATCATCAAGGGTTCACGTCGCCGCCGTATCGCTGCGGGTTCCGGCACGCAGATCCAGGACGTCAATCGCCTGCTAAAGCAATTCACCCAGATGCAGAAAATGATGAAGCGTATGTCGAAGAAGGGCGGCATGGCGAAGATGATGCGTGGCATGAAAGGCGGTATGGGAGGCATGGGCGGCGGCATGCCGTTCTAAACTCCCTCTCCCTCCGGGTGTATAGACCGGGAGAGGGTTAGGGTGAGGGAGTCAAATAGGGGCTCTTTCTATGTGGCGCCTCGCCACGAATGTGTTGACTGGCTCCGGTAGCTTTTTCAATCGCGCTCTCGCGATACTAGTACGTCTCTGTACGTCGCCCTCGCCAGTCTTTTTATCTCAATCTCCGCAAAACACCCCTATAACTCATTGTTTTCTGATCATATTGATCCTGGAAACAACACACAGATGTTTGCTTCAAAATACTATTTTTATAGCAAATTAGAGTCGCAAGC
>BTQY01000050.1:0-14019 GCA_036986115.1 Gammaproteobacteria bacterium | reverse complement strand
CGGCTTTAATCGTGCCCTTGATGCGTTAAGACCTGTCGGCTCTCTGATAAAGCCGGCGATCTATTTAACGGCACTGGAAAAACCAGACAAATATACCGTGACTACCAGGATAGATGATGGCCCGCTCAGGTTTGATAATGGTGACGGCACGTTCTGGCAGCCGGCGAATTTTGATAAAACCTTCCATGGTGAAGTCCCGCTACATCAGGCGCTCAGTTATTCCTATAATGTTGCTACGGTACGTTTGGGTTTACAGATCGGTGTTAGTGAAGTCATCCAGTCATTAAAAAAACTCGGGCTACAGCGAGCTATGCATACCTATCCATCATTGTTGCTTGGCGCAGAGGAATTTTCACCACTTGAAATTACACAAATGTACCAGACTCTGGCGGGGGGCGGTTTCCGTATCCCGTTGCGTGCCATTCGGGAAGTGGCCGATGTCAATGGTAAACCGCTACAACGTTACCCATTACGTGTAGAGCAGGTATTCTCAACCGGGCCGGTATACCTGGTGAACAAGATCCTGCAACAGGTGATCAAAGAGGGTACGGGTCGAGCTATGCAACGCTACATGGGACAGGATCTGGGGATTGCGGGCAAGACCGGCACCACGGATGATCTGCGTGACAGCTGGTTTGCCGGTTTCACCGGGAACCAACTTGCGGTGGTCTGGATAGGTCGTGATGACAACAAACCGGCCGGGTTTACCGGCAGCAGTGGTGCGATGCGCGCATGGGTCGAGATCATGTCGGCATTACCTGTTCAGCCGTTGATTCTGGATGCGCCACAGGCCATTGAGTACCTGTGGGTCGATCAGGAAAGCGGCCTGTTGGGTGGCTCGGGTTGTGAGCGCGCGGGACGCTTCCCGTATATAAAAGGTTCAGCACCAACCAGGTATGCCGCATGCGCAGGGGGCCGCTTCCGTGATACCCTTGATGATGTGCTGGACTGGTTTTCGGGTGATTAAAGGTGTGTCGTGGCGGTAACCGGGGTGTTATGAATGTCTTCAAGGTTGTTTGCGTAGTAGCATCAGTCGTTGTCAGTTTATCCGGTTGTAGTTCGTTTGGTGGTACGGCGCCGGTTGAGGACCGTTCTGCCTCCGGGACCGTCAGCCCATCATCCAGCCCGACAGGATCCCGTTCCGGGCAATCACGGCCCGATTGGCAGGCGCGGGAAAAGACTGCTGCCAGGGCCACCGATTATCGAGATAGCCGCTGGCAGGAGCAGATCGCCAGGCCGCCGGCAGCTCGTTCGATTTCTTCAGCGGCCCTGGGACTTATCCAGTCGGCAGATGCCGATTTACAGGCGGGTCGACTGGTTGAAGCGGTGGCTGGTTTTGAGCGTGCCCTGCGAATCGATCCTGGTAATCCCCTGATCTGGCAACGCCTGGCCATGGTGCGGTTGAGGCAGGGAAAATACCGGCAGGCGGCGACGCTGGCGGCCAAATCCACCAGTCTGGCGGGCAATGACAGTCAGATCCGGGCACAAAACTGGCGTCTGATAGCCCAGGCACGCACCCAGCTGGGCGATAGCAATGGCGCCCGGGATGCCTGGCAACGGGCCAGAGCCCTCGATACGGGGCCTGATGGGAACTAAGGTGGCAGATATTGGTGTATTTACAGTGGTTTATGCCTTATTTTTTGTAAAAGATTGTTATACCTTATAAACTTTATCTCAATGGCGACGAAACTGACATCTGGAACACACCCTTGAGTATTTATTCTGTCGACAAACTGATTGCCCAGGCGCGCACATTGGCGGCCGATTATCGCAAGGCGACCGGCAAGCCACTACCCGGCGTCAGCGCCGAGATCGCCGAGCACGATGCCGCCCATTATCTGAATCTGGAACTGTGTCCGCACCCACGCGAAAGTGGTTACGATGCCGTGGTTAAAGAAGGTGACTGTAAAGGCAAGCGGATCCAGATAAAGAGCCGGGTGATCTTTGACGAGGCCAGGTCGGGCCAGCGAATTGGCCAGATTAAGGTCGAGCAGGAGTGGGACAGTGTCGCGCTGGTTATTCTGGACGAGGAATACGAGGCCATTGAAATCCACGAGGCCGATCGCGAAGCCATTCTTGAGGCGCTGGACGGTGGCAACAGCAAGCGGAGTCGCCGCGGAGCGATGACACTGGCAAAATTCAAGGTAATTGGTCATTTGCTGTGGAGCCGCGAAAATGGTCCGGAAGATGAAGTATGGGACAACAAGGTCAGCGTGTGACTGGTGTCGCCCCCGTTCCTTATAATCAGGTTTAATCATTCTTATGTTCACTGCCTGTGAAGTCCTTCAGCAAGGTGGCCTGCTGGCGCGCCAGATAGATTATTTTTCGCCGCGCGAATCCCAGCAGATCATGGCCACGGCAGTCGAACAGGCACTGCAACGGCAACAAGTTTTGATCTGTGAGGCAGGCACCGGAACCGGCAAGACCTATGCGTATCTGGTGCCGGCACTGTTATCTGGCAAGAAGATCATCATCTCCACCGGCACGCGAAACCTGCAGGACCAGCTGTATCACCGGGATTTACCGATGGTAAAAGATGCACTGGGGGTCCCCGTGACCACGGCATTGTTAAAAGGGCGTGCAAATTATTTGTGTCTGCACCGTACTGACAATTACAGGCTGCAGGGACGTCTAAAAGAGCGTCGCCATGTGGATCAACTGGCGATGGTGCGTGACTGGTCTGGTCGTACGGTTTCCGGTGATATTGCCGAGCTGACCGGTATCCCCGAAGATGCCAGCATCTGGCCGCAGCTAACATCCACTGTTGAAAATTGCCTCGGACAGGAATGCCCGGAGTACAGTGAATGTTTTGTCATGAAGGCCAGGCGCAAGGCACAGGAGGCCGACCTGGTGGTCGTCAACCATCATCTGTTCTTTGCGGACATGGCGTTGCGTGAGGAGGGCTTCGGTGAGGTGCTGCCCGGGGCAAATGCCTTTATCATGGATGAGGCACACCAACTGCCGGAAGTTGCTTCGCGTTTCTTTGGGACCAGCATCAGTAGTCGGCAATTACAGGAGTTGGTTAACGACAGCATTACCGCACAGATAAAAGAGGCCAGGGAAGAAGAGTCGATTCGCAAGCGTGCCGAGAACCTGAGGAAGGATGTCATGGATCTGCAGGTGCTGTTCAGGGGCAAGGAGTCGAAAGGCAGCTGGCCTGAGCTGAACAGAATCAACGGGGTCAAACAGGCGCTGCAGGATGTTGAAGATTCACTGGAGCTGTTGTCCGAGGTGTTACAGGTCAATGCCGAGCGTGGTAAGGATCTGGAGGGTTGTTCCAGACGAAGTGTTGATATTTTGAATACGCTGCGTTCAATTATTGATTCTCCCCCGGAGCAACATATTCAGTGGTATGAGTTACGACGCAAGAGCTTTAGTTTTTATTTGACGCCATTGAATATTGCCGAGCCATTCAGTCGTTATATGGAATCAACCAATTGCAGCTGGATATTCACCTCGGCCACCCTGGCTGTGGGAGAGAGTTTCCAGTTTTTCAAAGACCGACTGGGTCTGGAAGAGGTCGTCGAGCAACGCCTCGATAGCCCGTTTGATTTTGAGAAGCAATCCCTGCTGTACCATCCAAAAGACCTGCCAGAGCCCAATACCACTGGTTATACCCAGGCGGTGGTGGCGGCAGCGATCCCGGTCATCGGTGCCAGCGGAGGTCGCTGCTTCTTTTTATTTACCAGCTATCGTGCCTTAAATCAGGCCAGGGACATCCTCGAGGAGGAAATTGACTATCCATTACTGGTACAGGGGACTGCCCCGCGGGATGAGTTACTTGAGCAGTTTCGCAGTGCAGGTGATGCGGTGCTACTCGGCACGTCAAGTTTCTGGGAAGGGGTCGATGTGCGTGGTGAGGCGCTTTCCTGTGTCATTATTGACAAATTACCGTTTGCGCCACCGGACGATCCGGTGTTGCAGGCACGGCTGGACGCCATGAAACGCAATGGTGCCAATCCATTTATGGATTATCAGTTGCCACAGGCCGTGATCTTGTTAAAACAGGGGGTCGGACGATTGATCCGCGACGTACAGGACCGTGGTGTGATGGTGTTGTGTGATCCCCGCCTGACCGGCAAGCCCTATGGCAAGATATTTCTCCGCAGCCTGCCAATGATGCGCCGCAGTCGTGATCTGCAGGAGGTAAACGCCTTTTTTTCCTCCGCTGACAGTGAACTAAACGAGGCATACGATGAAGCTGCTGAGTCTTGATACGGCCACCGAGGCCTGTTCGGCCGCGCTATATATTGATGGCGAGGTTAGCGAACAGTACCAGATCGCACCACAGCGACATGCTGAGTTGATCCTGCCAATGGCAGAGGAATTGCTGGCGGAGGCGGAACTGTCCCTTGCCCAGCTGGACGCGATTGCCTTTGGGCGGGGACCGGGCTCGTTTACCGGCGTGCGCATCGCTGCCGGGGTGGTGCAGGGGATCGCCTTTGCCGCGGATCTCCCCGTGGTACCGGTATCATCACTCGCGGCCCTGGCACAGGGGGCTGCCGATGCGTCGGCTGGCAACGCTATCCTGGCCGTTATCGATGCGCGCATGCACGAGGTCTACTGGAGTGCCTATGCCGTTGCTGAGTATGGCCAGGTCAGCGCCATTGCCGATGAGCAGGTCTGTGCAGTGGGCGCGATCGTTTTGCCTGCCAGAGAGCAATGGCTTGGGGTCGGCAGTGGCTGGAGCAGCTATCCTGATGAGCTGAGGCAGTTGAGTGGTCTGGATAACATTAGCATTGAACACGACAGGTTCCCGCGCGCGCGTGATATAGCCAGGCTGGGTGTTACTGCCTTCGAACACGGCGAGGCGGTGGCTGCAGAATTCGCAATACCGGTTTATCTGCGAGACAACGTCGCCAAAAAGAAACATCAGCAAGTAAGGTGAAAGGGATAAATGGGGCCAGACAGCTTTGCTGCGTAACTGGAAAGCGCACCTATAATTGCTATAAAGACTGGCGAGGGTCACTTTTTCGGACGACTTCCCCAGCCACGTTGTTTGTGGCTGGGCGGAGGAGGAAAAAGGTACCGGAGCCAGTCAACATAGTTCGTAGCAATAAAGCAAAGCTGTCTGGCCCTGAGTGACCGCTATATTTTCTTGCGTACCTTCTTCTTGCCGCTTTTTTTAGGCTTGCCGTCAGTTTTCTTGCGTCCTTTGCCCTTATCTTTAGCACGACTGCCTGATTTCCCGGGCTTTTTTTCTTTTGCTACGCGGGAAATTTTTAATTGCTGACCCGCTACCCAGACTTTCTTCAGATCCCTGAAAATATCTTTGGGCATATCATCGGGTAAATCAACCAGGCTGTGGTCATCATGAATATCGATACGGCCGATATATTGACTATCGAGGCCTGCTTCATTGGCGATAGCGCCGACGATGTTGGCAGGTTTGACCTCGTGGAAGTGGCCCACCTCAATACGGAAACGTTCCATACCCTTTTCTGGCCTGCCATCTCCAGACTGGCTGTCTTTTTTTGAAGAACCCCCACGTTCTTTACGTGGCTTTTTTCTGTGCTGTTTATTATCTGATGAGCGGTCTTCTCTATCCCGGTTTTCCTTTGCCTTGCGCGGCTGCTTGTTCTTTATCAGTAAAGAAGTATCACCTTGCAATAACCGGGCAAGCGCCGCGGCAATTTCCAGCGACGGCACGTTATGTTCCTGCTGGTATTGTTCAACCAGCCGGGAAAATAATCCTATATCTTCATTCGCCAGGGTATCGGTAATGCGCTGTTTGAATCTGGCAATACGTTTGTCATTAATCAATTCAGTGGAAGGAAGTTCCATTATATCGATCTTTTCCCTGGTGGCCTTTTCAATGGCGTGTAACATCCGCTTTTCACGTGGCGCGACAAACAGGATGGCATCACCTTGTCGGCCGGCACGACCGGTACGACCGATACGATGCACATAGGCTTCAGTATCATGTGGAATGTCGTAGTTCACCACGTGACTGATGCGTTGCACGTCGAGGCCGCGTGCGGCGACGTCCGTGGCGACCAGAAGATCCAGCTTGCCTTTTTTAAGTTGCTCAATGGTGCGTTCACGTTGTTTTTGTTGAATGTCACCATTTAATGCCGCTGATGAATAACCACGTGCTTCCAGTTTTTCAGCCAGCTCTACGGTAGCGATCTTGGTGCGCACAAAAATAAGCATGGCCTCAAAGGGTTCGGCTTCAAGGATACGGGTCAGGGCATCGAGTTTATGCAGGCCGCTGACCGGCCAGAAGCGTTGCCGGATATTTTCAGCCGTGGTGGTCCTGGTCTTGATGGTAATTTGTTCAGGGTCGTTCAGGTATTTTGTGGCAATACGGCGGATCTGTTGTGGCATGGTGGCCGAGAACAGGGCAATTTGTCTGTCGGAGGGTGTTTGCTCCAGGATCCACTCCACATCATCGATAAAACCCATGCGTAGCATTTCATCGGCCTCATCCAGTACCAGGGCACTGAGCTTATCCAGTTTTAGGGTGCCGCGACGGATATGATCCATCACGCGTCCTGGTGTGCCCACCACCACATGCACACCGCGTTGCAGGGCACGCAGTTGTACGCGGTAATCCTGTCCACCATATACCGGTAACACATGAAAACCCTTCATGTGCGAGGCATATTTCTGGAAGGCCTCAGCGACCTGGATAGCCAGCTCACGGGTGGGGGCCAGTACCAGCACCTGTGGGTCTTTTTGTTTTAAATCAAGGTTAGAGAGCAACGGCAGGGCAAATGCCGCGGTTTTCCCGGTACCGGTTTGTGCCTGACCCAGCACGTCTCTGCCTTCCAGTAATAACGGTATGGTTTTTGCCTGGATGGGGGTGGGAGTTTCGTAGCCAACTTCATCCAATGCCCTGAGAAGCGGTTTATTCAGCGCCAGTTGCCTGAACGCGGTTATGGAATCGGTAGTCATGCTCAAGTACCTGATATATTATGATAAGCGGGGGAAATACCAGGGGTTAGCCGGTCTGTCCTGATTGCCCCTGCCGCTTGAGAATTAGGGTCAAAATCAGAGGGCTGCGTAGTGTAACGGTTTGCGTGTTATGTTGCATGTCTTATTTGCTAGTCTTGCCGAAGGCGGAATACATCTCTATCTAGAAGTGCGGTAGTGGTCAGGAATTCAGAACTCGTATTCAGGTCAGCAACTTTTCCATGATGCGTTCGTAGTACGCGGACAGGGTGTCCAGGTCTTCGACCTTGACGCATTCGTTGACCTTGTGAATGGTCGTATTACACGGGCCCAGTTCCAGTACCTGACTGCCAGCCGGGGCGATAAAACGGCCATCGGATGTGCCGCCGGAGGTGGATAGCTCGGTATCGGTGTCCGTTATTTCCTTGATGGCCGCGCTACTGGCATCGACCAGCACACCTTCCGCTGTCAGGAAGGGGTTCCCGGAGAGGCTCCATTGAATCGTGTAGTCGATGTTGTGAGATTTCAAAATTGCTTCAAACCTCTGTTGCAGACTGTCCTGAGTATTTTCGGTGCTGTAGCGGAAGTTGAAATCAACCAGCAGCTTGCCTGGGATGACATTATTCGCGCCGGTGCCGGCATGTATATTGGAGATCTGGAAGGTGGTTGGCGGAAAATGATCGTTGCCATTGTCCCATCTGGTGGCCACCAGTTCCGACATCGCCAGGGCAAACATATGTACCGGGTTGTTCGCCAGATGCGGGTATGCGACATGACCCTGGCTGCCATGAACTGTCAGCAGGCCATTTAATGAGCCACGGCGACCATTCTTGATGACATCGCCCACTTTCGCGGTGCTGGTGGGTTCGCCGACGATACACCAGTCGATCTGCTCGCCCCTGGCCTGTAGTGCCTCGATTACCCTGACGGTCCCGTTGATGCTCGGGCCTTCTTCGTCACTGGTGATGAGCAGGGCAATCGATCCCTGGTGCTGCGGATGCCTTGTTACAAATCGTTCACAGGCGGTGATCATGGCGGCAAGACTGCCTTTCATATCGGCGGCACCGCGACCATACAGATAGCCATCGCGTATTTCCGGTTTGAACGGGTCTGACTGCCAGTCGTCTAACGGACCGGTCGGGACCACATCGGTGTGCCCTGCCAGTGCAAGCAATGGTGTGGAGTCGCCTCGTCGTGCCCACAGGTTATCGACATCATCAAAGCGCATGTGTTCGTTTTTAAAGCCAATGGTTTCGAGTCGTGAGGCCATGACTTGCTGGCAACCGGCATCCTCGGGGGTCACCGAGTTTCGGCTAATGAGATCAATGGCCAGGTCCAATGTATCACTCATTGGTGATCACTCACTGTTGTTATCCGAACAGTTCTTTATATTCGTCTTCATCAAAGCCAAGATGCGTAATACTGCCATAGTGAAGGATAGGGCGTTTAATGATTGACGGGTTGTTCAGCATCAACTTGATGGATTTGTTCTCGGAAAGATTCTGTTTGTCTTCTTCAGACAGGTTGCGCCAGGTAGTTCCCCGGGTATTCAGCATATTTTTCCAGCCAAGGGACCTGCTCCAGCGGCTGACCTGTTTAACATCCAGGCCATCTTTCTTCAGGTCATGAAAATCATATTCCACGCCATGAGTGTCGAGCCATTTTTTTGCTTTTTTGACGGTGTCGCAGTTCCCAATACCATATAGCGTTGTTGCCATTATTATATGTCTCTTAGTAGTTCATTGAGGCCGACCTTAGCACGTGTTTTTTCGTCGACCTGTTTTACGATGACAGCACAGTACAAACTGTACTTGCCATCATTTGAAGGCAGGTTGCCTGATACCACCACTGAACCTGCGGGGATCCTTCCATAGGTGACTTCATCTTTTTCACGATCATAGATCCTGGTGCTTTGGCCGATATAGACCCCCATCGAAATCACCGAGCCTTCTTCGACGATAACACCTTCGACGACTTCCGAGCGGGCACCGATAAAACAATTGTCTTCGATAATGGTCGGGCCGGCCTGCACCGGTTCCAGTACACCACCGATACCAACACCGCCAGACAAATGCACGTTTTTGCCTATCTGCGCACACGATCCGACCGTTGCCCAGGTATCGACCATGGTGCCACTGTCGATATAGGCACCAATATTCACGTAGGAGGGCATCAGCACCACGCCGGGGGCAATATAGGAACCATGCCTGGCAGCCGCAGGGGGTACCACCCTGACCCCTGAGTTACGAAATTCTCTGGCGTTATAATCAGCGTATTTGGCCTTCACCTTGTCGTAGTAGTTGGTAAAGCCACCCTTCATGAACGCATTGTCTTCAATACGAAACGACAGCAGTACGGCCTTTTTTAACCATTGATTCACGACCCACTGCCCATCTGTCTTTTCAGCGACGCGAATTTCGCCCTTATCCAGTAACGAGATGGCCTCCTGAATGGCCTCTTTGACAAGGGTGTCCACGCTGCGGGGGGTAATATCGGCACGCTGTTCGAAGGCCGATTCAATGGTATTTTGTAGATCGCTCACTATATTGCCTCTAACTTATTGATTTATATACAAACCAAACATATTGCTGTGGTCGGTATTATGACATTGTCTGCTGCTGGAAGCTATTGGGGAAGCGGCGGCAGTTGCGGGGGGAGTAAAATCACCACGGGGGACACAGGGATGAACAGAGGGAACGCGGGGAATAATATTTGCTAAATTCTGTGCGCAGAACGGCGACTGATGGAATTTCTGCACAACAGAGATTTATTAAATAGCTATATCTTTACCGTGGAGAATACCGGGATGATAAAGCGTGATCCTGGGGAATCAATAAAGTCTTCCCCGTGTCCCCCGTGGTAGTCTTTTTAAAAGCTATTCACATATTCCCTTATACGCTCAGCCGCTTCGATGCATTCATCCTGTGGGGCGACCAGCGCCATGCGCACATGGCCACGACCGGGGTTGATACCATGCGCCTCACGCGATAAAAAGCTGCCGGGTAATACCGTGACGTTTTGCTGTTCGAACAGGTCGCGCGCAAAGCCGGTATCGTCACCATTGAGTGCTTCCGGCACCCGGGGCCACAGGTAAAAGGCGGCATCCGGTCGTGGTACTGATAATAGCGGGGCAAGGATCGCCAGTACCGCATCAAACTTTCGTTGATACAGCTCACGATTATGTTTGACATGTTGCTCGTTACTCCAGGCAACACGACTGGCGGCCTGTGTTGGGGGAGACATCGCGCAGCCGTGGTAGGTACGATATTTTAGAAACGTGGCAATGAGCGCCGCATCGCCGGCGACAAAACCACTGCGCAGCCCCGGGGCATTGGAGCGTTTCGACAGGCTATGGAAGACCATGCAGCGGGAGAAGTCATCACGGCCCATCTGTTTGGCGGCGCTCAACAGGCCGGGTGGGGCAGGCCCCTCGTGTGGATAAAGTTCGGAGTAACATTCATCCGCCGCAATGATGAAGTCATGTTCATCCGCCAGCTTGATGAGCTGCTGCAGCATCGGCAGGGCCATGACCGCACCACTGGGGTTGGCGGGGCTGCAAATGGTGACGATTTGTGCACGTTGCCAGACGTCTGCAGGCACATCATCCAGATCGGGCAAAAACCCAGTCTCTTTGGTGGTGTTCATGAACCAGGGTCGTGCCCCGGCCAGCAGCGCGGCACCTTCATAGATCTGGTAGAACGGATTGGGCATGACAACCAAAGGATCAGTACGGCCGTCAATAAAACACTGGCTGAAGGCAAACAATGCCTCGCGTGTGCCATTGACAGGTATCACATGTTTTTCTGCGCTGATATCACCTTGCTCCAGCGTAAAACGTTTCATCAGCCAGTCGGCTATGGACTGGCGCAGTGACTCGGTACCCCGGGTCAACGGATAACTCATCAGGCCATGCAAGTGCGTAATAAGTTCTTCAGTAATGAAGGAGGGCGTCGGATGCCTGGGTTCACCGAGGGACAGCGCAATATGTTCGAGGTGATCGGGGGGGGTAATACCTGCCTTCAGGGCAGCAAGCTGCTCAAACGGGTAGGGGTGAAGTCTTTCCAGGTTGGGATTCATTGTGATACTGATGGTTGTTAGTCAGGTGTTAGTTAGGCCTAGGCAGTGCTATGTTAATGGAATAGTATAAAGCAAGTATTAATGACCTCCAAACCATCACAAGGTGTTTATCCCATCCTGGCCCTGTTACTCGCGGCGACCCTTTGGGGGGTGATCTGGTATCCGCTGCGGTTGTTACAGGATGCGGGTCTGGCGGGGATCTGGAGTACGCTAATCATGTATTTCTCGGCCACACTGGTTGGCGCGGTCATCGTCTTCAGGTATCTGCATGAATTTCTCCGTCGGCCCTGGCTATTGTTGTTGATTGCGCTGGCGAACGGCTGGGCCAATGTGGCTTTTATTCTGGCCGTTATTGATGGCAATGTCGTCAGGGTACTGTTGCTGTTTTATTTGTCACCGGTATGGACGGTGATACTGGGCAGTCTTATATTAGGCGAGCGACTCACCCGGTTCTCGTTAATCACCCTGGTGGTGGCCATGGCTGGCGCCATGTTCATGTTATGGGACCCCGAAATCGGTTCACTCTGGCCACGCGATACGGCTGACTGGCTGGCCATCTCTGCCGGCCTGGCGTTTGCCTTTTCGAACGTGTTTGTACGCATGGCGGATGATGTCCGTGTACGCACCAAGACCTTTGCCACCTGGGTGGGCGTGACACTGACAGCGGGGCTACTCATCGTGATGAGTGAATCATCCGTGCCAGCCGTTGCCGGTGAAATTCTTGCCTGGGCGGTCCTGTTGGGCATACTGTTTACTGTGGTGATGACGCTGGCAGTACAATACGGTGTCACTCACATGCCGGTACAGCGTTCGGCGATCATCCTTTTATTTGAGTTGGTGGCCGGGGCAATTTCTGCACAGTTATTGACCGATGAGGTGGTCTTGCCACGGGAGTGGCTCGGCGGCGCCTTGATCCTGATGGCGGCCTATATTGCGGCCACCCGGCAAACAACCGGGTCTTAAGCACAGTCTCCGAAAAGCCGCTCTGGCCGCCGGGCGCTGTTTTGCCGTGACCCGGATGGTAACGGGCTGGAGTTCGTGGAAGTTTGAGTGAATCTCGAAACAGGCTGGCGAGGGTAGCTTTTTCAGACGACTTGCGAGCAGAGCGAGGTTGGAGGATGGAAAAGGTACCGGAGCCAGTCTTTGGTGCCTCATTAAGAGGTCGCTCTAGCACGTCCATGTGCTCCGCGACCCTAGTCCATCCATGGACGTCGCCCAGACACGATCGGCCATATTATTTCGTCACACGTTCGAACCGAGCGTGCTTAATTTGTCACTTGCGGGATTTCTAGAACGAGATTTACACAGGGTAAGATGGCGCCCCCGACACGATTCGAACGTGTGACTTCACCCTTAGGAGGGGTGCGCTCTATCCAGCTGAGCTACGGGGGCATAGGAGGGCATTATACCCTCCTGTCGTCCCCGGGTCATGGCTGGTGGCCACTTAGCGAAATCAGGTGATGGTGAACAGCTTCTGGAAATTGGCGATGGTCAGGATGTCCTTGATCTCGGAGCGGGCATTCTCGATACTGATCCTCGCCGACTCCCCGCCAGCATGCTCCCTGAGCAGCAGCAACATACCGAGTGCAGAACTATCCATATATTCGGTTCCCGACAGGTCGATGACATATTTTGACTCGCCGTTGGCCTTTGTCTTGTAGGCCTCGCGAAAATCGCGATGCACGTTGAAATCAAACTTGCCGGTGACAGCAATTGTGACGGTGCCGTTTGCGGTCGTGGTTGAAAGTGTCATTGTTGTTCCTCCGTTAGGGTATTACCTGAGCCGTTATTCGTTTTTCCACACGGTACATTGAATACTTCATCGGCTAACCACTGGAAACCTTTACCTCGGATTTCTGTTTAACCTTACTAATAATGTGTGAAGCTATCTGCTGTAAGGGCAGTAGCTCATCACCGGCACCAAGTTTGTGGGCCTCCCCGGGCATTCCCCAGACCACGCTGGTTTTTTCATCCTGTATAAGAGTGGGTGCACCCGCATCATGCATTTCCTTGAGCCCTTCTGCACCATCATTGCCCATACCAGTGAGAATCACTCCGATGGCGTTGGACCCCACATTCTGGGCGACCGAGCGAAACATCACATCCACGGAGGGTCGGTGACGATTAACCGGAGAGCCACTATTTAGCCGGCAGATATACCGGGCCCCATCACGCACCACCAGCAGGTGCTTGTCGCCCGGAGCAATATAGACATGTCCGGTTACGATCTGTTGTCCATCGCGGGCCTCGTAAACTGTCATGGCAGATATCCCGTCCATGCGTTTAGCGAAAGGCCCGCTAAATGCTTCGGGTATGTGCTGACTGATGACGATACCGGGGGCATCTGCCGGCATATCCAACAGGACTTCCTTGATTGCTTCCGTGCCACCCGTAGAGGCTCCAATGGCAATGATTTTGTCCGTGGTCTTGAAGTGACCTTTTGGTTGTTTTTTCTTAATAACGGCATCGGCAGAATATTTTGGGGTTATCTCTAATGCTGCTCTTTCCGGTTTTTTATCGGGGCTCGATGTCAGGGTACGCACTGTTGTGCCTGCGGCCATTTTTACCTTGCCGATGAGCTCGTCTGAATAATCATTGATGGTGTGGGAGAAATCTACCTTGGGTTTTGATACAAAATCAATCGCCCCCAGTTCCAGTGCTTCAAATGTGACATCTGCCCCCTTCTCGGTGAGTGTGGATACCATAATCACTGGCATGGGCCGTAATCGCATCAGGTTGCTGAGAAATGTCAGACCGTCCATTTTCGGCATTTCGATATCCAGAGTCAGTACGTCCGGATTGAGCTTCTTGATCTTTTCTCTGGCCACCAGGGGGTCGGAGGCGACACCAACCACCTCGATTTGCGGGTCTGAATTAAGGATCTCACTTAACATCTGCCTGACAAGGGCCGAATCATCTATAATCAGTACTCGTATCATTTGTCATCAATTCCCGAGAGTTATTTGTTCGTTTCTTACAATCATGTCAGAATAATTCGATATCACCCTCGACTGGTTTCTGTCTGAGGTTCTTCATGTATTCGGTTTC
>BTQY01000049.1:0-14104 GCA_036986115.1 Gammaproteobacteria bacterium | reverse complement strand
AGAAGGTGTGATTACCGTGGAAGAGGGTTCTGCACTGGATAACGAACTCGACGTGGTGGAAGGTATGCAGTTCGACCGTGGTTATCTGTCACCTTACTTCGTCAACAAGCAGGACAACATGAGCGCCGAACTGGAAACACCACTGGTGCTGTTATATGACAAAAAGATCTCCAATATCCGTGACATGCTACCGGTGCTGGAAAGTGTTGCCAAGGCCGGTAAGCCACTGCTGATCATCGCTGAAGATGTCGACGGCGAGGCCCTGGCCACACTGGTGGTCAACAATATTCGCGGCATCGTCAAGGTCGCTGCCGTGAAGGCCCCGGGATTTGGTGACCGCCGCAAGGCCATGTTGCA
Organism: Gammaproteobacteria bacterium; assembly: GCA_036986115.1. Classification (GTDB taxonomy): domain Bacteria; phylum Pseudomonadota; class Gammaproteobacteria; order BTQY01; family BTQY01; genus BTQY01. The sequence continues at coordinate 13,747 of BTQY01000049.1, read as the reverse complement.
GGATCTTGCTATCCTGACCGGTGCCACTGTGATCGCCGAAGAAGTCGGTCTGTCACTGGAAAAGGCCACATTGAATGAGCTGGGTAGTGCCAAGCGCATTATTGTCTCCAAGGATGAAACCACGGTTATCGACGGTGCTGGCAAGTCTGAAGAAATCGAAGCCCGTTTGACCCAGATCCGCAGCCAGATGGAAGATACGACCTCTGATTACGATCGTGAAAAAATGCAGGAGCGTGTCGCCAAACTGGCTGGTGGTGTGGCCGTCATCAAGGTTGGCGCCGCCACTGAAATGGAAATGAAAGAGAAGAAGGCCCGTGTCGAGGATGCGTTGCATGCGACCCGTGCGGCGGTAGAAGAAGGCGTAGTGCCTGGCGGTGGTGTTGCATTTATACGTGCGCTGAGCTCCTTGTCTGAGCTGGCGTGTGACAATCACGATCAGGAGACGGGTGTTGCCATCGCCTGTCGTGCCATGGAAGAGCCACTGCGTCAGATCGTGGCCAATGCCGGTGATGAGGCTTCCGTTGTCCTGAACAAGGTCAGCGAAGGCAAGGGCAATTTTGGTTATAACGCGACGACCGGTGAGTACGGCGACATGATCAAAATGGGCATCCTGGATCCGACCAAGGTCACCCGTAGCGCGCTGCAAAATGCCGCGTCGGTTGCCGGTCTGATGATCACCACCGAAGCCATGGTCGCCGAGGTCGAGGAAGAAAATACGGGTGGCCCTGCACCGGATATGGGTGGTATGGGTGGTATGGGCGGCATGATGTAACACGGCCTGTCCCATTGTTATTGGAAAGCCCCGCTTATGCGGGGCTTTTTATTGAAGGGTAATAAACCAGGAATATTCGCGGCGGCAGGGCAACAAAGTCGGAGGTGAATAAGTCACACTCCTGGCTTGCGTAAGTCACATAGAATTCTGGCCCGTCTTGCTACTTTAGACAGCAAGGGTGAAGACCGAAAGGGAGACACGGAGGTATTGTTGACCAACAGGACGGTCGGCGAGACATCGGGGTGTTCGATTTTTCCTGTGACAGAATCGACACCCCGTGTTTTTTGGCAGAAAATCAATATTCGAAAGTAGCTGGCAGTTACCCTGCAGGGGCCTCAAGGATGCATGATTGATCCCGGAGACCGGTGGCTACTGCAGTCTCCCACAAAATCCCGTCAAAATCGGTTACTCTATGCAGGTGACTGATGTACAACAACAATTAATAAACCTGCCGACAGATATACAAGATATTGTCGCCCGGTACTGGGAACAGTATTGTGCAGCGTCCATCGAGCAGACCCTCACGGTACCCGACCATCCTGATGTCCTGCGGGCACTGGTGCGCGTGTGGGCCTGTAGTGATTTTGTGGCGCAATTGTGTATCCAGCAACCGGCAATGTTCCTCGATCTACTGGATAACGGTGACCTGAACCTGGAATACCGGCCGGATGACTATGTCTATAAAGTCCATGCACGGCTAAACAAGGTAAAGGACGAGGAGCAGTTGATGCGTGAGTTGCGCCTGTTCCGTAACCGCGAGATGCTGCGCATCGCCTGGCGCGATATCACTGGCTGGGCGGACATTAACCAGAGCCTGCGCGATACTTCCTTACTGGCTGAGGTCTGCGTGGATGCGGCGTTGTACAAACTGTATCACTGGATGTGCAGACAATGCGGCATCCCGGAAGATGAGTACGGCACCAGGCAACAAATGGTGGTGCTGGGGATGGGCAAAATCGGGGCGCATGAACTGAACTTTTCCTCCGATATCGACCTGATGTTTTGTTTCCCGTCACACGGCCAGACCCGCGGCCGTCGCGCCCGTATCAGTAACGAGGAATTCTTTAATGAGCTCGGCAAACGGCTGATCCGTATCATCGAGGAGATGACGGCCGATGGTTTTATCTTCCGTGTCGACATGCGTCTGCGGCCATTTGGTGAAAGCGGCCCGTTAGTGAACAGTTTTACCGCGATGGAAGAGTACTACCAGGCCCATGGCCGGGACTGGGAACGTTATGCGTTGATCAAGGCCAGGGTGATCGCCGGTGATCGGCAGCAGGGCGGGCAGTTGTTGCAGATCCTGAAACCATTTGTGTACCGGCGCTATCTGGATTTCGGTGCGTTTGAGGCGCTGCGCACGATGAAGCACATGATCGCCCGGCAGATCCGCCGCAAGAGCCTGGAGAACAATATAAAGCTGGGATCCGGCGGCATTCGTGAAGTGGAGTTTGTCGGCCAGGTGTTCCAGTTGATCCGCGGAGGCCGTATTACTGAACTGCAGACAGGCGAGATCCAGACAGTCCTGGCGATACTCGGGCAGCGGGGTGACCTGCCTGACTATGTGACCGAAGAGTTGCTGCAGGCCTATCGATTCCTGCGGCGCACCGAAAACCGCCTGCAACAACTGGCCGATCAACAGACCCACCATATCCCCCAGGGAAATCGGGAACTGCTGCGGCTCACCACAGGTATGGGTTATGCCGACCCGCTGGCCTTCATGATGGAACTGCAGCGGCATCGTCAGAAGGTCCACAGCCACTTCGAGCAGGTGTTCGAGGCACCGCAGACACAACACGCACAGAGTGACGATACTGATCTGACGGCGCTGTGGCACGGTGGGCTGGATGCGGCCCGTTCACTGATCGCGCTGGATGATGTGGGCTATGAAGACTCCGAGTCATCGGTCGATTATCTGAAAGAATTTCGTGGCAGTTTGGCGGTCAGGTCATTGTCTGGCCAGGGCCGGGAACGGCTGGATCGGTTGATGCCGCTGATACTCGGTGCGGCCGCAAACAGTGATTTCCCGAGCGAGACCCTGGTACGGGTGTTGAGCCTGATCGAGACCATTGCACGCCGCAGCGTCTACCTGACGCTATTGATAGAAAATCCGCTGGCGTTGTCACAGTTGGTCAGGCTGTGTGCCGCGAGCCTGTGGATCACCGATCAGCTGGCCAGTCAGCCTGCCTTGCTGGATGAGCTGCTGGATCCGCGCAATCTTTACAGCCCGTTAGACTACCAGGATCTGCAGCAGGAGCTGGGCAGGATGATTGGCCGCCTGGACGAGGAGGACCTTGAGCAGCAGATGGAGTCGCTACGGCACTTCAAGCAGCGTAACGTGCTGCGGGTCGCGGCGGCCGACGTCAGTGCCAGTTTGCCGTTGATGACAGTAAGTACTTACTTATCTGATATAGCTGATATAGTATTAGTTCAAGTGTTCGATCTGTGCTGGAAGTCGATGCTTGCCCGCTACGGCCGGCCGCCGTGTGGTGCACGGACCTGTGCTGACAGCGGTTTTGCCATCGTTGCCTATGGCAAGCTTGCCGGTAAGGAGCTCGGCTACGGTTCGGACCTTGACCTGGTGTTTATCTACAGTGGTGATAGCGAGGCCATGAGCAGTGGCAAACAGGCGTTGCCAGCGGCCGTGTTCTATGCCCGCCTGGGCCAGAAGATCATCCATATGCTGAATACCCTGACGCCTTCCGGAGTACTGTACGAGGTGGATATGCGGCTACGACCCAGCGGGGCTTCTGGTTTGCTGGTGGCGCAGCTGGACAGTTTTGCGGAATATCAGAAAAATGAGGCCTGGACCTGGGAACACCAGGCGCTGGTGCGTACCCGGGTGGTGGCCGGGGACCCCGGGATCGCCGCGCATTTCAGGCAGCTGCGCCGGGAGATCCTGTGCCGTTACCGTGAGCCGGTGGAGCTGCGCAAGCAAATCCGGGAGATGCGTGTGCGTATGTGGGAGGAACTGGGCAGCCGTAGCAAAGGGCTGTTCAACCTGAAGCAGGACCCTGGCGGTATCGCTGATATCGAATTTATGGTCCAATACTGTGTTTTACGCTGGGCTGTGGAGCATCCGGAACTGACGGCATTTTCCGATGACATCAACCTGCTGGGGGCGCTGGCCAGGGCAGGTTGCCTGAAGAAGGCCGACGCGGAATTGCTCAGCGATGCCTATCGGGAATTCCGCACCGAGGTACACCACCTGACGCTACAGGATCAGCCGGCCAAGGTCGGCGATGACGAGTTCAGGCTGTATCGGGACAAGGTCAGGAAGATCTGGGAAAATTTACTGGAAACATAATTAAACAAGAGATTTAAGGAGAGTTTGCATGTCTATGTCCGATCGTGATGGGGTCATCTGGTTCGACGGGGAAATGGTCCCCTGGCGAGATGCCAAGACCCACGTACTGACTCACACCCTGCACTACGGCATGGGGGTGTTCGAAGGGGTGCGTGCATATAAAACGGACAAGGGTGCGGCGATCTTTCGTCTGCAGGCGCATACAGATCGTTTGTACCGTTCTGCCCATATACTGGGAATGCCGATGGCCTTTGATAAGGCGGCTATCAACGCGGCGACCATTGCCGCAGTGCATGAGAACAACCTGGAGAATGCCTATATCCGTCCGATGTGTTTTTATGGCGCAGAGGGCATGGGGCTGCGCGCCGATAACCTGAAGGTACACACGATAGTGGCTGCCTGGGACTGGGGCAGTTATCTCGGCGAAGAGAACATGGAAAAGGGCATCCGTATCAAGACCTCTTCGTTTACCCGTCATCATGTCAATATCACCATGTGCAAGGCCAAGGCCAATGGCAATTACATGAACTCGATGATGGCGCTACAGGAGGCAATGCGTGATGGTTATGACGAGGCCTTGTTACTGGATGTGGATGGCTATGTGGCTGAAGGAAGCGGTGAAAATTTTTTCATGGTACGCGATGGTATCCTGTATACGCCGGAGCTGACTTCGGCCCTGGAAGGCATCACCCGCGATACCATTGTACAGTTTGCCAGAGACGAAGGCATCGAGTTATGCGAGAAACGTATCACCCGGGATGAGGTGTATGTCGCCGATGAGGCCTTTTTTACCGGCACTGCCGCCGAGGTAACGCCGATCCGTGAACTCGATGGTCGTACTGTCGGGGACGGTAAACGTGGACCTGTCACCGAAAAACTGCAAAAGATGTATTTCGATCAGATCCATGGTCGTCGCAAGGAATATCCGCAGTGGCTGACGCCGGTTAAGTAAATATATAAACGGCACTCTGGGGCAGAATTGCCGTGACTGGAGATATAAATGAGTGAATCAAATAGTGCCAGGCAAACACCGAATGCCAGGCGTCGCTATGAAGTGACCCGGGCGGAGCTACCGTTGCATTGTCCAACGGACCAGATGAGCCTGTGGAATTCCCATCCCCGGGTGTACTTGCCGATTGAAGAAACCGGTAAGGCCAGTTGCCCGTATTGTGGTGCGGAATATATTCTTAAAGATTAGTGAATGGCGACTGGCGAATAGTGATTTGTTATTGGTGAATAGTGATTAAATTGTGCATCAACACACTAATCACCAGTTACAAATCACCATTAGTACTTCCTCCCCAACCAAAATGACTTCTCGCCCTACAAATAAAATACTAATTATCGGCCCTTCCTGGGTAGGCGACATGGTCATGGCCCAGAGCCTGTTCAAGGCCCTCAAGCAACAACAGCCTGATGTCAGTATCGATGTGCTGGCCCCGGGCTGGAGTCTGCCTTTACTGCAACGTATGCCGGAAGTGGCGGATGCCATTGATATGCCGCTCGGTCATGGTGAATTGAAACTGGCTGCGCGACGCTTGCTTGGAAAATCCCTGCGTGGTCAGGGCTATCGACAGGCCATCGTGTTACCAAATTCCCTGAAGTCTGCGTTGATACCTTTTTGGGCGAGGATCCCGCGGCGCACCGGCTATGTTGGTGAAATGCGCTACGGTCTGTTAAATGATGCACGCCGGCTGGACAAGCAACAGTTGCCGATGACGGTACAGCGGTTTGCCGCCCTTGGGCAGCGGAAAGATGCCACACTGCCTGCTGCTGTGCAGGCGCCGAGCCTGAGTGTCAGCGATGAATCGGTCGAGCATGCCTTGTCACGGCTGCAGCTACACAAGCCCGGTGACAAATTACTGGTACTGTGCCCCGGCGCTGAATTTGGTGAAGCCAAGCGCTGGCCGGCCCGCTACTACGCCGAGGTGGCGAAGCAATCTCATCAGCAAGGCTGGCAGGTATGGTTGTTTGGTTCTGAAAAGGACCAGCTGGTCACGGCGTCCATTAATCAGTTGGCGGGTAATTGTTGTACGGATCTTGCCGGCAAGACCAGGCTGGCCGAGGCCATTGACCTGATGTCACTGGCCGATGTGGTCATTAGTAATGATTCCGGTTTGATGCATGTCGCTGCCGCATTAAATAAATCCCTGGTGGCGATTTACGGTTCATCGGATCCTGGTTTCACACCACCACTGAATCCCGAGGCAAAGATCCTGCGTCTGGGCCTGGACTGCAGCCCATGTTTCAAGCGCGAATGTCCACTGGGACATTTGAACTGCCTGGAGGGGTTAAAACCTGACAAGGTGTTCATGGCCATGGGAATAGAACCATTATGAAGGTCCTGCTGATCAAGACCTCTTCTCTGGGCGATGTGCTGCATACATTGCCGGCGATCACTGACGCCGTGAGGCATGTTGACGGACTGCAGTTTGACTGGGTGGTAGAAGAGGCGTTCGCCGAGATCCCCGGCTGGCACCGCGCGGTGCAACAGGTGATCCCGGTGGCGCTGAGACGCTGGCGACGCAGCCCGATCACTGCGATGAAAAGCGGCGAGTGGAAACAATTTCGCCGGGACATCAGACAGACAAGGTATGATCTGGTGATCGATGCGCAGGGCCTGATGAAGAGCGCCTTCATTGCCAGCCTGACGCGCGGCCGCCGCGTCGGCCTGGATCGTCACAGCGCGCGCGAACCGCTGGCGTCACTGGCCTATCAACAATCAGTCTATGTGCGTAAGGGCCAGCATGCGATCGAACGCACCCGGCAGTTGTTTGCCAGGGCATTCGGTTATGAGGATGACGTCAAGCTGCCCGACTATCAAATCCGGGGGCAAATCCAGGATCAATCTTCAGCTAAAGTCGCTGCTAATACGCTGGTATTCCTGCACGGTACCACCTGGGACACCAAGTTGTGGCCGCTGGACTACTGGCGCAAGCTGGCCGCCATAGTGACCAGCGCAGGCTATGAAGTATCATTGCCGTGGGGCAACGAACAGGAACTCCGACAGGCCCGGCAGATAGCGGCGGATCAGCAGGGAGTGAGCGTATTACCACAGATGAACCTGCTTGAGGTGGCCAATGTACTGGCCGACGCAAAGGGCGCCGTGGCAGTGGATTCCGGTATTGGTCATCTGGCGGCCGCACTGGAGGTGCCGGCGGTATCTCTCTATGGTGCGACTAATTCGGGCCTGACCGGGACCCGCGGCAAGCACCAGTCACACATCAATGCCGTGTTCGAGTGTGCCCCGTGCCTGTCGAGGAAGTGTTTATATAAAGGAGAGACCCAGGTGACGCCGGCGTGTTATGCCAGCATCACGCCGGAAGATGTGTGGGAAACACTGTTGGGAACGATGGGGAGTGAGGTGATTCGTGAATAGTGATTTGTAAAGAGGGGCTCCAATCACAAATAACAAATCACAATTCTCCATATAAAAATATGAGTGATCCAAATAAATACAGGCTGGCCTTTGTGGTATCAATGTTCTTTGAACATGGCGGGATGCAGCGCAGCCTGTTGCGCATAGCACGCGCCTGTCAGGCACGCGGCCACACGGTACAGTTGTTTACCGGTGAACTGCGTGGGGCGGCGCCAGAGGATATTGAAGTGAGCCTGCTGGATACGCATGCGCTGAGTAACACCGCCAGCAATGATAAACTGGCCAGCGCCTGTCAACGGGCAATCAAGGGGCAGAATTTTGACTGCGTGGTGGGTTTTACCAAATTACCGGGGCTGGATGTGTATTATGCCGGTGACCCGTGTTACGCGGCACGGGTTGATGAGACTCGAAACAGTTTCTACAAGTGGTTACCGCGTTATCGTGGTCTGGTGCGCCAGGAGCGAGCGGTGTTTGGGGCTGACGCTAATACTGAAATTTTATTGTTTGCGCATCAGGAGAGAGAAAAGTTCATTCGCTATTATGCGACGGACCCCGCCCGGTTCCATATGTTGCCACCAGGCATTAACCGTGATCGCCTGTTAAGCAACAAACCCGATGCACAGGATGCTGCCTGCCTGCGTAACGAGCTGGGAATGGCCCCTGATGAACGTATGCTTTTGCTGGTCGGCTCTTTCTTCAGGACAAAGGGGGTGGATCGCGCCATTGATGCACTCGCCTGCCTTCCGTCGGAGGTTAAAAGCAACACTCGACTGGTCATTGTCGGCCATGATGACGCGGCCCCCTTTGCTCGTCTGGCGGAGACATTGGGCGTTGCCGAACAGGTCATCTTTACTGGCGGTCGTGAAGATGTGGCGCGTTTTTACTTTGCTGCGGATGTGTTGATTCATCCCGCCTATACCGAAAATACCGGCACCACGCTATTAGAAGCGATGGTGTGTGGTCTGCCGGTGTTGACCACGGCCAATTGCGGTTTTGCGTTTCATATTGAAAAGGCCAATGTCGGCATGGTTTGCCCGATGCCATTTGAGCAGGCAGTATTGAATAATCAACTGCGCGAGATGCTGACATCAGACAGTCGCGGGGAATGGCGCCGCAATGGTTTACGATATGCAGAGAGTACCGATCTTTATGGGCTGGTTGACGAGGCTGCCGAGGTGATCACCCAGCGTGCTGCAGACAATGTGATATCGGGCAAGGTGCATTGATGATATTTATCCGTGACGATCTCAAAGCGTTGTTTGCGAATGAACAGTCTGTCAGTGACTTCGCGGCTATCGAGGGTGAGGTATTCAAGCGAATGCCCGGGCGGCACACGCTACGTTTTGAACGCGACCAACGCGGATTTTTTATCAAATATCATTCCGGTGTTGGCTGGGCCGAGATCTTCAAGAATCTGCTGAGCCTCAGGTTGCCCGTAGTCAGTGCTCGTAACGAGTGGCAGGCCATTAAGGCACTGGAAAGACTGAGCGTGAGTACCATGACGCTGGCTGCCTATGGTGTCGAAGGACATAATCCTGCCCATCTGCGTTCGTTTGTGATAACAGAGTCCATAGAGGGCAGCGAGGACCTGGTGCACTGGTTGCCACGATTGCAGGATATAGCAGATTCCGGTCAGCGCTTTCGCCTGAAGCGTGCCATCATCAAAAAGGTTGCCGAAATTGCTCGCCGCATCCACACCAATGGCATCAATCACCGGGATTTTTACCTGTATCATTTCCGCCTGGCTGATGCAGAAGCCGGCCGGTTAGTGGATCCCGATAACCTGACTGTTTACCTGATGGACCTGCACCGGGTGCAGATCCGAGCTGTGGCCCCACCGCGCTGGGTCGTCAAGGACATCGCCGGGCTGCTATATTCGACCCTGTATCAGGTTCCCGAATTCACATTGAGTCGGGCGGATGCGCTGTATTTTATGCATCATTATCAGGTCAAACCGTGGCGAGATAGCCTGCGGGACGATAGCAAATTTTGGCATCAAGTGGTCGCGCGAACTGCTAAAATGGCCCGCAAGACCCACGGTAGTGGTACGGATATGCCGGCGATATTACTGCATCACTAATTCAATTATATACAAGGCAAGCGAAGGTAGTTCAGTGAGCGAAGAAGCAAAGCAAGAGCTGGAATTTTCCAGAAAGTACGACCGTGAACATGCGGAGCGTTATTTTTATAAACATCAGCGAGGCATCGGCAGACGGGTGTCTAACTGGCGCGAAAACGCCATGGCACGTAAGGCACTGGCACTGGCGGGCAACCCCCAAAGTGTTCTTGATTTGCCATCTGGTACCGGGCGTTTCTGGGAACTGCTGTGTGAAAATCCGAACAGGAAAATAGTTGCAGCTGATAATAGCGAAGACATGATCGATACTGGCCTGAGGTTGCGCCCGCCAGAAATCAGCAGTCGCATTGATGGGTTTTCCTGCTCGGCATTTAAGATACCGAAACCGGACAATTTTGTCGAGAGTGTTTTTTGCATGCGTTTGATACATCACATTGGCGAGCGTGAAGATCGTATTAATATGTTCAGAGAATTTGCCCGTGTGGCTACTGATACTGTGCTGGTATCCTTGTGGGTGGATGGCAATTATAAGGCGATGCGGCGTAGAAGTCATGAATGCAAGCGTGCCAGGCATAAATACCAGAACCGTTTTCTGATCACGCGCCAGGATATTGAAAGTGACTTTGAACAGGCGGGGCTTACAGTTACCGGCTACGTGGATTTTCTGAAGTTTTATTCGATGTGGAGGGTGTATGTGTGCAAAGTAAAGTAATATATTTTCAATATCACACTCTAAAATATTTGACTGGAATCACTATGTGAGGTGGCTGGATCTGCTGTCTTCTCCCGACGGGTATTGTTAGCTCTGGAGGGGGGGGGGAAAGACACCAGACTACTGTCAAGTCTTAGTATAATATCTATTGACGTGCTGAATGAAAGATTATCTTCCTGAACATTGGCAACGAATTCTCAGTCATAATAAGCTGGGTGATTTTGCATCATTATGGGATCTGGATGCAGGCTGGTTCGAGGACCTGAATAAACGCCGTGGTGGCTGGAGCGGCGTGTCTCACTGTGAGTTAGACAGACCTGATGGCAGTATTGTCGGGGTGTTTCTGAAGCGCCAGGAAAATCACATTACCCGCACGCTAACCCATCCAATGGGTATGCCGACCTTTACACGCGAGATGCAGAATATACTGCGTTTCAAGGCCGCGGATATCCCGGCGCTTGAACCGGTCTATTATGCCGAGCGTCGTATTGATGGTGATTTAAGGGCGATCCTGGTGACCGAGGAGCTGGCCGGATATGAGTCGCTGGAAGACTGGGTGACGCGCTGTGCCAGGCAGGGTTGGCCGACACGACAACTGCGCGCCAGGTTGATGCGGGCGGTGGCCGTTGTGATGTCAAAGATGAATCAGCATCACCTTCAACATAATTGTTTTTATCCCAAGCACATCTTTATTCGTTTTGATGGTGATGATATTAGTGTCCGTATCATCGATCTGGAGAAGACCAAATGGCGACTATTTAAATCGTATGCGATGTTTCGCGACCTGTACACACTGAATCGCCATTCACAGCGCTGGAGTCGTACCGACAGACTGCGCTTCTTTTTGATATATCTCGGGCTGAAGCGGTTAACACCGCGTGCCAGGGCACTGTGGCACAGTATCGCCCAGCGTACCATCAAGAAGGGCAGGCTGAGGAATATTGGGAGGGCGCAGTGAGCAACCAGTTAGCCTCTTTCGATTATGATCTGCCGGTGCCATTCAGTGTTAAATATGGTGATCAATCCAGATCTGTTGAATGCCTGGAAGTGGTTCGCGTGTTACCGGGCAGGCGTCTAGTTTGTTGGGGACGGCTGGCAGGGAATGATGTCTACATCAAGATCTTTGTACATCCAAAGCATGCGCAGCGTGACTGGCAACGCGAGATAGAGGGCGCGCACGCGTTGGAGGCCGCCAGGGTGGTCTCTCCTCAATTGCTGGATAGTGGTGAGCTTATTGATGGCCATGGTTTTGTTGTTGTGTATGAGGCCATCTATCCTTGTTGCAGTTTCCGTGAGGCCTGGTTGCTTGCCGGGGAAGCCGAGCAGATCGATGATGACAGTCACGAGTTGTTGTTATTGCAGCTGGTGCTGGAGGTGGCCCACATGCATAAAATGGGCTTGAGTCAGCAGGACCTGCATCTGGATAATTTTATATTTCATGATCAACAGCTGTACGTGCTGGATGCCGGCGGTATCCACGCGCATGGAGGATCGCTGGATAAGAGCACCTCTCTGGACAACCTGATGCTGTTATTTGCGCAGTTTACCAGTGACAATGATGTCCGTATTAAACAAAATCTGAACAACTATGCCATGGTCAGAGGACTGGAGTTTACTGACAGTGATATGGATACTGCGTTGGAACAGGTAAAGCAGCGACGGCAATATCGACAACGAAAGTTCCTCAGCAAGGTATACCGGGAATGTTCGGCATTTATCAGCAGGCAAACCTTGAATAGCCGCTTGATGCTGGATCGACAGCAGGCGACGGCCAGCGTCTGGAAAATGCTGGCTGACCCCGATGCGATGATGGGTGACGGGAATTTCCAGCGGATCAAATCAGGCAATACCTGTACCTTGTCAAACGGAGTCATTGATGATCGTCCGATCGTTATCAAGCGCTATAACCTCAAGAATGTCTGGCATGGCCTGGGACGGGCGCTGCGTCGCACGCGGGCCTCGATATCCTGGGAGAACGCCCATCTGCTGCGATTTCATGGCATTAGTACGCCGCGCCCACTGGCACTGCTGGAACGGCGTTTTGGGCCGCTGCGGGGACGGGCCTGGTTCATCATGTCCCATGTGGATGGACCGGATAGTATGGAATATTTCACTTCGGGGGCGGTGGACGCGGATGCCAAGTACGCTATCGCACTGAAGTTTGGGTATTTGTTTAAGTCCCTGGTATCTCATAAAATATCCCACGGAGACATGAAGGCCAGCAATTTTATTATTCACGCCGGTGAGCCGGTGTTGCTGGATCTGGATGCGATGAAGCAACATCGCAGCTCCGCATCATTTGAACCAGTACATAACAAAGATATGCAACGGTTTCTCAAAAATTGGCAGGATCATCCTGATATTACCGTCCTGTTTGAGCAGGCGTTTGCCCGGGCCGGTGTCACACTAACGGCCTCACACTAACAGCGTCACACTAACGGCGTCGCGCTAATGGCCAGGGCAAAACGCTGAACAGGACAATACACCCATGATCATTCTCGGACTTTCAGGCGCGGTTTACCACGATGCTTCGGCTGCCTTATATATCGATGGCGAGCTGGTCGCGGCGGCCGAGGAGGAACGCTTCCTGCGAGATAAACATGCCAAGGGACATTTCCCGGTGCAGGCGACCAGATACTGTTTGCAGCAGGCGGGCATTACGGCGGCCGATATCGACATAGTGGCGTTTCCGTACGACAACATCAGTATTACCTCGCCGGCACGCTGGCACTATGCGATGCGCCACTGGTATGCGCCGGATCGTGCATTGACCGCATTGTTCAATGGTAACCGTCGCTTCCGTCGTAATGTGGCCGGTGTTATGGACCTGTATGAAAAGGTCGGCATCGATAGCAGCCGCACCCGCTTTGTGCCCGTGGAACACCACCTGGCACATGCCAGCAGTGCCTATCACTTAAGCGGCTTTAAGGAAAAAACCGCTATCGTCACTATCGATGGCAAGGGCGAATATGTAACCACCATGTTTGCCTGGGGCGAACATGGCAAGATGCACAAGATCAAGGAATTTTATGACCCGGACTCACTCGGGGGCCTGTATGGCGCGCTGACCGAGTATCTCGGTTTTGAAATGCTCGATGGTGAGTTCAAGGTGATGGGCATGGCGCCCTATGGCGATCCGCAGCGGTTTGATCTGTCGCGGTTGATCGAGTTCGATGGATCCTCGTTTAAAGTTAATACTAGATACGTCAACGTGATCGGCATGCGCCGCTACAAGGAAAATGGCAAGGGTTATTATTTCAGTCCAAAGCTGATCGACTGGCTCGGGCCAAAACGCAGCGGTGATGAGATCGATGACCCGTATATCGATTATGCGGCCGGTATCCAGAAGCTGCTCGAGGACGTTTCCCTCGGGCTTATTGAGCATTATGTTGGTGACATTCTGCGTGAGACCGGCAAGATCGTCTTTGCCGGCGGTGTTGCGCTGAACGTGAAACTGAATCAGCGCATTATCAATTTGCCGCACGTCAGCGAACTATTCGTTC
>BTQY01000048.1:0-14164 GCA_036986115.1 Gammaproteobacteria bacterium | reverse complement strand
GGATAATCACCCCAGATGCCGGATCCAGCGTGGCGCCACCGTCACTGCTGCTGAAGCGCGAGATGACGGATCTTGACGGGAAACCGGTATATGACACATACACCTCATCCTTGCGTTTAATCGGGTCCGGATCTTCATAGTTCGGATGAAATGCCATCCCCAACAGGCCTTCTTCATTGGCGCTATCATCAACTCTGCCGCGTATATCCAGGAACACGCTGCGCTGCGCCGTTGTCGGATCAGCGGTATTCGGGAAGCGGTAAACCAGGCCACGTTGTTCGGCGACAAACCAGTCGCTGTCATCAAATGGTCGTTGTGACATGTGGATCGGACGGGTAAAACTCAACTGTGGAAAAACCCGCTGGGTATCGATTGCAGACGCAGTTACTGGACGGTCCTGTGCAATACAGGTGGGATTGGCTGGTCGGCTCGATAAGCCACTGGCACCGATCGATAATGACGCCAGCAAAAAAGCAGAAAAAACTGCGCAACGTACCATCCTTGTGTTACTCGCCATGGTTTTTCTCCCGCTGTCTCTGGACAGGATAATTATTATTATTGTATATGCCAGATAATACTGCTATTGCGAATAAGGTCACATTTTATCCCCGATAATACCGTTTTGCTCACGCATGATGGGCGTGCGTAATGGATCAATTATCACAATATCTCCAGCGGCGTATGTCTACAAGTTCGCTCATCGGCTAACAAGCTGTACCAATCGATTATCTGTGTGGCAGGAATACTGGTATCTTATTGTTTTAGATTGGATTTTTGTAATGCCTGATGCAGACAGATATTTCATGTCCTGACTCCGATCAAGCTACGCTGATATTATTGAATACCTGATCGGTGATCCTTCCCCAAAGCGCAAGGCATGCCTGGAGTTGAAGATATAAATATGAATAATGTCGTACGCCACCATCCAGATTGCAGGGCCAATGACCCTACACAACCAGTGCTCACTATTTCAAATATGAACGAATAAATAACTCGGTACGCCTGACTGAATCCTTGGTCGCGAGATCATCCGCAAAGGTCCTGACCCGGGGTGGGCGGAAATCAAATCCCCGCCCGACACCTGGATAGACAATTAATTCAGGTTTACGTCCCTTTGCCTCAAGTGCCCTGATGCCTTCTCTCATCGACCTTACTCGCTGGTACTGTTCATGCTCGCCAACAAACACCATCACAGGCACCTTTAGATCATTGATCTCAGGTGCATAGCGGTAGACCTGCATCGGCTCCGCTGCGTTCGGGTCCTGCCAGTGAGGATACGAAGAAACATAGCAGACAACCTCTTTGTCCTGCTTCTTGTAGGTCACCAGCGCCTTCAGCGTCAGATAGCCACCACGGGTATGCGATACCACGCAGGTCTTGTTACCTATGATATTTTTTTGTTCCAGCAGAAACTCGATACCACGGGCAACATCTTTCTCGGTGTCGTAGTCATGTGTTATCGGCAGTTTTTCGATAAAGCGCGCAGCCCAGACATCCGGCGCCAGCACCACGAACCCGCGTGCCGCCAGTCGCCGCGGCACCAGCAAGGTGTACTCATCCAGCCCTGCGCGACCGTGCTGAAACAACACCGGCAGGTACTTGCCAGGCTTTTTTGGCCTGAATAAATAGGCGGGCACATCAACGTCACCACTTTCATAATTGACCTGTTCCATGGTGACCTCATAGTTCTTCGGTGTATCCAGCGTCCCCTTCTCCCACCAGGCATCATCCCACCACAATTTTTCTTTATCTTGCGGATACTGCGATGACCCCCACAAATTATCCATGGCATAAACCGTGTTGCTTAACAACATTGCAAACACCAAAATCAATATACTATGTACAGTAACTCTCATCTTAGTATCCTTTATGTGGTAAGTACTTTGATTAACTGCCAAATGAGGTGAAAGGCTTGATAGAAAAATAAACAATCACCAGAATAATAATCAGGTAGACGATAAATCGAACCGGATTTTCAATAACGCTGTCGACTATGCTCCTGTTATTACCTTCCTTTTGTAGCTGATCATATTCTCCATGAATGCGTACCTGTCTGTGCTGCTGGTACTTATCAATCAAGGCCCTGGCTTGCTGATACTGTTGTTCATCCCTTAACCAGATGGCCGGCATCGAGATCCCCCAGTTACCCGCATCGGTCTCATAATACTCAATTTCATTCTCTGTCAGCAATGCGCGTATCTCAGTGGCCTCATCGTCGGGGACACCTCTAAGTCTGAATATCTGTCGCGGCATTCGTTGCTTTCTTCTGTCTGTTATATCTTCGTTCGGCTGAGCAATAGACTAATTACACCAGCAATTGTGCTTTATCTGGCACATTGATTAATTCTATACAGATCAATCAATTCGCCCGATAAACCGGTTCATCACTATATTACCCCATATACTCCAGGGAAGTCCTGACGACACCATAAAAGCCAGTAACATGCCATAATATCAAACATAATGTAACGCATCACTGAATAAAGGTTTACCCTGGAGGGCCTGACGTATGACCCGCAAACACGCCTTATTGGCATTTCTGCTGCTGTTGGTTGCGGGGCTTCCCGTCGGTGCCGCCTATACCACCATGGTGGTACCAATGGAGGAACGCAGTACGGCGACTTTTTATATCGACGTCATCCTGCCAGATGTCGGCAATATGTCATTAATGGTGGATACTGGCGCAGCCTATATGACCATTAATGAGGATATGCTGAAAACCATGGAAAAAAAGGGCCATGCGGTCTTTGTCAGGGAACTCAGTGCCAGGCTGGCCGATGGAAGCGTCAGAGACTATCCAGTCTACAAGGTCAGTGAGATTAATATCGGCGGGAAATGCGTAATTCAGAATGTCGAAGTGGCCGTATTACCTGGCAACACCCGCTGTATGCTGGGATTGAGTGCCCTGCGCAAGGCGGCACCATTCGAATTCTCTATGGACCCCCCACAGTTACGTCTGAGTAACTGTGACACAGTCAGTAGTAGCTAGCTAACGCAACAACAAATTAAAAAGGGACAGTCCTGGGGACCGTCCCTTTTTATATTTTTAACGACCAACGTTTACAATGCTCATGTCGTCATCAGCATAGATGGAGTCCTCGATATCGTCGCTGACTTCAAATGCGGCAATATCAACTTCCGTATAGTTAACACGGTTTTGATCCACCTCATTTCCCAGCTTGACGATAGACAGATCTTCGTCACCATGCAGCAACAGATCATCCAGCTCGTCTGCGCTTACATTCATGCTTAATCCCAGGGCCAGTACACTTGCTGAAATTGCGGTAATTAATGTCTTCATTGTCTTTCTCCTTAGTCTTAAAGTTCGCTTTAATTTGCATTCAAACTAAAAGACCCGGGAGGGTGACAAATTATTTCAAAAAAATAAAAAATAAATATCTGAACTCTTTAAAATAAATGGGGTCAGAGTCAAAATTTTCTGTACACATTGTTTTATTGTGGTTTGACAGAAAATTTTGACTCTGACCCCATTTATTTAATCAAAAGGATGGCGTAATATAATGGTTTCCACCCGATCCGGGCCGGTGGAGATGATGTCCACGGGGGCACCGATGAGTTCCTCGATACGCTTCAGATAGGCCTGCGCATTGGCTGGCAGGTCAGCATAGTTTTGCGCGCCAACGGTCGATTCCGACCAGCCTGGCATGTCTTCGTATACCGGCTCACAGGCCTCAAATGCCTCGGCACCGACCGGGTTCACCTCGCGTATCTCACCGTTATATTTATAGCCGGTACAGAGTCGGATCGATTCCATACCATCAAGCACGTCCAGCTTGGTGATACATAATCCACTGATGCTGTTAATGCGAATCGAACGACGCAGGGTCACTGCATCGAACCAGCCACAACGTCGCGCACGCCCGGTAGTGGCGCCAAACTCATGACCCTGGGTGGCCATGTGTTCGCCGTCTTTGTCGCTCTTTGATTCACCATCATATAATTCCGTCGGGAACGGTCCGCCACCGACACGGGTCGTATAGGCCTTGGTGATGCCGAGGATGTAATCAAAATGCAGTGGCCCGGTACCACTGCCACAGGCGGCGCCGCCGGCAATGGTATTCGATGAGGTGACATACGGATAGGTACCGTGATCAATATCCAGCAAGGTGCCCTGCGCGCCTTCATACATGATGTTATCACCATGACTGCGGTACTGGTGTAGCAATTCTGGAATATCATCTATCATGGGTAACAGATCATCCCGCATCGCCAGGGTGCCCTCCAGCACCTGCTGAAAATCCACCGGCTGGACCTTGAAATAGTTTTCCAGGCTGAAGTTATGATATTCCATGACATCGGCAAGTTTGCTCCTGAAATGCTCTGGATTGAGCAGATCACCAACACGGATACCACGACGCGATACCTTGTCTTCATAGGCAGGGCCGATACCACGACCGGTGGTGCCGATGGCCTTGTTGCCACGTTTAATTTCACGTGCCTGATCCAGGGCCACGTGATATGGCAGGATCAGTGGGCAGGCCTCACTGATCTTCAGACGCTCACGGACCGGCACGCCCATGGCTTCCAGCTCGGCCATCTCTTTCAACAATGCCTGCGGTGACAACACCACGCCATTGCCAATCAGGCACTGCACATTGTCGCGCAGAATCCCGGATGGAATCAGGTGTAACACGGTCTTTTTGCCATCGATGACCAGTGTATGGCCGGCATTGTGGCCACCCTGGAAACGTACCACGGCCCTGGCCCGATCTGTCAGCAGATCAACGACCTTGCCCTTGCCTTCATCACCCCAATGAGTCCCTATTATGATTACATTCCTGCCCATATCACTACCACTTCTTTGCTATTATCAAATACGGTTACTTCACGAATATCACTTCAAGGGCACCACTGTCCAGCGGCCAGCCTCATTGACCAATTGCCTGTCACATCCCATCTCGACGGCATCACCCGCCTGATCCGGCAATGCCATGATCACACGCTCGCCGCTGCTGCGCAGCTCGGCAACCGTGCTCAAAAGATCTGCATCAGCGCTGGCAGGCGCGAAGATCCCGGCCACTGTTTCAGATGCGTTACCAGACAACAGCATCAGCGTCTTCAGATCCGCGCTAAATCCGGTTGCCGGTCTTGCACGCCCAAATACCTGGCCAATATCATCATAACGGCCGCCCTGTGCAATCGCCTGACCGTGTCGCGGAACATAGGCAGCAAATACCGCACCGGTGTGATAACTATAGCCACGTAACTCGGCCAGATCATAGTGTATCGGGACACTGACGCCCCGATTTATCAGTGCATCAGAAATCGCCTGTAGCTCATCCAGTGATTTGAGCACATCACCATCAGCGCCCTTAAGCAGCTTACGGGCATCCGCCAGCACCTCGGCAGCACCATTCAGATCCACCAGCGCAGTCAACATCGCCGCGACATCAGCATCGATCTTCAATGCGGACAAGCGGGTTTCAATCTCCGGACGTGCCTTGCGTTGCAGGGCATCAAACAGCTCTGACTCCTGCGTATCATCAAGCCCGGCCTGCCTGGCAAGCGCACGGAAGATCCCCACATGTCCAAGGTCCACGTGAATATCACTGATGCCGGCCGTATCGAGTACCTGCAGCATCAGCTGCAATATTTCAACGTCACTGTCGATACCGCTGTAGCCGTATAACTCGGCGCCGACCTGTAACGGGCTGCGGCTGCGGCCCAGCCCCTCGGGACGGGCATGCAACACCGTGCCCAGATAACACAGGCGCACCGGCCCCTGACGATCCTGGTGGTGCGCATCGATCCTCGCGACCTGTGGGGTCATATCGGCACGCACCCCCATGGTCCTGCCGGTCAGCTGATCGGTCAGCTTGAAGATCTGCAGGTCCAGATCCTTGCCAGTACCCGTCAGCAGCGACTCCAGATAGTCAATGAATGGCGGCATCACCAGTTCATAGCCCCAGCTACTAAACAGATCCAGCAAGGCACGACGCAGCAACTCAAGGCGCCGGGCCTGAGCAGGAAGCGTTTCTTCTATGCCTTCTGGCAGCAGCCAGCGTTCATTCATTGTCATGATTCGATCCAATGATGTATCTACATTCTATTTCAAAACAAACAACATCACCACGCCCAGCAGCATGCTGGTGAGCCCGGTAAAGCGCAGTTTGTGATCATCAAACTGCGCCACCACGATCATTACCCTGCGCATTGTCTCCGGGCTCAGGAAAGGAAGGATCCCTTCAATCACCAGCAGCAACGCAATGGCCATTAAAAAATCATGCCACATTCAATCAGCCCCACACAGCCATGCATCAGCCATGTCATACACACGCAACAATAACTGATGCCGGAAAATTGTTAATCGAAC
The DNA here is from genome assembly GCA_036986115.1 of Gammaproteobacteria bacterium. GTDB lineage: Bacteria > Pseudomonadota > Gammaproteobacteria > BTQY01 > BTQY01 > BTQY01. The sequence continues at coordinate 7,830 of BTQY01000048.1, read as the reverse complement.
AAGATTTATTTGATTGTGGAACGCTTATAGTACTTAAAGAACTCGGAATCCGGTTCAAGCACAATAATATCATCCTTATCCTTAAATGCTTCTGTATAGGCATTCAAACTACGATAAAAAGAATAAAATTCGGGGTCTTTGTTATAGGCCCTGGCATAGAGTTCGGCCGCCCTGGCATCCCCATCACCACGGTTGCTTTGGCCTTCACTATAGGCCTTGGCAAGGATAACAGTGTATTCCCTGTCGGCTTCAGCGCGAATCCGCTCTGCCTGGGCACGACCGCGGGCACGCAGCTCTTTTGCAATTCGATCACGCTCTGCGCTCATCCGGTCAAACACCGCCTGGCTGATATCCGCGGGAAGATCCACACGCTTGATACGTATATCCACCAGTTTAATGCCCAATTCGATGGCTTTCTTGGCAATGATTTCGTTAATGATCCTCATGATCTCGGCCCGTTCGCCGGAGACCGCCTCCTGAATCGTGCGCTTACCGATCTCATCACGCAGGGCCTTGTCCACTAACTGGAACAGCCGTTGATTTGCCCTTAATGGATCACCACCAACCGAGGTGTAATAATTGCGCAGGTCATCCGGCCCATCACCAATGCGCCACTTGACGAACGAATCCACCTGCACGTTCTTCTTCTCGAAAGTAAGATAGCGTTGTGGCTTGGCATCGAGCGTCTGGATACGACCGTCAAACTTGATAACACTATTGACCATTGGGACCTGGAAATACAAACCGGGTTCGTAATCAGTTTTCACGACCTCTTGCAGCTTCAGTTTAACAGCACGCTGTGCTTCGTTCACAGTAAACACAGATTGACTGCCAAAGAATAATGCCAGGATGACGATAACGATTGCTATACGTTGCATGGCTTATCTCCTCATCCGGTCAGTGCCCGCGCCGCGTGAAGAACGATCTCCACGAGCCAGGCTACTCGGACTCATGCTGTCCCGAGATTCCACTAACGGTGTGCCCGAACTTTCACTGGCACTACGTTGCATCAATTTGTCGAACGGCAGGTACAGCAGATTGTTACTGCCACTGCTATCGACCATGATCTTGGTGGTATTCGACATCACCCCTTCGATGGTCTCGATATACAGACGTTCACGAGTCACTCTGGGGGCCTTTTTATATTCCTTCAACAGTTTCACAAAGCGTTTTGCCTCACCCGTGGCGTTTTCGATCTTCTGCTGACGATAGGCATCGGCATCCAGCAGCACACGTTGCTTGGTACCTTCGGCACGACCAACCACATCACGCGCATAGCCCTCGGCTTCATTCTTGAAGCGTTCTTCATCCGCCTGTGCCTTCACCGCGTCGGCAAATGCATCCTGCACTTCATCGGGTGGCTGGGCGGCCTGCATATTAAATTCGGTCACCTGCAGGCCAGTCTGGTAGCGGTCAATAATATCCTGGATCAATATCTTGGACTTGGCACTGATATCACCACGCCCTTCGGTAATGACATAGTCCATGGTGCTGCGGCCGATAATTTCACGCACTGCAGATTCAGTGGCCTGCACCAGGGTTAGATCCGGTTCACGCACGTTGAATAAATAACGCCTCGGATCCTGAATAACGTATTGCACTGTGAACTTGATATCGATGATGTTTTCATCCTGGGTCAGCATCAGCGACTCAGCCTTGGTCGAACCAATGGCCGCGCTACGGACCCTTTTGACATTGACCCGATAGACCTCTTCGATGGGGCGTGGAAAACGGAAGCTCAGACCCGGCTGCAGGGTTGCAACATATTCTCCAAATCGCAGTACCACGCCTCGTTCCGCTTCCTTGATGGTATAGACGCCGTCATAAACCACCCATGCGACCAGTACCAGAAAAATAATGCCGAATATACTGCCGCCACCGGGGACACTACTACCACCGGTGTCACTGCCACCGCCACCGCCGCCAAACATGCCCTTAAGACGCTCGGCGAGTTTACCGAGGGCCTCATCCAGATCCTGTGGTGTCCTGTCCGGTCGGCGCCCGCTACCACCGCCCCAGGGATCCTTGCCACCGGAATTTCCCGGCTCATTCCAGGACATGTCATTGATATCATTGTCTGTGGTGTTGTTTTTCATCTGCTTCCAAATCATTCATTAATAGTGGGATACGCAATTCTATTGGGGTGCGCATGACAGCGCAACATACAATAGACCAAAAGTTCGACCAAGTCCCTGAATATCAGGTGATCATGGTGCGATTCGAGTAATATCCAGGGATATCAGCCAATTCCCCTGACCTTTTCACCCCCTGAATCTGCATGGGAGTCCGCATGGCTGGTGGCGGGTGTTCCTATATCAGGCGCAGCGGCATTTTGCCGGTTGCCTGAATACTGGCCTGGACTTTCATCCGGGGATTGAGCGGGCCGCTGAGCAGGCCTTTTCCTGCCCGTTGCATCATCCAGCATGTAGTGAAATTCCTCAGCCAGTACCGCCCGCAGGGAATCAATACCTGCATCGCTACTGGCAGAGATCCATACCCGGAGCGCACGGCCTGTCTCATTATCCCTGTCCACTCCTGGTTCTGGCTTATCCAGCAGATCGATCTTGTTGAATACTTCTATTTGCCGGACATGGTCTGCACCGATCTCCTTCAACACCTGGTTGACCTGCGCGATATTGTCTGCGCGGCGTTCATGGCTGGCATCAATAATGTGCAGTAACAAGTGCGCCTCGCGGGTTTCTTCCAGCGTGGAACGGAATGCCGCCACCAGGTCATGGGGCAAATGACGTATAAAGCCGACCGTATCGGCAAGTACTACGGGTTCACCCAGCGGTAATTTGACCCGTCTCAAGGTCGGATCCAGGGTCGCAAATAACTTGTCGGCCGTATACACACCCGCACCGGTGATACAATTAAACAAAGTCGATTTGCCCGCATTGGTATAACCGACCAGGGAAACATTAAATACCGAGGCGCGTCGGCGTGCACGCCGGCTCTGGTCCCGCTGGCTGTTGACCTTGTCGAGGCGTTTCTTCAATTGCTTGATGCGGTTTCCGAGCATTCGGCGATCACTTTCCAGCTGGGTCTCACCCGGACCACGCAGTCCGATACCACCCTTTTGCCGTTCCAGGTGGGTCCAGCCACGAACCAGACGGGTAGACAGGTGTTTCAGCTGGGCCAGCTCCACCTGCAACTTGCCTTCATGGGAATGCGCGCGTTGCGCAAAAATATCAAGGATCAATCCGGTACGATCCAGTACCCGGCACTGCAGCAGGCGTTCCAGGTTTCTTTCCTGGGCAGGTGTCAATGCATGATTGAATAAAACCAGATCCGCCTTTTCCGATTCAACAATGGCGCGGATCTCTTCCGCCTTGCCTGTGCCGACAAAGTAACGAGGATCAGGACGGTTTCGGCTACCAGTGACCACCGCGATAATAGTTGCACCGGCAGAGGTCGACAGCTCCTGGAATTCGTCCAGTTCTTCATGGAAGCCATCTGCATGAAACTTCAGATGGACAAGAACGGCTCTTTCGTTACCGGAGGCGTCACTGGGGACACCATTACGGGCACCACTGCGGGGGCGCTCAAACAACGGGAATCCCCGGCAAAATCAGATTAACTTTTGTCTTCATCTCCATAAGCCATTTTAACGTTACGTGAGGGGACAATAGTAGAAATAGCATGCTTGTAAACCATCTGGTTCACAGAGTTCTTAAGCAGCACGACAAACTGATCGAAAGAATCGATAGTGCCCTGCAGCTTGATGCCGTTAACAAGAAAAATGGAAACAGGCACACGATCTTTGCGCAATGTGTTTAGAAACGGGTCTTGTAATGTCTGCCCTTTGTTCATCACAGTTCTCCTATAGCAATTATTATAATAACGTTATTATTTGTTATATTGTTGCCTGGTTACCTTGTCACACGGCCTCGGCGCCCCTCGTACGACTCCCGCTTATAGCCACGGATAATACGAGTCAGCAAAGGCAACAAAAATAAATTATAACACTATCTAAACTCCTAATATTGGGTGTTCCGCAAGATATTTCAAGACCTTGGGGCCAATATCTGTGTCTGGAACCGGGAAAAATACCAGTGCTTGCGTCTGTTCTATCGATTTCCCAGCACTTCCGAGATTTGAGTTCAGCCAGGTCAATTGACGCCTGGCGAACTGTCGCGTCGCGATAATCCCTCTTTCCTGCATATCTTTATATGACAGTTTTCCCTGCAAATGTTCCCACACCTGCCGATACCCAACCTGCCGTATTGCTGGAAGATCCTCATGTAAGTCATTGCGTTCATAAAGATTTTTGACTTCATCGACAAATCCCTGCTCGAGCATATTTTTGAATCTCTCGGCAATACGCTGGTGCAACCAGCCCCTGTCAGTCGGCATCAGGGCAACCGGGATAAACTCATAAGGTGACGGATTCTGCGGCTTTATTGTCTGCAGTTCGCTGATGGGCATACCGGTCAGCTCATAGACCTCCAGTGCGCGGCAGATGCGTTGTGGATCATTCGGGTGAATACGCCCGGCCGCCTCAGGATCGATATCGGCCAGGCGCTCATGCAGCACCTGCCAGCCTTGCTCCCGGGCCTCGGCCTGCAGACGGGCGCGGATCCCGGCATCCGCAGATGGCATCTCGGAAAGGCCAAGCATCAATGCGCGAAAATACATCATGGTACCGCCCACCAGTAGCGGTACCCTGCCGGCAGCAGTGATATCGGCCATCTCCCGCAGTGCATCGGTACAAAACTCGGCCGCCGAATATGGCTCGGAGGGATCACGAATATTGATCAACCGATGCGGGACCTCGGCCAATACCCCGGCTTCTGGTGTGGCAGTGCCAATATCCATGCCGCGGTACACCTGCCCGGAGTCAACACTGATCACATCAAGCGGCAACTGTCTCGCCAGGCAGACGGCAATATCCGTTTTGCCACTGGCCGTTGGGCCCATGATGCATATCGCGGGCGGTAATGAGTCTTTATTCATTTACAGTTTTTCCAGATCCTGCAGTCCAAGCTGTGACCACACAGACTCATCAGCGTTTCTTTCTACTTCCCGGACAAACTCACTCATTTGCCGGGCAGACATGCGCTCTGCTTCATCTGCAATGCCATGGGTCACCAGGCATTCCTGCAATTGCGCATCATTTGGTGATGAGGCAAGTAACTGAGCCAGCGCAATCACCAGTGATGCTACCTCGGCGTCACCCAGCAACGATGGCAACTGCCGTACGATGATTTTATTTTCTCCAATCCTGTCCAGCACCATCCCTAATGACGTAAAGCGGTCATTATTATTTTCAACAATATTTGCCATACCTTGCTGCAGTGAAACCGTCACCGGCATTATTAACGGTACCGGGGTCATTTCTTTTTTACTTAATGCCTCTCTAATGGATTGGCGCAATATCGCACGTCGGGCGGCGGAAATATTTATCACCACCATGCCGGTATTATTTTCACATATAAGGTATTTGTGTTTGAGCTGAAAGCGTGGGACCCCCAATGGGCCAGCCTGCGGCGAAGCCACCGCCACGGGCCCTGTGGCATCATGGGTATGATTATGCAGCGAAGTATAGGCCGCCAGATCTTCTCCGACCTGCCACGGCCTGACCTGTGGCGGAATTTTTCCCGGGGCTACCGGGGCTGAATTATAAATGCATTGCCGGTCACCTGCGGCAGGATCACGTAATGCCCGGTCAACACTGCTGCAAATAAAATCATGGAGCAAACGACTGTCTCGAAAACGTACTTCATGTTTTGCAGGATGCACATTTACATCAACCAGCTCTGGCGAAAGCTCCAGGTACATCACATAGGCGGGGTGGCTCCCGGTAAAACCGCTGCCCTCGTACGCATGGCGGATCGCATGATTGACAAATTTATCCCGTACTGCCCTGCCATTAACATAAAAGTACTGCAGCAGACTGCTGCTGCGGTTAAAATCCGCGGTTGCCAGCCAGCCCCATAAACGCAATCCCGATGCTTCAAAATCAATCCGCAGGGCATGCTGCATAAACGGCTTGCCCAGGACCCTGGCTATTCTTAACTCCATGGCCTGTTCATCGGTTGCCGGCCGCAACCGATACACTTCGCGCTGATTATGGAAGAGTTCAAAACCGACATCAAAACGGCTCAGTGCAAGTCGCTGGATGCGTTCCTGGATGTGGCCAAACTCAGTTTTGTCGGTACGCAGGAATTTTCGTCGTGCCGGTGTGTTGTAAAACAGATCCTGTACTTCGACCGTGGTTCCAACATTATGCGCCACCGGCGTCCTGGCATTGATGATGTTGCTGCCATCGCATCTCAACGTCCAGCCCTTGTCACTGCTCTGATAGCGTGAGCTCAATATCAGCCGCGAGACGGAACCAATGCTCGGCAGTGCCTCGCCACGGAACCCCAGGCTACGGATCCCCATGAGCTCCGCCGGATCATGAATCTTGCTGGTCGCGTGCCGATCCAGGGCCAGCGACAGGTCTTCATCATGGATGCCGCAGCCATCATCCTGCACACGGATCAAACGCGAACCGCCGGATTCGATATGTACCTGGATACGTCTGGCACCGGCGTCCAGGCTGTTCTCAATGAGTTCCTTGACCACCGAGGCAGGCCGCTCGACGACCTCTCCGGCCGCAATCTGGTTTGCCAGCGCGGCGGATAACTGATGAATGCGTGGTAATGAAGCGCTATCTGTCATTGACGACAGATTAACATGTCCGATGGGGCCAGACACCTATGCTATGTTTGCAGCAGCAGCCATCGCTTCGGGCGGCGTTGACTGGCTCCGGTACCTTTTCCCTCCTCCGCCCAGCCACAAAAAACGTGACTGGTAAAGTCGTCGGGAAAAGTCACCCTCCCCAGTCTTGGCCTCTCAAGGTCTGCCTTCTAACGTACCCCGTCATTGTGCGCCCGAACAAAGTGACAAAGTGTCTGGTAAATCTTAGCTGTCATTCCGGCGCAGGCCGGAATCCAGTCATCCCATATAAAAACTGGATACCGGCCTGCGCCGGTATGACGATGCTAACACCGGTATGACGGGGATAACGCCGGTATAACGAAGTATTTGACTGACAGCATTATTTCTCGAGATTTCGTCGGGATCCCTCTGCGTCAGGGCACACAATTCATTTATTCGGCAGTGTTAGCCTTGACATAAACTTCATCTCGGGAAATAACTCTTTGTCTTTGCGGAGAATGAATTCCTGAAGCCTTTTCTGTCCCGCGGTGATACGAACCGACGAAAACCATTTAGCCTTTTTCACTATACCCTTGAGTGCTTTTTCTTTTATGGCCTTCTCGGCCACTTCGCTATTCATGATGGCAATACCAAGAGAGTCCGGTTTCACTATATATTTTACGAACATGTACCCGGTGATTCCATCCTGTGCCGGACGCACCCACTTGAGATTCAGATAATAGTTCCCTTGCAATGACGAGGTGTGCCCGGAAAACTCGGAAACCTCTAATTCTCCGTCTTTGTCAGAATCCAGCATTATCACCCGGAGCAATCTTGATTTTTCATCCAGGCCGATGTGGATGTAACCGGTCTCATTGTTATCTGTCCAGTACCAGGTCCCCAGAATCGATGCATCAATCTGCTCTTTATCGGGGTCAGTGAGCGGATTGTCTGAAGAAGGGACACAAGCTACTAAAAAGACAGTCAATAATATTATCAACAAATAGCGCATGGCAAGGCCTGCTGTACTGGATCAGCTATCAGATGATGCAGGGATCACCAGCACCTGCCCGACCCTGAGCACGTCGCTCTTGAGCTGGTTGGTTTCGCGCAGTTTGCTGGTGCTTACATTGTACAGGGATGCGATGATCGACAGTGTTTCTCCACTATTGATGGTGTGCCGGT
>BTQY01000047.1:0-14403 GCA_036986115.1 Gammaproteobacteria bacterium | reverse complement strand
GAGGCTCTCGTTGAAGAAGAACAGTCCTTTGAACGACGAAGCCGTTATGAGCGTTTTTCGAATTTAGTTAAGGATAGTCTGGATTATACCAGTCAGGTCGTGAACATGGACAAGTATCATTTTAATTCCGCGCGGGCCTACTGGACCACCCCTGATAATAAAGGCATGGCGGATTTTTCCAATGCGAACTTTGTCAGCCATGGCACCAATTTTCAGTTCAGGAATGGGGCATTTTCTTCGAGCTGCCGTTACGATCTCCCCGTGCCGAACAGCAGCATTGAAGTCGTCAGTTTTCAGGATGTGTTTAATGACTCTGTTTATAATGAACAAGTTCCGCCCGAGATCCAGACGTATTGCGACAGGCCTGATACGAATTGTAATGTCGGCTTTTTAAAGTCGACCATCATCGACAATCTGCTGACAGATAGCAGCGGCGCACCGCTGAGCGTGGAGAATCCGCGCGCCGCTGTGTTCTCGATCTTCGATGAAGATCTTAAAGTGAATCCGCAAAAGATTTCCTACACGGACGTGATAACCGGCAGGCTTTGTGAGTCAGATGGCCTGATGAGCCTGAATCGTCTCACCTTTGCCGAGGCGCATAAATACCTTATCCCACGCTCGGTGGCCTATAGCGCCGGGCTTATCAATTATTTTTTCCGTGGCCGTCTGTCAACAGTGGATGTTGAGCATCAGGGAAATCTCATCAGCTTCAAGGTCAGAAACGGTATTGATAGCGAGAAATGGCCGGAGCATGCGTTAAGTGCCGGTGAATTAACGGTGACGGTGTCATATCAGTACCAGGGCCAGTCATATGTTGCCAAGTCTTTCAATGCCGGGGTCTTTAGTGAGACCTTGTTGCCAGGCAAGGTCAGCAGCAGTCGTTATTCGTTTACCCTGCCTGGGGTGCCTGCCGACGCCACGGATATTCAATATCGTGTCATCTACAAGGGCGCTATTGGCCCGGATACCGGCGCCGTTGCCTTTGGTTATGTCGCTGAAACGGCATTGCTGGCCTGGACACTGGTGGCGGATGGCGCGAGTGAGTATGAGATGTGGCGCTCAGTGGACTATGGCAAGACCTGGGAAGTGGTGTTCGGCCCCGCCGCTGTTGGACGTCCGGGTAAAATAAAACCCATCGGTGTTGGCAAGGCGTTGGCGTTTAGTGGTAAAGATAATTCGATATTTATAACCGAGGATGCGGGCAAGACCTGGCGCATCTACCTGAGCATGGATAATAACACCCCATTCAGTGAGATATTACGCTATGGCTATTTGTGGAATTCCACCTATATCGGCAACCGGACCCTGGTTTCATTCAGGAGCCAGTCGGGGGGCATCTCCATTGTGTATTCATATGACAATGGATCGACCTGGGATAATCCCGAGAGTCAGGTGCCCGGGGTTGTCGGTGCAAATGCGGTTATCTACCTAGGTAAGCGAAAGATGCTTTTATTGGGCCTGGAATGTCTGACGGCAGAATGTAGTTTTACACAACGGCGCCGGGTACATTATTTGTCTGAAGATGGCGGGAAAACATGGGCGTTGCATAATTACCCGACAGGGGATATATATCTTCGTTTTACTAAGGCGGTGGGCGCCCAGGGGCTGATTGGCGAGCAGTTCGAGATGGTGCCAAGTGGGATGTTTTCGCAAACTTCTGTCTGGATAACGAAGGATTTCACCAAGACCTGGGCACACAAGAAGAGCCTCGTAATTCATGGGTCATATCCGCAAAGCTATCTGTTTCATATGGGTTATATGGGCGATGGCGTTATCGTGCTATATATCATCGACGATATTTCGAGCACCACATTCAGACTCTCTACCCATGGCATGTACGAGGCGATACTGCTGTCAACGGATAATGGTGTGAGCTGGACAGAACATGCCCGGAGGTCAAGTGAACCTGGCAGTTCTTTAGTGAATACAGGGTGGCCAAGGCCACCTATCTCACCGGCGGGCGTGCCATTTTTTGAGATGAGTGCGGTATCTTCTGACCCGAGGATTGCGGATATTGTGAAGTAGTCCACCGGCCGCCGAGCATGTTGGTTCGGGTTTGATGATAAGATATCGCCAGAACCATGTCCCGTGCACAAACCATCATAGCCGTCACCGCACTGATAGCCATCAGTGCGGCATATCTTTACCTGACCAGTGGTTTTGACCTGGTGTCTGGCGGCGAGGCCCGCGCTGCCGAGATTGCCCGTGAGATGCTGGCACGGGGCAACTTCATCCTGCCTAGTCTGAATTACGAGGTCTCAACCGAGACCATGACCAAACCGCCTTTTTATCATTGGCTGTTGATCGGCAGTGGTGTGCTGTTTGACTGGAGCAACCGCGCCATGCACCTGCCCTCGGCGCTGGCCGCACTGGCCTCACTTTTGCTGGTATATTTATTGGCAGCGCGCATGTTTGGCCGTCGTGCCGGGGTACTGGCTTGTGTGGTACTGGCTTCGACGTTGTTATTCCTTAGCAACGCAAGCAACACACGAATTGATGTATTGTTCGCGACATTGATCCTGGCGGCCTTCACGGCACTTTATTATGCGTTGGATTATGCGCAGGATCATGCCCGGGATTATGCAGGAGCTTCTGAGGCCCCTGGCAAGACTGTTTACTGGGCCTATCTTGCCTATGTCGTTATGGGGCTGGCGGTGATCACCAAGGGCCCGGTTGGTCTGCTGTTGCCGGCCATCGTACTGCTGATCTATCTGTGGTGGGCCGGTCACTGGGGGCAACTAAAAAACCTGCACCCGGGTCGTGGTCTGATCATCATACTGATCGTGGCACTGCCGTGGTACCTCGGCGTTGCACTGACCGCGGCACCGGAGCTGCGGCAATACTTTTTCTTTGGCCAGCTGGCCCACTGGTGGTCTGGTGGTAATGCGGTCATGGCGGGCCAGGCCAGCGCCAAATCCGCACTGTACTATTTCCCTTATCTTGCCTTCGGCATGTTTCCGTGGTCATTGTTTTTACCGGTGGCGCTGCTCATCGCCATCCGCGATGTCTGGCAGGGTCGCCAGCACCGTGAGCAGCCGCAGATCATGTTGTTGCTGTTGTGGTTTATCGGTGGACTGGTGCTGTTTAGTCTCGGTGGTAAAAAGGCCGCTCGCTACCTGTTACCGATCCTGCCGGCGGCGGCGGTGTTGATGGGCTATTACCTGGATCGCCTGATACAGGCCCGTAACACCAGTCCCCGTCATTGGGGCCGGTATTTACCCGGGATATTTTCATTGCTGGCGCTGTCCCTGCTAGTGGCCCTGTGGGGCCTGTTCTACTGGGGCGTGCAGCATCCCGAGGCCGCCCTGACGAAACTGGTCAGCGGCAAGAATGCCGGTGAAACTGAAGGCATCACCCGTGCCTGGGAATATTTACTGGCCCATCAGGGCGCGGTGTTTGCCAGTCTTGGCTTGTTGGTGGTTATCGGCATGGTTGCGCTGCTGGGTTTTGCCCGCCAACGGGTGATCCTCGGCAGTATCGCCACGGCCATGGTGGCCTGGCTGGCGTTGTTTGCGGTCACCCTGTCGGTCAAACCGATCCTGGTCGCGCATAGCAGCCCGCGGCAGGCTGCTGAGACTATTCGCCGCCAGTTGCCAGTGAAGTTGCCGGTGTATATCGGCGGCGATGCCTACAAACATGCCTTTCGCTGGTATCTGGATCGGGATCTGACCCTGCTGCCCCGCGCTCAGCATGCGCGTCATTTTGCCGAGAATCCGTCGGACTGGCATATCTTTATGACTCGCAAGCCATTGAGCATAGAATATATTGGCGAGCAAACAGGGGCGCAGATCCCGAACCGGCCGCCACAGCAATGGCAGGTGGATTACTACACCATCACCCTGTTTCCCCCCTCAACTCCAGGGCAACCCCAGGGCAGTCCCAGGGCCGCCCCAAGGTCGCCATCGTCCCCGCCAGGGGTGGATATTCAATCCGGATCCTCCGCCGTAAGGTGATATAATCGCCTCTTTTTATGAGCTGCCTAAGTAGTTCCGGGGCAGTTTCCGGAGCAGTTCCCGGATTAGGGCTGGAGAAAATCAGCGTGGATGTATCAGTAATCGTGCCAGTACACAACGAGGTGGATAATGTCGAGCCGCTGCTCGGGGAGATCCGTCAGGCCCTCGATGGCAATCTGGATTATGAGGTGTTGTTTGTTGATGACGGCAGCAGCGATGGCACGGCGGACGCCCTGGTGTCCCTGCAGGGCGGTTTCAAGCGTCTTCGCATACTTCGACACGGTAACTGTTGCGGCCAGGCCACGGCCATTCATAGCGGTGTACGTGCCGCCCGTGCCGAATGGATCGTCACGCTGGATGGTGATGGCCAGAATGACCCGGCCGATATTCCGAATATGTTATCTGTTATCCGCGATCCTGATCGGCCGGATAGTCTGCACATGGTGATCGGCTGGCGCCAGAACCGCCAGGACACGGCCTTCAAACGCTTCTCGTCGAAGATTGCCAATGGGGTACGCAGTCGACTGCTCGGAGATTCCAACCCGGACACCGCCTGTGGTCTGAAGGTGTTTAACCGTGAAGCATTTCTGCAACTGCCATTTTTTGATCACATGCACCGTTTTCTGGCGGCGTTGTTCCAACGTCATGGCAGCCTGGTGCAATCGATACCGGTGAACCACCGGCAACGCCAGCGAGGGGTCTCCAAGTATGGCCTGCATAACCGCCTGTGGGTCGGTATCGTCGATATGTTTGGTGTGATGTGGCTGCAGCGTCGTGGCAGGATCCCTCAAGTCACCGAGATTCGCCCGACAGACAAACCGGGAGCCCCGTCATCCGCTGAGACCGGTTGAATAAGGCATGAACTGGAAACCCATTATCCGCGGCCTGCTGGTCATCGTTTCACTGGTGGCCCTGGGTTACTTCATCAAGTCCTCACCACTCGGTTCCATGCTGGATGAAAAATGGATCGATGCCGAGGTGCGTGGTAAAGGCCTTGCCGGGGAAATGCTGTTTGTCGGTGTCGCTGCACTGTTTACTGCCTTCGGCTTTCCAAGGCAGGTGGTCAGTTTTATGGGGGGCTATGCCTTTGGTTTTGTCACCGGCACCACCCTGAGCGTGCTGGGGACGATCCTGGGCTGTATCGCGGCATTTTATTATGCGCGACTGCTGGGGCGACGCCTGATCGCCAGCCGTTTTCCCGGACGCGTCAAAAAGATCGATGCCTTTATCCATGACAACCCGTTCAGCATGAGTTTGTTGATCCGGCTGCTACCGGTTGGCAGTAATCTGATCACGTCAATGGCCGCAGGGGTCTCCAGCGTCAGGGGTTTGCCATTTTTTCTTGGCTCAGGTCTTGGCTATATTCCGCAGAATTTTATCTTTGCGCTGATCGGCAGCGGCATCAATCTGGATGAGGACCCGACGCTGCGGATTGGCATCGGCGTACTGCTGTTTATTGTTATTGGCATGTTGAGCGTGCATTTGTATCGCCGCTATCGTCATGGTGTGTCCCTGGATACCGAAATGGATGAAGCAAGTGGACAGGACAATGGTGATCAGCATGCTTGAGTTACCGGGCCTGGTGTTGAAGAAGAATGAAGATCGTCGTCTGCGTGCCGGGCACGTGTGGATCTTCAGCAACGAAGTGGATATCCAAAAGACGCCGCTGTCAGAGTTCGAGCCCGGCGAGCCGGTCGCCATTGTCAGTCACAGTGGCAAGCACCTGGGCAATGCCTATGTTAATCCGCATTCACTGATCTGTGCCCGCCTGGTCAGCCGGCGGACGGATTACATCCTCGACAAGTCGCTGCTGGTGCATCGGCTGAAAATCGCCCTGGCATTACGACAACGCCTGTTCGCGGAGCCCTGGTATCGGCTGGTGTTCGGCGAGAGTGATGGCCTGCCCGGGCTGGTGGTGGATCGTTATGACTCGGTACTGGTGGCACAGATCACCACGGCCGGCATGGAGCGGCTCAAGCAGGACATCGTCACGGCATTGCAGCAGGTGCTGAAACCCGAGGCCATCATGCTGCGTAACGACAGCAGTAGTCGCTGCCTGGAGGGCCTGCAACAGTATACCGAGGTGGCCTTTGGCGAGCTGCCGGAGCAAGTCATCCTGACAGAGAATGACACCCGCTTTGCGGTATCATTGCAGGGCGGGCAGAAGACCGGCTGGTTTTTTGATCAACGCATGAATCGTGCCCGCCTTGCCAGCTATGTCAAAGGCGCCAGGGTCCTGGATGTGTTCAGCTACAGTGGTAGCTGGGGCATTCAGGCCGCCCTGCATGGCGCTGACAGCGTTATTTGTGTGGATGATTCAGAAAAGGCCGTCGAGCTGGTCCGGCATAATGCCGCGCTCAACACGCTGTCTGACAGGGTCAGTGCCATTAAGGCAGATGGCTTTGAGATCCTCAAACAGTTCCGCGCTGAAGAGCAGCACTTTGATGTGATCGTGCTGGATCCACCGGCCTTCATTAAGCGTAAGAAAGACCTGAAGAAGGGCCGCGAGGCCTATGCGCGTCTGAATCAATGGGGCATGCGGCTGCTCAGCAAGGACGGCATCCTGATCACCTCGTCCTGTTCTTACCATATGCAACGTAGTGATATGCAGCGACTGCTGTTAAAGGGCGCGGTGCATATCGACCGCGAAATGATGCTCCTGGAGCAGGGGCAGCAGGGCCCGGATCACCCCATCCACCCGGCCATCCCGGAGACCAATTACCTGAAGACCTTCTTTTTGCGGTTATTGCCGCGATGATAACCATGATAGGATTAAATCCATGATTGCCTTTCCCGATATTGACCCGATTGCGCTGCAGATAGGCCCGGTTTCCGTACACTGGTATGGGCTGATGTATGGCGTCGGTTTTATCGGTGCCTGGTGGCTGGCAAAAATCAGTATGAAACGCCCACATGTCCACTGGGACAGTGAACAGTTTAGTGATTTATTCCTGTATGTGATCCTCGGTGTGGTGGTCGGTGGGCGGCTGGGTTATATGCTGTTTTATACCACGGGTAACAGCACCCTGCAGATCTGGGAGGTGTGGAAAGGCGGCATGTCGTTCCATGGCGGGCTGCTCGGGGTGATGTTCGCGATGTGGCTGTATGCTTACCGAAACCAGCGCGGTTTCTTTGACGTTGCCGATTTTATTGCCCCACTGGTGCCGTTTGGAATCTTCACCGTGCGCATTGGCAACTTCATCAATAGCGAGTTGTGGGGCAAGGTCGCCGATGCCTCAATTCCATGGGCAGTGGTGTTCCCCAATGGCGGGCCACTGCCGCGGCACCCGTCACAACTGTATGAGGCCCTGCTGGAAGGGCTGCTGATGCTGATTATCCTGTGGCTGTTCAGCGTTCGCCCACGTCCGCGTATGGCGATATCCGCCTTGTTTTTGATCATCTATGGCGCTTCACGGTTCGCGGTCGAATTTGTGCGTGTGCCCGACGCCCAAATTGGTTACCTGTACGGCGGCTGGTTTACCATGGGAATGCTGTTGACCACGCCGATGATCCTCGGTGGTGTGGGGTTGCTATGGTGGGCCTATTATCGCCAGCCACAAAATCAGCCACACAACGACACAGCCAGTCATTCTTAAGGGGGGCACATGAAGCAATATCTGCAACTGATGCAGCATGTGATGGATCACGGTGTGCAGAAGGGCGATCGCACCGGTACCGGCACCAGGAGTGTGTTTGGTTACCAGATGCGTTTTGACCTGTCTGATGGTTTTCCGCTGGTGACCACCAAGAAATGCCACCTGCGGTCGATTATCCATGAGCTATTGTGGTTCCTGAAGGGCGAAACCAACACTGCTTACCTGCATGACAACGGCGTCAGCATCTGGGATGAATGGGCAGATGAGCATGGCGATCTCGGGCCGATCTATGGTTACCAGTGGCGACACTGGCCGGCGCCGAATCATCAGGCAGTGGACCAGATCCAGCAGGTGGTCGATACGCTGAAGACCAATCCAGACAGCCGGCGCATCATCGTGTCGGCGTGGAACGCGGCGGATCTGCCGGATGAAGGCATTAGCCCGCAGGCCAATGTCGCCACTGGCAAGATGGCGCTGGCGCCATGTCACGCGTTTTTCCAGTTTTATGTCGCCGAGGGCAAGCTGTCCTGCCAGCTGTACCAGCGCAGTGCCGATATCTTCCTCGGGGTGCCGTTCAATATCGCCTCATATGCATTGTTTACCATGATGATGGCACAGGTCACCGGGCTCAGGGCAGGTGACTTTGTACATACCTTTGGCGATGCCCACCTGTATTCAAACCACATGCAACAGACACAGTTGCAGCTGTCCCGTGAGGCCTACCCGTTGCCGACGATGAACATCAACCCGCAGGTGACCGATATTTTTAGTTTCAAATTTGAAGACTTCGAGTTGTGCGATTACCAGTTCCACCCCGGCATCAAGGCGCCGATTGCTATTTAGGGAACCTCTGATCCCCATGAGCATCTCAATTATTGCCGCCATGGACAAGCACCGGGTCATTGGCACGGAAAACCGCTTACCCTGGCGACTGCCCGCCGACATGCAGTGGTTCCGCAGGCACACCCTCGGCAAGCCGGTGGTGATGGGCCGCAAGACCTTTGCTTCGCTGGGCAGGCCGTTAGCGGGGCGCACCAATATCGTTATCACCCGTGACCCCGGGTTCAGGGTGGACGGAGTGGTGGTGGTGCATAACATCGATGATGCCATTGAGGCGGCCCGCAAAGTGGGGCAGGAGGTCATGATCATTGGTGGCGCCAGCTTCTATGAGCAGATGTTGCCCCGCGCAGACAAGCTGTATCTGACGCTGGTGGATGGCGAGTTTGACGGCGATGCCTGGTTCCCCGAGTTTGATATGGCCGAGTGGCGTGAGTTGGAAAGCAATCGTTACGATGCCGATGAGAAAAACCCGCATGACTACCGCTTTGTTATTCTTGAACGTCGGGAATAAAATTCCAAATCGCTCACACCCGTTAGGAGTTGCTTCCAGTCAATAAAACCAAAGGCAACGCCAAATAATGGTATTCATACGTAAGATGTATAAATTGTTAATCATATTAACAATCCATGCATATCATCCCATACTCAGCCTATGATACAGCGTAAACTTGCAACAAAAGTACGCGAACTTGCCACATATTACCCGGTTGTGGTCATTACAGGCCCGCGCCAGTCCGGCAAAACCACCCTGTGCCGGGCAATATTTCCTGACAAAACCTATGTCTCGCTGGAAGCCATGGATAATAGAGACTATGCGCATAATGATCCCAGGGGATTCCTGGCCGAATATTCGGAAGGCGCCATTATCGATGAAGTTCAGCATGCCCCGGAATTGCTCAGTTATATGCAAAGCGACGTGGATGATCGGCCGGAACCAGGGCGATTCATACTTACCGGCTCACAGCACTTCGGCTTATCACAGTCGCCGGTACAATTACAGGCACAATCACTGGCCGGACGTAGCGGCATACTCACGTTACTACCACCCGACCTGGAAGAATTGCACACCTTTACAATGGCGCCCGATGAATTCTTCACCACATTATGGCAAGGCGCCTACCCCAGAATTTACGACCAGGGCATTCCTCCGCAACAATGGTTGGCCGACTATGTGGCAACCTATATTCAGCGCGATGTCCGTCAGGTAATCAATGTTAGCGACTTACAGCATTTTTCAGGCTTTCTCAGACTCTGCGCCGGTCGCACAGCACAGGAAATTAATCTGTCATCACTGGGCAATGATGTAGGTATTAGCCATAATACCACTCGTGCCTGGTTATCCATCCTGGAAACCAGTTATATCATTCAACAACTACCCGCGTGGCACACCAACGTAAGAAAACAGGTGATCAAAGCCCCCAAGTTGCATTTCCTTGATTCCGGTCTGGTGTGTTATTTGCTCGGTATTCGGGAACCGGAACAACTTCGCCATCATCCGCAGAGAGGCGCAATTTTTGAAAGCTGGGTAGCAGCAGAAGCCTATAAAGCACGTGTGCACAACGGAGAACAACCCGACCTGTATCATTACAGAGAAACACGGGGGCTTGAAATTGATTTGATCATAGATCGTGGTGAACAACTTGATGCCATAGAAGTAAAATCATCCTCCACAGTAAACACCGAATTTTTCAAAAACCTGAACACCTTCGCAAGCCTGAAACAAAAAAACCTGTGCGTAACATCACCAAACAACTTGTCTATGGTGGTGAAGAAACCCAACAACGTTCAGATGCGCGATTACTCTCCTGGCGCAGCATTCAGACATTAACGACACAAGAAATCTGATGGAATATCAGCAGAATGCTTCGTGCACCTGAAATATCATTAAGATAAGATATAGCAACCATGAGCAAAAATACTGCCAATCACAGCAACAGTATCTACCAAATCAAGATTACCCTGCGCCACACCAAGCCGCCCATTTGGCGGCGCTTGCTGGTAAAGGCAGATATCAGGTTGGGTGAACTGCACGATATCCTGCAGGAAGTAATGGGCTGGGAATTCGCACACCTGCATGGTTTTCGTATCGGTCGCGATACCAATGGTGAACCCGATCCTGGCTTTCCCAGTGGCATTAAAAACGAACGCAAGGTCTATCTCTACAAGATTGCAACTGAAGGCAGCAGCTTTATCTACGATTATGATTTTGGTGATGGCTGGGAACATGACATCAAGATCGAAAAAATCCTGCCAGCTGAACCGGGTGCCGATTATCCCGTCTGCCTCGATGGCCAACGCGCCTGTCCACCCGAGGATTGCGGCGGACCACACGGATATGCCTATATGCTCGAAGCCTTCAATGATCCCGACAACGGGGAGCACGAAGAGATCGTCGAGTGGTTGGGTGATAATTTTGATGCTGAGGTGTTTGATGTCGATGCCGTCAACCGGTTTATGGTAATGGAAACCGAGGAAGCACCAGTGAGTTCAGTTCTTGAAATACCGGTTTATGAAGATGCGGTACTGGCCAACTATACGCCTGCAGAATTGATTGACCTCATGATCGAGCATGAAGACCGGGTGCCGCGCAATGTGATTGATGCGTGTGTAAGTCGTGGTGAACAGATGCTGGCAGTCCTGACACCCGTGACACCCATGATACAGCCCAGCGACGAACTTGAAAGTGTGAATATCGGCCACTGGTGGCTGCGCTTACATGCCGTGATGATCCTCGGTTTGATCCCCGGTGAGCGTGCTGGGATGTTGCTGGTGGATTTAATACAAGGCATGTGCCGGGAAGAGGACGAAAATCTACAGGAGTGGTTTGCCGGTTACTGGCCCGCCCTGTTACGTAACAAACCGCCACCAGTGGCCGCGTCATTACGCAAAATTTGCATGGACAAGAAAGCGGACTGGTTTATGCGCGCAAATATAACCGAGGCCATCTTCGACCAGGCACAGCAACAGGGTGAAGCGGAACTCGAACAGACCCTGGACTGGGCAGCGCAATTGGTGGCGGACGAAGGGGAGGATTGGGATTACCGGCTGTCCGTTGCCAGCGACCTGCTTGACTACCCACGTGACCGCCATCGCAAGTTGCTCGATGACATGGCCACCAGGCAGAGTGGCCGGGGCTTTTATTTTGATGAAGAAGACATAACCAATGCATATATGCGTGGAACAGATGTGCCCAAGTGGGAGCGTTTCAGTGACCCATGGAAGTTTTATAACGACAAGCAAATTGAGGAACGGCAGCAACGCTGGCAGGAAGAAGATTGGGAGTACGACATACACCCCGATACCATTGATGTGATGGGCGGAGAATTGGGCTACCACTATCAGCAACCTTACCAGCACGATACAAAAAAGATCGGTCGTAATGAGCCCTGTCCCTGCGGTAGCGGCAAGAAATATAAAAAATGTTGTATTGGGAAGGTATCAGTAATGTAGAAGTAAGGTTCCGGGCGACTGTTATTCCTGATATGCCGTTCTTGACTAAATTATGATGTATCGTGAGCATACGCACAGGAAAAAACTGCTGTAACAGAGGGTATACGGTGCAAAAACATGGACAAATTTGACCGGATATTTCAATTACACACCTTGCTTCATGGCAGGCGGCATCCTGTCACTTTAGAAACAATAAATAAAGAGCTTGAGTGCTCCGAACGTACAGCGCGGCGTATTATTGCCCTGTTGAGGGATTATCTGGGCGCACCGGTTGAGTATGATCGAGAGCACAATGGCTACCATTACGCGCAGAACAAGCAGAATCTTTACGAATTACCGGGGTTATGGTTTTCACCGGATGAGCTGTATGCCCTGATGGTCTCGCATAAATTGCTAGCAGACTTGCAGCCCGGATTGCTGGGGGATCATATCTCCCCAATAAAAAACAGAATCGAGCACCTGTTAACTCACCAGTACGCAGGCAATCTGGAGTTAAGCTACCGGGTGCGTATATTCCAACTGGCGTCACGGCCGGCAGATATGCAACATTTCCGAATGATCAGTGGCGCACTGCTTGGGCGCAAGCAAATCAGGGTGCTTTATCACGGGCGTGAACGGGACAAAACCACCGAGCGAACTCTGTCACCACAGAGGCTGGTTTATTATCGATCCAACTGGTATCTGGATGCATGGTGCCATTTGCGCAATGAGTTAAGGAACTTTTCCCTGGATCGCATGCATCCCGTTGAGGTGTTTGATGAGTGCGCCAAAGAAATAGCTGATGCTGAACTGGATGAACACTTTGCTTCTGGTTATGGCATATTTTCAGGAGAAGCCAGGCACATTGCGGTGCTGAGATTCAGTTCTACTGCTGCCCGCTGGGTGGCCGATGAGCAATGGCATCCTGACCAGGAAGGTAAGGTATTGCAAGACGGAGGTTATGAACTGCATATTCCCTACAGCGATGATCGGGAACTGCTCATGGATATCCTTAAATATGGGCCTGAGGTGAAAGTATTGGCACCAGAAGCGCTCAAAAACCAGGTCGCCCAGCGGCTGAAATCGGCAGCAGATCAGTATTAGGTATTTTTATGTACACGGCCAGGTTTTGTCAGGGTGGAGGTCGTATAATCATTAGTCACTTAAGGCTGGGTTAGCCATCGCAGATAGCAACCGCCTTATTGCCAGAACCTTATTGTCAGAAATCGTATAGGGGAATAATGCATAATGGAATCCGATGGTTTATAAGGGGGCGCAGAAACATCATGAAATTGACCAGCCTTGAAGCGATTTTCCGGGCGCTTAATGATGCCAATGTACGTTACCTCGTCGCCGGAGGGCTTGCCGTGAACGCCCATGGCTATCTGCGTTACACCAAGGACGTGGATTTCGTCCTGCATCTTATGTCTGGCAACATCGAACGTGCGTTTTCCGCACTTGCCCGGCTAGGCTATAAACCGAACGTACCTGTAACCGCCTCGCAATTTGCCGATCCCGAGCAGCGGCAGAGTTGGATACGGGATAAGGGCATGCAGGTTCTCCAGCTTTGGAGTGACACGCATATAGAGACGCCGATCGATATTTTTGTCAGTGAACCCTTCCCCTTCGACGAGGAATACGACCGGGCCCTGGAAAAACCACTATATGGAGCCATTGAGGTACGCTTTGTCTCGATCCTCACCCTGATCAGCATGAAAGAGGCAGCGGGCCGGGAACAGGATCGGATCGATATTGAACATCTGCGCATGAGGTTGGAAGACGATGCCGAAGGATAAGAAATCTGGAGATGGCATCGACTGGACGCTGACAACCTGGGAGGGCTCCCGTCGTGAAGCGCTGCGCCGCTGGGCGCAACTGCCTTTGGAACGCATCATCGCTGCATTGGAGGAGATGCAGGAATTAAACGAGGTGCTTACGGCATCCGCACCAGAGGCCGGTGGCGCCGTACAGGAACAACAAGGTAATTGCGGTTCCAAAGCTGATGGATCAAACAAACCAGACAAACCAGACAAGTGAGATGGCAATGACGGTACTGAATTTACAGAATGACCCGTAGAAACTGTTGAGATGCCGAATAAATGAACCCCATACACTGAATGAACGGCAGATCAAAATACTGAACAGGTTGCTGAATGGTTTTGATGGAAGCGGCAGCAGGGGCAATACCAGGCAGGGATGATGTTGGATGAGGGGGTATGATAGGGAATTATTGTGCGGATAGCGGGATAATGCCGTGCATAGCGGTAGCGTGCCGTATGCATCAAATAAGCATTAACAACATATATAAATAGCCAAGGAAAGATATGAGACAATTTCCGAAAACACCATGAACATCTACCAAATCAAGATCACCCTGCGTCACGTCGAGCCACCCGTATGGCGGCGCTTCCTGGTAAAAGCAGATACCAGACTAGGGAAACTGCACGATATCCTGCAAAACGTCATGGGCTGGGATTACGCACACCTGCACGGCTTTCGCATCGGCCATCACACCTACAGCGAACCAGACCTGGATTTCACCGGTGATCTGGAAATGGAAAACGAAAGTAAGGTGCGCCTGGACA
>BTQY01000046.1:0-14640 GCA_036986115.1 Gammaproteobacteria bacterium | reverse complement strand
GCAATCTTGGTGGATTGCACCGTGTTGTCTGAACTGATGTCGTCAGGGCGTACGATACCCGAGAGTCGGATATGTTCATTCCCCTGGTTCAGGCTGAAGATCTTCTCTCCCTTCACCAGCAGATAGCCATTTGGCAGGACTTCAGCCACGGTCACACTAATGGTACCGGTCAGGTTGTTTTTCTGCTCGCTGGTGCCTTCACCTGCAAACGAATGAGCTGAACCCAGCGTGGTACCCAGCCCCAGTCCACTGGTGGCTGCCAGTGGCAACACACCCGGCACACTGAGTAAGGGCGTGGTGCCGAGGATGGTCGGGTTGGTCACATTGATGCTGGTAGTTTTACTTAAATCGGTAGTGGCTTCTTTAGAGGCAGCGGTTTTTTCATTCAGGGTAATAGATAAGATGTCGCCTACCCTTCTTGCGCGGCGATCCTCAAACAAGGTGATGTCATATCCCGGCTGATATAACGAGCCGTTACGATATTGCGCTGGTGGAACAGCCACCGGCCGGGTTACCGCGTAGGCTGGATCGCGTTCCGGTAAACTGTTACAACCGGCCAATGTTATTAACAGCAGCGGCATAACAATAATGACCAGAAATATTCTACTGCGTGTATTATTCATATTTATTTCTCTCAAGCATTAAAGAGTTTGTGTCAGGTAGGCCAGCATCTGATCGGCTGTTTCAATCGCCTTGGCATTCATCTCATAGGCCCGCTGTGTTTCGATCATGCTGACCAGTTCTTCGACCACGTTGACATTGGACGTCTCAAGCGAACCCTGGATGACAGTGCCAAAACCATTCAGTCCCGGATTGCTGGTGGTTGCTGTCCCGCTGGCGACACTCTGACGAAACATGTTGTCGCCGACGGGCTCAAGACCTGTCGGATTGACAAAATCGGCCAACTGGATAGTGCCTACCTGGGTTGGAGTAGTAGATGCCGGTTGTAATACCGACACCGTGCCATCGTTACCGATAGTCACGCTAACGGCATCGTTTGGAATAGTAATGGCAGGTTGTAAGACAAAACCATTGATATTGACTATCTGACCGGTAGAATCCAGCTGTAAGCTACCGTCCCGGGTATAGGAAATAGAACCATCCGGCTGCAGGATCTGCAAAAAGCCCCGGCCCTGAATTGCCATATCCAGAGAATTACCGGTGTTCAGCAGGTTCCCCTGCTGATGGATCTTTTGTGTGCCCACCACACGCACACCGGTACCCAGATACATCCCGGTGGGGATTTCTGTGCTCTGTGAAGACTGCGCACCAACCTGACGAAGGTTTTGATAGAGCAAGTCATTGAAGACCGCTCGTGAACGTTTATAACCGGTGGTACTCGAGTTGGCCAGGTTATTCGATATCACGCCCAGTCGGGTATTTTGTCCGTCCAGTCCAGTCTTGGCAATCCATAGTGATAACATTTTGTTCTACTCCTGATACATGGTGATAAACGTATTGCCGTTATGAAATTCTCATCATCTGCTGTGTGGCAACATCCATCTCTTCTGCGGCCTTCATCATCTTGACGTGGGTCTCAAACTGTCGGGAATAGGTGATCATATTCACCAGTGCCTCGACCACATTGACGTTGCTGCCTTCCAGTGTGCCGGAAACCAGTTTCACATTGATATCAGGCGTGGCGACATCGCCATTCTTCATGCGCATCAGGCCATCATCGTCCTTGAACAACTCGATCGGTGGCGGGTTGACCAGCTTGATTTGATCAATCACTGCAATATTGGTGGGTAACTGGCCCTCGGGCACCACCGAGATCGAGCCATCCACACCGATATCCACCTTCTGTGAAGGTGGCAACACGACCGGGCCGCGAAGACCCATGACAGAATGCCCCTGGCCATTCACCACGCGGCCATCCGGCAGGGCACGAAGGTCACCGGCACGGGTATAACCCTCCCGGCCATCTTCCGTGACCACTGTGATCCAGCCATCTCCCTGAACCGCCAGATCCATATCCCGTCCAGTACTAATGAGCTCGCCAACTTCCAGATTGGTGCCCTTGTTTTCAGAAACGGCATAGACTCGACTGGCGTAACCGGGGCCATAGATCGGCAGACTGCGGAAGGCGTTAAAATCTGAACGGAACCCTGTCGTACCCACATTCGCCATATTGTTTGCACTGGCCGATATCGCCAGATCACTCTGCTTGGCACCTGACATGGAAATGTAGAGTACTCTGTCCATTCAAATTACTCCTCGTGTGCGGCCCTTTAAACGCTTATCGTATGTTGATAATGGTCTGGGTAATGGTGTCCGCGGTGGTAATCACCTGGGCATTGGCCTGGAAATTACGCTGCGCGGTGATCATGTTCACCAGTTGTTCTGTCAGATCCACATTTGAACCTTCCAGTGCACCTGATTGCACCAGCCCGAGACTACCGGAACCCGGTGCGCCGACCAGTGCGGCCCCGGACTGAAAGGACTCGGTCCAGGTGGTATCACCAAGTTGGCGCAAACCCTGTGGGTTGGAAAAATTCGAAATGGCCAACTGGGCAATCGTTAGTGACTGACCATTGGTGTAACGTGCGGTCACCACCCCGGTCTCGCCAATATCCACGCCACTCAAACGCCCGGTGGCGAAACCATCCTGTACCAGACGATTGACCGAGAATTCACTACCGAACTGGGTAGTAGCGGTGTAGGTAATATCCAGCGACAGATTAGCGGCACCGGTACCAGGACTAATCGCGGTGTAGTCCGCCTCGGTAGCCGTACCGGTGTTTGGGACCACACCGGTCATTGCGCCCACGTTACTAAACGTCATGATCATGGGGTCGCCGGCCACCCCACCCGCCGGGATGACTTCTGTCAGGCTGCCGCCGGGAGGCGTGATATACAGATAGGAGTTCCAGGTATTCGCCGCCGCCTGCTTCTGGAAATATATTGTACCCAGGACCGGGTTACCCAACGAATCAAAAACAGTCAATGAGGTAGAGTGATTGTAGGTCGTCGGTGTATTCGGGTTAAATGCCACACCCGGGGCGGTCTCGGTCGAATCCAGGTTTGCAGCAACCGTAAGTTCCGCTGTTGCTCGTGGCGGCAGGTCTGATGTATTCAGCACCAGGTTACCTAACGCACCGGTAATATTCCCCAGCGCGTCTGCCTGGAAGGCGGTCAGACCCTGGCCCTGTGAATTCTGTACATTACCCTGGCGGTCGATACCGAACTGGCCGGAGCGTGAATATACCGTCACGCCGTTGTCATCAAGACGGAAGAACCCCTGGCCGCTGAGGGCAAGATCCAGGTTATTATCCGTGAATTCCACATTACCCTGGGTAAACTGCTGACTAATCGAGGCAACCTTGACGCCACTACCAATGGCATTTGCGGCCACACCCAGAGTAGAGGCAGGAAATATATCCGAAAATTCGGCGCGTGACTTTTTAAAACCAACGGTGCTGGCGTTGGCGACATTGTTACCAATGACCCGAAGGTCCGATGATGCGGCATTTAATCCACTTAATGCGATACGAAATGGCATGCTCTTTCTCCTCTATTGTGCTATTCAGATATCCGGCGTATTTCGTCAAAGCCGAATGAACCAATACCTGCCAGGTTCAACGTCAGACCTTCACCAGATTTACCGACAGAAACACTATCCACCCGGGCGGACACCAGGGTCCCCAGGGCCTGTATATCACCACCAAAGTTTGCGACGGCACGTACGTTATAGATACCGGCAGGGGCCTGAACACCCTTATCGGTAATGCCGTCCCAAACAAAGTTGACCTGTCCAGCAGGCTGCTGGCCCATATCAATATATTTTATCAATTGCCCGGCAGCGTCCGAAATCTCAACCGTCAGGTTACTGGTACTGGAAGGTAAGTCAGCAGCGCCGGCGAGATTACCACCCGCGCTCAGTAATCCCCGACTCGAGGGAACTTGCACGGTCCGACCAACCATCACTGAGGCCTGCAGTGCCTGATTCGAATATAATGCGGATGCCAGGTCACCAAAGGATGCCTGTAAATCCTGGATACCGGTCACCGTGCTGAACTGGGCCATTTGCGCCATGAATTCGCCATTTTGCAGCGGTTTGGTCGGATCCTGATTTTGCAACTGGGTTGTCAGCAGCTTCAGGAAATCATCCTGGCTCAATCGGGTCCGGTCACCGGTATCGAGCTTTTCCTTGGCAGTCAGACCAAGACTCTGGAATATATTCTGGGTTTTATTGATTTCGTTCATGATTTCATCCTCACCTGATCCTTACTGCGCCTTACTGGCCTAGGGACAATGTTCTGATCATCATCTGCTTTGCAACGTTCAATACTTCAGTGTTGTTCTGGAATGCACGCGATGCTGACAACATGTTGGCCATTTCTTCGACAGCATTGATATTAGGGACATAAATATAGCCCTTGTCATCGGCAAGCGGATGGTTTGGCTCATATCGCTTCAAAGGCGGCTCAGTCCCGCTCACCACCTCGCGCACCCGTACACCAACAGAGCGGCCATCCTCGTAGACACTATCCATGACAGATTCAAAGACGGGGTGACGGGCCCTGTAAGTGGTGGATGCCCGATTACTGGCAGACTCCGTGTTGGCCATGTTGCTTGCAGTAACATTCAGGCGAAGCAGCTGTGCGCTCATTCCGGAACCGGCAATATCAAATATTTTGAAGAAGGACATCCTTACTCACCTCGCAATGCAGCAATCAACCCGGTGATCCTGCCGTTCAGAAATGTAAAACTTGCCTGATAAGCCAGTGCATTCTGCAGAAATTTGGCCTTCTCAACCTGGGTGTCAACGGTATTTCCATCCAGTGATGGCTGATTTGGTACTCGGTAAAACAATTCGTTACTTGCAAATCCGAGGCTGCCACTACCCGTCATATGCCTGTCATTGGTGCTTGTCATGCCGTTAAATCCCCTGGCCGAGTCGGCCTTTTGCATGCGTGATTTAAGTACTGCCTGGAAATCCACGTCACGCGCCTTGTAATTAGGGGTATCTGCATTGACGATATTGGTCGCAAGGATAGCCGCGCGACGTGCGCGCAAGGTCATGCTGTACTGATGTACCCCCAATGCATTATCTAGACTTAAACCCATGCGTGTGCTCCTGTTTCCATACAGGTAAAACAGCAAAGCCCATGCCAACAATGACTTGGCGATATTAATCATATGGTTATGAGATTTTATAAGAAATCCTGCCTGGCAAATACTGGCAATAACCTGGTTTAGGGCGGCAAAGATGACCGCACCCGGGAAGTGAAGGGAACGCCTAATCCTTTAGGAGGTAAACAACACCCGGTTTGCAACGGACCATCTCAAAGGCATCTGAATACTTGGCAATCGACTCAGAGGAACCCAAAAAGAGGTAACCACCAGGATTTAGCAGCCTCGACACGCGATCCAGAATATCCCGCTTGAGGTCAGAGGAGAAATAAATCAGGACATTCCTGAGAAAAATGATATCGAATTTACCCAGCATAGAGTAATTCTGCATCAAGTTGAGATCCCTGAACTCGGTATAACGACGAATCTCATCGACTGCTTCATAGTTGCCATCCACTTCCCTGAAAAAGCGTTTTTTGCGTTCTTCAGATAAGCCACGGGAGATGGTAATCGGATCATAGATTCCGTTCTTTGCTTCCTGCAACACGGTAGGAGAAATGTCTGTCCCGATGACCCTTAGCTGCCCGGAAAAGGCCCCGGGCATTTTTGCCAGAAACTCCCGGTAGGCCATACAAATAGAATAGGCTTCCTGACCGGTAGAACAGGCCGCCGACCAGATCCGCGGTGAAGTTATTTTTTTCTCCACCAGTTTCGGGAATATCTGATTCGTTAAAACGTCAAAGGGATAGATATCACGAAACCACAGTGTTTCATTAGTGGTCATCGCGTCTATTAAACGTGTTCGTAGTGCCCCGCCCCGATTCTGACGCAATTCCTCGAGTATATCTGACAGGCTGCTGAACTCAGTGTCTTTCATAAGACGCTGCAGACGGCTTATTACCAGGTAGTGTTTATTCTGACCTAATACAATCCCGCAGGCATCCTCAAGGAAACGCCCGAATTCTTCATATTCATCAGATGGTATGTTCGCTGCTGCCACGTGAACCTATGCATATTGCCAGTGAAGTTTCTGGAAACCAGCTTTTACCCGAACCAATATCTCAAGCATATTTTTATGGTAACTCTATACTATTCTTCAGGTAATCGATTATGGCCAAACCCAGTTCATCGGCATTAAACTTGGGCACAAATTTATTCGCACCTACCTTCTCAACCATTGCCATATTGAATACCCCACTCATCGACGTATGTAATAATATGTGAAGCCCCTTTAGCTGCGGATCCTTTCTTATCTCTGTTGTCAGTGTATAACCGTCCATTTCCGGCATTTCTATGTCTGACACAACCATATCGACATATTCACCTATTGGCCCCTGCCTGGCCCAGGCCTTCAGTATATTAAGCCCCTCCAGGCCGTTTCCGGCAATCGTGTTCCTGATCCCCAGTTGATCCAGAGTTCTTATTATCTGGTTCCGTGCAACTGCCGAATCATCTACCACCAGTAAGCGAAAACGTGACAGGTCTCTACTGGCATTCTGCTCGATAATATCTTCTGATAGCTCTGCCTGCTGACCAGTCACATCAACAAGCACCTTTTCTACATCAATAATCTCAATCAACTCGTTATCAAACTCCGTCACCGCAGTGACGTAATTGTCCTGACCCGTACCCCGGGGAGGTTCATGTATCTGGGCCCATTCCTTGTTAATGATCCGGTCCACACCTGCCACCAGGAAACCCTGTACCTTGCGATTGTACTCGGTAATGATAGCGAGGCTGTTACCGATATCTTTAGCCGCGGGCATACCTACAGCATAACTCAAATCTAATATCGGAATGGTCTTGCCTCGCAAACGACTGATCCCGCAAATCACCGAATGGGACTCCGGGATCTGGCTCAATGGCGGGCACTGGATCACCTCCTGTACTTTAAAGACATTAATAGCAAAACGCTGCCGTCCCTGCAGTCGGAACAACAGCAATTCGAGACGGTTTTGCCCCGCCAACCGGGTTCGTTGATCGACAGTATCCAGCAGACTTGCCATGGGCGGTTCCTTGCAGACTAGACCAGTGAAACTATTTAAGTGACGCACGTATTTCAGGTATCGGCCCAGGGCTTTGAAGCTTAAATATCTGCAAGCAGGCACGAGTATTGCATTTTACCAGTCAACAGCAACACTGCGCGGCAAAATGGCATGCAACAACGCCCCTAACATTTGGAATTATTATTGATAATACAATGATTTATAACTTACATACCGATATAAAATGGTTCCTGCCAGGATTGATGTTGTGCTCAACCCTGTTTGCCGCCCCGGCAGTTTTTGCCACCTCAATGACGGCAGCCGAGGCCCCATCGGCCGCTATGGTGGTCTCAGGTGACGGTTTTCAGTCACTCCACAGCATTCGGCAGATTGTAGAAGAATTCCTTCATAAACAATTAGATAGTAAATATGACGACGTCGAGATCAGTATCGGACAACTGGGCCCACGCCTGAAATTGGCCCCCTGTCCTGAACGTATGCAGCCCTTCCTGCACGCCGGGGCGCGCCTGCGGGGTTACACCACCGTTGGCGTGCGCTGCACCAATCCGAACTGGAAACTCTATGTGAGCGCCAACATAAAAATCTTTAAAGATGTATTGATTGCACGTCGACCATTAGCGCGAGGAATGAAATTGAGCGGCAAGGATTTCATCCTGGAAAGACGCGATATTAACACCCTGTATACTGGCTATATTACTGATTTAAATGATGTTATTGGCAAGGTATTGAAGCGCCCGCTGGTGTTCGGCAAGGCCGTCAATCCGCTGATGATAGAGAGCCCGAACGCGGTCCGACGTGGACAGCGAATTACGATCCTGGCCGGCAACAAACGATTCAGCGTGCGTATGCCTGGCAAGGCACTAAGTGACGGAAAACCCGGGCAGATCATCCGTGTAAAAAACCTGTCTTCAAAGAGAATTATAGAAGGAACAGTAACTTACGAAGGCTATGTACGGGTGAGGCTATAAAACGGCAATAAATTGGCTATTTTTCCTAAAGTTTTGTCCCAGTTGGCCGTAAAACAGCATGAACACAGGTAAAACATTGATTTCAGGAGTACATCAATGGCAATTGATTTAACAGGCATAAATAGCAGCATTAAGGCAAATGACGCCCAGGCGAAAGATCTGCAACAGAACCAGCCGCTGCAGACGGGCCCCGCCAGTGATCCTGGTGGCAATGGCGAAGCCGATCAGGAATCTGCCGGTCAGGAATCTGATAGCGTAACACTGACGCAAGCGGCTTCAGTACTGCAGGACCTGCAAAAAACACTGTCCAGCCTTCCCGTGGTGGACCGTTCACGTGTGGCGAGCGTGCAGAATGCCATCTCAAATGGCAGTTTTGAAATTGACTCCAATCGTATCGCTGAAAAAATGCTGGCATTCGAACAATCACTGGCAACCGATCTTTAATGAATTGACGAAAGGCCTGACCTATGTCACTTGTGAATGTATTACGCGAAGAACTTGAGCTGTCACAGCAACTGCTTGAGTGCCTGCAATCAGAAAATCAGGCCCTGTCCAGTCATGATGCTGAACACCTGGAAAAAACCACGGTGCAAAAACAACAGTTGGTGAATAAACTTGAACAGGTGGAAAAACAACGACACGAAGCTTTTCTTCAACAAGGGCTAAATCTGGATGCTGACAACATGCAGGCCTTTCTGCTCAAGGCATCCGCTTCGCCTGAAGAAATTGAAATCATTTCCCTATGCAGCAAGGTGCTGGAACTGGCAGAAAAGTGCCGCCTGCAGAATATTCAGAATGGCAGTATCATTGAAGGCGGCAGGCAGCGCGTTCGTGAAGCGCTATCCATCCTTAGAGGCCAGCTGGCTGATGATAATATTTACGAAAATAGTGGCAGGCATCATTCCAGTTTTGCCGCCAGGGTGATTGCCAAAGTTTAAAACATAAAAAAACGGGCCATGTCACCATGGCCCGTTCTTGTATTGCATTTAAACCTTAAATATTAGAACTTCCAGGAATAGCCCAGTTCAAAGGCATGCTGGTACATTTCAATCTTTGACTTTATAGGGCAATTGAGTGTGCCACCAGCCCCACAGAATCCATCAGGGAATGCACCACTTTCTTCATTATTTACAGCGTACATATAGGCAAAGTTCCATTCGTTATCGGCCTTGCCTGCCGGACGATAGGTGAAGCCAGCGGTCACGTGAGTCTCAATGACGGCTGGTGCCAGAATATTGAATGTAATCTCATCGTTTCCAATCGGCTGATCGCCACGGCTGATACCACCACGCAGGGTCCACTTGTTATTGGCGTTGTACTCAACTCCGAGCTTGAAAATGGTCATGTCATCCCAACCAAAACCGAGGCCATTATTAGCTCCCAGGAAACCCTGGCCTTCGGCAAATACGTTCAAGCCTGATGTGGTTGGTCCATGATTGGCTATGGCGCGGATATCGCCGTATTCGATACGCTGTATATCAGCGGTCACCGTCAGCCTGGGGGTGGCCTTGACCGCCAGTCCAACAGACCAGTTGGCCGGGATATCAAAGTCACCGTCTTCGGCAAACAGCTTGTCATACTTGTCAAATTCACTCATGCCAATTTTTGATGAGTAGGCGGCACCAATGGAGACATTATCAGTAATTTGTCCCTGATAGCCGACACGCACACCCAGGCCCCAGACTCGATCATAGCCCTGGTTAGTCAGGCCTTTATTCGCGCCTGGAGAACCTATCCCTCCAAAGGCAGGACAGGCAGCGCCACCGGAACCGGCCTTGAGAGAGCAGAAATTCTGCAGCCCATAGGCCTTGAACTGTTGATAACCTATCAGCAATGAAGCGCCAATAGAGTGTTTCGGCAAAAACTTCCAGGCAATGGTCGGCGCAAATATCATCTGCGCCAGGTCCACACCGGCGTCGCTGGTAGCACCAAAGATACTCGCTCCGCCACCCAGTGCAGCCGCATTGTCCCGGTAACTCGTATTCATGCCACCATTGGCATAAATCGTGATGCCCGCTGTCAGATTATTACCAATGTCACGGACATAGCCGCCACTGGGGATCAGAAAATAATTACTTTGGCTGTCCTGGTGTACAGGCCCTGCCCCTGGACCACCCATGCCACTCTGTGCTTCACGAATCGGCGAAAACAATTCCACGCTGAAATCGGCGCGGTGACCCACATTGGATATACCGGCGGGATTTACGGCCGCAGCCATCGAATCGGTCGAATGCGCCACTGAGGCACCGGCCAGACCACGGGATTTAGGGCCATAACCAATCGAGAAATACCCATTGGTCGCAAATGCTGTCAACGGAAATGCCAGTCCGGCAGACAATAACCCGGCAAGAATTATGTTTTTATTCAATCGCATGCTTTATCTCTCCTCAGCTAGAACTCTTCAGTAAGAGGGTGTTTTGTATTTTACCGGCATTTTTATAATGCCTTGCCCATCAGAGAACAGGGTGAGTATCGCTGTTACGGGATACCCCTGTCAATAAGAAGTTGCTAAAGAACCACATGCCGTTGTTAAAAAACCACATTATAATTCAATCACTTATAATATAAGTCAATAATTATTTTTTTATATAGTACTTAACTTAACAATGCCCGGACATGGCCGGGCACTCATTTAACAGCAACATCGTGGTGTGATTTACATATACAGGGAAATGTCAGCATCCCCGGCAAACTCAAAAAAGGTCGCCGCACCACCGTATTCAACACCATCAATAAAGTCACTGTGCTCAAAACCGAACAGATCCACGGTCATCTGGCAACCGATGAACTGCACTTCGGCCTCCTGACACAGGCTGCGCAGCTCATCAATGGAGGCAACGCCTTTATTCTTGATGGTCTGCTTCATCAGCACCGTCGCGAAACTCTCAAACCCGGGAATAATGCCTTGTACCGCATTCGGGATATTCCAGTTAATACCCTGGAACCACTTCGGGCCAAACGGCATCTTCATCGGCATGCCGGGATTCCCCAATGGGCTCACCTTCAGGTTCAGATCCTTGCGCAACATCTGCAGGCCATAGAAGGTAAAAAAGATCTGCACTTGATAACCAAGTGCCGCCGCGGTGGAGGCCAGAATGAACGGGGGATACGCCCAGTCCAGCGTGCCCTTTGTTGCAATGATGGCCAGTTTTTTACTATCTGATGACATTTACACAACCCTCCATTTCATCTATGTACTGCGGCGATACTGGCGTAGTGCCTGAGCGTCACCTATTCCCTGGGATAGCTCAGAAACACTGCGAAACGACACAGATTGTGCCTGATCAGGTGTTATGATTTTTGAATCTTGAAGACAAACTTGCCGCCTTCCTCGCCAGATTCCAGTAATGTGTGCCCGGTTTGCTTGGCAAACGCCTCAAAATCTTTCACGGATCCGGGGTCAGTTGCAATGATCTTAAGAATCTGACCGCTATCCATCGTTGCCAGCGCCTTTTTTGCGCGTAAAATGGGTAACGGACAGTTCAGACCTGTTGCGTCAAGTTCTTGGTCAAAATCAGCCATGCCTAGGTGCTCCTTAATCAATAAACGAAATAATGCGGACGAAAGCCTTATGAATATATCCACGGGGGCCATCGTATTAGAATTAAAGCTAACACTTATATGATAATTTGCCGGGCAACACAAGCCCTGACCCTGACATCGTCCAGAATGCCGCCAGATCATCCCGCAAAGACCCCGACTCTACCCCATGTGGCGGCGCTTATTAAGGCTATGGTGCGATTTATATTCATCCAGGCTTTATCTGGTTTATTATTTTGCTACGGCTGCTGGTTATGGCCCCGGTATAACTCTGGTAATAACTCTGGCAACGGAACCTGAATGCCGATATGGTGGTCAGACTGGGAACTATCTTAATAATGTGAATTTACATTGGGTTACATGATCAGGCAACACTCAGCTGCAATTAAATTTGTTTGTCTCGTGCTCAGTATATTGATGTACAGTCAGGCAACCGCCCAGAACAACATCGACCTGCCGAATATGGGCGATCCCTCCGGGGCGATCATATCACCCGAGGAAGAACGCAAGATTGGTGAGGCCATTATGCGCAGTGTGCGCTCCGCTTTGCGCCTGGTGGATGACCCGGAGATCGTCGAATATATTAATGCCCTGGGTTACCGTCTGGTCCCCTATAGCGGGAATCCACAACTAAGCTTCACATTCTTTGTCATCGGTGACGACAATATCAACGCCTTTGCCGCCCCCGGCGGATACGTGGCAGTGAATGCAGGCCTGATCATGGCAACAGAATCTGAAAGCGAGCTGGCCTCGGTACTGGCGCATGAAATTGCCCATGTGACCCAGCGGCACCTGGCACGCAGCTTTGAGACCTTTGACAAATTGAATATCCCGTATATCGCCGCCATGATCGCCGGTATTCTCATCAGCACGCAAAATCCTGCGGCAGGCCGGGCGGCCCTGGCGGCGACACAGGCGGGTGTTGCGCAGACGCAAATCAACTTTACCCGTTCAAACGAAGCCGAAGCCGACAACATCGGTATCAAGGCACTGGCAGAGGCAGGTTTTGAGCCCCGTGCAATGCCGGTATTTTTCGGACGTATGGCACGCGCTACTCGCTACTATGGCAATCGACTCCCCGAATTCCTCAGCACGCACCCGGTCACGACCTCACGCATCGCCGGCTCCCAGGCGCGGGCCGAAAGCTATCCGTACAAACAGGTGGTCGACAGCCTTGACTACTACCTGATACGAATGAAACTGCGGGTACTTGGGAGTGAGCAACCGCAACAACTGTCACGGTTGTTGAGTGAGAACCTGAAACAGGGTAAATACCGCCGCCAGGACGCCACCCGCTATGGCCTGGCCAGCGCCTACCTGAAAAGCGAGCGAGCAGAAAAGGCCAGATCACATGTCGCCTTGCTTCTACAGAAGGATCCCGAACGACTAGCCTATAAAATACTGCAGGCCAGGCTGGAAACCGTTGCCGGTAATATTCGTAAGGCAGATCATATCTATGCCGACGCCCTGAAGTTGTATCCAAACAGCCACGCCATTATTACCCACTATGCCACCATGCTGCTGCGGAGTGGTCAACCCAACAAGGCAGGCAAACTACTGGAAGAACATGTGCGGTACTTCACGAAGGATCCGGAAACCTACCGACTACTGGCCATGGCCCGTGGAGACAGTGGTCAGAAGGCCAAGGCCCATGTTGCGCAGGCAGAATATTATTATCTAGGCGGCCATACCGATGCAGCCATCAGGCAATTGAACCTGGCACGAGGCTATAAAGACATGAATTTTTACGATGCCACCCGCATAGACGCTCGACTGAGTGAATTGGAAGCAGAATCCAGGCTGGTAAAAAATTCAAAATAGAATCTCCTGCGACAATACGTTGCTATCGATAAATGCCTGTATTCCCTTACTAAATGAGCGATTATACCGATCTGATGAGCAGAAAATGTCTGTATAGTAGTATCTTAGCGATTACTGATATTCAAATCAGTGTTAATTAGCACTTGCGATCAATGGCCGATTGGGTAATATTTATGTTCTTGTTTGTACGAGAATGATTAAGCCATAGGGCAAGATTCATTTATAAACCACTGATGCGCGCCCCGGGTAATTTACGGGGACGCTAAAATGGTCTGATGTACATCCAAAATTATAAGTTGCCTCGCTACATAATTTTAGTAGTGTCAGCAGCATGATTGACCACCATAACCGTAAGGAGGAGAACAATGCGGAAGCCCGCAAAGCTACTCGTCACCGCCAGCGCCATCGCTGCCCTCGTAGGTAGCCTGGCAATTGCACCGGAATTATTCGCTGCAGAAAAGAAAATGACCCCCGCCCAGAAAGGCAAAAAAGTTGCAGAGAGTCGCAAGAAAGGTAACTGCTTTGCCTGTCATGCGTATGAAGGCGTCACAATGCCCGGCAACATTGGGCCACCCCTGGTCGCAATGAAGGCACGCTATCCTGACAAGGCAAAACTCAGGGCACAGGTATGGGATGCTACAAAAGCTAATCCCGGTACTTCGATGCCTCCGTTTGGCCGTCATGAAATTCTGAGTGAGAAGGATATCGATTACCTCGTTGAATGGCTGTATACGTTATAACTGTCACAATGGCATCGCCTGATTGACAGGCAATTTCATGGCATGAGTGTGCTAACGATTCTCGGCCAGTTAAAATAAAAAAAGGATCTCCAGGAGAGACTTATGAAAGACACAAATATAAAACGCAGAACCTTCCTGAAGGGGAGCCTCGCAGGCAGCGCCATCGCGGTCGCGGTGGGCGCCGGTTTGTTGACCCCTTCGACTGTCATGGCGGCCTGGCCCAAGGATGCCTTCGCCGCCAAGAGCGTCAAAGATGTCATGAATAACTTACTCGGTGGCACCAGCACGGCCGCCAGCAAGGACATCAAGATCAAGGCACCGGACATTGCCGAAAACGGCGCGGTGGTGCCGATCACCGTCAGCAGTAGCATCAGTGGCATCGAGTCTATCAGCGTCATTGCCGAAAAGAACCCTGCCCCACTGGCCGCCAGCTTCAATCTGGCCGGCAGTACTCAGGGTTACGTGGCCACGCGCATCAAGCTGCGCAAG
>BTQY01000045.1:0-15214 GCA_036986115.1 Gammaproteobacteria bacterium | reverse complement strand
TGTGAATTTTGCCACCGCCCGGCTGATATTCGCTTGACCTCATCAGCACTGATCACACAGAATC
Organism: Gammaproteobacteria bacterium; assembly: GCA_036986115.1. GTDB lineage: Bacteria > Pseudomonadota > Gammaproteobacteria > BTQY01 > BTQY01 > BTQY01. The sequence goes on along the minus strand of BTQY01000045.1, from coordinate 15,150 downwards.
AATGTTCTGTCTTGTGCATAAGGGACACCACATGACATCAGGAACGATCTGCGTCTTCGGTGGCACCGGGTTTGTCGGTCACCACATCATTAGTCAGCTATACGCTGATGGCTGGCAGGTAGTTATCCCCAGCCGCCACCCACAACGACATCGGGATCTGCTGGTCCAGCCCGGTGTCAGCCTGATTCATATCACGCATTTTGATGACGTCACCCTGAAGCGCCTGCTCAAAGATTGTGATGTGGTGATTAACCTCATCGGCATCCTCAATGAAAACCAGCGCACCAATAGCACCTTTTATGGGGTTCATGTCGCGCTGGTAAGGCAGATATTGAAGGCCTGTCAGGCCAATGGTGTCCCAAGGCTGTTGCACATGAGCGCATTAAATGCAGACGCCGCTCGAGGCCCCAGCTGCTATCTGCGCAGCAAGGGTGAGGCGGAAAATATCATGCACCAGGCCAACGCTGAAGATTTGCATGTCACCAGCTTCAGGCCGTCAGTGATCTTTGGTCCCGAAGACAGTTTTATTAACCGCTTTGCTGCGCTGTTAAGGCTCACTCCGTTGATGCCGCTGGCCTGTCCGAATGCCCGTTTTGCACCCGTCTATGTGGCTGATGTCGCCAGGGCCTTTGTCGGCGCCATCAATAACAAGCTCACCTTTGGGCGACACTACAACCTGTGCGGGCCACGTGAGTACTCACTGAAAGAGCTGGTCGAGTACACCGCCCAAACGGCCGGTCTGAAACGCAAGGTCATCGGTCTTGGTGATGGCCTGTCAAGGCTGCAGGCCAGGATACTGGAAAAGGTCCCGGGCAAACCATTCACAATGGATAACTACAATTCCATGAAAGTGGGCAGCATTTGCAGTGGTGGTTGTGCCAGGGAACTGGGGCTGCAACTGACCCCGCTGGAGTCTGTGGTACCGCAATACCTGGGCAAACAGACCTTAAGGGACCGTTTCCAGGCTTATCGTGCCAATAGCGACAATGGCTAAGCTAAGGAACCTCTGATCTATTCATGAACTTGCATCTCACCTCTAGAATATCCAGCTTCTGCGTTGCGAACCTTCGCAATAGCTGGCTATTACGTGCGATTCGCGCCTTGAATCTGAACATTATAGATGCAATCTGCTTCGTCCAGAATAAATCAGAGGTTCCCTAATACTTGCGTAACTCCTTGCGGCGTTGCTCAAATGGCAACTCGCCGATGCGTTCTGCTTCCTGATAAAAACCGCTGAATCCACCGCGTTGTTCATATATATTGCTAAAGTTGTTGACCAGTTCATGATAGGTGCCGACTGGAGACAGCGTGGCATTATTTAAACGGTGCCGAAAAAAGCCATCGTACACGGTGTAGTCACCCCAGCTATCGCGTAATTTCTGATAATCCTCACGCAACTGCATAAACAAGGCGGCCTTCTGCCTGCGTTTTTCATCATCACTGATGTCCTTTTCATACAGGGCCACCAGTTGACCACGATAATCCATCAATAGTTCAATAAATTCATCATCCATGCGTTGTTCTTTCATATAGCGTTCAAGCCCTGTCTGACTGCCCTGCCGGGCCAGCCACTTGCCCATCCCCTTGTGCTGTACCGTCATCGCAAACGATTCGTTAAAGGTGGTGTCGTCACGAACGTATAACCGCTCATGGGCGAGTTCGTGGAAAATAAATCCTGCCAGGCGCTCCGGTTCGTAGCGTAACAGTGTACTGGTCAGTGGATCATCAAACCAGCCGAGCGTGGAATAGGCGGCTACCGGGGCAACATGAGTATCATAGCCTTCATCAGATTGTTCCCTGGCATAATCCAGCGCCTTTTGTTTATCAAAATATCCCCGGTAGCTGATGCAGCCAAAAAACAGGTAACACCAGCGCTTCGGCTGCATCGAGAACTCTTCGGTGACAAATACATTCCACATCACATAGCGGCGATCCAGCTGAACATAGCTTTGAAAACTGCCGCTGTCTGGCAATTGCAACTCCATCACCGCGAACTGGCGCGCCTCGACTACCTGCTGAAGTCTTGCCTTCAACTTGCTATCGGTGTCTGGATCGTTGATCAGTTCGTCAATCGGCTGGCGTTTGCTGATGATCTCCAGCTGACCACCCGCCAGCTGCAGGTAGTGGCCGATCTCGGCACAACCACTGAGGAAGAGAGACAACAAAATAATGATCCAACGGCACATGTCTTTAAGCATACACCGGGATTGCTGTCAGTTGATGCCCGGACGACTAGCGAACACATTCATCCCAGTAGGGCCGATCACCGAACCTGTTTGCCAGATAGTCACTGAATAGCCGTACCCGCCGGGATAAAAAACGTCCGGGTGGGTAAACCGCAAACAGGCCTTCGGAGGGAGACTCATAGTCAGTCAATATGGCCCGCAGGCGTCCCTGTGTGATGGCCCGGTAGACGATAAAGGTGGGCAACACGGCAATGCCCAGTCCGCCTTCGGCGGCCCTGGCCAGCAATTCACCATTGTTGGCCTGCAGCCGGAATGACACCTGCGGGGTAAGCGTCTGTCCATCGGGCAGCACAAACTGCCACTGCTGATGACGAGGCATATTGGTGTAATTCAGGCCTGCGTGTTGCTTTAACTCCGATGGATGGCCCGGTGTGCCATGGCGCACCAGATAATCCGGGCTGGCGACAGCCACCCGCCTGACCATCGACAGGCGCCGCGCCACCAGGGTAGAGTCCTGCAACTGGCCAATACGCACGGCCAGATCAAAGCCTTCTTCAACAAGATTGATTTGCCGATCATTCAGGTCCAGATCGATATGCAGCTCCGGGTACTCTATCAGGAATTCAGTGATGGCCGGCGTCAAGTGCCCAACCGCAAAGCTCAGTGGGGCGGCGATGCGGATCCGCCCATGCAATTCTGTCTGCTGGCTGCAGACGGTTTGTTCGGCCTCTTCAACATCGGCCAGTATGCGTACCGCACGTGCATAGAACGCCCGGCCACTGTCCGTCAGGCTCAGGCGTCGGGTGGTGCGATTCAGCAATTTGGCCCCCAGATGTGACTCGAGCTTGCTGATGCGTCGGCTGATCATCGATTTGGCCAGGCCGATCTGTTCCGCCGCCGCGGTAAAGCTACCTCGCTCAACCACGGTGACAAATGCTTGAAAATCTGTAAATTTATCGATTCCGGACGGCATATTGGTGATTATTGTTGCTAATTATAGAACATTGTTTTCTATTTAAACCTATTTATTGCTTCTAATGCAACGTTGATACTCCATGGCATCGACTAACGACACTGACTACCAGGAGACAAACATGAATCGACTCACTGAAAACCTGCTTACCCTGGGCGGACGCCTGCTAATGTCACTGATGTTCATCATGGCCGCCATTAGCAAGATCGGCGGATATGAAGGCACCCAGGGCTATATGGAAAGCATGGGTGTGCCCGGCATGCTGCTACCGGTGGTGATTGCGCTGGAACTCGGCGGCGGTCTGGCGCTGTTGCTTGGCTGGCAGGTCCGCCTGATGGCCTTTGTTCTCGCCGGTTTTACGCTGATAGCGGCGCTGATCTTTCACGCTCAACTCGCGGATCAGATGCAATCGATCCTGTTCACGAAGAACCTGGCGATAGCCGGTGGCCTGCTCTTTATCAGCGCCCATGGTCCAGGCAACTGGGCATGGGGCCATCATGAAGGCTAACCGGCAAATCAACGAGCGGAGGATTATCAATGACAGAGGCAAGCACAGGCCACCGATGAAGACCAGCCGCTATGTATCACGCATTCTGAAGGGCATGGCAACAAGCGATGGTGCGGGTGTTGAACTGACCCGGGTGATCGGCACACCGCAGCTGGAGATGCTGGATCCGTTTTTATTACTGGACGTGTTTCGTTCCGATGACCCGAATGACTACATCGCCGGCTTCCCGGCTCACCCGCACCGCGGTTTTGAAACCATCACCTACCTGTTAAATGGCCGCATGCGTCACAGGGACAGCGCGGGCCACGAGGGGGTCATTGGAGCCGGCGATATTCAGTGGATGAGCGCTGGCCGTGGCATCGTGCATTCAGAGATGCCGGAACAACAGGACGGCCTGCTCGCCGGTTTCCAGCTATGGGTCAACCTGCCAGCCAGTCATAAAATGAGCGAACCCGCCTACCAGGAATTCGGTGCCGACAAAATACCCGTGGAGATCCGCGATAATGGCACCAAACTAAAAGTAATCACCGGTACCACACAACAGGGCACCCGGGGTCCGGTACATCAGCCCCTGACCGATCCGCTGTATATCGACGTCACGGTACCGGCCGGCGAGGGCTTCAGTGAGTCCCTGCCGCACGACTACAGCGCCTTTGTGTTTCTGTTTGAAGGCAGTGCCGGGTTACTGGATCGACGGGATGCGAATGTGACCCTGCACCCCGATGAACTCGCGGTGCTCAGCCATGGAGAAACTGTCGCGCTGCAGGCCGGTGACCATGGGGCACGCTTTTTACTGTTGTCCGGCAAGCCGTTACACGAACCCGTCGCCCGCGGCGGTCCATTCGTCATGAACAACAAAGAGGAAATCAAGCAGGCCTTCGAGGATTACAACAACAATAAGTTCTGAAAAGAAAAGGGCGTGCTATGCACGCCCCTTCTACAGATACCGCGTTGTCCCGGGTGATTACAGACTCTGGTAATATTCGATCAGGATCTGTGCCACTTCTGGCCGTGAGAATTCCTTCGGCGGGGCTTTACCTTCTCCGAGCATTTCACGGACCTTGGTACCGGACAACAGCACAAAATCTTCCTTTTGGTGATCCGGGGCCTCGTTCATCATCACCACCTTGTCGAGTTTCTTCGAATAAGCGGTATGGTCCGCCCTGAAGATCTCGATGTCCATGGCACCCTCGGGTACTTCATCATCAAAAATGCTCTGCGCATCAAACGCACCATAATAATCACCGACACCGGCATGGTCACGACCAATAATAAAGTGCGTCGCACCCATGTTTTGACGGAAGTAGGCATGCAATACCGCTTCACGGGGACCGGCATACAGCATGTCGAAACCGTATCCGGTAACCATGGCACTATTGGGCGGGAAGTACAGCTCCACCATCTTACGGATCGCGGCATCACGTACCGGCGCAGGAATATCACCTGGCTTCAGTTTGCCCAACAGCATGTGAATCACCAGGCCGTCACAACCGAGACGATCCATGGCCATGTGGCACAGCTCTTCGTGCGCCAGGTGCATCGGGTTACGGGTCTGGAAGGCCACGACTTTTTTCCAGCCGTGTTCCTTAATCTCATTACGGATCTCAACCGCGGTGCGGAAAGTATCCGGGAATTCTGACTGGAAGTAGCTGAAGCTCAGCACCTGGATCGGCCCGGCAATTGCCATCCGGCCCTGGCTATTAAAGGCGTTTACACCGGGGTGTTCCATATCGTCAGTGCGATAGACCTTGTCGGTCATGACCTTCATCTGCTCATCGGTGACTTCCTCGATGGACTCGATATCCTGGATGGCAATCACAGGATTACCCTCGACGTTAGGATCGCGCAAGGCAATGCGCCTGGCATCACCGATCGCGTCGACATTCTCAACCAGGTTCAGTACCGGTACCGGGAAAAATGCACCTGCGGTGGTCTTCATGGTCTCGGCCACACTCATGGCATCGGCCACATTCATGTATCCGCTCAACGGTGTGTAGTAACCGCCGCCAAACATAACTGCATTCGCGGCAGCAGCAGAACTGATCATAATGGAAGGCAGTCCTTCGGCCTCCTGACTCAGGGCTTTATGTTTGTCATTGTCATAGACAAATAATGGTTTTAATTCATCGGCACCAACGGGCTTAATCATCGGATTCTCCTGGGTATTCCGTCATTAATTGGATGCTTGCATCAACCACCGTTTTGCTGGCGGCCGGGAAACAGGGAGGCCATCTTGTACACTAATACAGCCATGAATTTCAAACAAAATTCACTGATTCACCGGTTCAATGAATTTATCAGGGCCCTTTATTCCCATGCCACTCCAGCAACTCCGGGAAGTTTCCAGTAAAAACAGCGGTTTGCCTGTGATATGCTTGCACGATGGAAATCTATCTGGTTGGTGGTGCAGTACGTGATGGACTGCTGGGGCTCCCGGTCAATGAGCGGGACTGGGTGGTCGTGGGCGCGACAGCCGAACAGATGCGGGCGCAAGGTTACCGTCAGGTCGGCAAGGATTTCCCGGTATTTCTGCACCCCGAGAGCGGCGAGGAATATGCGCTGGCGCGAACCGAGCGCAAGACCGGGCCGGGTTATAAGGGTTTTGAAGTACACGCCGATGTGGCCGTCACGCTGGAACAGGACCTGCAACGCCGGGACCTGACCATCAATGCGATGGCCAGGGACAAGGACGGCAACATCATTGATCCTTACCATGGCCAGGAAGATCTTCAGCAAGGACTGTTGCGACATGTGTCAGGGGCCTTTGCAGAGGATCCGGTACGCATCCTGCGCGCTGCGCGTTTTGCCGCCTACCTGGCACGATGGGGCTTCAGCATTGCCCATGACACCAACAAACTGATGCGGGAAATGGTCAGTAACGGCGAAATTGATCAGCTGGTGCCGGAGCGGGTCTGGGGTGAACTGGAAAAGGCACTGAAGACCGATCGCCCATCACGTTTCTTCAAGGCGCTGCACGGTTGTGGTGCCCTGGCAAAACTATTTCCCGAGATCGATGTCCTGTATACGAGTGATGCGACTTATCGTGATGCCATTCACGGTGATGCTGGCAAGATTTATGCCATGAGGGTACTGGAACAAACCGCCATTATCAGTACTGATCCCAAGGTCCGTTTTGCTGCGCTGGCCATGAATCTGGGCAGCGACAATGAAAAGACAGTCAATACAGTGGAACAAATCTGCGGACGTTTTCGATTACCGAATGATTTCCGCCAACTGTCTGTGCTGGCAGCACGTTATCACCTGAGCATTGAACAGGCCGCCACATTATCCGCCGGGGAACTCCTGCAACTAATCGAAGATTGCGACGCAATTCGCCGTGGCGATCGCTTTGCTGATCTGTTACTGGCCTGTGAAGGTGACTGCCGTGCACGAAACAACATCCAGGAATATGACCCCGGCGTGTTGTTATTTCGTGCGCTTGATGCAATAAATCAGGTCGATGCATCGAGGCTTGCCGCGAAAGGCCTGAAGGGAAACGAGATCGCTGAAGAATTATCAAAACTCAGGATAAAGGCCATTCAGGCTGAAGAGGTCAGCTGAGCTGAAGCTGAAGGGGGCTGAAGGGGTCAAGTCTAGCTGGGCTGAAGGCTGAAGAGCTGAAGGGGTCTAAGCTGAAGGGGTCAAGTCTTGACTTTTACCTTTATTCTCGAGTTGTCCGTGCCATAATGGTAAAAGTCAAGACTTGACCCCTTGTGATTGTGTTTTTGTATTTTTTTATTTAACCGAGTCGTTGCTCTAATCGCTGTAACAGGTTACCCCGATACAGCGTAAATACGGTAAACGCACCTAACACACCAAGACCATTCGCCAGCATGTCATAGACTTCGTAAGTGCGCGACTGGGTCAGGCTTTGCAGGTACTCTATCAATATGCCCATGACAATAAAGCCAAACATATATACCACGCGGGTTATCGCCGGTCGATACAACTGGCTGAACCACGCCATTAAACAAAAATAGCCAATAAAATGTTTGAGTTTGTCACCATATTCAAAGGTGGCAATCTCTGGCGGATAGGGGATCAATGATAAATAAAATATAGTAATCACCAGTAACCAGCCGAGGCTTAGCCAGACAGTTCTGTATTTCAACTCGATGTTGTCCATGTTCCCTACAGAAAAAAAGCCAGCAGGGCAGCGCCCAGCAGGACACGATAAATAACGAATGGCAGCATGCCAATACGGCTGATAAATTTTAAAAAGAAATGTATACAGATATAGGCACTGATACCAGCGAATATTGCGCCAAGAAACAATGTCAGCCAGTCTACCTGTCGCTCAAGTTGTAACAGCAACACGACATTCAGGATCCCGGCCGCGGCAATGGTCGGAATAGATAATAGGAATGAAAAACGTGCAGCGGCTTCACGCGACATGCCGAGTAACAAACCGCCGGTAATGGTGATCCCGGAGCGGGATGTGCCAGGGATCAGGGCGATAGCCTGCAAAAGACCTATTACAATGGCGAATTGCCAACTTAGCGAATATTCATCGACCTTGCCCTGCTGTCTATCTGATACCCACAACAACAGCCCAAAAACAATGGAGGCCGAAGCAATCACCAGTGGATCTCTAAGGACGCTTCCGACGTAGTCTTTTAGTAACCAGCCGACAATGACCACCGGGATGGTGGCGTAAATGAGCTTCCAGGCCAGCTGACAGTCCTGTGTTTGCGGACCCCCTGCGAGTGACTTGCCCCAGTCACGGCCCATCGACAAAAGAGACTGGCGAAAATAGATCATCACCGCCATCAATGTGCCGACATGCACCGCAATATCAAAACTCAGGCCCTGGTCAGGCCAGTCGCTTAGCTCGGGCAACAGGATCAAATGTGCAGAACTGGAGATTGGCAAAAACTCGGTGAGCCCCTGCAGGATCGCCAGAACCAGGATATGCCAGATAATCATACCGGACTAGATTCTCCGGGCTGCCATACGGGTAAAGCGGTCATTATTGTACAAATCACAATGCATGACCTCAAAACCACAGCGCTGCAACATATAGATGAGGTCATCACGACTAAAACGATTATGTTCAATAAAGTGGATAAAGGTATCTTCCAGTGATGCGACATCCAGCTCCCGACTGAACACCTTGTCAGCATCGGCCTCATTCTGCATATAGACATCCAGGGATGACCGCACCCAGTCAGTGACAAACAAATATCCTCCCGGGCGGATACAGCGTTGCATTTCAAGCAGCAGTCGCACCGGCTGATTCAGCTCGTGCAGCACGGCCGAGGCGACGGCGGCATCAATTTGTCCATCATCAAGGGGCAGATGGGGATCATGCAGATCAGCATTTACCACATCACAGCCTTCGGGTAATCCACCAATCGCGTCCAGCATCCATGGCGCCACATCAACACCGGTGACCCTGACGCCCGGGTAACGTTCAACGACATCATGTATAAACAAACCTGGCCCGGTCCCGAGGTCAAGCACATGGCTACCCCGCTGGAGTTGCGCACCAACATGCTGATGCCAGAACGTCCAGAAGGCATCACCAAAGCGGTTGGCATAAGTTTGCTTCATCAAATCAGCAAAATGCTCAACATCGCGGTGATGTTTCGCCAGCATGGCACGAGTATCATCTATCGATTCAGGCATTCAGGTTCATTCTGGTAAAGATTTATTCAACATCACGACGGGCACTATAACCTTTGTCTCCATGAGCAACAATCAAGCACCTTGCCAGAACATTATTACAGGCGGCCACGAAGATCTTTTAGTGTAAAACCCAGCAAGGCTGGTTCGACCTCACGGCCGAGTGCCATGAACTTGACCATCTCGCCCATTTCACCCGGCAATGTAAGTTGTTTGACCTGCTGACTGAGCTGTAAATGTCTCGTCATATCATCGGGATCAGATTCAGCCAGTATCCCGGTGATCCCCGCCGACAGCAGAAACTGTGCCTGCGGGGTATAGCCCAGAACGTCCAGACTGGAGTGCAATGCCGCCTCGGCCACGGCAGTGAAATCCACATGGGCAGTGATATCCTGCAAACCCACACGCTGCAGTGGATCCGTCAGACGCCGATGGCGATAATGACACACCAGGGTGCCATCATGGCGCTCAGCGCTATAATACTCACTACGCGTATAGCCGTAATCCATGATGAGCATCAGACCGTGCCCCAGGATCTTTGCCACGGTGTCTGTCCATGACACGGTGGCCAGATTGATTTCACTCTGGTAACCGTCCGGCAAAGGCTCCGCCAAACCCGCCTGGATCTGACTGACCGCCCGAGCCACTTCATCTGAACATGGGCCATTGCGCATCACCAGGCCATCTTGCCAGCTGACGTGGCACTCCTGGTTGCCCTCCTTGTTGATATGAAAGCGGTGTACCGGCATCGCATCAAGCACTTCGTTGGCCAGCATCACACCATCAAAACGTTGCGGCAACTCATCCAGCCACACGACCCTGGAGTGATGTTCGGGGGCTGTTCTGGAAAGTGTGGTGAACTGTCGTTCACGCAGATCACTGCTCAATTCCAGGATGTAATAATGTTCTGGCAGACATCCCCGGGCCGCCAGCTCAGTCAGGATATCGGCCGCCATCACCCCTCGACCGGCGCCAAATTCCAGAATATCTCCACCGGTCTGTTGCAGCACCTGTTCACACTGACGGGCCACGCAACGGGAATACAGAGCCGATATTTCCGGCGCGGTAACAAAATCTCCGGCTTCACCAAGCTTGTGGCACCCGGCCACATAATAACCGAGTCCCGGGGCATACAGGGCCAGCTCCATGAAACGTGCAAACGATATCTGCCCATTGCTGGCGTCAATTTCCTGGTGGATGACATCTGTTAATGTCTCACTGACGGCCAATGCCCCGGCATCTGGCGGGGGTAAGTCATTTATACTATTGAAATTGGTCATGAAATATTCGGCTAATGCTACAGTCCAGATGGCTTTTCGGTTACAGTGTCAGACTCGCCGGAAGAATTAAGGGACACAGGTGCAGGATAATACCTCCATATCAACTGACAAAGTAGCACTCGTTACCGGCGCCGCCAAACGGGTTGGCGCGGTCATTGTCAGGAAGCTGCACAGTGAGGGCATGAATATCATCCTGCACTATCGTTCATCCCGCAATGATGCCCAGGCCCTGCAGGCGGAGCTAAACGAAGTCCGTGAGAATTCCGTGGTGCTTATCCAGGCCGAACTGCTGAATACCGACAAGATTGCCGGAATGATCCGCGAGGCAGTCAATATCTGGGGCCGCCTGGATGTGGTGATCAATAATGCCTCGAGTTTTTACCCGACCCCGATGGGAACAGTTGATGAAGATCAATGGGAAGACATTGTGGGCAGCAACCTGAAGGCACCGTTCTTTATCTGCCAGTCTGCAGCCGAGCACCTGAAAAAAACCAACGGTTGTATTATCAACATCGTTGACATTCATGCCGAGCGTCCGCTGAAGACCTATCCGATCTACAGCATTGCCAAGGCCGGAATTACCATGCTGACCAGGTCCATGGCCAGGGAACTGGGGCCCGAGATACGGGTGAATGGTGTCGCCCCTGGGGCGATATTGTGGCCGGAAAACATTGATGAGGTCACCAAGCAACGTATTGTTTCCAGGACGGCGTTGAAGCGCCGTGGTGATCCGCAGGATGTTGCGGATACGATTGCCTTCCTTGTCAACGGTGCCGGTTACATTACCGGGCAGATCATCACCGTCGACGGTGGTCGTACCCTGACGAATTAAAATCGGAAGGGGGGCAGGGGGTCAAGTCTTGACTTTTACCTTTATGGCACGGATAACCCGAGAATAATGTGCCATAAAGGTAAAAGTCAAGACTTGACCCCCTGTTTGTTGATCTTTTTCATCGGCTGGCTGGCCTGATCAAAGTCTTGCCACATATCCGCGAAACATTTGCCGGATTCCGGGTGATGCCCATGTGGGGCAATCTCCGCCAGCGGGCCGAGCACAAAGGCATACTTTTCGATTTCATCACGCGGCACCCTGAATTCAGGCGAGACCTGATCGCCGACCAGCAGCAGATCGATATCCAGCGTCCGCGGACCAAAGCTGGGCCCGCTTCGGTCCCGACCGTGATCATTTTCCACTTCATCCAGCCAGTTTGCGATCACGTCAACAGGTTCATCCGTGGTAAAACCTGCAACCAGATTATAAAAAGCCTCGCCGTCAAAACCGACCGCGGCAGTCTCATAAATACTGGAGAGACTCAACTCGCCAAAACGATCCCTAAGGACCGTGATGGCTGAACGAATATTTTTTTCCCGATCGATATTACTGCCGATGCTGACGTAGACCTGGACCATTGCTAATTTATGCTGCCCTATCCAGTCTGGCCGCGTTCAATGATTATGCCGACATCGGTGGCGCCACGTACTGCACCTCTTTTGTTCAGACGAACACGGACCCACTTCACACCAAACTCGCTTAATATGATATCCGCGACTTTCTCCGTCAGTGTTTCCACCAGTTGATACTCACTCTCCCCGACAAAACTAATCAGCCGTTTGGCAACGGCCTTGTAATCCAGGGTATCGTCAATGCGGTCAGAAGCCGCCGCCGTGCGAATGTCGGCCGCCATATCGAGATCCAGAATAACGGTTTGTTTGCTGCGACGCTCCCAGTCATAGATTCCGATGATGGTCTCGATTTTGAGGTCATGTAAATAAATGATGTCCATAGGAACTCTTTTTCGCTTCTGCTATTCTCTCTGCTGATTATCATACCCCAATCAATAGTGATTTATGCTGACAGATGCCATATTAGTCATTGGTGCTTATCTGCTGGGCTCCATCTCCAGCGCCATCATTGTCTGCAAGATCATGGGGCAGCCAGATCCACGTACACTGGGATCAAATAATCCCGGTGCCACCAATGTACTGCGTTATGCTGGCAAAAAGGCGGCCGCGTTTACCCTGTCTGGCGATGTCCTCAAGGGCCTGACGCCCGTATTGATTGCCACCCTGTTTAGCAGCGATGCCCGTATTATCGCGGCCGTGGCCTTCGCGGCCTTTATCGGCCATCTGTACCCGCTGTTCTTTGGCTTCCGTGGTGGCAAGGGTGTGGCGACGGCCTTTGGCGTGTTGCTTGGCCTGTCCTGGCTGGTGGGGCTGGCCGTGCTCGCGACCTGGCTGGTGGTGGCCAGGCTGTTTCATACTTCATCACTATCTGCCATAGCGGCATCATTACTGACCCCGTTGTACCTGTGGCTGTTCATGGCGCAGCCGGCCTACCTGGTGATGGGTCTTGCCATGAGTACACTGCTGATCTGGCGGCACCGATCCAACATCCGCAATCTCATCCGCGGCGAGGAAGGCGGCATCGGCAACGATGCCGAGGATGAATGAGGAACACTAATGAATCATCGGAATACAGGCAGCGTGCTCGCCGTGAAAATTCAATTGCCCGAACTTAAATTCCTGGCGCCGTCAGACTCTCCAGCGACCAGCGCGCACGCGCCGCTATCGAGCTCACACCACGCTCACCGGCCTGCAACCGCAGACAGCCGGCAAAGGCGATCATCGCACCGTTATCGGTGCTGAACATCGGCCTCGGAAAATACGCCTGTGCCTGTTCCGCGGCGGCAATATCCGTCAGGTGCTGGCGAATACGCTGGTTGGCACTGACGCCGCCGGAGATCACCAGCCGCTTCAGGCCGCTCTGCTGCAATGCCCGGCGACACTTGATCCCAAGGGTATCCACCACCGCATCCTGAAAGGCGCGCGCGATATCGGCACGGATCGCAGGTCCATCAACATGGTCCCGCCCGGTATGCTCTTTAAAGGTATTGACCGCAAAGGTCTTCAGACCACTGAAACTGAAATCCAGGCCAGGCCGGTTCACCATGGGGCGTGGAAACTGAAACCGGTCCGGGTTACCGCTGGCCGCAAGGGCCTCCAGCTCCGGGCCACCCGGGTACGGCAGGCCCAGCATCTTGGCGGTCTTGTCAAAGGCCTCGCCGACGGCATCATCCAGCGATTCCCCCAGCAGCCGATATTGTCCCACACCTTCGACCTCCACCAGCAGCGTATGGCCACCGGACACCAGCAGTGCCACAAAAGGAAATGCCGGGGCATCCGGCTCCATCAGCGGGGCCAGTAAATGGCCTTCCATATGATGGATCTCCAGCGCCGGGATCTTCAGTCCCCAGGCCAGGCTGCGGCCAATACTGGCACCGACCAGCAGCGCACCGATCAGGCCCGGGCCGGTGGTATAGGCCACCGCATCGATATCACCGAGGCCCAGTGCCGCCTGGCCAAGCACCTCTCGCAGCAACGGCAGGGTCTTGCGCACATGATCGCGGGAAGCCAGCTCAGGGACCACACCGCCATATTCGGCATGCACCTCAACCTGGCTGTACAGGGCATGCGCCAGCAGGCCATCGCGGCTGGCATAGAGGGCCACGCCGGTCTCATCGCAGGAGGTCTCGATGCCCAATACTGTTACTGGCTTGTTCATGTGTGCACCATATCATGTTAAATCATTTAAAAACAAATACTTACATTATCTCTCCGCGAATGGCTCAAGGACCACGACTGAGCTACCGATAGATCCGGCTAATCTTTTGCATTTCAGAACGTTAATCATTACAATGCCGCCTCCTTCGGGTCTGATGCTTTGCCGCTTGGGTTGAAGGAAGTTTTTAGGCAATATTTAGGCAATATTTAGGATGGTTGAGTTATATGCCCTCAGTACGTATTAGAGAAAACGAACCCTTTGACGTGGCCCTGCGCCGCTTCAAGCGCTCCTGTGAAAAGGCCGGGGTGCTGTCTGAAGTCCGTCGCCGTGAGTTCTATGAGAAGCCTACCACGGTGCGCAAGCGTAAAGCCGCGGCAGCCGTTAAACGTTCGCAGAAAAAGGCCTCCCGTGAACGCTCCATGATGAAGGCACGTCGCCAGGCACGCCGCTAACCCGGGCTGTCGTTATTACAACGCCAGGCCAGCCAGCACCACAACCTACCGTCCTGACCCACTCTTAACACACTATGGCCGAGCAAGGACTGAAAGCACGCATTATCGAGGACATGAAGTCCGCCATGCGCGCCCGGGACAAACCGCGTCTCGCCACTATCCGCCTGATCACCTCCGCGATAAAACAGATCGAAGTCGATGAACGTATTGAGCTGGACGATGCCCGCGTGCTCAGCGTGCTGGAGAAAATGATCAAGCAGCGGCGAGACTCGATAGAACAGTTTGAAAAGGCCGCTCGCACTGATTTGTCTGACAGGGAAAAGGCTGAAGTGGTCATCATCCAGGAATACATGCCCGCCGCACTGTCTGAGGAAGAACTCGAGGTCATCCTCAACCAGGTCATCAGCGACACCGGTGCCAGCAGCATGAAGGACATGGGCAAGGTCATGGGGGCCCTGAAACCCCGGGTCGCCGGCCGCGCCGACATGGGTGCGCTCAGTGCCAAAATCAAGGCCCGACTAAATTCTTAAACGATTACCCCTCTACCACGGGGAACACAGGGTA
>BTQY01000044.1:0-15816 GCA_036986115.1 Gammaproteobacteria bacterium | reverse complement strand
TCTAAGAAATACTGTTCCCTTCGTGCGCCTGTTTGGAGTATGATTTAACCTTCTGATATTTAATTAAATATTTATTATCTCTGAAGTCGCCCGTAATCAGGGGATAAGGTCGCATCCCTTTGGGGACGCCATATAGACAAAGAAAAGGATGCCTTCAGGTATCCATAAAGATCAGGAACCTGGATGCCGGATCAAGTCCGGCATGACTATTCTTTATATATCTGGTCATCCCTTACTTTGCTACTACACTATTATATTCACTTGATAACGCAGGGAAATTAGTCGGTTTATATGTAAGGCATTGAATAAACAGGCTATTTATAACTAATAACTGAGTGTGTTATGCCGATACCAGATAAGAGTAGTAGCGTCACCTAAAGTTAGCATGACCTGGCTCTAATTTTTTCGTCATCGGGCAAATATTGATTGTGCTGAAACGGATCTGTATAGCGGTTGCAATATTATTGTTAAGTACGGCGGTACTTGCAGAATCACGGCCTGTAATCACCCTGAACACGGCGGGTAACCGGCCGTTGAATGACCCCGAAATGACAGGATTTATGGATCAGGTGGCTGCAGAGGCCTTTCGGCGCATTGGCTATCAGCTGCAAACAGTGAAACTGCCCGCAGAGCGAGGCCTGATCAATTCAAACCTTGGTATTGAAGATGGAGAGATGGGCCGGATCGCTGGATTGCAACGCACTTATCCAAATTTAATCCAGGTAAAAGAAAAGATCATGGACTGGGAGTTTGTCGCCGTCGGCGATCAGAATGATAGTGTGAACGGATGGAAGTCTTTGGCGGGCCGTTCAGTTGCATTCGTCAATGGCTGGAAGATCCTCGAGAGAAGTGTGCCGAAGGAAGCTGATATTATCAAGGTAAGGGGGGAAGAACAGCTCCTGGTAATGCTCCAGCGTAACCGGGTAGAGTTTATTATCTATGAACGCTGGGGTATTCTGGCGTTACTGGAAAAGTATCAATCAACAAAAAAAGTGTTTGAACCACCACTGATAGTCAAGGAGTTATTCATCTACCTGCATAAAAAACATTCAAAACTCATTGGTCCTCTTGAAAATGCCTTAATTAACATGAAACAGGATGGTACATATAAAGATATAGAGGATCGGGTGTTGACCGGACGATTTAAGCGCTGAAACAGGATGTAAATAATGTCTGATACAGAGAGAAAAAAACACATTATTGCGCGACGCCTGGTCATCGCTATGGTGCTGTTCAGCGCCAGCATTACAGCCATTATCAGTATTTATCAGATCTATACAAATTACAGGATAGATGTTGACAATATACACAGTCGGCTGACCGAGATAAATGATGTCCATCTGGCAAGCGTCATACAGAAGGTCTGGACGGCGGATATTGATGAATTGAGAAATCAGCTGAGAGGTATATTAAACCTGTCCGATATAAAATACCTGGAAGTAAACGAAAATGGCAAAGTTATTGCTGCTGCCGGAACGCCGCAAACCCAGTATTTTATAAGCAAGGATTTTCCACTCAATTACGAACACAGGGGAAAGAATACACCTCTTGGCAGGCTTGTCGTGCACGCCTCACTGGAAGGTGTTTATGATCGAATATTTGCTCAGGTTGTCACTATCGTTGTCAGTAACAGTGTCAGGACAGTACTGGTTGTCGGTTTTGTTTTTATGCTGTTTTTTGGCCTGGTTACGCGGCATCTCGAAAAGATCTCGGGGTATACAGAGAAAATGACCCTGGATGGTGATGAGAGACTGTCTCTGGACCGTAAACCATCGGGTTCGGGAAAAGAAGATGAGCTGGATCAGGTGGTGAATGCGATTGAATCCATGCGAGATAACCTGAGGGATTCATTTGAAGAGTTAAAGCAGAGTGAAGAGAGATTCCGGGTATTAATCGAATCATTTGTGAGCAGTATCGTAATTATCGATACAGATGAGAATATCGTCATGCTTAATGACCAGGCAAGGACTATGTTCGGCTATGATCCAGATGATCTGATAGGTAATAATATATCTTCCCTGTTCCATGAAGTTGATAACAGATGCGAGAATTATTTCTCGAATTACATCAAAGATCCGGTAATTATGGGTGCTTGTGACATGGAGTGCCTTATGGGGAAAACAAAAAACAACAGCACCTTCCCGATTGAGATCAGCATGACGCCGTATAAGACAGGGGGGCACACATGTATTGCAATTACTGTCAATGATATTAGTCAACGGATTCAGGATGAAAAAGAAAAACAGACTCTGGAGAAACAGTTGCAGCAATCTGCGAAGATGGAAGCTATCGGGCAGCTAACCGGTGGTATTGCGCATGATTTTAATAACTTGTTATCAGTCGTACTGGGGTATACCACTTTATCTGTCGATTTGGCCAGGGAATCAGAGGATGATGAATTAATACAATTCCTGGATGAAATAGAAAAGGCCGGTAACAGGGCAAAAGATCTGGTGGCACAAATGCTGGCATTCAGCCGCGGTGAGGGTGGCGAACATACAGAAATCAATCTGCTTGTGATTGTAAAAGAAGTGTCAAAATTGTTAAGTGTGACAATACCTTCGAGTATAGATCTTTTGTCGAGCTATGAGAATGATCTGCCGGATATTATGGGAGATGCACTACAGCTTCACCAGGTAATCATGAATCTTGTCATTAATGCAAGAGATGCCATATCGGAAAAAGGCAGAATTGTAGTAGATATAAAGATGGTTGGGCCTGTTTCGGGAGAATGTGATTCCTGCCATGAGAGTTACGATGGCGACTACATTGAATTAACGGTTAGTGATAATGGTTGCGGGATATCTCCGGATATAGAAAGAAGAATATTTGAACCATTCTTTACTACCAAGGAAACAGGTAAGGGGAGCGGGATGGGGTTATCTATGGTGCATGGTATTGTTCATTCTCATAAAGGGCATATCAATGTTTATTCGAAAGATAGTGGTACGACTTTTCGTCTATTACTGCCAATTATGGTAAAGACGCCGCAGGACGTTGTTGTTGATGCTAAAAGGAGTAAAATCGCCGAATCGGCTGCCGATATAAAAGGACATATTCTGGTTGTCGATGATGAGCGGTCAGTTGCCTTGTTTATATCACAGTATCTCGAAAATCGTGGATATGATACCACCGTCATGACCGACAGCAAGGAAGCCTGGGATCTGTTCTATAATAATCCGGACAAGTTTGACCTGGTGATTACGGATCAAACCATGCCTGGTTTAACGGGCGTTGAGCTTGCTGGAAAGATATTAGAATATCGACGGAACATGCCAATCATACTGTGCACTGGTTATAGTGAGACCGTTGATGCGAATATTGCAAAACAAATGGGTGTAAGCTGTTATCAGCAGAAGCCATTGGTATTAAAAGAACTGCTTGCCAATATAAATTCTTTGACGATGAGCGCCCAGGAGTCCGACAGACTCTAGGTATGACCCTCGTATAGCTTGTCAATAGTGGGCGCATACTGTTGCAGTATCCTGTTTCGACGCAATTTCATCGTAGGTGTCAATAACCCGTTTTCCACCGACCATTCATCAAGGAACAATGCGATACGATTTATTCTGGCATAACCCGGAAAGTCATGTAGCAGCTTTCCTGTCAGGTTTAATATGGCATCCGTTGCGACAGTACTCTGTAAACTTTCATCTGCCTCGCTATCCAGGTGCTGGCCCGAGGCAAATGATGCCCAGTTATCCTTGTTGAGTACTAATATCGCACTTAGAAAGGGCCTGGCTTCACCGACGACCATTGCCTGTTCTATCAGTGCATCACCGATCAATGCTGCCTCTATGTCTGCAGGTGGGATTTTCTCACCGTTGGCCAATACCAGTATCTCCTTTAGCCTGCCGGTGACATAGATATGGCCATCAATGATGCTGCCAACATCACCCGTGTGTAACCAGCCATCCGCATCAATCATGTTTTTGCTGGCAACATCGTTGTGCCAGTAACCCAGCATCACGCCCGGGCCTCTGAAGAGCAATTCGTTGTGGTCACCGGCCTTGACCTCGACATCACGGAGCAGCAGGCCAACACTATCAGGAATATTGTCTTCCAGTTTATTTACCGTGGTTACCGGGCTTGTCTCGGTGAGCCCATAGCCCTGTTCCAGCATAATACCAAGGCTAATAAAGAACCTGGCGACGTGAGGCGAGAGTGAGGCACCCCCGGTAATCGAAAATCTCAGACGACCACCAAGCCGGTCCCTGACCCTGACCGCGACCAGCTTGTCCAGTAGTGGCCAGAGCAGCAGGCCAGGACTCCAGGATGTACGACCTTGTTGATACTGGAAGCGGTGCCATCCGATATGGACTGTTAATTTCATCAGCAGTCTGGCAATCAGGGATTTTTCATCAAGTGTCGCGTGGATCCTGCTATAGATTCGTTCCCATATCCGGGGTACGCTGATGATCACGCTGGGTTTGATAACAAGCATGTCTTCAGCCATCTCGGCAATAGAACGTGTGTACGCAACAGTAGCTCCAGATATCATTGGAATATAGTAGCCGACGGTACGTTCCAGCATGTGTGACAGGGGAAGAAATGACAGAAAGATGTCCTCTCGATAGATTGTTATGCTGGCTACGCCACTGTTGGCATTCCACAAAATATTATGATGCGATAACATGACACCTTTCGGTTGCCCGGTAGTCCCTGAGGTGTAGACGATAGTGGCCAGGTCATCGGGTTTGGTCACGTATGTTGTTTCAAGTTGCTCATCATTTAGCCAGTCTGATACGCTGCTGACAATTTCATTATTACTGTGATCGATAGAACGATTCAGGATCAGGATCCTGACCAGTTGTTTATTATCGTCAAGATATTTTACCAGGCGGTTACGTTGCCGATCATTTTCCAGTAACAACAGGCTGACCCCGGCATGATCCAGTATATAGGCAGCATTGACAGCGCGATCATTCGGGTAAAGTGGTACGACCACCAGGCCAAGAGACAGGGCAGCCTGTTCAAATAACAGCCACTCCCGGCAGTTGCGCATCATGATGGCGACCCTGTCACCCGGTGAGAGCTGTTCCCTGGCCAGAGCAGCACACCACTGCGCTTTCATATTTGATATTTCGAGCCAGGAATTATCCAGCCAGTGTTTATGGGTTTGATCAAAATATCGATAGGCAATGTTATGCGGAGTTCGTTTGACCCGTTCCTGGAACAGGCCATCCAGAGTCCTGGCAGTGTCAATGGGTATGATGTCTTCTGTCCATGTCATTCCGTTAGTAATGCCTCTTGTTGCCAGCCGTTGTCCGGGTTAAATCGATCACCATGGCGATCCTTCAGCTCCTTCAGGATGGACAGGGCATGCTTCGAATCTATCGTCTGTATATAGCGTACAGGACCGCCGAGGAATGGGGCAAACCCGGTCCCAAAGATAACACCGGCATCAAGCAGGTCGGCATCACCTACCACCCCTTCGCGTAAACAACTGACAGCTTCATTCAACATGCTGTAGATCAGGCGGTCTGTCAGATCAGCGGGCGCCGGGGCAGGGTCAACATTCTTGCTTTTAACGGGTTTAGACTTATTGTTGTAGGTGTAAAAACCGGTACCAGTTTTAACACCCAGTTGTTTTTTGCTCACCTTGTCGCGAAGCATTTTCGGGATACTGACCGGCAGATCCCTGGCAAGGGTTTCAGCGACAGACAGGCATATGTCCAGACCAACGGTATCTGCCAGTCGAATGGGCCCCATTGGCATACCAAAGTCTGTTGCAGCCTTGTCGATCAATTCGGCAGGTACGCCTTCCTCGCGTAACGAGACGGCCTCTAGCAGGTACGGCATCAGGATCCGGTTTACCAGGAACCCGGGTGAGCTTTTTACCGGCAATGGCAATCGTCCAATGTCCCGGGCAAATATTGCTGCATGCCTGGCATGTCCTTCGTCAGTTGTTGCAGTAGTGACGATCTCCACCAGCGGCATCTTTGCGACCGGGTTGAAGAAATGCAGTCCCACCAGGCGTTGCGGTTGTTGCAACTTCTCGCCGAGTTTCTCCAGTGGGATACTGGATGTATTGGTTGCCAGCAGGGCATCGGCCTTTAGTCTGGGTTCGATATCTTTATACAGGGCCTGTTTTGCATCCAGATCCTCGAAAATAGCCTCGATTACAACATCAGCGCGGGCAACACCTGTGCCATTAATATCGGGCATCAGTCGATCCATCGCCGCAGTGATCAGACGGGGTTGTTTGAGCTTCTTTTTAAACAGGCCATAGGCACGTTTTATTGCTCCGGCCAGGGCCTCTGGTCGTTGATCCTGCAAACTGACGATGTAACCCTTAAGTGCGCACCACGCCGCGATATCACCACCCATGACACCACCGCCAATCACATGCACACGTTGTGGTGTAAATTTCTCACCTTTGGGTCTTTTGCCAAATTCTTTCAGTGTCTCACTGAGAAAAAAGCTGCGGATCAGATTTTGTGCCGTATCATCGAGCACCAGATCGGCCACTGAACCCACTTCGGCCGCCATCATGGCCTGCGGATCACCTCCGTGTCGTTCCCACAGATCAATTAATTTGTATGGCGCGGGGTAATGATCTTTGGCCGCACGCTGACTAACGCTACGGCGTAAATATTTTGCCAGTAATATGCGTGCTGGTAATAGATTAAGCAGTCTGGACCAGAGGGGCGGTCGGTGACTGTCGGGTCGCTCTGAGATGATACTCAATACGGCGTGTTGAAGTTGACGTTTGGGTACAACCACATCAATCAGGCCCACTTTCCTGGCGGCGCGTGCGCTGATAGTACGACCGCTTAGCATCAGCTCCATCGCTGAGGGTGCGCCACACAAACGTGTTGCACGACCGGTGCCACCGAAGCCGGGATGTATGCCAAGTTTTATTTCAGGTAATCCCAGTCTGCTGGACTCGTCATCTCTGGCAACCCGGTACTTGCAGGCCATTGCCAGCTCCATACCACCACCAAGACAGAAACCATGGATCAGGGCCACAGTCGGGAAGGGAAGTTGTTCGATTCGATTAAATATGCTTTGTGCACCCGTGATCAATGCCTTTGCTTCATCGACAGACTTCATGCGGGTGAATTCCCTGATATCAGCACCGGCAATAAATCCATTTGTTTTTCCGGATCGAATCACCAGACCACGGGGCTTTTTACTCGCAAGTTCTGTGATGCAGGCATCCAGCTGGCTCAATACTGCAGCATCGAGGACATTGGTATTACTGCCGGATTTATCCAGCGTCAGCCAGGCGATATCATTGTCATCATAGGACAATGTCCAGTGGCTGTTTGTTTTTGATTTTGTCATGGATTATTCCGCCTCACGTTCCAGTAACATGGCGCCACCCTGGCCACCGCCGATACACAGGCTGGCCATGCCTCGTTTGGTATTGGTACGTTGTAATACCCGGGCAAGATGCAACACAATACGTGCACCGCTGGCACCAACCGGGTGTCCCAGACTGACACTGCCACCGTCCACATTCAGATGGTCTTCATTGATCTCACCAATGGCTGTCTTTGAATGTAAATGTTTACGACAATACTTGTCATCCTGCCAGGCCCTCAGACAGGCGATTACCTGGGCGGCAAATGCCTCGTTGATCTCCCAGTAATCAATATCTTCGGGGCTAAAACGATGGCGCTTCATGATCGGGGTCATGGCATGCGCCGGACCAAGGCCCATTTCCGATGGGTCCAGTCCTGCCCATTCGCTATCAACAATCCGCGCCAGGACCGGCAGCCCATATTTATTTACGGCAGTCTCGCTGGCAAGGATCAGCCAGCTGGCCCCATCAGTGATCTGGGCACTGTTTCCTGCGGTAACACTGCCATAATGGCGATCAAAAACCGGCCGCAATGAGGACAACTGCTGCAGGTTGCTGTCACGCCGCAGGCCATCATCATGGTCATGGAAATTACCATTTGTGTCATATAGTGTGACGATCTCATCCAGGTGACCACTGTCCTGGGCATTCGCCAGTCGTTGATGACTGCGCAGTGCAAACTTGTCCATGGTCTGCCTGTCGATATTGAATCGATAAGCGAGATTCTCGGCAGTTTGTCCCATCGACAGACCGACTACTGGATCAGACAGCCCGCATAACAGGCCGAAGACGGGTTTAAGATATTCAGGTCGTAGTGATACCAATGCCTGCACTCTGGCGGTCATACTCCTGGCCCTTGACCAGCTGGCCAGCCATTTGACCATTTTCTGGCTCCACAGGACAGGGGCATGGCTCATGGCCTCGACACCACCGGCCAGGATCAGATCAGCACGACCGGCGGCAATGTTGCGTGCGGCGCTATCGAGGGCCTGCATTCCCGATGCGCAGTTGCGTTGTACTGTCCATGCCGGTGTCAGTTCGCCACAACCAAGCCGCAATGC
The DNA here is from genome assembly GCA_036986115.1 of Gammaproteobacteria bacterium. GTDB lineage: Bacteria > Pseudomonadota > Gammaproteobacteria > BTQY01 > BTQY01 > BTQY01. The sequence continues at coordinate 7,446 of BTQY01000044.1, read as the reverse complement.
AGTGATACGGGCTATATTGGCTTCATCAGGGCCGGGCATTACGCAACCCAGGATCACCTCATCAAATGTATCGGGCTCGAAAGGCTGTGTGCCAAGTAGCTGACGACCAGCGGCCACAGCCAGATCAGATGCTCTGAACGGGCCGGGTTTACCTTTGGCTTTTAGAAAGGGTGTTCGGTTGCCATCAACCAGATAGACGTACTGCCCTGATTTTCGTGTTGCCATACTCCTTGCTCCTGTGCTGCAGGTCTGCCGAGAAGGCATCGACTCCGATAACACGTCGACGTGCATTTATTGCATCGTGGACCAGTCTCAGTTCCTGCTCGGTGATTATATTGTTATTAACCGCGTCAGTAAGTAACATCGGGATCTCGTTTTCCCCTAGTTTCCCACCCTTGACGGCATCGCGGATCCGTTTCTCAATGGGATCAGCGGCGATAACCAGTTTCAGTGCTTCATCTATATCATGCATCGGATCACCCGAGATCGTTGATACATGCATGCCCTCGGTGAGACGGTCCCTGGTCTCAGAGGGTGACAGAAGCAGGCTGGCAACTTCCTCTCCCATATCATCATCGGGCATGTGATAGGGCCTGCCATACGGGAACACCAGTATGCGAAGCAGTCTTGCGATCAGCTTGTTCGGGAAATTTTTGATGATCCCCATCAGCGCCTGCTGGATATTGAACAGGGCATAATCACATGACCACTTCATCAAAGGCAAATCAGCGGACTGACAGCCATCATCCTGATAGCGTTTTAATGTTGCCGATGCGAGATAAAGAAAGCTCAGGGCGTCGGCCAGTCGCCCGGATAATTTCTCTTTTCGCTTCAATGCACCGCCCAGTGTCAACATGGAAATATCCGTGATAAATGAAAAGGCGGCACTCAGGCGGGAAAGGTGTTTAAAATAATAACTGCTCTCATTCGTTGTGACAGGATCTGCCAGTCTCGAATTTGTCAGCCCCAGTATTATCGCCCTGGTGGCATTACTGATGGTAAAACCAATGTGGCCGAACAAGGCCTTGTCAAAATTACTCTCTGCTCTGGTCGTGTCAGTATCGCTCACGGCCTTAAGTTCATCGAGAACATAGGGGTGGCAGCGGATCGCACCCTGTCCAAATATTATCAGGCTTCTGGTGAGTATATTGGCACCTTCAACGGTAATACTGATAGGAACGGCCTGGTAAACCCGCCCAAGTAAATTCCCTGGTCCCAGGCAGATGGCGGAACCTCCCTGAATATCCATCGCATCATTGACTAAGCGGCGCATATGCTCGGTCAGCTGGTATTTTACAATGGCGGAGATCACGGAAGGCTGTTCACCCTGATCCACCGCAGATGCCGTTAGCCTCCGTGCGGCATCCATCATATAGGTGTATGCCGCTATCCTGGCCAGTGGTTCCTGGATACCTTCAAATTTACCAATAGGCATATGGAATTGTTCGCGGATCCGGCTATAGGCCCCGGTGCTTCGACAGGCAAGTTTTCCTGCGCCCGTGCTCAGCGCCGGTAATGAGATGGCACGACCTGCGGACAGACAGTCCATCAGCATTTTCCAGCCCTTTCCCAGGTACTGCTTGCCGCCTATGACCATGTCCAGCGAGATAAACACATCATTGCCCTGGGTGGGACCATTCTGGAAGCTGATATTCAGTGGGTTATGCCGCTCACCGATCGTGATACCAGGCAGGTTGGTTGGAATCAGGGCCAGGGTGATGCCAATATTTTCTTTACTGCCAAGCAGGTGATCCGGGTCATACAGTTTAAAGGCCAGTCCGAGCAGACTGGCGACGGGCCCCAGCGTGATATAACGTTTGTCCCAGTTCAGGCGTATACCCAGGACATCCTTTTTACCATCATATTCTCCGTAACAGATCACACCTGAGTCGGGCATGGCACTGGCATCGCTGCCTGCCTCGGGGCCAGTGAGGGCAAAGCAGGGAACTTCCTCGCCTTTGGCCAGGCGCGGCAGGTAATAGTCTTTCTGTTTACTGTCCCCATAGCGCAATAGTAATTCAGCCGGCCCCAGGGAGTTGGGCACCATGACAGTCACGGCAGTAGCAATGCTGCGGCTGGCGATCTTCATGACCACCGCAGAATGCATCAGCGCGGAGAACTCCTTGCCGCCATATTTCTTCGGGGTAATCATGCCGAAGAACCCCTGCTGCTTAATGTAGTCCCAGATCTCTTGCGGAAGATCCTGTTGTTCATGGGTGATCTTCCAGTCATCGATCATATCGCAGAGTTCCTCTACCGGTCCGGCGAGGAAATCCAGCTCTTCCCGGGACAACTGTGATACGTTGATATCAAGCAGCTTTGACCAGTCCGGGTAACCGCTGAATAGATCCGCATCCCACCAGACGGTTCCTGCCTCGATAGCATCACGCTCAGTCTCGGACATTTGTGGCATGATCTTTCTGAAGATGACCAATATCCTGTTGCTGACAAGATGTTTACGAATGATGCGTAGATTCAGTATCGTGGCGAAAACAATAAAAATGAACCATACCACGGCCATCACAATTTCATTGTAACCACCGATCAGAGATGCAATCGCCAGCACGGCGCCAAACATCAGGGTCCAGAGCAACAGGGATTTACGGAAGTACGCAATAGTGATGCTACCGGCGAGCAATAATATCAACCAAAGTAATGTCATTATTTCACCTCGGTCTTTTCAGTTTCAGCTTCTGATCCGGCTTCATCGCCCGGGCCCTGATGCTCGTTGGGGATGAAACAATCATCCACATCATTACACAGTACTCCATCCATGTTCCATGGAAGCTGTGCATACAGGGCATGATTGTCGATCTCTATGTAGGGATACTTGATGATCTCAAAGTAAGGTGAATAATCAAAGTCTCTCGGAGTGAAACGTTTAGGGTTGCGCTGGTAAAAGCTCACTTTGCCATCTTTGTGCCGGTGAACCACCGGCAGGATCGGAAACTTGACTGCCATAAAGGCCTTGGCAATCATGGTTGAACACACAGTATGTGTTGGTTCCTTGGAATTATGATCAAACAGCGAAGAACGCCAGCGTCGCGGCAGGATCCCGTAAGGAAACAGGAACCTGGCCAGATCCAGCAAATTTCGCACATCATACTCCAGGCCAAGATTGCTGATCGCAAATCCAATGACATCCTGGGCATCCCTTGGCGACAGCCCCGTGGGACGGCATATTCGAAGATGGTCCATACTGTATTCGTTTAACGGCGTAATGATCGTTCCCTTGCCAAGTATGGCTTCAATCAATAATTGCTCATTATCATCATAGGCACTGTACTGACGGACGATCTGCTGTTTTTCCGGGTCATCAATATCATGGATTCTTCCGATGTACAGTGCAGAATGCGACCATGGGCTCTGGGTGATCATCTTGATGACTTCACTGACACGGCTTCGGCCTTCTACCAGCAATACATCACCGGGACGCACCTCATAACTGATGCGTTCAAAGTCACACAATAAATTGGAACTGGGGGCAGTGTCTTTGACCAGGAAATTCGAAAGGTACTTCCCCAGCCTGCTCTTCAGACCCATGAATACCTCCTTGTTGTTTACCAGGATGGACGCACGGCTATATCACACTCAAGGGGATAGCCATTAGAAAGCTATTCTCTATATATTAATAGTATCGGCCATAAATCCCAGATATATAGCTTCAGACCGTGAGGTGATTCACAAGTTCTTGAAAAATTTTCAGATTATTTAGCGAAATGAATACCTGAAGCCATACAAACCCTAAATGATTTTATACATGGCTATCAATATACTCGATAGGGATTTAATATTATACAGATAATTCAGTATGTTAACGGAATTCCTCGCGATGACAGCGTATTTACCAACAAAATGTACTCTATGTACTCTATATAAAGGAATAGTAGCGATTTTCGATGCGGGCCTGGCCCCTGCTGCCATGACATTTTATCGCGCCCCGTAACGCCCTGTTTGAGCGTCTCTTTTTGTGCTGGAGGTTAAAAAAAAGAAGGATGGCAAATCGAACCTGCCATCCTTTAAGTCCCCGCTAGAGGGAGGAGAGAGAAACTATTCGGCGCTGGCGACGTGCTGGTTTTTTCTGGCCAGTTTTCCTATCAGCCCGGATATACCCACGAGCCTTATCTGGCTGGCAAAGGTACTCCTGTAGGTCATGACCAGGCTGATGCCGTCAATCGTGATGTCATAAACCTTCCAGTGTTCCCCGTTACGAGACAGCCTGTAATTCACCGGGATTGCCGACGCATTCCTGGGCATGATCTCGGTTTTTACTATGGCTTCGTCGCGGGCCTCGCTTGCCGGACTGGTCAGGTAGCGGATATCCTGGTTATCATATTCAAGTAGTGCTGTTGCATAAGTACGTACCAATAAGGCCTTGAATTCCTCTGGAAACTGTTGCCGTTGCTCGGTGCTTGCCTTGCGCCAGTGTTTGCCAAGTACCAGCCGGGACATTTTCTCGAAATCAAAATGTTCAACCACGGCACTGTTAATCAATTCATTGATGTATTGCGGATTCTCTGACAGAAGTTTGCGGTTGCTTCTCAGGCTCGTTAGCAGCTTGTCCGTGGTGTCCTGTATCAGCAACACCGGGTCTGTCCGTACAGAATCGTCTGCACGAACACTGGCGACGGCGAGGAACAAGGAGGTCACTATGGCGATATACAGCAGGTAATGCAGGACCAGTTCAATAAGCGCACGGATATTCAGGCCATGCCGACGCTCAAGGTGCTGTTGCTGTTCTAAATGTTGGTTTGCTGTGTTCATGGTTCTCCTCGGCATTTATTGTGTTTGCTGTTATTGGAGCCAAGTGTGGGTCAGATCCCGAAATGGCGCGCGGCACTGGGACACGTGGGAAATGTGATTTATTTACACCATTCTGTATGCCTGAAATACCCCGGATATTTTGTGATCTATACTTGGGTGTAGAGTCGATTTAACCAGTGACACTAAATAACCCATTGAAATTATGGAAATTAGCAGCCAGGCACCGATAATACCGCCGGGCCCGCCAAATCAGGCCGGGCCGCGCCAGGATGGGCGGCATGAAGGAGCGACACCGGCCGGGGATCCCGGGGCAATCGAGCCGGCGAATGATGGCACCCGGACAGGCGACGATGGCGGGGCCCGGGAGTCCGCAGGGGATCCTCGCGGCAGACAGGCAGCGCAGCAACTGAGCATCGATGAGCGTCGCGTGGTGGCCGAATTACGGGCGCGCGATATCGAGGTCAGGGCACATGAGGCGGCGCACCTGGCAGCGGCGGGACGTTATGCCACGGGAGGTGCCAGCTTTAGCTACACCCGGGGACCGGATGGTCAGACATACGCGACTGGTGGCGAAGTCGGGATTGATGCCTCCGAGCTTCCGGGCGATCCGCAGGCCACATTACAAAAGGCCAACCGTGTTCGCGCGGCGGCGCTGGCACCGGCCAATCCCTCACAAACGGATCTCAGGATTGCTTCCCAGGCATCGGTGATGGCAGTGGAGGCGCGGGTGGAAATTCGTGATCAGGTCATTGGGGAAATCGATGCGGCAGATGACACAGTAACAAACAATACTGATGACGCGACATCAGACAATTCAGTGAGCAATTTTGTTAACGTTGCTGGTGGGAATGGTTCACGTGCAGCGGACTTCTCGTCAGGTCCTGAAAACAAAGGCACATACCTCGATATCTTTGCATAATAATATTTTCATTGTTACGAACGAGGCCGGGCAACCTGTTTGCTGCCGAATGAAAGAATTGTTCAACTGATTTACCACGGGGAACACCGGGAAGACACGGGGGGGATAACAATGTTACTGAATGAGCATGGCCTTTATTGCGCCACGGGAAGCACAAAGATGATAATCTAATTATCCCTGCCATGGTGGATCCTGGCGACCTCTGCGGTAAAAATACTTTCCTCATATTTAACCACCAAGGTCGCAGAGGGAAATATATTTATTCCAGGGTCTCACGACAAGACAAGGAAAACCCCGTGTCTTCCCGGTGTTCCCCGTGGTGAAATATACCTGTAATAACAATCATTAGGGGTTAGTGCCGTATCCGGGTACAATAGCGGAAGATATTTTCAGTAAGAACCGCTATTTGACATCTTATGGCCCGCAAAAAAACTCGCCGAAAAAGCAGCAAACGCAAGTCACGCAAACATAACAGGTCCCGGGCAGGTCTTGTCATCAAGTTACTGATGGTGTCATTTGTTATCTTTGCGGCTTACGCTATCTATCTGGACATCAAGGTCACCCGGCACTTTGAGGGAAAACGCTGGGCACTGGCGGCAAGGGTGTACGCGACACCGCTGGATCTTTACCCCGGGCTGCCATTGACGAAACGGCAACTCTCGCAGTATTTGAAGCGCCTGTCATATAAGCCTGTCCGGCAGGTTACCCGTCCTGGGCATTTCGCAGCCGGATCCGTGCGCATGGACATACACACCAGGCCTTTCCAGTTTTGGGATGGAAAATCCAGCGGCGGCCTGCTGTCGGTCTATTTTGACAATGGTGTCATCAGCAGGATTGTCGATAGCGTATCAAACAAGGCAATTCCACTTGCCCGTCTGGAGCCGGTGCTGGTAGGGAGTTTTTATCCGGTACACAACGAGGACCGTATCCTGGTCCGACTGGATGATGTGCCACCCGCGTTGATCAAGGCCCTGTTAATCACCGAGGATCGGGATTTCTATGGGCATTTTGGTCTGTCGTTCAGGGGTATTGCCCGTGCCATGTGGGCAAATATCCGTGCCGGTGGTGCAGTACAGGGGGGCAGCACATTGACCCAGCAACTGGTAAAGAACTTTTATCTTACCGACGAGCGCACCCTGCGACGCAAATTCAACGAAGCCATTATGGCGCTGTTGCTGGAGTATCACTATGACAAAAACGAGATCCTGGAGGCCTATATAAATGAGGTCTATCTTGGACAGGATGGTCGACGCTCAATCCATGGGTTTGGTCTTGCCAGTCAGTTTTACTTTGCAAAGCCGCTGAATGAACTTTCACTGACACAGGCGGCATTGCTGGTCTCGCTGGTCAAGGGCGCCTCATATTATAATCCGCGAAGGCATCCACAACGCGCCCGGGCAAGGCGTAACCTGATCCTTGATACCATGGCATCACAGGGTGTCATGACAAAACAACAGGCCAAAAAAGCCGCTCGTGCCTCACTCGGTGTTACTCCGACGGTACCCGGGGCGACCTCGAGGTATCCCGGTTTTATGGAGCTGGTCAGACGTCAGTTACGACGTGACTATCGCGAAGAGGACCTCCGATCGGAGGGATTGAGGATTTTCTCAACCATGGATGTGTTCACTCAGGACAGCAGTGAACGGCGTTTTAGCGCTTCGCTTGATTTACTTGAATCTATCAAACCGCAACAGGGAGGGACACTTGAGGGTGCCGCCATCGTTACTAACACGGCGAATGGTGAAGTGCTGGCCCTTGTCGGT
>BTQY01000043.1:0-16699 GCA_036986115.1 Gammaproteobacteria bacterium | reverse complement strand
CCGGTATCCAGAAACCGGTATCCAGAAAACCCTCTATGTATCGCCAATAATCAAGATTCTTCGTCACTGTTTTTGTTACATTTAAAGGCTAACTGGATTCCGGCCTGCGCCGGAATGACGTCGTGAGTGATGATTGTCACTAAGCATTTGTTTTTGATCACTATTTCGTGTGGTCCCTCAGGGTCTGAGCCCTTGATTTCTATGCAATATTTTTCCAAATATGAAAGCGTGAAAGCAGGCAGGTTTTTGCTACAATAGGGCACTATAACAATAATAATTAAACATATATAAAACAATCGCATGGTGGTGCGTGGTCGGGGGAACATGGGGTTTCATCATCAAACAGGGCCTATTCACAATATAGTGGCGGCGTTTCTTGCCGCTGCTTTGTCCTTTCTATCTGTAGCGCCTGCTACCTCTATGGCCGATGCACGCCCCAGGAGTTTTGACCTGCCATCTTTGCCGATGTCGGCCATTCCAGAGATCGCCCTGAGGAAGATCGATAATGCCAGAATGCGCCAGAGAGATCGGCAACGTCCGCGTATTGGAGTGCCGGGCCATTTTGCGATGCCGAATAAAGTACTGCACCCGGTAAAATCCACCGGGCACTGGGAACAGCTCAGTGATGGTCGCTGGTTGTGGCGACTCAAGATCTATTCCCCCGGGGCCATCACGCTGAACCTGGGGTTTGATAATTATAAAATGCCACAGGGTGGTGAGCTGTATATCTATAGCCATGATAAATCCATCGTGCGTGGGCCATTTACCAGTAAAGACAATAAACCGCACGGGGAATTCTGGTCGCCGCTGATCGCGGCGGATCGGCTTGTAATTGAAGCCATCATACCGGCAGCCAGGAAGGCTGACTTTAACCTAAGACTCACCTCGATCAACCACGGTTATCGTGATTTGGCAAAGTCGGGGCTGGCTACAACCGACACCTGTAATGTCGATGTGGTATGCGCTGCCGGCGACGCCTGGCGTGAGCAGATCCGCTCTGCTGCCCTGTATACGTTGAGTGGTTATATGATCTGTAGTGGTACCTTGCTAAATAACACCAATAACGACGGGCGCCCGTACTTTCTGACAGCAAATCACTGCACCATAGATACAGGCAATGTGTCTTCCGTGGTCGTGTACTGGAATTACGAAACCAGTGTATGCGGGGGCACACCCGATGGCCAATTGAATCAATTTACCAGCGGCGCAACTCTTCGCTCTGAGGGTGGCGGTTCAGACTTTACGTTGATCGAGCTGGATTCAAGGCCGGATCCGGCATTCAATGTCAATTACACCGGTTGGGACCACAGTGGCGCGGCAATCAGTTCGGCCGCTGCCATTCATCACCCGAATCTGCATGAGAAACGCATTAGCCTTGAGAATGACCCGGTGATGTTTACTACCTGGGGAGGAACGACCCCCATTGTCAGTGGCGATCATATCCAGGTCGGCGACTGGGATGTGGGGACGACTGAGCCGGGATCGTCCGGCTCAGGCCTGTGGGATCAAAACCAGCGTCTGGTGGGGCAGCTGCATGGTGGTTCAGCGGCCTGTGGCAATAATCTTCCAGACTGGTATGGCGCATTGGCCACGTCCTGGACGTATGCGGCTGATGAAAATGCACGACTGGATGTGTGGCTGGATCCATTAAATATTATCTCTGGCACGCAGGACGGTACTGACGTGTGTAATAGCATGACGGTCGATTTTCTTGTCAGTGATAACCCGGCCGGTGAAGATCAGAGCGTCAGTTTTAGCAGCAGCGTCAGCGGTGGCAGCGGGCCTTATAGTTATCAATGGTATTTTAATAACGATGCCGTGGCCGACAGTACCGCAACGGATCCAACGTTTAATTTCTCATTTCCGTATAACGTTTATGATGCCACGCGACTGCTGGTGACCGATGCGAGCGGTTGCAAGGTGGGCAAGAGCCACACCCTGGTGGTAGACAATGCGACAGAAGTCTTTCCATTGAATGGTCGCCTTCCGAAAGGCTGGCAAACAACAGTCGGTGCCGATGCCGGCTGGCGGGTTGGCACCAGTTTTGTCAATGAAGGCGTGTACAGCCTGACCCCACGGCGCATTAGCCAGGGTGAAACGGCGGGTATTGAATATACCGATGTGTTTCAGTCCGGTAACGTCACCTTCTGGTATCGGGACAATGCCAAGGATAACCTGCGCTTTTATATAGACGGCATCAATGTCATGCCCGGGCCGAATAGCAGTGGGGGCAAATCCGTTCCGATTGCTGCCGGCACACATACGATACGCTGGGAATACGCACGGGTCTCGGCGCTATATTTTAATGGCACACTGGACAGGCACTGGATCGATGAGGTGGTGCTGCCCATTTTGTACACTGATTTGAACCGCAATGGTGTCATTGATTCGATGGATCTGGGGATCATGATGAGTGCCTGGGGCGGCAATCATGACAAGGCCGATCTGAATAATGATGATCTGGTGAATTTGTCTGATCTAAATCAGTTAATCACAGATTTGTAAAAACCTTGATATCAGCGGTGTTTGATGGGACCCAACTAGTACTTGTTTTTTAACCCGTTTCCTGTAAATTACGCGCTTACGACAGGCGCGTAGCTCAGTTGGTTAGAGCACCACCTTGACATGGTGGGGGTCGTTGGTTCAACTCCAATCGCGCCTACCAAATTCATATCCGGTGTCGGCCCCTGGTACGGGTCGGCGCGGTATAGAACGGCAGGCCACTCGTAGCGGTCTGTCATGCGTTAACACGCGGCCTCTGGTAACGGTCGCCACTGCAATACGATACGGAGAGGACCACAAAACATGCCAGTCATCACCCTGCCTGACGGGAGTCAGCGCACCTATGCGAATGCCATTTCCATCGCCGACGTGGCTGCCGATATCGGTCCCGGGCTTGCCAGGGCCGCCCTGGCCGGCAAGATCGATAAGCATTTGCTCGATACCTCGCATGTGATCGAACATGACGTGGCGCTGGCCATCATCACTGATAAGGACGAGGATGGCCTTGAGGTCATCCGTCATTCCACCGCGCATTTACTGGCCCAGGCCGTTAAGGCACTCTATCCGCAGGCCCAGGTCACCATTGGCCCGGTGATTGATGACGGTTTTTATTACGACTTTGCCTATGCGGACGGTTTTACGCCGGAGGACATGGAGAAGATCCAGAAGAAGATGACCGAACTGGTCAAACAGAATTTCCCGGTGACGCGCAATGTCATGCCGCGTGACGAGGCGGTGAGCTTGTTTCGCGATATGGGCGAGGAATACAAGGCCGAGATCATTGCCAGTATTCCGTCCGATCAGGATATCTCGCTATATCAGCAGGGCGATTTTATCGACCTGTGCCGTGGCCCGCATGTGCCGTCGACCGGCAAACTAAAGGCCTTCAAGCTGATGAAACTGGCCGGCGCCTACTGGCGAGGTGATTCGAATAACGAGATGCTGCAGCGGGTCTATGGTACGGCCTGGGCGGATAAAAAGGCCCTGAAGGCCTATCTGCATCGGCTGGAAGAGGCCGAAAAGCGCGACCACCGCAAACTCGCCAGGAAGCTGGAGCTGTTCCATTTCCAGGAAGAGGCGCCCGGCATGGTGTTCTGGCATGCCAATGGCTGGACCATCTACCGCGCGGTGGTCGATTACATTCGCCGCACCATTGCCGAACACGGTTACCAGGAGATCCATACGCCGCTGGTGGTGGACCGCAGTCTGTGGGAGAAGTCCGGTCACTGGGACAAATTCCATGATGATATGTTTACCACCGCCTCGGAGAACCGCGACTATGCGATCAAGCCGATGAATTGCCCGTGTCATGTACAGATCTTCAATCAGGGCCTGAAGAGCTACCGGGATTTACCGCTGCGTCTGGCCGAATTCGGCTCCTGTCACCGCAATGAGCCGTCTGGCACGCTGCATGGCTTGATGCGGCTGCGGAGCTTCGTCCAGGACGATGCGCATATCTTTTGTACCGAAGGCCAGATACAGGCAGAAGTATCTGATTTTATTGATCTTTTATTCAAGGTCTACAGGGATTTTGGTTTCGACGAGATCCTCATCAAGCTATCCACCCGCCCCGAGAACCGCGTCGGTTCGGATGAGGACTGGGATCGGGCCGAGTCGGCATTAGAAGAAGCGATTAATAACAAGGACTTGGAGTGTGAATTGCAGCCCGGGGAAGGGGCATTTTATGGGCCCAAGATCGACTTCTCGTTGCAGGACTGCCTCGGCAGGATCTGGCAATGTGGCACCATCCAGGTGGATTTCTCCATGCCAGGCCGCCTGGGGGCCGAATATGTCGCCGAAGATGGCGCCAGACACACCCCAGTGATGCTGCATCGGGCTATTTTAGGCTCTTTGGAACGGTTTATCGGTATTCTGATCGAGCATCACGCCGGCTCACTGCCGCTGTGGCTGGCGCCGTGGCAGGTGGTTATTTTGAACATTACTGACCGTCAGGCCGATTATTGTCAATTAATTGAAAATTCTTTGAAAAAACATGGAATCAGGGCCAAATCGGACTTGAGAAATGAGAAGATCGGCTTTAAAATCCGCGAACACACAATTCAGCGTGTCCCGTACCTGCTGGTAATCGGTGACCGTGAAGTGGATGAACAAACCATGGCCGTGCGCACGCGGGACGGTGAGGATCTTGGCAGCATGTCTCTCGAGGTCTTTTCGGAAAGACTCACCGCAGATCTCGCAAGCCGCGGCCTTTGATATTGGCCTATTAAGAGGTATAAAAGTATCGCTGCACAGAAAGAGACGCGACTTAACAGTGACATCAAGTCCCAGGAAGTCAGACTAATTGGTGCTGACGGTGAACAGGTTGGTGTCGTTAAAATTGAAGACGCATTGGCACAAGCCGACGAAGCCGAACTTGATTTGGTGGAAATCGTACCAACGGCAGAGCCGCCAGTGTGTCGCATTATGGATTTTGGCAAGTTTAAGTTTGAGCAGACCAAAAAACGTTCCGCGGCACGTAAAAAGCAGAAACAGATACACCTGAAGGAAATCAAGTTCAGGCCTGGGACTGAGATTGGTGACTATGATGTCAAACTGCGTCGCCTGAGAACGTTTCTCAGTATCGGTGACAAGACCAAGGTCACCGTCCGTTTCCGCGGTCGGGAAATGGCACACCAGGAACTGGGTGTGAAGTTACTGGAACGGATCAAGGCGGATCTGGAAGAGTATGGAACGGTTGAGCAGTTCCCTAAAATGGAAGGGCGGCAGATGGTCATGATCATCGGTCCGCATAAAAAGTAAATGGTTAATGGTTAAAAATAACTGGTAACAATGACCGGTTAGTTAAAGACATAGTTAGATGCTAAAGAGTATAACGGAGTAGTTAAGTCATGCCGAAGATGAAAACAAATCGTGGTGCAGCCAAGCGCTTTAGAAAATCTGCCTCGGGCAAATTCAAGCGCAAGCAGTCACACCTGCGTCACATCCTGACGAAGAAGGCCAGCAAGCGTAAGCGTCATTTACGTTCGGCCGATACGGTACATGCAGCCGATCATAAGATGGTCGCCCGTATGCTGCCATACGCATAATTTCAAATTTGAATTTCAGGACCGGCCAGGCCCGGTCTGTTTAAGATGAAGGTGTATTGAGATGGCTAGAGTAAAACGTGGTGTTGTAACACACGCCAAACATAAAAAGGTGATCGAAAAGGCCAAAGGTTATCGTGGTCGTCGCAAGAGTGTCTTTCGTGTTGCCAAGCAGGCAGTCACCAAGGCAGGCCAGTATGCCTATCGCGATCGTCGTCAGCGTAAGCGGCAGTTCCGCGCCCTGTGGATTATTCGTATCAATGCGGCAGCACGCAATTGCGGATTAAGCTATAGCCGATTTATGAATGGTCTTGTGAAGGCTTCCATTGAAGTTGATCGCAAGGTGCTTGCCGACCTGGCTGTATTTGATAAACCAGCGTTTGCAGCACTGGCAGAAGAAGCCAAGGCCAGTCTCTCAAGCTAAGCGTGTTAGCATAGGAATCATGAAAAGGGAAAGGCCGGTGGTCTTTCCCTTTTTTGTTCATTAGACGTGATTTGTCATTAGTAAATCGTGATTTGCTGTCTGAGGTACAAATAACAAATAACAAATAACAAATAACTAAAGATGCAGGAAAACCTACAACAACTCGTCGGAGAAGCTGAAAAGCTCATCAGCGGGGCCAATGATCTGGCCGCACTGGATCACGTGCGGGTTCACTATCTTGGCAAGAAGGGCAAACTGACCACGATACTGAAGACGCTTGGCAAGTTGTCTGCGGAAGAGCGTCCCAGGGCGGGGCAGGCCATCAATGACGCCAAACAGGTACTGCAACAACAACTGGATCAACGTAAGGACACCCTGGAAGATGAGGCAATGCAGGCCAGGCTGGCCGCGGAACGTATCGATGTGACCTTACCCGGTCGTGGCCAGGAGGTGGGTGGCCTGCATCCGGTGACGCGCTGCATGGAACGTATTGAGGACCTGTTTACGCAGCTTGGATTCGCCATCGCCGAGGGCCGGGAGATCGAGGACGATTATCATAACTTCGAGGCGCTGAATATTCCGGCGCACCATCCGGCACGTGCCATGCACGATACCTTTTATATTGATGAAAAATACGGCCAGAACCTGTTATTACGCACGCATACCTCGCCGGTACAGATCCGCTTTATGCAGGACAGCGAACCGCCATTCCGGATCATTGCCCCCGGACGCGTATACCGCTGTGATTCTGATGTCACGCATACCCCAATGTTCCATCAGGTGGAAGGCTTTATGGTCGATGAGAATGTCAGCTTTGCCGATCTGAAAGGTCTGCTGGAAGACTTTATGCGGCAGTTCTTCGAAACGGATCTGAAGTTACGTTTCCGACCATCGTATTTCCCATTTACCGAGCCCTCTGCCGAAGTGGATATCAGTTGTGTGATCTGTGAAGGCGAGGGTTGTCGTGTCTGCAGCCAAACTGGCTGGCTGGAGGTACTTGGTTGCGGCATGGTGCACCCGAAAGTGTTTGAACATGTGAACGTCGATAGTGAAAAGTATACCGGTTTTGCTTTCGGTCTGGGCGTCGAACGCATGGCGATGCTCCGCTACGGTGTGGATGACCTGCGGTTGTTTTTTGAAAATGATTTAAGGTTTTTGCAGCAGTTTAAGTAAGGATGGGCATAGGGACGCTAAACAATAGAGAGCATAGGCTATACTTTTTAGCCGTGTTTTTATCAAGATTGTTAGCTTTTAAGCCTCAATGAGGTTTTCCCCCGTGTCTTCCCTGTGTTCCCCGTGGTAAATAGTTTTTCTGGAAAATGACAAATGAAGTTTAGCGAAACATGGTTGCGTGAGTGGGTAAATCCGGACATCTCCACCGAGGAGCTTGCCGAGCAGCTCACTATGGCCGGTCTGGAGGTGGAGGCTATTAAGCCCGTGGCGGCCGAGTTTGACGGCGTGGTGCTGGCGAAGATCATTGCTGCCGATCCTCATCCGGACGCGGACAAGCTGCAGGTCTGTCAGGTGCAGGCCGGGGATAAAGATCCGCTGCAGATCGTTTGTGGTGCCAGCAATGCGCGTGTTGGTATCGTTGTGCCATTGGCCACCGTGGGCGCCAGTCTGGCAGAAGGCATAAAAATCAAGCGAGCCAAGCTGCGTGGTGTGGAGTCACTCGGTATGTTGTGTTCGGCAAAGGAACTTGGGCTTGCCGAGAGTGCAGATGGATTGTATGAGTTCCCGCATGATGCCCCGCTCGGTAAAGATGTTCGGGAATATCTTCAACTTGACGATAATAGTATCGAGTTGTCATTAACGCCTAATCGTAGTGACTGCCTGGGGGTTGCCGGGATTGCACGTGAGGTCGGCGTGCTGAATTGCTGTGAACTGACTCAACCGGTGATTGACGAGGTGCCGAACGAGGTCGAGGATGTCATTAGTGTTAGTATCGAGGCGCCAGAAGATTGCCCTCATTATGTGGGCCGTGTCATGCTGGGGGTGAATGCCGATGCGTCAACGCCGCAATGGATGCAGGAAAAATTGCGTCGTAGTGGCTTGCGTAGTCTGGGTGCGATTATCGATGTGACCAACTATGTGTTGCTTGAACTGGGCCAGCCGATGCACGCCTTTGAATTAAACAAACTCAATGGCGGTATTCATGTTCGACATGCAAAGGACAATGAACAACTTCGCTTGCTCGATGGCCAGCAGTTAACACTCGAAGTTGGTACCCTGGTGATTGCCGACGACAAACAGGTACAGGCATTGGCCGGTATCATGGGGGGTGAAGATTCTGCCGTGTCCAGTGGACAGCAGGATATCTTTTTAGAGAGCGCCTACTTCGAACCGAGTACCATCGCAGGCCGCGCACGCCGTTACGGGTTGCATACCGATTCGTCACACCGTTTCGAGCGCGGGGTTGACCCACAGTTGCAACGTCAGGCGATCGAGCGTGCCACTAAATTGCTGACAGACATTGCTGGCGGCAAGCCAGGCCCGGTGATTGAAGTAACGCATGCTGCGCATTTACCAAAACGATCCGAGATCAACTTACGCGCCGAGCGTATCAGACGTGTCCTCGGACTGGAGATCCCGGATGATGTCGTCACTGATTGTTTGCATCGTTTAGGGATGTCTGTCAGTGAGCATGATGCTGATGGTATCTGGCAGGTCACACCACCATCGTTTCGCTTTGATATCGCACTTGAAGTGGACCTGATTGAAGAGATCGGGCGGATCTATGGTTACAATCAATTGCCGACCCACCCGCCACAGGGGGACCTGTCGATGGCGCCGCAGCCGGAAGGCAAACTGGGCATGAGGCGCCTGCGGAGCTTACTGGTCGACCGGGGTTATACCGAGATAGTGACCTATAGTTTTGTCGATTCTGTCGTCCAGCAACAGGTTTCGTCGCTTCAGGGTATTGCGCTGGCCAATCCGTTGTCCCAGGACATGGCCGAGATGCGCACCTCGTTATTACCGGGATTATTGCAGGCGGCCATGCATAATCAGCATCGCCAGCAGGAGCGCCTCAAAATCTTCGAGTTGGGCATTAGATATATCATGCAAGATATTGAAATTAATGAAATAAATGTTATCGGTGGGCTGATTTACGGGGCCGTATTGCCGCAGCAGTGGGGCAGCGAGCCACGCGGGGCGGATTTCTATGATATCAAGGTCGATGTCGAGGCGATCCTGGGTCTGACCGGCAGATCCGAGGAATTTTCCTTCATTCCAACACAGCATATGGCGCTGCATCCGGGCCAGGGGGCCGATATCATTTATGCCGGCCAGGTCATCGGCTGGCTCGGCGCACTGCACCCATTAATCCATAAAAAACAAGGGTTTAACGACGATGTCTATGTGTTTGAGATCGATACTGCCGGCCTTGATAAGGTGCGTATACCAGCGTGTCAGAAGCTGTCTCGCTTCCCCTCTATCCGCCGGGACCTGGCTATCGTTGTAGATGAGGAAATTACCTCACAGGCAGTCTATGATTGTGTGACAAAGGCCTCGGGGGGGCTCCTCAGAAACCTCCAGTTGTTTGACGTATATACTGGGAAAGGTGTTGATTTAGGTAAAAAAAGTTTGGCTTTGGCCTTGATCTTACGCGGATCTTCGCGCACTCTTAATGAGGAAGATATAAATACGGTCATGGGGCGGGTGATTGCCTCCCTACAACAAGAATTAAACGCAATTTTGAGAGAGTAAGCATGGCTCTGACAAAAGCAGATATGGCAGAAAAACTCTTTGAGGAACTTGGACTTAACAAGCGTGAGGCCAAGGAGATCGTGGAGTATTTTTTTGAAGAAATCCGTTCGTCACTGGAAACGGGCGCCCAGGTGAAGCTTTCCGGCTTTGGAAACTTTGACCTGCGTGATAAAAGCCAGCGGCCTGGACGTAATCCCAAAACGGGCGAAGAAATTCCTATCACGGCACGCCGTGTAGTGACCTTCCGTCCTGGGCAGAAACTGAAATCCCGCGTGGAAGCATATGCTGGAACCCTCGAATAATAACGAATTACCCCCCATCCCAGGCAAGCGTTATTTCACTATCGGTGAGGTAAGCGAACTGTGTGCGGTGAAGCCGCACGTATTGCGCTACTGGGAGCAGGAGTTTCCGCAGCTAAAACCGGTTAAACGTCGTGGTAATCGCCGTTATTACCAGCGCCAGGATGTCATCATGATCCGCCAGATCCGCAGCCTGCTATACGAACAGGGCTTTACTATTGGTGGCGCACGACAACGTCTGTCCGGTGAGGCAGCTCGTGATGATGTCAATCAGAGCAAGCAGATCATCCGCCAGATGCGCATGGAGCTGGAAGAAGTACTCAACATTCTGAAACGTTACTAACGTTTCTCATTCAAATCGCAATTTGCTAAACTAGCCGCCGCCGGAGCCAACGGCGACAGATGGTCGGATATTCCTGTTATTACTAATCGGGGCGTAGCGCAGCCTGGTAGCGCACCACAATGGGGTTGTGGGGGTCGAAGGTTCAAATCCTTTCGCCCCGACCATTTTAGAGCACGCACCGTTGGCGCGTGAAAAGCGTTGAGGACGAAAGGATTGCCGGCCCTTCGGGCGTTCACTGTGCTGCGCGACCAGAACCTGCAACGCAGGTTCAGTGAGTGCTTGATGAACCCGTAGGGTTCTGAAGTGTTTGTCCACAGGACAAACGGTCACGGTTCACCCTTTCACCTTAGAACCGCCTACGGCGTTTCATTAGGTACTTCCTGAACGCACTTTGTTTGTTCTGGTCGCGCACCGACCATTTTAGAGCACGCACCGTTGGCGCGTGAAAAGCGTTGAGGACGAAAGGATTGCCGGCCCTTCGGGCGTTCACTGTGCTGCGCGACCAGAACCTGCAACGCAGGTTCAGTGAGTGCTTGATGAACCCGTAGGGTTCTGAAGTGTTTGTCCACAGGACAAACGGTCACGGTTCACCCTTTCACCTTAGAACCGCCTACGGCGTTTCATTAGGTACTTCCTGAACGCACTTTGTTTGTTCTGGTCGCGCACCGACCATTTTAGAGCACGCACCGTTGGCGCGTGAAAAGCGTTGAGGACGAAAGGATTGCCGGCCCTTCGGGCGTTCACCGAATGATTGCACTTGATTGAAGTTGGGGTATAGTAAAGAAAATTGCTCTCTGAACCCAATGAGAGGTTGCGGTGACTACGATCGTTGTCCATGGAACGTTGGCTTATGGCGGGAGCTGGTACCAGGACTCCTGGGAAGGGGATGGTTTTCTTGCCGGACTTCAGGCCGGCATGCTTGAGAGCAGTGACTGGCATGATATCTGGCATGTGGATGACGAGCCAGTCTGGTCATACCCTGTGTTAGATGATGTGTTTGCATGGAATGGTTTGCATGGAAATACGAGATACGATACCCACTAATGTTATAATTTGCAGGTGATCAGGCGTTTTTTCCAAATCATTGGTGTGCTTAGTATTCTCATACTGCTCGTCAGTGTTATCGGGGTATATTTTGCCGTTTATTGGTTAAAGCTCGATACCAGGCCGGTTCAATCCGATATTATTATCCTGCTTTCCGGCAATTATTCCCGCGCACGCTATGGCGCGGATCTGTATAACCAGGCCTATGCCCCGCAAGTCCTTATCAGTCGCGCACGTCCCCACCCGCAACAGGCCGATCTCGAAGAAATCGGCATATCCCTGCAGAACGGGGCGCAAATATATCGGCAGATACTGCTTAAAAAAGGCGTACCAGCACATGCCATCGGCTATTTCGGACAGCAGTCCATCAGCACCATGGCGGAGGCGAGGGCCCTTGCCAAACATTTACAACAAAAGCCGTTAAAACTACTGATTGTCACCTCTGCCTATCATACCAGGCGCGTGCAAATGGTCTTTGAAGACTTGTTGCCTAATGCTGATATAGTGGTGGTTAGCACTCCCTATGAACCACTCCCTGAACGCTGGTGGCAGGATTATGATGCCGCCAGGAACGTTATTCTTGAGCTCAGCAAGGTATCATTTTACCTGTTAGGCGGTGAGTTTTAGTTCAATAATATTCTATAACACCATGAATAATAAAGGGAAAGTCACCGGCATAATTGAATTTTAATAGCCTATCAGGACGTGTGATTGTGCTGACACACAGAATATTAGAGAATGCTTAAATACTACTATGAAGGGTTAGCGAACAATGCCAGGTACTGCTCCTGCAACGTCTGACGGTGGACGCATCGAGGTCAAGAATACGACCTGCTATATGTGTGCCTGTCGCTGCGGCATTCGGGTCACATTGCGTGATGGCGAGGTGCGCTACATCCAGGGAAATCCTGAGCATCCGCTGAATAAAGGCGTGATCTGTGCCAAGGGCGCCTCGGGCATTATGAAACAGTATTCACCGGCACGCCTGACCAGGCCGTTATTAAGGAAGCCGGGTGCGGAACGAGGTGACGGTGAATTTGAGCCGATCGAATGGGAGCAGGCCTTCGAGATCATCGAACAGCGCCTGCAAAAGATCCGTAAGACCGACCCGAAAAAATTCGCCTTGTTTACCGGCCGCGACCAGATGCAGGCGCTGACCGGTCTGTTTGCCAAACAGTTTGGTACCCCCAACTATGCCGCTCACGGCGGCTTTTGTTCGGTAAATATGGCGGCTGGCATGATCTATACCATCGGCGGATCATTCTGGGAATTTGGCGGCCCGGACCTGGATCGATCCAGGCTATTTGTCATGATAGGGACTGCCGAAGATCATCATTCCAATCCAATGAAGATTGCGCTGGCAAAATTCAAGCGCAACGGCGGTAAATTTATTTCCATCAACCCGGTGCGCACCGGCTACTCTGCTATTGCCGATGAATGGATTCCGATCAAGCCGGGGACGGATGGTGCATTGCTGCTGGCACTGATTAATGAAATCATCAAGCAGGGATTGTACGACCGGGAATTTCTGACTCAATACACCAATTCAGCACAGCTCGTAAATATGAACGAAGCAAGTGATGAGTTTGGAATGTTTGTACGCACTGAAGTGCCGGAAGAAGAGGGCTGTTTTGATCCACAGAACAAGCTCTGGTGGGATCGCATCAGCGACAAACCCGTCATTACTCATAGCAAGTCAGCCGATCCACGCCTGATGGGTGGGTTCAAGCTTCATGATGGTACGCCTGTCAAGCCGTCCTTCCAGTTGCTGGTCGATCGAGTACAAAAATACACGCCCGAATGGGCAGAAAGTATTACTGGCATATCTGCTGATACGATTCGTCGCCTGGCCTATGAAATGGGCGTGACTGCGCGCGACCAGAAGATTGAATTACCAATTGCCTGGACAGATGTTTGGGGGAAGGATCACGAGACTATTACCGGTAACCCGGTATCGTTCCATGCCATGCGCGGCCTGGCCGCACACTCGAATGGATTCCAGGCGATTCGTGCGTTGTCCATATTAATGACCATCCTGGGAACGATTGATCGCCCGGGCGGCTTCAGACACAAGGCGCCATTCCCGCGGCCTATTCCGCCCTGTGCCAAAACACCAAAGGGACCGGAAGGCGTGCAGCCGGAAATGCCGTTAGGCGGAATGGCCCTGGGCTGGCCGGCCGAGCCGGATGATTTATTTGTCGATGACGAGGGTAATCCAGTACGGATCGACAAGGCCTTTTCCTGGGAGCACCCATTATCGGTGCATGGCCTGATGCACAATGTGATCACGAATGCCTGGCGTGGCGATCCCTATACAATCGATACACTGATGATCTTTATGGCCAACATGGCCTGGAATTCGACCATGAATACTGTCGAAGTTCGCAAGATGCTGAATGACAGGAATGAAGATGGTGAATACAGGATCCCGTTCATTATCGTCTGTGATGCCTTTCAGTCGGAGATGGTGCAGTACGCCGATCTGGTGTTGCCTGATACCACTTACCTTGAACGCCATGATGTTATGTCCATGCTGGACAGGCCGATTTCTGAGTTCGAAGGCCCGATAGATTCAGTACGTATTCCTGTGGTGCCGCCGAAGGGTGACTGCAAGCCGTTTCAGGAGGTGCTGATCGAGCTGGGTTCACGTCTGAAATTGCCGGCATTTGTAAATAACAAAGGCGACCGTAAGTATCGCGACTATCCTGATTTTGTTGTGAACTATGAAACCGAGCCCGGCTCCGGCATTGGTTTTCTGGCGGGCTGGCGCGGCAAGGGTGGCGAAAAGTTCATGCGCGGAGAACCGAATCCCAATCAATGGGAAATGTATGAGAAAAACAATTGCGTGTTCCAGTACGAGTTGCCGAAGTCTTATCAGTACATGCGCAACTGGAACAAGGGCTACCTCGAATGGTCGCAGTATCACCGCCTGACGCGGTATGCAGAACCCATCCTGTGCCATGTATATTCCGAGGTGCTGCAGCAATTTCGTCTGGCAGCGCAGGGAAAGACCAGTGGTAAACAGCCACCGGATCATCTGCGTCAACGTATCGAGACCCACTTCGATCCGCTGCCGTTCTACTCTGAGCCACTTGAGGTGCAACTGACGGACAAACAAAAGTATCCGTTGAGCGCGCTGACCCAGCGGCCGATGGCCATGTATCATTCCTGGGACTCGCAGAATGCCTGGTTGCGGCAGATTCACAGCCATAACTACCTGTATATGAGCCCGGATCTTGGCGACAGGGGTGGATTTGCTGATGGTGACTGGATCTGGGTTGAATCCATGTGGGGCAAGACACGCTGCATGTGCCGTTTCTCCGAGGCCGTTGAACCCGGCACGGTGTGGACCTGGAATGCCATCGGCAAGGTCTCGGGTGCATGGAACCTGACACCGGATGCCAATGAATCGCAAAAAGGCTTTCTGCTGAACCACTTGATTTCTGAAGAACTGCCTGCTAGTCCGGATGGTGAGCATCTCTCCAATTCTGATCCAGTGACTGGTCAGGCCGGATGGTATGACGTTCGTGTCCGTGTGTACAAGGCCGATGATGATGAAGAGAAAATCACTTACCCGCAATTTGACACTATGAAACCATTCCCGGGGCAGGAAAAACGCACCGGCTCATGGCTTGCCTATGTTGCCGGCAGGATCATCAGACGTTAGCGGATGATATAAGACATGACACAGTTGGCATTAGTCATAGATTTGAATGTGTGTGTGGGCTGTCATGCCTGTGTCACCAGTTGCAAGGAGTGGAACACATCCGGTGTGGCCGGCTTTATGTCTGATGATCAACCGTATGGTAAAGATCCAACCGGGACATTTTTTAACCGCGTGCAGACATTTGAGATCGGTGAATATCCAAATTCGGAGACGGTTCACTTCCCCAAGTCCTGTCTGCATTGTGAAGATCCACCCTGTGTCCCTGTATGTCCTACCGGCGCCAGTTACAAGCGGGAAATAGATGGTATTGTGCTGGTCGATTATGACAAGTGTATCGGTTGTAAATATTGTTCCTGGGCATGTCCCTATGGCGCTCGTGAATTCGATGAACATCAGAAGGTGATGAAGAAATGTACCTTATGCGTTGATCGTATCTATGATGAGACACTGCCGGAATCTGAGCGCAAGCCTGCCTGCGTGCTGGCTTGTCCAACCAGTGCGCGTCTCTTTGGTGATGTGCATGATTCAGGATCAGAAGTATCAGTTGCGATACGTGAAGAGGGCGGTTATCAGTTGATGCCTGAATGGGGCACCAAACCCGCTAATCATTACTTACCAAGACGCAAGACACAGATCAAGATCCATGAGGATGAATTGATCCGGGCAGATAACCCATTGAAGAAGGAAGGCTCCTTGCCGAAACCTGGAATTGAAGAACCTTCGCTAGACGATGTAACAAGCTGGTAGGCGAGTCGGAGATTATTTATGCATCCTGCATTTTCAGTCATATTCTTAACGACCCTTATCGGGGTGGGGCAGGGGTTGTTCCTCGCACTCTATACTGGCGAGAGTTATTCGGTGGTTGAGTTGTTGCCACCACAGAGTCATCAGTTCTATTTCTACGGCAGTGTAATGGCATTGATATTTTTGATCGCGGGCTTGCTGGCCTCATTTTTTCACCTGGGGCACCCGGAACGCGCATGGCGCTCGGCCGCAAGATGGCGTACCTCCTGGTTGTCTCGTGAAGTGATTGTTATTCCTGCCGTCATCGGTGCCGTGTTTGCCTACGGCATCTCGCATTACCTGGATCTCGGACTTGGATCCCTGGGCATGAAATCATTGTTCAGGGGAGACCTGACCCTGATCGTTGGCGGGCTTGGTGTGCTGCTCACCTTTGCGTTGTTTGGTTGCACTGGAATGATCTATGCGTGCATTAAATTTTTACAGGAATGGGCCACGCCATTAACAGTGATCAACTATACCTTGCTTGGTACAGCGTCAGGATTCACACTGGCAACGGCGTTCTCTCAGGTGCATGCACCGGAGTTGACTCGTTTCTATGGCATATGGGCAATCATCATTACGGCGACGGCACTTGTCACGCGCGTGGCCTCGTTATATCGGAATAGTCGACTCCGTTACAAATCCACCCCGCAAACTGCGATCGGTGTCAGGCACCAGAAGATCCAGCAGCGTTCCCAGGGCCTCATGGGGGGCTCGTTCAACACCCGGGAATTCTTTCATGGTACCGCTCCGATGGTGTTCCGCTCTGTCAAGTGTCTCTTCCTGGTACTGGTCTTCCCGATATCGATAATCCTGTTGTGTGCCGGGTTGCTCAGTGGTTTACTGTTACTGCCGTTGATGGCCTTTTCCGTACAATACCCTGGG
>BTQY01000042.1:0-17699 GCA_036986115.1 Gammaproteobacteria bacterium | reverse complement strand
AAGATTCTTCGTCACTGCTTATGTTACATTAAAAGGCTAACTGGATTCCGGCCTTCGCCGGAATGACGTCGCGAGTGATGATTGTCACTAAGCATTTGTTTTTGATCACTATTTCGTGGGGGTCCCTCAGGGTCAGAGCACATTTATCGGTTATAAACTGATGAGCTCAGCATGGACCCCTTTGTCTTTCGCAAGATTCAAAAATATACTGGAGTTTATAGTGTCAGGATCGTATTCGATGATCATAAGATGAGGCTTGTCATCGTGGTAAGCCGCCGCATATACACCATTCTGTTGCAGAATCTTATCGCGTAACGCCTCACGACCCTCGTGCTGAATGTCCTCATCGAGGTGCATTGTCACATCAACCATATTTTCACTCATGATAACCCTCCTTTATGAATGGCCTATGGATCGTCGTTATGCTCGGGAACTTGTATTAATATGGGCCATACTCAGCCTGGATGCATTGATATAAATCAAAATAATGGAGAATAAATTGTTTTATAAATTAATACGCTAGCTCTGTTTTTCTTGTCCTGTCGCCTGCTAACCATACTTTCCGTCAACTCTCGCCTTCACCAGCATCGATGCGAACACCAGCACAAAGCCACTAAAGGCCGCTATCCACATCCATTGTGAAAGCATAATCCACATGGCATAGCTGTCCGGTGTCAGCATCGGCATCACTACGCGCATAACGGTACCGGTAAGCAATAACAGAAACAACAGTGACAATGCCCGCGGTGGATTAAACACATTACGCCCGGTATGGCCCAACGTAACGCGTGCCATCATGCCGAGAGTCATCATGCCAACACCGCCATAGGTAAAGGCATGAATGGCGAGCATGGGATCAAGCATACTCCAGTATGACAGGGCCTTCAGGGCAAAACCGGCGATCAACCAGGCATAAGCAAGATACAGACTCCATATTAATGGCTTCTTCCATATGCCATGCGTGTACCAGCCCCATAAACGCCAGGCATGCAGGATAGCCAACGCGGCGGCGATGAGTGCCGCATACGCCGGTGCTAGAATAAATACTTCCAGAATGACAAATATCAGCAGCAGTACCAGACTGGAAGAGTCGATCCAGCGATGATTACGCAAGGTCACCGTGTAGCCGACACCTCTTTCGATAAAAAATGGGACCACTCGTCTGCTCATCAACAGGATCAGGGCGATGATGATATACAGGGCCATGTAGAGACCAATACGGCTACCGTCATCAAGTTTATTAAATACTCCAAGATAAAATATCGCATTCGCCACCAGTAGCAATAAAATATTTATCCAGATAGCAAGATGCTTCCATTGTCGGGTCTTAACGATAGGATATAGCAGTGCAATAGAAAGCAAACCGTTAAACGTAAGATCCAGTATCGCCATAATCAGGATGGCCTGGGGATGAGGGATGAACGGCATAATACGCGCCAGTGACCAGAGAGCGGCAAGTATTAACAACGGCGCACCGTGCAGAGTTTGTACACCAGTCCAGTTACGTTCGGCAGTGAGCAGAAAGCCGCTGATAATGGCCAGGGCATAACCGAATAGCATTTCATGTCCATGCCATTGCGCAGGACCTGACATATTGCCACGAGGCAAGCCGCCCTGATAGCTCAGCATCCATAACCAGATCGCCACAACGGCCACAGCGAATATAGTGCCCAGCAGGAAAAATGGACGGAAGCCCAGATGATGGAAGCCGATACGGTAATTTCCAGGCTTTTCAATCAGCATGCTGATAGTCCTGGCAGTTGTGCCAGGGGATCCTGCCGATAAAACTGACGAAGTTGAGCATAAACTGCCGGATAGCACTGATGAATAATATCAGGCCGTTCAAAGAACACCTCGCTAAACACGGCAAAAAATTCTGCCGGTGAGCTGGCACCATAGGCATCAATACCGATCGATTCGCCATCATTACATTTTCGCTGGAAGTCCTCAAAACCCGCGGTGAAAGTATCCACCCACTGTTTATGATCCATCCCGGTATGCAGGGGTGGATAACCGTTGGCCGTGCCATTTTGCATATCAAGCTTGTGTGCGAATTCATGGATAACCAGATTCTGCCCATCAATAATACCCGCGTGCTCGGTGCCTTCCCAGGACAGTACCACCGGGCCGCGTACCCAGGCTTCTCCAGATAAATCTGACTGCACCTGATGCACCACGCCATATTCATCCGTGATTTCGCGCTTTGCCGCAAACCCGGCCGGATAGACAATCACGGACACCCAGCCATTATAACCATCCAGCCCCAGCTTTAATATGGGCAAACAGGCTTGCAGGGCAATAATTAATGCCATGGGTCGGGTGACCACTAAACCACCAGCACCTTCGATCGCTTTTTTATCTAAAAATAAAATTGCCAGCATTACCAGATCGACCTTTTCATCCTCCGTTAATCTCCCAAGCAACGGAAGCCGCGCAAACGCCTGCGTCCACTGCGACGGCGTAATCGTTGAGCGTTTGAGAACACTGCGATCTAACCAGTTGCGGATTATTTTAAACATTCAGATAACACCGGAGAACCGGGTCAGGGACTGCCAAATCATCAGGATTGAATACTTATTGGGGGCATCGGGCAATCAAGCGTAACGGCAGTCGCTCTGAACATCTCGCTTTCCTGTTGAGAAATGTACTTGTCCGCAACTATACAGGCCGCACAGGCCTTCAGAAATATCGGCTTCACTAACGGCGCCAGCTGCGCCAGTTCTGCTAAAGCCACATTCAATTTTTGCAAGTCCATTTGATTGTCATCCTGCAATGAAATGCCTGGCAGGTCCACCATATCGGTAGCGGCAGCAAAGGCCGCCTCAATACTGTGCTGTTGCTGGCCACCCAGCCTGGCAAGGGTCGAAAACACGACTTCGCAGGACTGGCTTGCCTGGGCAAGTGATTTCCGGCCAAATGCCGGTACCTTGTTCAGATTAAATGCCCGGTCAAGGTTCTGTAATACGATACGTTGCAACGTCCATTCGAGCAACTCCACCTGCTTGTCCATCGCAATCAACGCCCGCAGGT
This sequence comes from Gammaproteobacteria bacterium, assembly GCA_036986115.1. Lineage (GTDB taxonomy): Bacteria > Pseudomonadota > Gammaproteobacteria > BTQY01 > BTQY01 > BTQY01. Next base: position 14,669 of record BTQY01000042.1, on the reverse strand, counting down.
TCGTCTTGAATAATTTGTACTGATCAATCGACAGCTGGCGCAAGGCTGGCATGGCCAGATCAATCAGCAACAATCTGTCAATGTGCATGGCCATGGCCAGGCTGCCACGAATTGATTCTACCGCCTCGTAGACACCGTCATCGGTCTGCTGTTTTAAATACGCCATTTGCTCATCAAGGTATTGCTCCTGTTCATCCAGAAGCAGCGTATATATCAACGCGCGTGCCGCATGTGGATCATATGCGGCACTACGAATGTTATCCGGCAAACTGTCCAGCAAGCGACGTGCGCCGATAAGGTGGTGCTGATTAGTTTGCCCGACCTCTTTTATCGCTGCATCAATTTGTGTACTGGCAAGAATAGCGGCAGCCGCTACAACCTGTTGCTTGTCCGGCTTGTCTGATGTCTCAGCTCCACTTGTATCATCTTTGCTGTCACTAACTTCTGTGCTGGCTTTAAACTTGCCATCCCAGCCAGGCTCTATCCGCTTTATGCGATCGGGTAAAGGAGGATGGGTGGCATGCAACGAAGAAAAATAAGTGCTTATCCCTTCTGCAAACAGGCTGTGGCTGATTTCTTCTCCGCCCGGACTCTCGATCAGTGAACCATAACTGCTACCACCAATTGTTTTCAACGCGTTGGCCAGCCCATCCGGGTTACGTGTAAATTGCACTGACGAAGCATCGGCCAGATACTCTCGTTGCCGGCTAACTGCCGCCTTTATCATCTTGCCGAAAAAAGTGCCACTGTAACCGATGACGATCAGACCAATACCAAGCGCAAGAAGTGCACCCGCACCATCATTCTTTGATCTACGCCTTGATGAATAGCGCATGCTTCGAAGTATGTAATATCCGATAAGGCCAATAATAAGGATGCCGTTCAGGATACCTATCAGGCGAATATTCATACGCATATCACCATTGAGAATATGGCTAAACTCATGCGCAATAACGCCCTGTAATTCATCCCGGTCGAGGCGTTCAATCGTCCCCCGGGTCACACCAATAATGGCGTCTGCCGGACTATAGCCGGCCGCAAAGGCATTAATGGCAGGCTCATCCAGCAGGTAAACGGGGGGGACTGGAACACCAGAGGCGATCGCCATTTCCTCAACGACATTGAGTACCTTCTGCTTATTAAGATCATCCTGACCATAAATAATCTTCTCAGCACTAAGCATGTCGGCGATATCGCTACCGCCGCCAGACAAACTGTATATTTTATAGGCACTGCCAAGTAGTATAATCGCGACAACGAAGACCCCAACGCCGGTAAATACCGCCCAGTCAAACTGGTTCAAGGTGGCCTCTATTGAAATCATCTCGGTATCTACATAACCGAACACAATCATAATCAATAGATTCGTCAGCACAACAATAGAGAAGACCGCGAGCGAAAAAAGCAGGATCAGGCGGAAGGTGCTCTTCCTGGCATTCTCCTGAGACTGGAAAAAGTCCATGAATTGATCTTCAGGCTAACGTCAAAAGGAAACTTTCGGGGCAGCCTGTATGGCCTCACTATCCTCAAATTCAAGCAAGGTAGCGTCCTGACTATGGCCAAACATATTCGCAAAATAGACCGGTGGGAAAGTTTGTTTGTAAGTATTATACGCCATAACCATATCGTTAAAGGCCTGACGCGCAAAGGCAACCTTGTTCTCTGTTGTCGTCAACTCCTCACTGAGTTGCATCATGTTCTCGTTGGCCTTCAAGTCCGGGTAATCTTCCATAACAAAGTTTAACTTGCCCAGGGCACCAGCCAGAGAACCTTCTGCACCACTGAGTGAACGTATCGCATCGGTGTTACCTGGATCAGCAGCGGCAGCGGCCAGACCACTAACGGCGGCGTTACGTGCGGAGATCACGGCGTTCAGGGTCTCACGTTCATGTTTCATATAGCCTTTTGCAGTCTCTACCAGGTTCGGGATCAGGTCATAACGGCGTTTTAGCTGTACTTCTATCTGGGCAAAGGCATTCTTATAACGATTACGTAACGTCACCAGTCGATTAAAAATACCGACAATATAGAATACAACGGCGGCAAGAAGGACCAGCACGACAATAGTAGCGACTTCCATAATTTACCCTCCAACTGCTATTTGGATATTGACACTAACATTTATTACAGTGGATTTCCTCGTGTATACGTCAGCCATTATACATGGCTAAGTACATATATAGGGTCAAATATACGGAAATTCAAGCCGAAAAAGCACGCTTCCGTGAATCATGGATATATTATTAAAATGAACGCTAGCGGGTAAATACCCAGGTATTTCTACTGGATTGGCGCATATTAAACTTGTAACCTTCAGCATCAAAGTCCTTCATATCTTCAGGGTTGCTTAACCTGTTCTGTATGATGTAACGGCTCATCAGGCCACGGGCACGTTTGGCGTAAATGCCGATCATTTTATATGCCCCATTCTTACGTTCCTTGAAGGCAGGGGTATCGACATCCAGTTTTTTTGCGGGTGAGAGTACTATAAGCATGATGACCTTCTGATATTTGCTGATTATTACAGTGCTATAACATTCAGGGCATCACGATGTAATCGCCAGTGTGGTAGAAATTTATCCATATAGGCCCTGAAGTCATCATTGTGGCATCGCTCAAGCAAATGCACCATTTCATGCACGACAACATAGTCCAGACATTCTACAGGTCTTTTTACCAATTCCAGATTTAACCATATACGGCTTGCGGTAATATTGCATGAACCCCATCTGGTTTTCATTTGTTTAATTCTCCACTCATTGACCTTAACACCGATAATCGGTTCCCATTTTTGAATAAGATCCGGAATAGCCTCTTTAATTTGCTGCCGATACCACCGCGTTAAAACCAGGCCACGTTTTTCAGCCGGTGTTCCGGGGCGAACATAGAGGGATATTCTGGAATTATTATTCAGTTCGACCTTATGCCTTCCATGCCGTTCTATGACGTCCAGCAAGTATTGCTTGCCAAAATAGTAGTGACTTTCACCCGTATACATTTCCGGTAGTGATTGCCCTGGTTGACTGGCGATGCGGATCTGTTGTTTTCTGATCCAGGGGAGTTTCTTTACCACAATATGTCGAACCGTTTCATCATCCATGTATCGCGGCACAGACACTCGCACACCACCCTCCGGCGGGGTCACACGTAAGTTCAGATTTTTTATGTCCTTGCGGATAATCTGCACATTAATATTATTAATTGTTATTTGGCTGTCACTATTCACTTTAATCAAACCGCAATTCCAGCTTAGTGAGGGCGTGCGTCATTGGCAGATCCGGGGCCGGATTCTCCTCGTAAGGATCAGACACCGTCTGTTTTCCATATAACTGAAACCATACCCGATCACTGTCCGGATCGACTTTTACTATGGAAAAATTACTATCGGTATACAGCGCCAAACGCTCAAAAGTATAGCCGTCATCGGAATGACCCTCATCGGCCACCGCCTTACCAAGAAGCCAGGCCAGTAGCCGCGGTTTGTTATACGTGATAGCACTGGAGGTTAACTGGTAAATGACTTTCCCTGTCTGATCGTCTGTCAATCGAAATGCCGCCGACGTATGTACATCACCACTCAGGATACAGATACGGATGCCCCGGTCGGCCGCATCAAACAAGGCTCGAAGCAGGCCGCGACGCTCAGAGTCATGTAGTTTATGCTCCCAGGCATCACGCAGATCATCCTGCATATCGGCGATGTCCGCTAATACGCCGTCATCCGCATTCGCAATAACTGAAGCCAGATGCACCATTGGAACGGCGGAAACAACAAAAAGGTACTGTGTTGTTGCAGGATCAAGTGCGGCAAGCCACTGCTTAAAGCGATTATATTGCGCGCTACCCAGGACGCGTCGTGACTGGCGATTGATGTCCCGATTGCCCCTGCCATCGAGAAAATAGAAAGTGCTGTTGCCTGTCGTAAAATGATAGTCGTAGCGATCCGCAGGCGTCACGGGATTATGACTATGCTGATATTCCTCGTAGGCTTGTTTGCCAGCCTCGGCCATGCGTTCCAGCAACGTCAGGCCATCAGCACGACTGAGCCCCTGCTGCTCTAAAGCTGGTAATACTTCATCCAGTTCATCGTCGTTATCATCTGACAAAACGTATGACCCCCAGCCATCGCCCAACTCATGATCGTCCCACATCATATAGGTAGGGTATCGGGAGAAACATTTCTGCAGTGACCGGAAGCCCCAATAGCCGCGATGAATATCACGATACCAGCTCACCATCGCATCTTTATCCGGCAACAGTGTTCCATCCTCTTTCCGCATGACCTTGTTGAGAAACTTCCAGATGCTCAGGCTCTTGACGCCGTCTACATAGACTTGATCACCACCCCCGATAACAAAATGCAAATCTGTTGCATAGTGCCTGGTGAGCACCTGGTTAAAACAGTCCCACATCTCCATGTTCACAAGATTGGTGTTGCCAAACACGGTTTGTTTATAAGGCATGTGACAGGAGTAGAAACCGAAGGACAATGGCGCCGTCGTATCCGGCAGCGTGCGGAAGGTATAGTCACGGTCCTGACCCAGCAGGATGCGCATATTGTTGTTATCATCGCGGCCATGCAAAGCATAACCATACTCCGTCAAAGCCGAGAGCTGGTCGATATCAACCACATAGGTCGTATCCTGACTATAATCCGCTATAGTAAATGAAATTCTGCGGGCCTCGGCGGGGAGATCATCCAGGCTAAAGGGCACCTCGCTGAACCCCGCCAGCATTGCATCTGTCTGCAATATAGAGGTGGGATACAAGACAATGGTGAAGGTACCCGGCCGGCCTGTTCTGAACCACAGGCGTGTACTGGTCGATGTGGTATGTCCTACAATAGCCGCTGTTTTGAGTCGTACGTTCGGCCAGGGCCGATCAGACTTCCAGACAAATGTATCCGCCATAGTAACTCTCCAGGTGATTCCCTTCTATATATACACGAATACCATCCACAGCTGACAAAATCAATGGGGTCCTCACGTTTTCCGGCATTCAGTCCCCATCTTCCGGCCGCTGGGATTCTTTGCTGGAAAATTCCCTGGCGAGCACCCGGGTGATCTCTTTAATGATGCCGACGAATTTATCGGCGCCCTCTTGATCTTTATTTCTGTGACACTCGTTAAGTGCCGAGATAGCAATATTAAATGCGGCGTGATAATTCCCTGCCTTGACGAACATATCAATCTTGTCAGTGTCAGATTCAGTGTCCAAAATCATCTCCTCGTAAAGCGGGATCAGGGCGCACCATGACTAATATTCACTATATCTGATTTTAATATCAAGAGTAATGAGCCCGGACACATTTCTCACTTCTCTTCAATTATCTTTAAAGAGATCCACGGCATTACGGTAACGCACCTTCTCCGCAAGCCCGGCCGGCAATGTCTTTAGCCAGCGACGATGGTAGGCATACACTTCATCCACCGTGTTCCAGCCGGTATCGGCCGTGTGCCATGAATCAATCTCGCTAACCGGCCAGATCGGATCACTGCCAATCATGAACCTGTCAGGGTAGCGCTGCATCAGCGCCAGCCAGCCCTTCTGCAGGTTTCCATTGTCATCTGCCACCGGCACACCACCGACACTTTTCAGGTGATCACGCGCGGAGAACTCTACCCAGACATTGTTGCACTGAGACAGCAGCTTGCCGACAGCCTCTGCCTGCAGGCCGCCGGCATGGGCCCAGATAAAACGCGTCTTGCTGTGTCTGGCGCAGATGCGGCGCATGTATTCAAAACTCGAGGCATTGGTATGCAGGTTTACCGGCGCATCGAATTGCGCAGCGATCTGCAACACCTGGTTGAATATCTCGCTATCCATCCGCGGGCCAATGCCATCAGATATATGGATCTCGCCGACCCCCCGGTACTTGCCACTGGCCAGCGCCTTGCGCACCGCATCGGGCACACGTTTATTACGAAACCAGTTTGACTTCAGAAAAGGGGCTATATAGGGCTGGTAGAAATGCACAATCTGCAGACTCTTGCTACTTTGTAAATCAAGTACCAGCTCCGGTGGCGTACCGAAGACCACCGCCAATGCCACCTTATTACGCAGCATGGCCTGCATCGCCTGCTCGGGTGTGGTGACCTCGGCCTGACTCCACTTGTAGTGCACATGCATATCCGCCAATGGTGGCAATGCATCGCCCTGCGCCAGGCCGGTATTGGGCATGTACAGGAAAAAAACGATCAGTATGATTCGCGTCATAGAAATTACGAGGAATATTAGCGGAAAATGGTGCCTGGCACGAATCATTCTAACTAAGTGCCATTCGTACCCGGTACCTATTTCATGGCCGCCAGCAGGTATTCGAGATCGAGGACATTCACGATGCCATCGTTATTGAAGTCCGTGGCCCTGTCGTTGCTTCCCCAACGACTCATCAAGATCCCCAGGTCAAGACTGTTGACCACACTATCGAGATTCAGATCGGGCACCTCTTCGAGGTTGTCCGGAATACCATTACCATTTGTATCAGGTTGTATCGGGCTTACGCCTGGTTGCAGCGCAGTGTACATAGGGAAAACATCCCCGACATAAATCAGTGCGCCCGCCACATCCAGTTCATCCGCACCAAATGCGTAGCTGGGAAATGACGTATAGAAAAAGCTCGTTGGCCCGTCGTAGATGGCGATGTCCTTAATACGGTTGATACCTTCAAACGGCGGAGGTTCAATAAGCTTGCTATAGTCCGGTACTGCTGTTAATAATTGAAAAGGTGACACCGCGACATGGCGCGATAGTGTCCCGGTTACTACGTTATAGCGCAGGGTATCGTTCGGCAGGTAATCCTCAAATCGCCCCGCCAGCTTCAGGGTACTCATGGAAAATACCGTACCGTCCGGCAGTTGTATCAGTTCATAGGCAAAGGCCTGATCAAGAGTACTACCCCGGATCATGAGTGTTCCTGCCTGGGTGACAGGTAACAGAAAAATCAGTATCGATAGGCCGATAAAACAGCGAATGGGCAGTTGCATGGCTACACTCTAACAACCACCGTATGAGTAGGAGATCGGTATGTCTGGGCTACCGTCTGGTCTTAGTGGAGTGTAAGTCATTCTGTACCCGACGGCACTGAAGGTAACCGTCTCCTTCAGTCTGGCATCTGCAGCACTACCACCCGTTTTTATCGAGATTACATTCGCATCACAAAGCTTCACGGTAAGGTATTCAAGTGGGACCAGGCCGGCCGACCTGACGATGATCCACATTTCCGGGATGCGGGTCCCTTCCAGCACATGCTGAGTGAGCAAAGGTGATGCCTTATCGGTATACTTGCTAACCGTCAGCGGCAACAGCACCGGTCCTGTATTGACATTGCTGGCGGATTGTCCCCAGGACAATATGTCGATCTCATCGATGTGGGCAGCATCAACAGATTCACCCGGAATACCGGGAATATTCAGGAATATACTAACAGCGGCGACAGCGGCCTGGCTGGTGATCAGCAGTAAGAATGCGAAGAATATTTGCTGTAGTGCACGATGTACAGGTGGTTTCATGTCTTTATCCCCCATATTAGAAACAATTATTTTCTGACCCCAACTATGTGCCGGATCCTACACCCTGAAACCCGGAAGAACCTAGTGTTTACATGGACAGCAGCTAGTACTTTGGTATTAGGGATGAAAAACCAGATATGGCAATGAATATGCAGGCCCAATAAGCATGGTGATCTATGCCAGAGCCTGTCTACAGACAATAATGCGCAGAATTCGCGTGATAACAGGGGGTAATAGAATAATAAGGGCCAGAGTCTGAGGGAGGATCCCCACGAAATTTCCATAAATGATGCTATCAATCAAATACTTCATCATACCGGGGCGCCCGAACAAAGTGACCAAGTGCCCTTGGGGTGAAGGCCGGAATGACGGCATTTACTGCATTATAGGTCTTAACTAAGTGCCATTCGTGTCTGGAACCTACTTCTTTTAATTACCTTGTAAACATTCGCTATATTTATCCCAAAGGACCTCTTCTTCTTTCCTGAGTCTATCTAACTTCTTTTTGAGCTCGGCGACCTTTTTCCTGGCAGCGACAATCTCGCCTTTAATCCTGGTTATGATAGCCTGGTATTTAGCGGTGATCGCCTTAAGCTTTGCCGTAAGTTTCTTAACATTTGCCTTTGCTGTTTTTACCCGCTTGTCGGCCCGTTTTAAAGCGGCACCAAAATCGGGATTGAACGCATCCCTGGAATAGTCGATTAAACGCTGAAGTGCTGCTTTGGCAGCGGCGAGCTCTTTATTTGCAGCCGTCAATTGAGCCTCAACCGGTGATTTTTCATTTACCTCGTCTAGCCGGGCTTTAGCCAACTTAACATCCAGGTCAAGCACAACCAATTGCGCTTGTATATGTTGCTCATTGACGACTTTTTGTTGTTTCTTATTTGCCTTAATTTCATCTAAGATGGGTTTGCAATTTTTAGCTGCTGCCTTGCCACCACCACCGCCACCAGTAGCAACCTTGGTACCACCACCTGTAGTAGTACCACCACCTTTACCCCCTCCTGTACCACCTGAGGAACTACCTCCACTGCAGGGGTCTGCTCTATAGGCATCATAGGCATTAAACAGAGGTCTTGCCGCATTTATTGCACGACGAACATGCCCTGGTACCTCTTTACCCCCAATGCTTTGCCTGGTTCGATATACTTTTGGCTTTAATGAGGAGCGCTTTTCAGATCCATCAATCGGCGCCATACCACCCGCAACCCACGCACCATCTGTACACACCTCAATGGCCGCGCACTGAAGTTCAACCTTCATGCGGTCTATCTTCACCGTCAGGTCAACGAGTTTCCCGGCATTTTGTTTCGCCCATTTATCGGCCGCTTTACTTGCCGCCTTACCGACCATGGTACCAACCTTAAATACCTTACCACCGGGACCAGGGAGTTTTAATTTGCCCAGTTTATTAAATAAATCCTCGGCACCATCGACTTTATAATGGCCATGCCCAGACGCAGAGCTCGTATAAATACGCGGTGGTTTAGGTTCTGCCATGGCTGGCCAGACTACATCTTTGCCTGAATTATCTACTGTTCGAGTCTCACCATTCTTGCAGGACATCGTTGCCAGCATGCTGCCGAGTTGATTAATTTGAGTGCCAACATTTGTACCTGTGGTTGTAGTAGTAGTGGTGGTGGTGCCATTATTAACGTCATCATAACCCAGGCCATCACGTGTCCGGGTTGTAGAATCTTTTCGTAATGTATTGGCACGCTCTGTATTTATACGATAATCTGCATTACTTTTATCATCATCGTCCTTTCCAGCTTGTTCGCCACCATTTTTAACTTCCTGGCCACTAGCGTTGTTAATTCCCTCTTCATCATTTGCAAGGACTGTCCCGGCCTGCAGGAACAGGCCGATGACCATGACGATTAGAAATATCCGATTTGAGTTGATTTTCATCTGCCTCTACCCCGATAGAGTTATTGCCGTTTAGCGTGCTTCGACAACAATGTCACTACGGCGTGGCTTTATACTACGATTACTCGCAGTATAAGTACCAAAGGCCAATTTAGCGTCAACCCCGGTGATCTTAATGCTACCAAGTTTCTTCTTACGAGTGCCCAGGATTTCTCCGGTGACAGGGTCAGTAAACCGCTTCGTGACACGTTCTATATTGAATGTGTCACCCACTTTAACACCCGCATTATGACCAGCATTAATATAGATCTCATTGTTATCGACATCGACCACATTACCTTTCCATTGAGTACCTTGAAGGTCTCTACTGATCAACTGGACTGATCTGTTGATGGCGAGACGGGAAACTTGACCCAGTGGAGACTTCTGGAACTTATTGCCACCAAAGCTCACACCACGATAACCAATAGAAGCATCAAACCCTGAAGCCTCAATAGTTTCGCGCACGGTATGTGAGCGAACTACCTGACCGGTAGTGGTATCGACAACACGAATATCAAAAGCAATTGTACCTCGAGACGACTGGCTTGATAGTGCACCATTAAAGAAGTTATTAGTCATCAATCCAGCACTGATGCCACCACCACTATCACGGTAACCAAATTCTGTCACTGCGCCATAAACTATGAACTGCGCACCAATTACCTTATTGAACTTTGGGCCGGTCTCGCGGTTTGAAACACCACTGGCTTTTAATTGTTGCTCAGTCAGCACATCGGTTAAATTTGCCCGTTCAACAACAACAAAACGATTGGAATCGTATAGCGCTTTGGTCAGCATAGCCTGTAAACCACCACCGATATCCCAGGCACCGTATTTACTGTTGAAGGCACCAGTCGTGGTAAACTTGCCAACACTGACCGTGCGCTTTGGGCCCCGCAGCACAACCAGTTGTTTTGGCTCCACCCATTTATTCGGCTGTGATTTGGCGATCGCTTTACTCTTTTCTTCGGCTTGATCAACAAATTCACCAGGGTATTCTTCAATGTCGGCATTCAGATCCTCCTCAGCCGACAGACTATTGGCGCCGAATATTAAAATGGCTACTAATAGATTCTTTACTAAAAACTCTGCTTGTGATTTCGTGAACATGGTGACTCTCCTGTAGAATATGATAATTGTCTGGTGCCTGTCATTAGTAAATTAGCGCTGGTTGGTCGTCCACTGGCCATTCTGTTTACTGACTTGATACTTGCCAACCAGTGAACCGTTAAGGGTGACTAGCTCCACCAAAACGTACTTATCTTTATCGTGTATTTTTCCCACTTTAATATTGGGGTTACCCGCTATCATGAGGCGATAATTGAGTAATGTCCGTACTGTCTTGACGTTGACTCCAGTCGGACCGTAAATGTTTGTTACATGTGTGGATGAATTAACGACAGGGGCAATAGATAGCTGCGGGCCGTAAGCCGGGTCTGAGTTAGCTTGCCGCGCTATTTGATTAGCCAGTGAGGAGGTCATTGATGCTAGTTGGGAAATTTGTTGACCGAGTAGCACCTGGTAGGAAACTCCAGCGTTATTATAAACGTAGTCATAGTTTAAATTTGCCTGCGCATTCGCCTTGGCACGTTCACGAATGATATTTGAGTGAACTGCCTGACGTTCGCCTTTCTCTACTTCGACATACTGTAATTCTGCATTCACGGATGAAACAGAAATTCCCAGCACTAATGTGATGAGTGATGCACTAAGTAATAAGTTGCGCTTTTTCATGTGGTGTTACCTCCGGTGTCAGTGTGGTCCTATTGCTAAACATTAGCCAACCACTTTAAAAAACGCGCACAACTAGCGCACGCGATTGAGGTGACCTGTTACCCTGCAGGAATGTGACATACGTACCTTATAAAAACAAAAGCTTACGGTGCTTTCAGACCAAAATTGAATTATTTGGAGACAGGTAAAATATTCAATGTGCCAGGATGTGACCCCCATCACACAATTGCTCTCTGAGCCTAATTAATTATTATAGTGGCGCGCAATGAAAGCGTGCGCTGTTGCAGCTGTGTGTAATATAAGGGGAATTAACAGAGTAATCGGTGCCAGGCAGCATATATGACTTATATCAGCGAAAAACAGTACCTGGTACGAATGGCACTTAGTTAAATAAAAAACTGTCATTCCGGGCGCAACGAAGTGGAGACCCGGAATCCAGGGTGTTTACATCATGCGCTTTCTGGATTCCGGCCTTCACCCCAAGGGCACTTGGTCACTTTGTTCGGGCGCGCCGGAATGACGGCATTTACTGCATTATAGGTCTTAACTAAGCGCCATTCGTACCTGGTACCTGTTTGTTTAGCTTCTCTGTCTGAAGCTGGAGGTTCCATTTGTAGGCAACTTTGGACATCTCAATGACTTCCAGTGAAATTGGTTTTTTCTGGAATTTAGTGGCCCACAGCACCACATCAAAAAAATGCCACAGTGGGTTTTTACCCGCATAAACTGGATCAGGAAAGTGAGATGTAAATCGCTTCACGTAAAACTTATAGATGTTTTGTCGCGAGCAACCCATTGCAGCCGCGATATCGGAGACACCTACCAGGTCTGGTTTGACCTCAATCAACGCTGCGCCAGGCAGCGCGCTCTCCACATTCTGGATCGCAGACTCCAGTGCCTGCATGGCATGGGGCGCTTCACGGCTAAAATCGAGCGCAACACGGCCTGCCGTGCCGGTCCCCACCAGGGCATCATCACAACCATGCCCGAACAAGGTATCGAGGAGACTATCTTCATCGATATCGTTCGCCAGATTAAACGTCAATGTGAACTCGTATTCACTCATCTTCATCACTCATATGGATACAGCCATTGACTTTCACCAGGATATTTTTTGCATGATTGCCGGCACTTCGGGGCGTGCGCCACACGGACATCCTGCAAAACTCACCACAGCGACATTCTTTGTCATTGTGGGAGCAGATCAGTATGCCCCAGCAGTGTCCTTTGCCTGGTTTAACCGCCCAGCCCGCATCGATGGCAAATTGCACGGCTTTCCAGATATCCTTATCTGGATGTTTATCCTTCATCTCACCCCTGAATTTTATGCCATACTGGCTGGTTGTCAACTGACAACCATATAACAATGCCAGATTACTCGCTGACAATCCTATATTGCCATATTAATCAATAACTTGAATCAATGTGCCGATTATCTGTGCCAGGCACCATTTTTCTCTAATATTGGCAATAACTGGGATCTACCCCCTGATATATAAATCATTTTTTACGGGCGGTATCAACATACTGGAATTCACGTAAAAGCGAACCGGTTATTTCCTTTATCCATTGGCGTCGTGATTTTGTATCTGGATGGCCTCGCAAAAATGGTGTGCAATCACTAGTTAGCTTAACTAGAACTACAGCGGAATTTATCGTTTCCCCTAAATCAACCCTGGGGGTTCCAGTAACACCTTCAATAGCGATCGTGAGATCGCAATAACGCCCATCAAAAAAGATTTCGGTTCCCGCCCGCTCACTGGCAGTCTTTATACCTCGGCGGATCGATACCTCCACATCGGGTGGAACAACCAATTGAAAGTCTTTCTCAAGGTAATTAATAAACCAATTATCCTGCAAGCCTTCAATCTGTTTAGCACCTAATGTGTTTTTATTAACATTATCATCCCAGCTGATTGCACTATATTTTCCACCGTACAATACTGATGGCAACTCAATCTGGCGAACAATCCAGGAATTATGAAATAGCCTCCCCAGGTTATCTATCAACAATAGCTCCGTCATATCAGTATTAAACACCATAGATTCAATATTATTTTCTTCTTTTGAATATTGTTCTAAATGTTTAATAGCAGATCGAGCCCAATAGTCTGATATATTCATATATGTCTTGATATTTTTATGATCAACATAATCAGGCGGGAACAATTCTTGAGTCTTGTCATCCCACAAGTATGCAACCTGAAGGTAACGGTCGGACATTAAAGGGCCACTATGAACAATGAAACGGACTGCTTCAATAGAAAGAATCAGGGTCGCCGTTAGAAACAACTTCAATATAATATTACTAAGGGGGGTAGTACGTGATGCGGGATCACTAAGAATAAATATTGAATATATGCCAATCAGCATACTTCCAAGTACAGATACAGCGGTTAACGCCTCTGGCGCCATCCAGTTAATAGAGAAAAATACAATTAGTGCGATCGTTATCGCTACGGATAATATCCATCCTCCCCATTTTAAATACTTATAACTGATTCCCGTCATTCTGCTACATCCCTTCTTGTACAAAGTAATTGCGATTGAATTAAAGGACTCTGAGCCCAAATATCCTGCTGACCCCAAATATCCTGTCTGTCAATCAAAGTATTACTCCTTTTTCCATCGGTCAGGCACCCATAACCGCCATCGGGTTACCAACTTCTCTGCCTTTACCGTAGTGTCAAGCCTGGCGTTACCCGTTGTTAATCTATTCCGGCATGCCTCAATAAAACCCGGTTGATCCTCAGCATACTTTTCCAGCAAGAACCCAAGGCGCTTGAACACTGCTCCGTTACCTAACTGGTCCCCGTATTCAATGAGTAGCCCGAGATCTTTCTTCTCGGAACGCATGTAATTGATGAACATATCTACCGTCGAACGCAGACCGCCGCCCAGCTTTGGGTCGTTAAGCATATCGAGAATTGTGCGAGTTGGATCAGATACATTAACTTTTACCTGCCCTCGCCAGACTGCCTTCAGCCCGAACATGGCTTTATCCGACACTGTCCTTAATAAAAACCCGGTACCTTTGATTATCGGCTTGCGCTCTCGAGGTCGCCCAGTCGTCATGACAATCACTGTTCGGAATATTTGTTCTGTTAAATCCCAATATTCCGCAGCAGTCCACCCCCCGATATAACAAGGGCTATAAAGCTTATCCGCGATGACCCAGGCATCCTCGAGAGGGATATCAGCCGTTCGTGATTCCAATGGGACAGAAATATATAGCCCGCGACGGACACGAGACAACCAGCCCTTTTTTGCCCAACGCGACAGTAGCTTAGCCGTGCCAGAACCAGGCATATCCAGAATTTCAGCGGCCTCTGCGACTGAAATTGTGCCCTTGGTCTCACGCAACACCGCTGACAGGCGTTCTCGGTCTGCTTTTCGTAGTACGTTCATCGGCTTCAAAGGATATCCTATGCGTAATAGTTAGTATTATTCAAGAATAAGTCCGCATACGAGATACCATAATCCACCCAAATACTATATTCAACGCGCTTTAAT
>BTQY01000041.1:0-17706 GCA_036986115.1 Gammaproteobacteria bacterium | reverse complement strand
GTGTGGCGGCCAGGGTCATATAGCCGCCGGTCAGGGATTTACCGATACACATGATGTCGGGCGAGATGCCGGCGTGCTCGCAGGCAAACAACTTGCCGGTGCGGCCAAAGCCGGTAGCGACCTCATCGAGGATCAGCAGCACATCATACTGGTCGCAGAGTGCCCTCGCCTTTGCCAGGTAGTCCGCCGAGTAGAACCACATGCCACCGGCGCCCTGTACCACCGGCTCCATGATCAGTGCGGCGGTATCGGCCGCATGTTGTTTGAGTGCCTGTTCCAGTTTGGCGATATCGTCATCCTCGCAGGGCTGGCCAAAACGGCTTGCGGGGCGATCAACAAAAACCTGCCCCGGCAGGATGTCACTAAACAGGCTGTGCATCCCGCTCACCGGGTCACACACCGACATCGCGCCAAAGGTATCACCGTGATAACCGCCACGCAGCGAGATAAAACGCTGTCGCTGTGGCTGGCCTTTACTTTGCCAGTACTGAATCGCCATCTTCAGGGCGACCTCCACGGCCACCGAACCTGAATCCGAGTAAAACACCTTTTGTAACGGCGCCGGGGTGATCTCGATGAGTTGCCTGGTTAATTCGATCGCCGGTTGATGGGTCAGGCCGCCAAACATCACGTGCGACATCCTGTGCAGTTGCTGTTCCAGCGCGGCATTCATCTGCGGATGGTTATAGCCGTGAATGACGCACCACCAGGAGGCCATGCCATCAATTAGCTCACGACCATCGCCAAGTGTCAGTCGCACGCCATCGGCGGAGGCGACTTCATACACCGGCAGCTCTGACTGCATCGCGCTGTAGGGATGCCAGATATGCTGCTTGTCTATATTACTAATCGGCATTACTAATCGGCCTATTGTTTCGCATGGCTAATGGTGGTCATGTTAATTCAGCCCCTGATAGTTATTCCTGAGAATGTCTTGCCACTCGTCTGCCCAGCAACATTTGTGATCAAAGCCCTTCATGACGCGCAGCCTGGCGATACCAGCCAGCCCCATGTCGCTGATGAATTGTTCTGTAAGATTAGCCGGAACAATCCTGTCCTCACTGCCGCTAAGATGCAGCTGCGGAATGGCCCGCAGTCGCTCCGCCCTGCCGGTCAGTTCCTCGGAGCCCTGCAGTGGCGTCACCTGATGATAACGGCTCCATGCCCGGTGATCGAGATTACTGGCGACCGTGATGACCATACTGATCGGGCGAATCGGGCGGACCGGGCGGGTTGTCTGTGTCGCCAGCAGCATCGCGAGCGTGCCACCGCCCGAGTAACCGATGAGTGTCATCGCATTCACATCAAGGCCCTGCCTGTTGATAAACAGCTCGATTGCCTCATCTATCGATGCAATCACCTGCTTGCTGTAACGGTGACTGGTCCAGTATTTTTCTTCACATCGATCGTCTGACGCGCGGGTGTATTGACAGGGCCTGGCAATATACAACACATTGGCACGACCATCCTGCTGCATCATTCTGGCGGCAACCGGATCTAGCGGGGTTGGGTCATCTGATGCCTGATATTTGCCGTCCCATGCAAAACCATCGCCTTCAATATAGACCACCAGGTGTTTCTCCCCGGGACGGGTTATCCTGTAAACGATGCGGTGTTTGAAATAGCGGGTTTGCAGGGTTTCTGTTTGCAGGTCGGCCGAGCGGCGAATGACCTCATTGAAAGTTTGATTTCGCGCATCGATGGAATACCGCACGAAACAACCTGACAGCGACACCACGACCAGTGACGGCAATATAATGAAAATAAACAGCCGACTATACACTTGTCCGTTGTATCCTGATTCTGTTCCGGCAGGCCGATAATAGCACTTTCCCGCAAGCCGGGACGTGAGCGACGGTGCGGATATCAGGCCAGGCTAAATGCCGGGAATCACTCCCTTGCACTGTGTAAGTTTTTGTTATTAATGGTATTCTACTATACTTTTAAATTCGGGCTAACTCGGCAGCTAAAAACAGAAAATCGGTATCATGCATATTATCAAACGATTATTATTTCCGGTAAATCTCACTGTTCCAGTGGCGCCATCATTTTCAGTGGCACTGACAAAGGGCCCATTAGTGTTGCTGTCGATACTGCTGCTCAGTCTGCTGACTGGCTGCAGTGACAACGGCGGCAAACATAAGCCCAAAAAACGCCCCCACCTGGTGGAAGTCGTTGAGGTGGTGCGTGATTCGCTGAGCGTCACCCGCCAGCGCAGCGGGACCCTGCGGGCTCGCCGTGAAGTACAAATCCACACCCAGGAAGAAGGCGCTATTCTGTCACTGCCTTATTACGAAGGCGATCTGGTCAGCAGGGGTGATGTTATTGTACGCCTCGATGACAAGTTGCTGCTTGCCCAGTTCAACAAGGCCAGGGCCTCCCTCAGCCAGGCACAGCTTGACCTCAAACGCCTGCATAAGCTGTCGAAAAAGAGACTGGTTTCAAACGAACAAGTGGTGGCTGCCGAGACCCAACTCGAGGTCGCCAGGGCCGATGTCACGGTGCTGAAGACCCGCCTCGGTTACGCCACCATTCGCGCACCGTTCGATGGCGTCATCAGCAAGCGTCTCACCGAACCCGGCAACGTGGTGGAAAAACACAGCCTCGTACTGACTATCTCGGATCCAGCATCATTGATCACGGAACTGGCGGTGTCAGAATTACTCCTTCCCCACCTGAAGGTCGGTGATGCTACCGAGGTGCGCATCGATGCGCTCGGTGATACCTTGTTCAATGGCAGGATTATTCGCATCCATCCGGACATCAACCCATTGACGCGTCGTGGCATCGTCGAGGTGGAGTTAAACCCGGTCCCCGACAAGGCGCGACCAGGACAACTGAGTCGCGTTATCCTGCATACCCGCGCCGCCGAGCGGCTGATGCTGCCTTTCTCTGCCCTGCGACGCGATGAACTCGGTGAATATGTGTTTGTCGTCGACAAACAAAACAAGGCCAGACGCCAAACGGTTAAAAGCGCCCTGCGACTGGCCGATCGGGTTGAAATTATTGATGGTCTGACGCAGGGTCAGCAAGTGATCATCAAGGGTTTTCTCGGTCTGGGTGATGGCAAATCCGTGCAACGGGTCGATGCGACCCGGGCGACCCGGACGGGCCGGGCGGCCAGCGCTAACCGCACCAATGCACAATAAGCCCTCACACGGGGGCGGCCTCGCCGCCTGGTCCATCCGTCACCCGATAGGCGTCACCATGATCGCACTGGCGATGGTGATACTTGGCTTGTTTTCGCTCGGCCGTCTGTCGATTGATTTATTGCCCCGCCTGATCTATCCGGAAATACGCATCAGAGTACTCGAACCGGGTGTTCCTGCTACCGTCATGGAAGATCGCATCACCCGGCAGCTGGAAGAACAACTGGCGATTACCGAAGATGCGATCAGCGTCCAGTCACGTACCGGTGAAGGCAGCACCCAGGTAGACCTGTCGTTTGAATATGGCAAAGACATTGATATTGCACTCCGTGATGCCAGCATGCGCCTGGATCGGGCAAAACGATTTCTGCCAACCACCATCGAACCGGTCATTATCTACAAACGTGATCCATCGCAGATCCCCGTCGCTGAATTTGTCGTCAGCTCACCACTGAAGGATCCGGTTGAGTTACGCAGCTGGGTAGATGATGTGTTCCGTAACTGGTTCCTGAATCTGCCCGGTGTGGCCTCTGCTGAGGTCGGTGGTGGTTTGCAGCGTGAAATCCAGATCCTGCCGGATCAGGAACGCCTGGCCAGCATGGGCCTGAAAATGCAGGATCTGATCCAGGCATTGCAACAGGGCAACCTGGATGACCCGGCCGGACGCCTGCAGATGGATCGACGTGAGATCAGCAGTCGTATCAGTGGCCGTTTCAGCAGCGTTGAAGCCATCGCGAAACTGCCCATTGCATTGTCAGATGGCAATACCATTCACCTCAGTGAGGTCGCACAGGTCATTGACACACATGAGGATGAGCGATTGCGAGTACGACTCAACGGCATCCCCGGTATCAAGGTCTCTATCCAGAAACAACCCAATGCAAACACCGTGTCAGTTGTGGAGGAAGTCAACAAGCGGCTGCAATGGCTGCAACGACAGGGGCTACTCAGCGAGGACATCCAGGTACTCAACGTGGCTGACCAGTCCCTCTATATCAAACAGGCGCTGAACAACTCCTCCAGGGCGGCCATCAGCGGTGCGTTACTTGCCATGGCCGTGGTCTATCTGTTTCTCGGTAACCTGCGGCACACCCTGATCATTGGCAGCGCCATCCCGATTGCCATTTTGGTGACCTTTATCATTATGGGCCTCGGTGGACTCACCCTGAATATCATGACCCTCGGTGGCCTGGCCCTGGGGGTCGGCATGCTGGTCGATAGCACCATCGTTATGCTGGAAAACATCTATCGCCACCAACATGAAGGTGAAGGTGATTTTGAAGCGGGCACCCATGCGGCAATGGAAGTCAACAGCGCCATTGTCGCCTCGACGTCGACCAACCTGGCCGCCGTACTGCCGTTCCTGTTCATCGGCGGCCTGTTTGGTCTGCTGTTCCGTGAGCTGGTGTATACCATATCCGCCGCCATCTTTGCCTCAATGGTTATCGCGCTGACACTGGTACCGGCGATGGCAACGCGGGTACATGTCACCGCCCGTAATCGCCTGCGGTACGCCGTTGACGGCCTGATGTCCACGCTGAACCGTCACTACCAGACTCTGCTGCATTACTTTCTGAATCTCAAATGGCTGTTGATTGCGGTACTGGTGTTGCTGCTAATATTTCCAATCTACTTATTTATTCTGACTGAGAATAAACTGGTGATATTGCCGAAACTGGATGATGGCAGGATCAGTATCAGCCTGTTGGCAGACCCCGGTACCACGCTGGAAGAAATGGACCAGTATGTCACCAAAGTTGAGGGCGTCATCAATGAGCAAGCGGGTGTTGATCGCGTGTTCACGCTGGCTGGCGGTTTTATCTTCGGACGTACTGAAAGAGAAATCCCCAACCGCAGTACCCTGACGGTGCAACTGGTACCACGATCACAGCGAGATTTCTCCAGTAATGACTGGGTCAATAAAATGACAAAGGCCATTGGGAAACAGCGCCTGAGCGGACTGCGTGTACGCATACGGACCCGCGGTGTGCATGGGCTGCGGACCGGCCGGGGTGATGACGATATCAGTATCAGGATCCAGGGTCCTGATCTGAAGACACTGGAGCGGCTGGGTGATGACATCGTTCTCCGGCTCAGGGACATCAATGGGCTGCGCAATGTGTTGCATTCTTCTGAAGAAAAGCGCCAGGAACTCTCTATCGAGATTGATCGCGAACGGGCCGCTACACTGGGATTGAACGTAGAAGATGTCGGGCGTGCGGTCCGAATCGCCCTGCAGGGAATCGTCGTCACGGATTATATTGACGGCGATCGTGCCTACAATATCAGGCTGCGTCTGCCACAGGTGCAAATGACCACTCCGCAGGATATGGAATCTATCTTGCTGTTTCCTGCCAGCCGTGATCGTGCCCATGTATATCTTGGCAATGTAGCCGAGGTCAGGATTATCGAGTCCCCCGCCAAGATACTGCGCGACAATCAACAGCGAATCATCGAAGTAAGTGGCTCCGTCTCCGATGACACCACCCTGGGTGCCGTGATGTTGCAGATAGACGAGCAGCTGACGGATTTGCAGTTACCACCGGAGTATTCCTACTATGAGGGCGGTAATAGACAGACTCTGCAGCAAGGCAGGCAACTCACCTCGGTACTGCTGTTCCTGGCGGTGTTCCTGGTTTTCGTCGTCATGGCAGTACAGTACGAATCACTACGTAATCCGATCATCATCATGTTAAGTGTGCCGTTTGCCGCCATTGGTGTTGCCATTGGCCTGAGCATATCGGGCCTGCCCATCTCCATGCCCGTATGGCTGGGCATGATCATGCTGGCGGGCATCGTCGTGAATAACGCCATCGTACTGGTAGAGTACATTGAAATCGTCAGGAGTCAGGGTCGTGAACTAAAAGAGGCCATTATTGAAGCCGCCGGGCTACGCTTACGCCCGATCCTGATGACGACCCTGACCACGGCCGTCGGCATGGCGCCACTGGCACTGGGCATTGGTGAGGGGGCCGAAATGTTACAGCCACTGGCCGTGACCATTGTGTTCGGCCTGACATTCTCGATGCTAGTCACCCTCGGCCTGATCCCGGCGGTCTATCATGCCCTGCAAGACACTCATACCCAGTGATGCAAAGAGCTCCATTGGCCACTATCAGATTTAGCCGTAAAAACTGTTAAACCAGACACACATTGGTGCGTTGTCTTACTAAGAGGCGTAGAAATGTCGAAAAGTATGAACCAGTTCACACTTTTACCGACATAACGTCAAATTTTTGACATCTTAGTGTGGGAAATTCGTCTATCTTTTAGGTGGTTATGTCATATTTCTACTATATTTTCTCAGCCGTGCTCCTGGTGGCCTACGGGTACTGGGTGTGTCCCGATCTCACCCAGCAACCGACCACCCTGATTGCGGCGAATTTTATACTCCCTTTTATAGTGGCCGCATCCATCAAGTGGCGCTTTGAAGAGGAGCTGGTTGATGCGGCACCCGCCGGTCATCAACCTGGCCGTCAATTTTATTTTGATATCGCCATTTATGCGATGGCAGGTGCCTATATCGCACTGGTGATGCAAAACTACTGCCATAATGCCAACCTCAGTGTCGCTAAACTCTTCATGGGCACCATGTTGATCGGTTATTTCGCCAGCATTGATAACACCCTGCGCCGCGAACGCTCCCTGACAGGAGATAACATCAACGTCAAGGTGAATGATGAAAAGCTGTTCAGCATCCATACCAAGTTTAATACCTTCCTGCTAACCACCCTGGTCATCGCCCTGATTGCGACCGGCCTGTCTACTGCGGAAGTCATTGGCTGGCCGTTCACCGCAGATCATCCCCGTGGCGAGCAAGGTATGCAGATCTTCCTCGCAGATATCATGTTTATCATGATCACCGTGCTGATCCTGACGTTCAGACTGATTCATGCCTATGCACGAAACATGCACCAGGTACTGAAACAGCAACTGGAAATACTGGAGGTGGTGAAATCTGGCAACTTTGAACAAAAAGTACCGGTCACCTCCCATGACGAAGCCGGCCTGCTTGCCCAGGGCATTAACCAGTTGATTAAAGATATTGGGGACCGGGACCGCATGCGGGTGATCCTGGGACGTATCGTCAGCCCCAATATAATGGAAAAGCTGCTGACCACCGATGACAGCACCCTGAAATCAGGACAGGAATACGATGTGGCTATTTTATTCTGTGATTTGCGTGGATTCACCAGCCTGAGTGAAAAGATGCCGGCTGAAGAAGTGATCTTTTTCCTGAATGCCTACTTCTCGGAAATGACCACTATCGTATCCAATAATAACGGCATTATTAATAAATTTATGGGTGATGCCGTACTGGCCATTTTTGGTCTGGACAAAGACAGTAACCCGATACAGGATGCGGTACAGGCATCCAGAGATATCCTGGATTATGCCAAAACCATACATTTAACAGCCCAGAACGACCTGGGTGTCGGGGTGGGCATCCATTCAGGAACAGTGATTGCAGGGACCATAGGATCTGAAGAGCGATATGAGTACACCTTCATCGGCGATGCCGTAAATACCGCGAGTCGTCTGGATGGGCTGACTAAACGCCTTGGTCATCGTATAATTATTTCAGTAGATGCCTATCAGGGATTATCCGACACTATGATGGGTAAATTCACGGATCTAGGGCCCCAGATGCTGCGGGGAAAAAAGGAACCAGTCCACGTGTATGGCAGTGGATATATCGAGGGATGGAGTGAATAATTATGAAAGAGAAGATTAAATCAACCGGTCTGCAACGGGGAATGTACGTGGTGGAACTGGACAAACCCTGGCTGGGCTCACCGTTTCTTTTTCAGGGATTCCTGCTGGAAGATGAAGATACGATCCAGCAACTAATCGATTATTGCGACTATGTCTATATAGACCACGAGAAATCCGATGATAGCCCAATGAACTTTGGCAATAAGTCTGCCGACACCACAGGGACCTTCAAAAGCCTGGGTAACGACATAATCAAAAACAGGAAATACCAGATCGATGTCGAAGAAGAATTACCCACGGCAAAAGACATACGCCGGAAATCCAAAGAGAGCACCATTCGCATGTTTAATGACGTACGCATGGGCAAGAGCCTGGATGTCCAGGCGGTCAAGGAGACGGTAAACGAGATCGTTGAGAGTATTACACGAAATCCGGATGCGATGATGCTGCTCAGCACCATCAAGGACAAGGATGAATACTCCGTGGTACATGCGTTTAATGTCAGTGCCATGAGTGTCATATTTGGCCGTTACCTCGGTATGGACAGGGAACTACTCGAAGAACTGGGGATGGGTGCCATGCTTCATGACGTTGGCGAAACCCGTATCCCGCAGGAAATACTGAACAAAAAGGGCTTACTGACCGCAGAAGAACAGGAACTGGTACAGTCCCATACCCGGCATGGCATGGATATACTCAGCACCACCAGGGATATACCGCAGAGCGCCATCGATATCGCCTACACCCACCATGAGCGATGTAACTCCAGTGGCTACCCGCGTAACCTGCCATCGGCAGATATTCCCCTGCTTGCCAAAGTAGTTGCCATTATTGACGTCTACGATGCCGTGACGACCAGCCGTTACCACAAGCATGGAATATCCTCGACGGACGCCCTGAAGACCATGTATGACTGGCGTGATCGTTTGTTTGATGGTGAACTGATTGAGAAATTCATTCAGTGCCTGGGGATCTATCCAGTGGGTAGTGTCGTCGAACTCAACTCTGGTGAAGTAGGTATTGTATTCTCGGTACCTCCCGAGAATCGCCTGTTACCCAAGATCCTGCTGGTACGTGATGCCAACAAGCAACCTTATATGCCACCCAAAATCATCCAGCTCTCGCAATTCAAGGAGGAAGACCAATCGGCAAAATATGAAATAACCAAGGTACTGGAATCCAATTCCTATGGCATCGACCTGAAAAAATACCTGCTGCGGGATTTGCAGGTAGAACAAATAGGCTCCAGGAAATCGGTTAGATCCTAGATCATCATACAAGGTTATTCAGCCGGTGGCTTTTCCGGATCTGGATCTGATTCCGCATCATCGACAGCGTCTTCTCCATCCTCTGCGTCATCCTGATCCAGTAATGCCTGTTCCTGCGCCTCGGCCCGATCGAACTCGTCTTCAAGTTCTTCATCACTGAGATCATCTCCATCGTCATAATTTGTGGACAGCTCCACTGAGCTGGGGGTATCAGGGATCTCATAGTCTGACATGGCGGCCGCTGATGCCGGTTCGCTACTGATGATGGTGTCCTCAGCAGAATCATCTTCTGTTTCCTTCTCGTCAGCCGCGTCACGAACAAAATAGCGGGAAAATATCAGGCCAAGTTCAAACAGTATCCACATCGGAATCGCCAACAGAATTTGCGATACCACGTCTGGTGGGGTCAGCAACATGCCAATGACAAAGGCACCGACAACGATATAGGGACGCTTTTCCGCAAGGCCCTCTGGCGTCATCACACCGCTCCAGACCAGCAGAATGATGGCAATCGGGACTTCAAAAGATATCCCGAATGCAAAGAACAGTTTAATTACCACATCCAGATAGCGACTGATATCCGGCGTAACTGCGACACCCGTAGGTACAACGCCGGTGGTAAAACCGAATACCAGGGGAAATACGACGTAGTAGGCGAATACCATGCCGGCATAGAACAGCAGCACACTGGAAACCAGTAACGGAACTGCCATGCCACGTTCTTTCTGGTACAGGCCGGGGGCAATGAAGGCCCAGGCCTGAAACAGGATGTACGGCATCGCAATAAATACCGATGCCACAATGGCGAGTTTCAAGGGCGTTAGAAATGGCGACAGTACATCGATTGCCACCATGGTACTGCCCTGTGGCAAGTGCCTGAGCATCGGCTGGGCAATAAACGTGTACAGGTCATTGGCAAAATAAAATAATCCCAGAAATATCAGGATAACCACCAATACGACCCGCAACAGACGGTCTCGCAGTTCGATCAGGTGCGTCAGAAAAGGTTGTTCGCCCTTAGACGAAATGTCTGGCTCGACAGGCTTACTCATCGGCCTTGCTCTTTTTCCCTGGTGGGTCTTCGCCACTGTCATCAGCTTTAGTATCATCGACCAGATTGGCTGAGATGATCTTCTCCAGTGACTCATTATTACCTTCCATAGATGAATCGATACTGGATCGGGTTTCTTCTATGATTTCATGGATCTCTGTTGCCGCTTGCTCCTGCTCAATCAGGAAACGTTTGAGCTCATCGGATTTTATCTCACGATCCACATCGGCCTTCACCGATATGACAAAGCGCTTGGCCTTGCCAACCCACAGGCCAACCGTACGCGCAACACCGGGCAGCCGCTCGGGTCCAATGACCAGCAGTGCAATTACACCAATGACGGAAAGTTCCCAGAAGCCTATATCGAACATCTGTGGTTACTCAGCAGTTTGCTTTAAAAGTAATCAGACCTTGTCTTTGTCCTTGTCCTTGTCCTTGGACTCGACCTCGCCTTCAATGACATCACCAGATTCCGCATGGGAATCTTTCTGCTCTACTTGCTGAGTGTCAGAATCTTGCTTTTCTCCATCGCTCATCGCGTTTTTGAAGTTCCTGAATGCACCACCAATGTCACCGCCCATGTTCTTGAGTTTCTTGGTACCGAACAACAAGATCACGATGACTAAAATTATTAATAAAGAACCAGGTCCTATTCCACCAAATCCCATCTTTCTATCTCCAGATTAACATTAAGTTCGACCTGCCTTTTCTTCCAGACCCGACGTGCCGAAGCGGCGCTCCAACTCCCTGAAGACTTGTTCGGGCTCAATACCCTGCTGCACCAGCAGCACGAGCGTATGAAACCACAGGTCAGCGGTTTCATGTATAATCTTTTCAGGATCTCCATCCTTTGCTGCCATCACGGTCTCAGTGGCTTCTTCACTGACCTTCTTCAGGATGGCATCCAGTCCCCTGGCGTACAAACTGGCGACATAGGAACTGTCCGGATCCGCCTGTTTGCGTTCCTTAAGTATAGTCACCAATTTTTCGAAAATATCAGACATCGTCTTCCTGTCTGTTTCCCTGTTTATACATATCTTCAGGATCCTTGATCACCGGATCCACTGCAATCCACTGCTCATCCTGCAATTGCTGATAAAAACAACTGTGCCTACCAGTATGACAGGCAATACCGCCCTGTTGTTCCACCGTGAGAAGAATCACATCATTGTCACAATCCAGGCGGATATCCTTCACCAGCTGGGTGTGACCGGATTCTTCACCCTTGCGCCACAACTTGCCGCGCGAGCGTGACCAGTAAATGGCCTGGCCCTGCTGTACCGTCAGCGCCAGCGACTCACGGTTCATCCAGGCAAACATCAATACCTTACCCGTCTCCGCCTGCTGGGCAATCACCGCCACCAGGCCATCCTCGGTCCATTTTATGTCATCCAGCCACTGTTCGCTCATGGGATTTACCGCCAAAACGCCCACATATAGGGCGCAAAGCCGAATAATAACAGAAAATTCCTTAAAACTTACAGAAAGTTAGCCGTAAAAACCCGCTAAAGCACTAGAATATGGTGAATTTACTGAATAAACATCATTCGATGACTATAGCCTGACTTCAATGCCCCGATCCGCCATGTGCTGCTTGGCCTCGCCAACACTATATTCGGCAAAATGAAAAATACTCGCGGCCAGCACCGCGTCCGCACCCCCCTCGATGACGCCCTCCACCAGGTGATCCAGGGTGCCGACACCGCCCGAGGCAATCACTGGCACCTGCACCGCATCACTGATGGCGCGGGTCAGTGGCAAATCAAAACCTGATTTGGTGCCATCCCGGTCCATGCTGGTCAGCAGGATCTCTCCGGCCCCGTAAGCCACCATGCGACGTGCCCATTCAATCGCATCGATACCCGTGGGCTTGCGACCACCATGAGTAAAGATTTCCCAGCGCAGCGCGGCGCCCTCCTCACTGACTTGCTTGGCATCGACAGCGACGACAATGCACTGTGAGCCAAATCGCTCAGCGGCCTCCCTTACAAACTCAGGTGTCGCTACCGCAGCGGTGTTGATGGCCACCTTGTCGGCACCGGCATTCAGCATGCGGCGGATATCAGTAACTTCACGGATCCCGCCACCGACCGTCAACGGGATAAACACCTGGCTGGCGACCTGTTCCACCACATGCACAATGGTGTCGCGACCTTCATGGCTGGCAGTGATATCCAGAAAGGTGATCTCATCAGCACCCTCCTCGTCATAGCGTCGAGCTACCTCTACCGGATCACCGGCGTCACGAATATCAACAAACTTGACGCCCTTCACCACACGACCCTTATCGACGTCGAGGCACGGAATGATTCTTTTTGCTAAACCCATATTACTTTTAACCTAAACCCTTTTACCACGGGGAGCACGGGGAAGACACGGGGAAGACAGCGGATTAATAAAATACTTATCAAGTATTATGTAGACAATATAAATCATAATACGTCCAATACATATTAATAAGTGCTACCCTGTGTCCCCTGTTTTAAACCCCGTGTCCCCCGTGGTAAGTTTTTAGTCACTTAACTCATCCGCCAGTTTTTGTGCTTCGGCAAAATCCAGTGTGCCTTCATAAATGGCACGGCCGGTAATCGCCCCCATGATGCCTTCATCTTCGACTTCACACAGGGCACGGATATCATCAAGATTGGTAATACCGCCCGAGGCGATGATGGGGATGTTAACAGACTGGGCCAGCTTAACGGTGGCATCGACATTGACACCGTCCATCATGCCATCACGACTGATATCGGTATACACGATCGCCTCAACACCGTCCTGCTCAAAATGCCTGGCCATATCAATGACATCATGATGGGATAATTTTGACCAGCCATCGATGGCGACCTTGCCATCTTTGGCATCCAGCCCGACGATTACATGACCAGGAAATTCCAGGCACAGGTCAGCGACAAAATGTGGTGCGCTGACCGCCTTGGTACCGATGATCACGTACTGTACGCCAGCATCCAGATAGGTCTGTACCGTATCGTCATCACGAATGCCACCGCCCACCTGGATAGGCAGGTCCGGATAGGCCTCGGCGATCCTGTGTATCACGTCAGCGTTCATCGGCTTACCTTCAAAGGCACCGTTCAGATCCACCAGATGCAGGCGGCGAGCACCCGCCTCGGCCCAGCGCCCTGCCATGGCCACCGGGTCATCGGAAAACACCGTATCATCTTCCATGCGCCCCTGTCGCAGACGTACACACTGACCATCTTTTAAATCGATTGCGGGTATGATGAGCATTCCTGTTTCCCTGATTCCTGCCTCTGCCCTAACCTGGCTGGCCATTCCACGAAATGAAATTCTTCAGCAACTGTAGCCCGGCATGCTGGCTCTTTTCCGGGTGAAACTGTACCGCAAAAATATTCTCCCGTGACAGGGCCACGCTAAAATCAATGCCGTAGTGACAGGTGCCGGCAGTCAGCTCAGGGTCTTGCTGTGCCACATAATAGCTGTGCACGAAATAAAAGCGGCTGTTATCTTCAATACCCCGCCATAACGGATGTATCTGGCCCTGATACTGACATTGGCGTACCTGGTTCCAGCCCATATGCGGGACCTTCAGACGCTCACCACTAACTGATTCAGTAAGGTCATCGCCAAAATACTTTACATTACCGGGAATGATACCGAGACAATCGGTACCTGAGTTTTCCTCGCTGTGATCCAGTAGCAGCTGCATGCCAAGACAAATACCAAGAAAGGGTTTACTGGCGGCCGCTTCAATGATGGCCTGTCCCAGGCCCGCCTTGCGGATCTCCTCAAGACATTCGCGAATGGCACCCACGCCGGGAAAGATGACCCGTTCACAACCTTCAATGGTATCGGCATCAGAAGTGACATGGACTTCAACACCGTCGGCAACCTGCTGCAGGGCACTGGCAACGGAGTGCAGGTTGCCCATGCCATAATCAATAACTGCGATGGAAGTCATGACACTACATTACGCTAAAGTGGTTGGGGGGTCGGTCGGTCCCTTTTATTTTCGGAGATCATATACGATCCCGGCCCCATGATGCCAGCATCATCTGGCATCATGGGACCCGGGTATCATAAGGTCCCCTTGGTGGATGGCATTTGTCCCTGCATGCGGGGGTCCATTTCAACGGCCATCCTGATTGCTCGCCCAAAGGCCTTGAAAATCGTTTCGGCAATATGGTGGGAATTGTCGCCACGAAGGTTGTCGATGTGCAGGGTGACATTGGCGTGATTCACAAATCCCTGAAAAAATTCCAGGATCAGATCCACATCGAACTCACCGATTCGGGCACGCGGATATTCCGCACTGTATTCCAGCCCGGGGCGTCCCGAGAAATCGATCACCACCCGTGACAAGGCCTCGTCGAGGGGCACATAGGCGTGCCCGTAGCGACGGATCCCTTTCTTGTCATTGAGTGCCTGGCTAAAGGCCTGCCCCAGCGTGATACCGATGTCCTCCACCGTGTGGTGGGCATCAATGTGCAGATCGCCTTTTGCGACGATCTTGATGTCACACAGGCCGTGACGGGCCACCTGATCCAGCATGTGCTCAAGGAAAGGTAACCTGGTATCAAATACCGCCGCGCCACTACCGTCCAGATCAACGCTGACCTGGATCTGTGTCTCCAGTGTGTCACGGCTGACGGTGGCCTTACGATCTGCCATTAGAGTATCTCCACTATGGTGTCTGTATATACCCGATTTTTTCATGCTAATTCAAAATCGGGCGGTACGACTTCGTATTATAGAGTAAAGTAGCGAACTTGTATTGTATGTTATTGATTAGGCACAGCTTGTAGTCGCTGTTACTGTCGCAGGGCGGCTCTGCAGCCAAAAGGTCACCGGGCCATCGTTCACCAATGCCACCTGCATGTCGGCACCAAACTGGCCAGTATGTACGTCGGGATGGAGATCCCCGGCCATGCAGACGAGATAATTATACAATTCCTCGCCCACCGCAGGCTCGGCCGCCGAGGTAAAGCTGGCGCGCAGGCCCTTGTTCGTGTCCGCCGCAAGGGTGAACTGGGGAACCAGCAGCAACCCGCCTTGCCGTTCCATGACACTCAGGTTCATCTTGCCATGATCGTCCTCAAACACCCGGTATCCCAGCAGGCGTTGCAGCAGCCGCTCAGCCTGGGCCCGGCTATCGCCTTTTTCGACCCCGATCAGCACCAGCAATCCCGGGCCAATCGCGCCGATCTGCTGATTTTTGACCGTTACACTGGCCTTGCTGACACGCTGAAGTAACCCAATCATGCTATTGCCTGTCATACTCCCGGAAATCTTTGTAAGAAAATGCTTACAAGATTTTCAAACTTAGACTACATCAATTTTCCGCAAAAAAAGACATCATCCTCGCATATCGTTCTTTCCACACGGGAGCGATATTCTCGTCCCCCGGAAGAATCCTGTCTCTCCCCGGGGGATTTTTTTGCCCGCCGGGATGAGGCCATATGATCAATCCGCCGCACGTGCCGCCTTCTTGCGCTCGTGCTCAAGTAACAGCTTCTTACGCAGGCGGATATGATTTGGCGTCACTTCCACCAGCTCATCGTCATCGATAAATTCAAGCGCCTGCTCCAGGCTCATCTGGATCGGCGGTGCCAGCACCAGGTTTTCGTCAGTGCCGGCGGCGCGGATATTGTTCAGCTGCTTGGCCTTCAGCGGATTCACGGTCAGATCATTTTGCCGTGTATGGATGCCTATCAGCATGCCCCCATAGACTTCCTCACCGTGACCCAGAAACAGACGGCCACGATCCTGCAGGTTAAACAGCGCATACGCCAGCGCCTTGCCCGCGCCGTTGGCGATCAATACGCCATTCTGACGATTGCCATAATCACCCGCCTTTACCGGACCATAATGGTCAAACACGCTGTACAGCAAACCAGTCCCCTGGGTCGCGGTCAGAAATTCGGTGCGAAAGCCGATCAGGCCACGCGCCGGGATGATGTAATCGAGGCGCACGCGGCCCTGCCCATCCGGCAGCATATGGGTCAGTTCACCGCCGCGGGTGCCGAGTTTTTCCATCACCGAGCCCTGGTGATCCTCTTCAACATCGGCGGTAAGCTGTTCAAATGGTTCATGTTTCTCACCATCTACTTCATGCACCACCACTTCCGGACGGGAGACCCCGAGCTCATAACCCTCACGGCGCATGATCTCGATCAGGATCGACAGGTGCAGTTCGCCGCGACCGGAGACCTTGAATTTATCCGGGTCCTCGGTGTCCTCGACGCGCAGTGCGACATTGTGTTTCAGCTCGGTATCCAGGCGCTCGCGGATCTGGCGTGAGGTCAGGAACTTGCCATCCTTGCCGGCAAACGGTGACTTGTTGACCTGGAAGGTCATGCTGACGGTCGGTTCGTCGATGCTCAGCGCGGGCAGGGCCTCGACATGCTCCGGGTCACAAATGGTATCGGATATATTCAGCGCATCGATACCGGTAAAGGCGATGATGTCGCCGGCCTGCGCCTCGTCGACCTCGACACGCTCCAGGCCGAGGAAACCAAGCACCTTCAGAATACGGACATTACGGGTCTTGCCGCCGGTATCCGCCAGGACCTGGCTAGAGCCCGCCTTCAGGCGTCCGCGGTTGATCCTGCCGATGCCGATCACCCCCACATAGCTGTTGTAGTCCAGCGAGATAACCTGTAGCTGCAGTGGCGCATCAAGATCCACCTCCGGCGCCGAAACCTTGTCGACGATGGTCTGGAACAGCGCCGTCATGTCCTCACCCAGACTGTCATGTCCCAGGCCGGCGATCCCCTGCAGTGCCGAGGCATACACCACCGGGAAATCCAGCTGCTCATCGGTCGCACCAAGGCGATCAAACAGCTCAAAGGTCTGGTCCAGCACCCAGTCCGGACGGGCCTCGGGGCGGTCGATCTTGTTGATCACCACGATGGGCCTGAGCCCCAGTGCGAATGCCTTCTGGGTCACAAAACGCGTCTGCGGCATCGGGCCCTCAACGGCATCCACCAGCAGCAGTACCGAGTCCACCATCGACAGGACCCGTTCCACTTCGCCGCCAAAGTCGGCGTGACCCGGGGTATCGACAATGTTGATGCGGTATCCCTGCCACTGCAGCGCGGTATTTTTGGACAGGATAGTAATCCCGCGTTCCTTCTCCAGTTCGTTGGAGTCCATCACCCGCTCAACGACCTCGGCACGTGCATCGAACGTCCCGGACTGGCTTAAGAGCTTGTCCACCAGGGTGGTTTTGCCATGGTCTACGTGGGCAATAATGGCGATATTGCGTAGTTTGTTTATGTCCGTCATGTTGCGATCTGGTTCTGGATTCAAGGAAGCGGGGATTATACAGATATGAGCGCTTTCGTGCTGAAATTCCGGGCTAATAACTGTGCAGGGAGCGGGGGCCATGCTGGATGCCATGTTGCTGGGCCAGGACAACATCGACTTTGCGACATTGCGCGACTGCCTGTCTCACGGGGACTGGCATAGTGCCACCGGCAACAACAACGTCGATCTGGCGGGTCAGATAAAACACTTTTAGTCCGCAAATGCGACGTACAGG
>BTQY01000040.1:0-18184 GCA_036986115.1 Gammaproteobacteria bacterium | reverse complement strand
TCTTCTTAGCCTTTTTCTTAGCCTTTTTCTTAGCTTTCTTCTTAGCCTTTTTCTTAGCCTTTTTCTTAGCCTTCTTCTTGGCCTTCTTCTTAGTCTTCTTCTTAGCCTTCTTCTTAGCCTTCTTCTTAGCCTTCTTCTTGGCCTTCTTCTTAGCCTTCTTCTTGGCCTTCTTCTTGGCCTTCTTCTTAGTAGCCTTCTTCTTAGCTACTTTTTTCTTAGCTTTTTTCTTGGTTGCTTTCTTCTTGGCCTTCTTCTTGGCTGTCTTCTTTTTAGCCGTGGCCTTACGTTTAGTCACTTTCTTTCTGGCTTTCTTTTTAGTCGCCATACGTTGTTCCTCCATGGTAGTAACAAGTATACAAGTCGTAGTATATACAAGAAAATGCATATTGCTAGTTTTTTGTACAATTTGATCGTTGTTAAGAGTGATCAAATCATGACGCTTCTGGTTTAATTTGATCACAGCAATGATTAACGACGACGGCAATGATCTCGATTTAGATTGCATTGTACATTTGAAAAACAAACGTAATAAACGTGACATCAGCCATGAAACAATATGTATATGCGAATATTGTTGCTATAACAATGTTTTCGAGGTGCTGTAAAACCTGATTAACGTTTTAGTTTGAGAATTCTGCATTCGATGAGAGAAAAACAGGCTGATCCACAATGTAAAAACAGCTTAAGGATCCTTAGTCAAGACCGATAATTATGTCCTGTTGTGACCTGATGACGAGCATCACAGACAGGTGATTCTGTTTCCTGACAAGCGACATATTTTTCAATTTTGCGCAATTATTGAGTTTTGTCAGAGTAATTGCACGTTTTTGCTTGTAGCACACTCGATATCCTCCAGTCAGCAACGAGGGTTGCCCGATTACTATTAGTATTAAATACTTTTGTTACGGCTTAAATGCGGTGTAATTCGGGCAGCCTTTGCCGGCTATGTTGACGATACCTGCGATATTGGCGATATAAATAAAATATTAGGGAGGTAATAAAAATAATATTGTCAGTAATGTTGCTCATTGCACTAATGCCGAAACGGCAATCAACATTATTTCAGGTAAAGATTATCTGGCGTGACCACCCCGTGTAACGGCACATCCCATGGTTGTCGGATCAAACCAGTGGTTTTCTGGAACTCATAGCCGATGCCGATCACGTGAGGCTTGATCCAACACTGGCGCCTGTTCAAAAAGGCCAGGGTGCGGTCATAGAAACCACCCCCCATGCCCAGGCGGTTGCCATCCATATCGAATGCGACCAGTGGCGTGAGCACCAGATCCAGTGATTGCGCACGTACCCAGTGTCGTTTTGCGGCACGGGGCTCAAGGATACCAAAGCGGTTATAGTTGAGTTTGCTGCCACGGGTAAAGGGTGCAAACCATAACTTGTTTGCCCCCAGGGTATCGACAACGGGCAGGTAGCAAGTTTTATCCATAGACCAGGCCTTTTCTATTACCGACCACAAATCGACTTCACCATTGACGGCCCAGTAGCATGCTATGTGCCTTGATCGCTTAAAAAAATTAGCGGTTTGTATAATTTGCGAAATTTGGCTGGTGGCCAGCCGCCGCTCAGCCTCAGACAGGGCCTGGCGTTTTTTACAGAGGGCCTTTCGCAGTTGGCGCTGTTGGCTTTTGCTGGTTTGCTTATGGGTCATCGCAAATGTGAAAGGTGACATCCTCCACCCGTGCCGTATTGAACGGGGTTCCCTGAACCGAATGTTCAGGTGGGAGCCTGGGTGACGTATCAGGCTTTCCGACTCTGACGGACATGCACAACAACGTCAACATATAGCCCCCGAAGTATTACTCTAAGGCTCAAGGGGTATCATGTTCGCCTCGAACACTGCAGAGGATGTCTACACTATTAAGTATCGGTCGCCTGCTAATAATATCAAGGGGAATAATCTTAAGGGTAAAAATTTCAGGGTCTTACAGTTCCAACTGGCGGTTACGTGACAGGGCTGTATCAATCTTGTCCTCCAGGGAGCGAATATGGCTACTGACACTACGACTTTGTTCCGATACCTGAGACTCATTCTGCAGCATTTCATTGATGATATTCAGCGCGGCGATAACGGCGATCCTGTCGATTCCGATGATCTTGCCGGTATCACGAATCTCTCGCATTTTGCCATCAAGAAACTGGGCAGATTTCATCAGTGCTTCATGTTCTTTGCCGGGACAATTAATCCGATACTCTTTTTCCAGAATGAGCACCGTTATTGGTGTTGACTCAGGCATCAGCCCTCCTGTTCCATGGATTTGAGCCGCAGTATCATCGACTCAACCCGGGTACGGGCCAGCTCGGTCTTTTCGACCAGTTTGGCGCGTTCAGACATTAATGAATCCTGCTGGGAGCGCAGTGAATTATTTTCGCTTTTGAGGCGGTCACAGGTGGAAATCAGCTCCTCAATACGCAATTCCAGCTGTTTCAGATCGGTCTCATCCAGTTGGGTTTTTTTATTCATGGCTCCAATATAAAGTGACCGCAGTATAGGGTCAACGCTTGAAATATGTCAGACTGTGGAGCATGCGGCTATTATATACTATTCTTCCCAAAACTGACGATAGGTACAGCTGATTGTGCCCGAGACAGCCCCCTAACTGCTTCTTACTGCAATGGATATTCCCGATTATCAACAATTAACTGAGGCGCTGGAGCGGCTCAATGCCCTGAAGGATGCCGCTGAAGCCCAGGGAATTATTTGTGGCATGCTGTGCGCCCACGCGCCGGATCCCGGGCGCTGGATGATGGAAGTCCTGCCGGATGCCGATACTGCCAATGATCGGGTAAAGGAATTACATGAGTTACTGGGGGCCGTATACATGGATCTGGAGCAGAAGCTGGGCAGCAGTGAGTTCAGTTTTAACATAGTGCTTCCCGATGATGATGAACCCGTAAAGGTGCGTACCGTGGCCCTCGGACAGTGGTGTCTGGGGTTGTTGCTTGGACTGGGAATGGCGGGAATGAAGGACACCAGTGTGCTGTCTGCCGACGCCCGTGAGGTATTAAATGACGTGGTGTCTCTTTCCAGGGCCGGGCAATATGATGCGGATGATAGTGAGGAGAATGAAAAAGCCTTTATGCAACTGGTGGAATTTGCCCGGGTAGCCGCCCAGCTGCTGTATGAAGAATTACGTCCTGATGCTGAATCACCCGCTGAAAGGGGATAATGGCCAGATGATTAACAGCAAAGAATTCGCCAAACGCCGTCGGCAGCTGCTGCGCATGATGGGCCGGGACAGCATTGCGATATTGCCAACATCGCCGGTGCGTATGCGTAACCGGGATGTGGAGTATCGCTATCGTCCCGATAGTGACTTCTACTATCTGACCGGATTCCCGGAACCCGGCGCGGTGGCCGTGCTGTTACCACGCCGCTGTCACGGTGAATTCATCCTGTTCTGTCGTCAGCGGGATCCGCACATGGAAAGCTGGCATGGGCGGCGTGCCGGGCAGGCCGGGGCGATCAGGGACTATGGTGCCGATGACTCGTTTCCAATCGACGACATTGATGACATTTTGCCAGGCTTGCTGGAAAACAAGGAACGCGTGTTTTACACCATGGGGCGTCACCCGGGCTATGATCAGCGGGTGATGGCATGGGTGAACCGTTTGCGCGACAAATCCCGGGCCGGGGTACATACACCGGGAGAATTTGTCTCACTAGACCACTTTTTACACGACATGAGGCTTTACAAGAGCGCGTCTGAAATAAAAGTCATGAAAGAGGCCGCAAAGATCTCTGCTGAGGCCCATAGTCGCGCTATGAGCGTCTGTCGCCCTGGTATGATGGAATATGAGATCGAGGCAGAATTGATTCGCACTTACCATCAGAACGGTTCTCAGGCGCCCGCTTATACACCCATCGTTGGTAGTGGGGCGAATAGCTGTATCCTGCACTACAACGAAAATAACAGGCTGATGGAAAGTGGCGATGTGTTGTTGATCGATGCGGCTGCTGAAGTGGATTATTATGCGTCAGATATTACCCGCACGTTCCCGGTAAATGGCAAGTTCAGCAAGGCCCAGCGTAGCATCTATGAGCTGGTGCTGGAGGCCCAGCTCGCCGCCATTGAGGAGGTCAAACCAGGTAATCACTGGAATGATCCGCACAAGGCCGCGGTGAAGGTGGTCACCAGCGGCCTGGTGAAACTGGGTCTGCTTAGCGGTCGCCTGTCAACGCTGATCAAGAACGAGGCCCATACGCAGTTTTATATGCATCGTACCGGACACTGGTTAGGTATGGATGTCCACGATGTCGGTGACTATAAGGTCGGGGATGAAT
This sequence comes from Gammaproteobacteria bacterium, assembly GCA_036986115.1. Taxonomy (GTDB): domain Bacteria; phylum Pseudomonadota; class Gammaproteobacteria; order BTQY01; family BTQY01; genus BTQY01. Next base: position 13,884 of record BTQY01000040.1, on the reverse strand, counting down.
GGCGCCTGCTGGAACCGGGCATGGTGATGACCGTTGAGCCGGGGATCTACATTGCCGCTGGCAGCAAGGGTGTGTCGCGTAAATGGCGCAACATCGGTATTCGGATTGAAGACGATGTGGTGGTCACTCGTAGTGGTAACCAGGTGATCTCAAAGGCAGCGCCGCGACAGATCCAGGACATCGAGGCTATTGTCGGTTCGGCCGATATTTGAGCAAAACTCTTAAAAATTTAGTCCGCAAATGCGACGTACAGGGAGGTGCTAGTCTCGCGAAAGTGTAAACTGGCTCCGATACCTTTTTCCTCCTCCGACCTCGCTATGCTCGCAAGTCGTCGGAAAAAGTCATCCTCACCAGTTCAGATCCAGTTTACAGGTTCTCGACCAGGCAACTGCCGCCCCGTTAACATAATCTTGTTGCGCAGCAACAAGCCGGTACTCGGGGCAAATTGGATGATGGTTGGTGTTGGAGACATGAATCTATATCACCCGTCCCGTCATTCCGGACTTGTTCCGGAATCCAGTTCTTTCAACGGTTTACTGGATGCCGGAACAAGTCCGGCATGACGATGTGAAGTTAACGGGACAGCAGTTGTGATATATAGATGGTTTAAAATAAATATATTTGCATTTATTCGTTTCTATTTGCGGACTCGTTATTCTTATTAATCTTTAATACGCTACCATACGACTATGAATACAGATTTTGACATTGTTATAGTCGGTGGTGGTCTGGTCGGTGCGAGCCTGGCGGTGGCGCTGGCCGATCAGCCGCTGAAGATTGCACTCATCGAGACTAGTCCGTTTGGCTCTGAGCAACAGGCCAGTTTTGATGAACGTACCCTGGCATTGTCGTTTGGCTCAAGAAAAATCTTTGAGGGAATGGGCCTGTGGTCCGCTATCGAGGAAAGGGGGGCCACGGCCATCAACGAAATTCATGTGTCGGATCGGGGCCATGCCGGTATCACTCATCTAAACAGTCAGTCAGAAGGTGTCGAGGCACTTGGTTATGTGGTACCTAACCGCGTGCTCGGTCAGACCCTGAGCGAGGCCGTCTCCAGGCACCAGGCATTGAGCTTGTTCAGTCCTGCAACAATGTGTGACATGAGTATAGAGAATGATCTGGCAGAACTCAGCGTCGAAAGGAATAATCAACAGCAACGGATTACTACCCGTTTGCTGGTCGGTGCCGATGGTGTGTCGTCTGTGGTGCGGGACCTGGCAGGAATCCGGGCACGCCACGTGGATTACGCCCAGACGGCCGTCATAACCAATATCGAAACCGAGAAGTTTCACCAGGGCACTGCCTATGAGCGTTTCACCAACACCGGCCCGCTGGCAGTATTACCCGCCAGTGGCCGGCAGGAGAATGGCCAGGATAGTTGCCGGGATAGTTATCGGCACCGCTGTGCGGTGGTATGGACGCTCAAACATGATCAGGCAGAAGTGGTCATGTCACTGTCTGATGAAGAATTTCTCGCGCAACTGCAACGGCACTTCGGCCGGCGTCTTGGAAAATTCCTGCGTAGCGGAGAGCGTTTTGCTTATCCATTAAGTCTGCGTCATGCGCGTGAGCACGTGCGTTCGCGACTGGCCATCATCGGCAATGCGGCGCATACGCTGCATCCGATCGCCGGCCAGGGATTCAACCTGGGTTTGCGTGATGTGGCGGTACTGGCACAAGTGATCACGGATGCCTGTCGCGGGGGAGAAGATCCTGGACAGCTTGCTGTGCTGGAACAATATGCCCGCTGGCGTCGTCGTGATCATCTACGTGCGATTGCGTTTACCGATAGTATGGTGAGGATCTTTTCAAACGATTTTCTGCCGATGGTGGTGGCCAGAAACCTCGGCCTGATGGTCGCCGAGGTATTGCCACCGCTGAAACATATGTTGTCTCGTCGGGCCATGGGATTGACGGGCAAGCTACCGCGTCTGGCGAGGGGCCTGTCACTATAGAGATGACGTTATGGACGACTCATTAGATTATGACATAGTCATCGTTGGTGCCGGCATGGTCGGTTCGGCACTGGCGTGCGCCCTTGGTAGTCAGATGGAGAGCAGTCAGATGCCCGGCAACCCGTCACCACGTATTGCCCTGATTGAGGCCAACTCACCAGCAGACTGGCAGGGCGAATACGATATACGTGTCAGTGCGATAACCCCGGCATCGGTCAATATCTTTCACAATATTGGCGCCTGGTCATCGATGGAGTCTGGCGAGACCGGGCGTGTCAGTCCGTTTCGGCAGATGCATGTCTGGGATGCCGCTGGTAGTGGCAAGATCCATTTTGATAGTGCGGACATAGGTGAGCCGCTGCTGGGCTATATCATTGAGAACCGTGTGATCCTGAAGGCACTGGAGACTCGTCTAAACGAGCTGGGTTGCGTGAATCGTTTATGCCCGGTGCGACTTGAGGGTATTGAGATGTCAACGGACAGTGCCCGGGTGATACTGGATGACGGACAGCAGATCCGTTGTCAGCTTTTGGTCGGTGCCGATGGTGCCAGCTCGCCAGTGCGGCAGATGTCCGGTATCAATACCAGCGGCTGGCTGTATCAGCAACACGGCGTGGTGGCCGTGATAGAGACTTCGGCAAGTCATCAGGAGACGGCCTGGCAACGTTTCCTGCCCACCGGTCCATTGGCGTTTCTACCGTTACCAGATCCCAATCTGTGTTCCATCGTCTGGTCCACCACGCCGCAGCAGGCCGAAGCGCTGGTGACGATGCCGGAGGCGGAATTCCTGCAACAATTGCAGCAGGCCATTGGTGACCATCTGGGCGAGATGATCGCCACAGGCCCAAGGGCGCATTTCCCGTTGCGCCTGCAGCATGCCCATGAGTATGTAAAACCCCGTATGTGCCTGGTCGGAGATGCCGCCCATAATGTTCACCCGCTGGCAGGTCAGGGGGTCAACCTGGGACTGGCCGATGTGGCGGCGCTAACCGAGGTGTTGGCAGATGCCTGGCCAGCAAGTGATCTCGGCGCAATGCAACGATTACGCCGCTATGAACGCTGGCGCAAGGGCGAGAACGTCTCCATGATGCTGACGTTTGATGGCTTTAAACGCCTGTTCGGTAGCCAGTTCGGGCCGCTCAAGCTGCTGAGGAATGTTGGCCTGAATCTGACCGAGGCTCTGCCACCACTAAAAGACCTGATAATGAGGCATTCTCTCGGTGTGTACAGTGATTCCGCGCGATTATCCCGACGAAAAACCCCATGAATTAAGCCGGGGTATTCACATCTATCATTATATATATGGACAGCTTGAAAACAACAATGATAATGATTATCATTAATAGATAGTCCAGGTTGGCTGGCACGTCTATTTTTATAAGTCCCACCCCGATATTTAAGGGTGGTTAATGATGAGGTGAATTATGTTACGACGTTTTTGTTTAATGGCCACGTTGCTGGCGGTGACGCTGACGAGTTTTGCCGCCGAGGAACTGGTGGTTTTTTCCGGGCGTAAGGATAAATTCCTCAAGCCTGTCACCGAGGCCTTTACCCGGCAGACTGGTATTAAAGTCATCATCCACAGCGCCAAGTCCGCCGCACTGCTGAACAAGTTGATCGCAGAAAAGGATCGTACGGATGCCGATGTATTCATCAGCAACGATGCCGGCTCACTGCAAATCGGAGCAGATCGTGGCCTGTTCAAGGCCATCAATGCGAGTATCGCCGGGCAAGTACCGGCAAATTATCGTGCCAGGGATAATACCTGGATAGGTTTGTCTGCCCGCGCCCGTGTGCTGGTGGTCAATACGACCGTCAGGGATATTGGCTTTGTGAACTCGGTTTTTGACCTTGCCGACCCTCGCCTGAAGGGACGACTGGGTATCACCGACAGTACCAATGGCAGTTTCATTGCCGGGGTGACGGTCTATGTGCAAGCTGTCGGTGAGGCGAAGGTGCAGGAATGGCTTAAAGGCATCAAGGCCAATGCCGAAGGCAAGGTATTTGCCAAGCACAGCAAGATCGTCAAGGCAGTAGCAATGAACAAACGCGCTATCGGACTGGTGAACCATTACTATATCTACCGTTACCTGGACAAATACCCGGATGCGCCGATCCGCATCCTGCTGCCGGACCAGGGCAAAAAGGGCATGGGCATTGCCTGGAATGTGGCGGGTGTTGCTGTCAGTAAATACACCAATAAGCAAAAACAGGTGGATAAATTCCTCACCTTCCTGGTGTCCGAGGCGGGACAAAAGATGTTTGCCGAGGTGAATCGTGAATACCCGGTGCGTGAAGGTGTGCATGCTGCTGCCGAAGTCCCTGCATTGAACAGCTACCGTGTCGCCGATGTGCCCATGCCGGATTTGGGTAAGTACCGTATTCAGACCATCGATTTACTGGACAGGGTGGGGATGCCATAACACCAACAAAGGCTAACAATGTCTGACGCCATCACAGCAGATCAACCCAGCGTACCTGGCGGGCCCTCACCAGCCCAGCGACTGCTTGGCGCATTGAAGTCGCCAGGCATACTCGCCGGACTGGTGGTGTGCTTTGCTGTGATCCCGCTGGGTTTTGTGATCGTTAACAGCGCAGGTTTAAGCACCAGTCAATGGGCCGGTCTGTGGAGCAATCGTTTGCCCGAATTGCTGGGCAACACCCTGTCATTGGCTTTGCTGGTGGCCCTGTTCAGTTTTCTGTTCGGGGTGTCATCGGCCTGGCTGGTTGTCAGGCGAAAATTTTTCGGTCGCCGGCTGGCCAGTTGGCTGATGGTGTTGCCACTGACGATTCCTACCTATGTGTTTGCACACATCTACACGGTGATGCTGGAGGATGATGGCTGGCTTGCGCAGGCATGGGTTGGTATTTTCGGCAATGCGGTTGCGGTACCGGATATCTATAATGTGGCTGGTGCGACCTTCGTATTATCACTGGCCGGGTTCTCCTATATATTTTTGCTGGTGCGTATTGCTCTGCAGACGGGCAGTGTGGGTATGGAAGAGGCTGGACGCATTCATGGTTTTTCTGCCAGAGTGGTATTCTGGCGGATCAATCTGCCATTGCTTCGCCCGGCCATTGCTGCCGGACTGGCTGTCGTGGTATTGCATGTATTATCCGATTTTGGCGCAGTCAGCATGCTGCGTTTCCAGACATTCACGTTGAGCATTTACCTGCAGATGAGCGGGCGCTTTGATTACCAGGGCGCCGCTGGATTGAGCCTGGTGCTGGTGCTGCTGAGCCTGTCCTTCCTGATACTGGAACGCTTCTTCAGACGCAAGCAACGCTATTACGACCTGGGCATGCCTTCACGCCCGGCGGAAGCACGACCGGCCTCGCCATTGGAACAGATCCTGATCTGGTGCTGGATAGGTATCATCGCCACGCTAGGATTCATTTTGCCGATGGCATGGATCATCACCTGGAGCTGGGATGCCTGGCAAATGGGTCAGATCGACGTGGAATTCTGGGGGTATGTTATTAACTCGGTCGGTGTGGCCATTTCAGTTGCCGTTATTACAGTCGTATTGGCATTGCCGATTGCGTTTTATCATGTGCGCCGTCCTTCGCTACTTAGTGAGACCAGTCTGCAATTGTCCAGTGTGGGTTTTGTATTACCCGGGCCGGTGATTGCACTGGGGATCCTGGTGTTTGCGCTTGCGGTATTCCCTTCCTGGTACGGTGGTTTCACCGTACTGATAATGGCACTGGTGATCCGCTTTTTACCACTGGCGGTACAGGCTGAGGACGCCGCATTGCAACTGGTCACTCCCTCGGTAGAGCAGGCCGGTCGTATCTTTGGTGCCGGGCCACTGGAAAATCTGCGCCGTGTGGTGTTGCCGATGATACGTGGCGGTCTGGCCGGGGCCTGGGTACTGGTGTTTATTGATGCGATGAAAGAGTTACCTGCCACCCTGATACTTCGTCCGACCGGGTTTGATACGTTGCCGGTACGTATCTGGATCGAGGCCAGCGAGGAGATGCTGGAACTGGCGGCACCGTCGGCCCTGATGCTGGTGCTGGCGACGTTACCCGCACTGTGGATTATGCTGCGCAGCAGCCAGCCCAGGCATCAATAGGATCTTTATGATGAGAGGGGCGAGGTGAATTAAGGTTAGTAAATAGTGATTGGTTATTTGTGATTAAAACACCTTTGCCTGTGACGAATCACCAATTACCCCTCACTCCTCACCCCAGTTATATAACAATCTGGGGAAGCCAGGTAACTTCTCTTGAGCTCACGCTACGCTACGGGTATAGTCAGGTTCGCAACGAAAACTGCTGGGGGAGAGTCCCGTTTATAACGGGCGCCGAAGGCGCAACATCCGCCCGGAATCGCTCAGGCAAAAGGACCGCAGCAGCTTGTTGTCTCTGGAGAGATCCGTCACATTTTGATGATGGGCACCGAAGGGGTCAAGCTCTCAGGTGACCGGACAGAGGGGCGACAGAAGACGAGTGTTTTCTGTCGCCTTTTTTGTGTGCGGAACATAACTTTTGGAAGGTGAGATGGGCAATAGAACACCACTGTATGACAAACATATAGCCGCCGGCGCCAAAATGGTCGACTTCGGCGGTTGGGATATGCCGATACGCTATGGTTCGCAGATTGAGGAGCACCACCAGGTGCGCCGCGACGCTGGCATGTTTGATGTTTCCCATATGGTGGTATCGGACCTGCGTGGCCCCGATGTCCGTGATTTCCTGCGCTACCTGCTGGCCAATGACATTGGACGCCTGAAGAAACCGGGTAAGGCCCTGTACAGCTGCATGCTGAATGAGCATGGCGGGGTCATTGATGACCTGATCACCTATTACATGACGGATGACTGGTTCCGACTGGTGACCAATGCGGCCACCCACGAGAAGGACATGAACTGGATCCGCCAGCTTGGCAAAGAGTATGATGTCAGCATAAAAGAGCCCGTCGGCCTGGCGATAATAGCGATACAGGGCCCGAATGCGCTGGAGCGTTTTTGTGCTACCCAGTTACCCAGCATTATCGCGCAAGTAAAACAACTGACCCCTTTTAACGCCTTTGTTCAGGGAGAGATGTTTGTTGCCCGCACCGGTTATACCGGCGAAGACGGCATCGAGGTGGTTTTACCCGCCGCCCAGGCACAGGCCTTATGGGATGCGTTGCTGGAGAAGGGTGTCAGGCCCATCGGTCTGGGGGCACGTGATACGCTACGGCTGGAGGCCGGCATGAATCTATACGGCGCTGACATGGACGAGCAGACTTCACCACTGGTATCCGCTCTTGGCTGGACCGTGGCCTGGGAACCCGAGGCGCGTGATTTTATTGGCCGCAAGGCACTGGAAACAGAACGTGAAATGAAGCCAGCGAGCAAACTGGTCGGACTGGTGCTGGAAGGCAAGGGTGTGCTGCGTAATCAGCAAAAGGTGATTGTGGCAGGCCTTGCCGAAGGCGAAATCACCAGTGGCAGTTTTTCACCGACCCTCGGCAAGGCGATTGCATTTGCGCGGGTACCAGGCCAGATCGGCAGCCATTGCAAGGTAGATATCCGCGGACGGCAGGTTGATGCTCGTGTTATCACACCTCCTTTTGTACGTAATGGAAAATCCTGTATTGAATGAACAGGCAATAAGCGTTTTTACAGAACTAATATTAACTGGAGGCGATGGACATGAGTGACCAGGTTCCTGAAGAATTAAAATATACCAAGAGCCACGAGTGGGTAAGAGATGAGGGTGACGGCACGGTGACTATTGGTATTACCATACATGCTCAGGATTTACTCGGAGACATGGTGTTCGTTGAACTCCCTGAACAGGGCAGCAGTGTATCGGCCGGTGATGAATGCTGTGTGGTGGAATCCGTTAAGGCGGCCTCTGATGTTTTTTCGCCGCTAAGCGGTGAAATCACTGAGGTCAACGAGCAGTTGGCCGAAAGCCCGGAGACAGTTAACTCGGATCCCTATGGTGATGGCTGGATCTTCAAGATGCGGATTAGCGAAGAAAGCGAGCTGAATAAATTGCTCTGCGCCGCCGACTACCAGACTGTTGCCGACGAAGAAGCGCATTAAATTACGCTTGTCATCACTGAAATTGTTATAAGACATTCCCCATGCCCTTTATCCCTCATACCGAAGACGAATTATCCGCCATGCTGGATACCATTGGTGCCAACAGCCTGGAGGACCTGTTTGATGAAATTCCACATGAATTAAGAACGGCGTCGATTGACAAGGTGCCCGATGGCATGAATGAGCAGGCTATTAGCCGGCTGATGACCGCACGTGCCAGCCAGGATGGTCACCCGGTGTGCTTTATCGGTGCCGGTGCCTACGATCACCATATCCCTGCAGCGGTCTGGGAACTGACGACTCGCGGCGAATTTTACAGTGCCTACACACCGTATCAGGCAGAGGCCAGTCAGGGCACGCTGCAGCTGATTTATGAATACCAGAGCATGATGACGGCATTGACCGGCATGGACGTCTCCAATGCATCGTTGTATGACGGGGCTTCCGCATTGGCAGAATCGGTGTTGATGGCGGTACGCGCCAATCGCAACTCCAAATCACGTCGTATCCTGATGCCGAAGACGGTCCATCCGCACTATCGCAAGACCGTCGAGGCCATCGTTACCGCACAGGACATCCATATTGAGACCCTGGATTACGCCAGCAAAGAGGGGCGCATCAACCCGGCCAGTCTGCCCACGGATCCTGGTGACATCACCGCGCTAGTGATCCCGTTCCCGAACTTTTTCGGCATGCTGGAAGACGTCGATGCACTGACCAACTGGGCCCATGAACACGGCGCACTGGTGATTGCCGTGGTCAACCCATTGGTATTATCGGTACTAACACCACCGGGGGACTGGGGCGAGGACAGTACGGGAGCTGGTGCCGATATCGTCTGTGGTGAAGGCCAGTCACTCGGTATCCCACTGTCATCAGGTGGCCCCTACTACGGGTTCATGTGCTGCAAACAGGCATTGGTCAGGCAAATGCCCGGCCGCATTGTCGGCCGCACGCTTGATCTGGAGGGTAAGACAGGGTTTACCCTGACCCTGCAGGCCCGTGAGCAGCACATTCGCCGCTCCAGGGCGACCTCAAACATTTGTACCAACCAGGGGCTGATGGTCATTGCCTCGACCATCTACATGGCCCTGATGGGGGCAGAAGGTCTCCGGCGTACGGCGATCCAGTCGCATGACAATACCCGTCAACTGGTCGAGACATTGACCGCCATTGAAGGCGTGGAGCAGGTCTTTGATGGCCCTTATTTCCACGAAGTGCCGCTGCGTCTGATGGTGCCCGTGGACAAGGTGCTGCGGACATTGGCGGCACACAATGTCCTCGGTGGTTTCTCACTGGTCGATGATTATCCGGAGCTTGGCGAAGTACTGCTGGTCTGCGCGACCGAGATGCGCAGCAAAGATGAGATCAATATTTACGCGCAACGATTACAACGCGTTTATGATATGCAGCTCAAACCGGGCTGCCCGGTGAAGCCAAAGATGAAATAGTAAAACCGAAGATGAAATAGCAATGTCAATAATGAAATACCGGGTTGGCAGTTGGCCCTGCAGCGCCATAATGACCTGAGCCGTTAACCTCAAGGAGAAGAATCATGGCAACAATCACATTGAAAGGCAACCAGATCCATACCAACGGTGATCTGCCTGCAGCGGGTTCACCGGCCCCTGATTTCCATCTGGTAGACAAGGACCTGAACGATGTCCATCTGGCGGATTACGCCGGCAAAAAGAAATTACTTAACATTGTGCCCAGCCTGGACACACCGGTGTGTGCGACATCCACAAAAAAGTTCAATGATCTGGCGCGGGATGACACGGTCATGTTGATCATCTCGGCAGATCTGCCATTTGCAATGGGCCGTTTTTGTGAAGCAGAAAATACCGACAAGGTCGTCAGCCTGTCATTGATGCGCAGCCGCAGCTTTGCCAAAGACTATGGTGTATTGATCACCGATGGTCCGTTGGCGGGGGTGACAGCTCGTGCCGTGGTTGTGATCGATGAAAACGACAAGGTGGTGTATACCGAGCTGGTGCCCGAGATCGCCCAGGAACCTGATTATGACAGGGCGATGGCAGCACTAGATTAAGTATTGTTGTCATGCCGGGCTTGACCCGGCATCCAGTAATATAGGTTAGAAAAGTTTATGTTGATATTTGAGCACTCCAGACCCGGCAGGCTAAACGCGGCGCAGTTGCTGGATGACGCGAAGCTTGCGGATGATATCCCGGCGACCTTCCTGCGCAGGCAAAGGCCCGCCTTGCCAGAGGTGTCTGAACTGCAGTCGGTACGCCACTATACCCGCCTGTCACAGAAAAACTTTTCTATTGATACACAGTTTTACCCGCTCGGTTCCTGCACCATGAAATACAATCCACGGGCGTCGAACACGCTCGCCATGCTGGATGGTTTTCTGGCACGACACCCACTGGGTAACGAGTCTGTCGGGCAGGGGTATCTGGCCTGTATGTATGAGCTGCAGGAGATCCTCAAGGAAGTTACTGGCATGAAGGCGGTGTCACTGTCACCAGCGGCCGGTGCCCAGGGTGAGTTTGCCGGGGTCGCGATGATACGCGCCTACCACAACGCCAGGGGTGACAGCGGACGTACTGAGATTCTGGTACCGGATGCAGCCCATGGTACTAATCCGGCGACTGCAGTGATGTGTGGTTATCAGGTCAGGGAGATCCCAACCAATAATAATGGTGACGTGGATCTGCAGGCGTTGCAGCAGGCGGTCGGCCCGCAGACCGCCGGGCTGATGTTGACGAATCCATCCACGCTGGGGGTATTTGAACGCAACATTTCCGAAATTGCCAGGACCGTACACGATGCCGGTGGCCTGTTGTATTACGATGGCGCAAACCTGAATGCGATCCTCGGCAAGGTCCGTCCAGGTGACATGGGTTTTGATGTGATCCACATAAACCTGCATAAAACATTTTCGACACCTCATGGTGGTGGTGGCCCGGGCGCCGGACCGGTCGGTGTGAATGAACGGCTCGAACCCTACTTGCCGGTGCCGTATATTGGTTTTGATGGCAGTGATTACCACTGGAGGACCGAGAAGCAGTGCCCGGACACGATTGGTCGCCTGTCTGCATTCATGGGCAATGCCGGTGTATTACTGCGTGCCTATGTCTATGCGCGTATGCTCGGCAGGGAGGGCATGCGACGGGTTGCGGATTACTGTACCCTGAATGCCAATTACCTGATGAAGCGACTCAAAGATGAGGGCTTTGAACTGGCCTTTGATAATCGCCGTGCCACGCATGAATTTATTGTCACGATGAAGAAACAGGCCAGGGAACTGGATGCCACGGCGATGGACTTTGCCAAACGATTGCTGGATTATGGCTACCACGCGCCGACCACGTATTTCCCGTTGCTGGTGCCTGAGTGCCTGTTGATCGAGCCGACTGAAACCGAGAGCAAACAGGAACTGGATGGTTTTGTCGATGCCATGGTCAAGATCCAGAAAGAAGCCGAAGCAGATGTATCTACATTGAAAGGGGCACCCTGGCATTTACCGGTGCGTCGCCTGGATGATGTCAAGGCCGCCAGGGAACTTGACCTGAAGTGGTCAGATAAATAATGCCGTCGTAATTAACATATCGGGCCGCCATGGCGGTGATGAGTAACAAGGAAAATTCTATGTCAGCGTTGATCTGCGGTTCCTATGCCTTTGACACCATCATGGTGTTCGATGACCAGTTCAAAAACCACATCCTGCCGGATAAGGTACATATGCTAAATGTATCTTTCCTGGTGCCCTCCATGCGTCGTGAGTATGGCGGTTGCGCCGGCAATATTGCCTATAACCTGAAATTACTCGGTGGTGATCCATTACCGATGGCCACCGTTGGCAAGGATTTTTCACCCTATGCCATGTGGATGGATGAATGTGGTATCAGTCGCAAGCATATCAAAGTAAAAGATGAAACATACACCGGCCAGGCCTTTATCACCACTGACAAGGACGATAACCAGATCACTGCATTTCATCCCGGTGCGATGGGCGTGTCGCATGAATGTAAAGTGGCTGATGCGATTGATGACGGCATCAGCATTGGTATCGTCTCCCCGGATGGTCGCGATGGCATGATTGAACATGCGGCGCAGTTTGCTGAGGCGGGCATCCCGTTCATTTTTGATCCGGGCCAGGGGATGCCGATGTTTGATGGTGATGACCTGGTAAAGTTTATCGAGCAGGCGACCTGGGTGACCCTGAATGACTACGAGGCCGAACTGTTACAGGATCGTACCGGCCTGTCACCACATGAAATTGCCGAGCGTGTCGAGGCGCTGGTGGTGACTCTCGGGGCTCAGGGTTCGCATATCTATATCAGCGATAAACGCATCGAGATCCCGGCGGTTGACGCGGCGCAGGTGGTCGATCCGACCGGCTGCGGTGATGCTTACCGGGCGGGCCTGTTGTTTGGCCTGATGAACAATTGTGATTGGGAGACCACTGGTCGTATTGCCTCGCTGATGGGTGCCATCAAGGTGGCCTCCCATGGTACCCAGAACCATCACTTTGATGAAGCCGAGTTTGCCGGGCATTTCCAGCAGGCCTTTGGTTATGCCCCAGAAATATAAACTGGAAATGTAAACTGGAAAATATAAATAAAGCACTACCGCCCCGTTAACATAATCTTGTTGCGCAGCGACAAGCCGATACTCGGGGTAAATTGGATGATTGTTGGTGTTGGAGACATGAATCTATATCACCCGTCCCGTCATTCCGGACTTGTTCCGGAATCCAGTTCTTTCAACGGTTTACTGGATGCCGGAACAAGTCCGGCATGACGATGTAAAGTTAACGGGACGGCAGTGAAATAAAGCCTAAATGTTCCCCGTAAGATGCCGATGATCCTGCAGGGTTTCACCTGTAAGGGTCACTATGGCTACACGTCTCAAAATCGCGCTGGTGTTTTTCATGATACTGATGACTACCGCGAGTAATCTGCCGGATAATATGATTGCCCGGTTAGGATTTGATGCGGATGTCATGCTCGGGACGCTGGTCGCGGTGGTTATCACCGGGCTGATTCATTATCGCCGCTTACTGTTTATCTTACTGGTGTTCTTTATGAGCCTGGCGGCCAATATGCCGGCGGATTTTTTGCTCAACTTTGGTATTGACCGTGATGTCCTGACGGTTGGCCTGGTCGCCCTGGTGTTTACAGCCCCTATTGCCAGGTCATTGGGCATGTCCTTTCTGGATTAACCCTGTCAGATATAAAATTCATAATAATGATATAAATATCCATAGTCAGGACATTCTGACCTGGACAATTTTGTTCGCTGCACCTTCAGGGAATGCCGTCGATGAAAAGATCGTCATGCAGGCTGATACCGAAGTGACTTTGGAGGCTGCATGAGCATGAAGGACCTTGCAGCGTTGGTGGTGCAGCGCCAACGCCTCCACTTTAAGCGCAGTATAAAAGCCAGTTCATTGAACTGGCTTTTTTTCATCTTTCTGCAGCTTCGGCAGAAGTCCGGGTTATCGGTGGGTTGAGGATATTACCGCCCTGTGTTCGGATTTGTCTGCGATAGAAACCCTATCAATGTTAGGATAGTGGCGGGGTGTTAGTTAAAAAGTATGAATGAATTGTTATTGATTTCCCGCCATCGAGTCGTCTTTCTGGTCACATCGCTGATAGCGATCTGTGCGGTGTATCTTTACCTGACCAGTGGTTTTGACCTGGTGTCTGGCGGCGAGGCCCGCGCTGCCGAGATCGCCCGTGAGATGCTGGCACGGGGCAACTTCATCCTGCCTAGTCTGAATAATGTGAGGATTCACCATGAAACATAAACGCAGATTAATCACATATATTATTGGTCTGGCCCTTTTACTCAGTCTGTTGCCGGGTTGTGTCAGCGCCATCACCTATAACGCGGAATCCATTCAGGCGACGATA
>BTQY01000039.1:0-18311 GCA_036986115.1 Gammaproteobacteria bacterium | reverse complement strand
AGCAAGGTTTCAATGGAGACCTCTTCAGCATCGGCGCGATATTTTAAAAGTTTATCGACGCCGATAATATACAAAATGCTGATCGCCATAATCACCAGCGTGACTTCAAGAAAAGAAAACCCCGAAATTTTATTGTGTAAGGAATGTCTGTCCTTGCCGGCGCGCATAGGATTTCCGTTATCTGCCACCGCGCGCAGCAGCGGCCAGATCCCACATTGGCAGGAACACACCGAGGGCCAGGATGAATACCATCACACCGATGGCGATGATCAATATAGGCTCAATGGCCGAGCTCAGGTTCTTCAGGTCATAGTCGACTTCACGCTCGTAATAGTCCGCCACTTCGTCGAGCATGTCATCGACTTGCCCGGTCTCTTCGCCCACGGCAATCATTTGTATGACCAGTGGTGTGAACAAATTGGTTGCAGCTACTGTGCGCGTCAGTGTGTCACCACGTTCAATGCCATTACGGATCGACAGTATTCGATCGCCAACAAATTCATTGCCAATGGCCTTTGCCACCACCGTCAGTGCCTGGATCAATGGCACACCGGATCGCGTTGCCATCGAAAAGGAGCGTGCAAATCGTGCCAGCAGGGCCCGATGAATAATACCCCCGACAATCGGCAGACGTAGCTTGTACTTGTCCCATTTGTAACGACCGTTTTCTGTTTTGATGTAGTAGAGGAATCCGGACACCGAGGCAAATGCGAAAAACAGAATATAGTACCAGTAGGCCACGGTAAAATCCGACGTGGCGATGAGTACTTTTGTGGCCCACGGCAGCTCGGCTTTAAAACCTGCAAATACTTTGGCAAAGGCAGGAATAACATAGCGGTTGATGATGGCAATGGCGATAACGATCGCCCCAAGAACAATGGTAGGGTAGCGCAGTGCCTGCTTGATACGTTCACGGGTATCTTTTTCCAGTTCCAGGTAATGGGCAATTTGTATAAAGGCCTCATCAAGCCGGCCACTGTTCTCACCAACGCGGACCATGCTGATATAGATAGGCGTGAATATCTTGCTATGCTGTCCAAAGGCAGTGGCTAGCTCCCTGCCAGATTCGAGGTTGTCTGCGATATTGTCTAAAGCGACCGCCATCATGGAATTCTGGGTTGAGTCGGACAGGCCACGTATGGCACGGATGATCGGTACGCCGGCCTTGGTCAGTGAATACATCTGGCGGCTGAACAAGATAAGATCATTAAGATCAGGTTTTGGCTCAAAGAAACGGTTAGCGCTCTTGAAGACATCCTGGGTTTCGGGCTTTTCGGTAATATCTACCGGGGTAATACCACTATTAATCAGTTGGCTGGCCACAGCGTCAGGATTGTTGGCCTCGACGACACCCTCAATACTGTCGCCGCGGTTAGTACGGCCTTTATAATAGTAATTAGGCATAACTAAGGAACCTCTGATTTATTCTGGACGAAGCAGATTGCATCTATAATGTTCAGATTCAAGGCGCGAATCGCACGTAATAGCCGGCTATTGCGAAGGTTCGCAACGCAGAAGCTGGATATTTTAGAGGTGAGATGCAAGTTCATGAATAGATCAGAGGTTCCTCCATCATTTATCAGTTATCCGAATCATCGCCGATAGTCAGCTGCTCTTTCTCCTGTGATACCGGTTCTGTATACACTGTTTCCAGGTCAATCTCACCAGCGATGCGGAAGACCTCTTCAAGACTGGTCACACCTTGTATTGCAAGCTCAAGGGCACTGTTGGCTAATGGTTTAAAACCTTTTTGTTTGACGGCACTTTTGGCGAAGCCACTGGTATCATCATGCCGTAGCAGGTCAGTGAGCTCTGCATCGATCTCAAGTAATTCGTACACACCGATACGACCACGATAACCGGTATTATTACATTGGGGGCAACCAACGCCCTTCTGGAAGCTGTCTATACTGGCATTCTCGCCGAGCAGTTGTTTGACCCAGGCCAGTTCATGGGCTTCTATCTCATGCCTGGTATTACAACTGTCGCAAATACGTCGTACCAGCCGCTGTGCCAATACGGCCTGAAGCGAGGTGGCGACCAGATAGCCTTCTGCGCCCATATCCAGTAATCGTATCGCCGTACTGACCGCATCATTGGTGTGCAGTGTGGATAATACCAGGTGGCCTGTCATGGCGGCGCGTAGCCCCATTTCCGCCGTTTCCTGGTCGCGCATCTCGCCGACCAGCACGATATCCGGGTCCTGTCGCAGCGCGGTACGCAAGACACCGGCGAAGGTCAGATTGATACGAAAGTTCACCTGCACCTGATTCACCCTGGGCAGGCGATATTCCACCGGGTCTTCCACAGTAATGATCTTTTTTTCTTCGGTATTCAGGGTTGTCAGCGCAGCATACAGGGTGGTGGTCTTACCGGAGCCAGTCGGCCCGGTAACCAGCACCATGCCATGGGGCTGGTGAATGAATTTGGTAAATCGCTGCCTGATGTCATCGGGCATACCCAGCTGTTCAAGATTCAGCATGCCACCTGACTGATCCAGTAGGCGCATCACCACTGATTCACCATGCTGAATCGGCATGGTAGACAGGCGCACATCAATATTTTTGTTCTTGACCTTGATATTGAAGCGACCATCCTGCGGCAATCGTTTTTCAGAGATGTCCAGCCCGCCCATCAGCTTCAATCGCGATACCACTGCATTGGCGATATTCTGTTCCTTCATGACGGTTTCCTGCAATACACCGTCGACACGCTGACGAATACGCAGGACCTTCTCATCGGGTTCAATGTGGATATCCGAGGCATTGACCTGAATGGCATCTTCAAACAATGTTTGCAGGAGTTTAACCACAGGGGCATCAGTGACATCATCACCCTGCAGCATTTGCTGCAGATCAAAATCAGTTTCAGAGAGTTCTTCGCCGAGTTCTTCTGCAAGAGATGAGATTTCATCGGTGCGACGATAGATAATGTCGATTGTCTGGAGCAGATCCGATTCCCTGACGATCGCCAGGTTCACCGGTAATTTGAGGATCCTGGAAATTTCATCAAAGCCGAAAATATCGGTTGGGTCCGCCATGCCGACCAGATAGCCATCGGCCTTCTGATCGATCAGCAGGGCACGATAACGCCGGGCGTGGGTTTCCGGCAGGCTTCGTGCCAGATCGACATCGAACCGATAATGCTTCAGATCGATATAAGGGATGCTTAACTGGCGTGACAGGAAGTCCAGCAACATATCTTCAGTCAGGTAGCCATTTTCAACCAGTACCCGTCCCAGTTTGTGTCCGGACTTCTTTTGATCGCCGAGGGCGGTCATTAGCTGATCCTGTGAGATCACCTTGTGCTCGACTAGCAGGTCACCTATACGGATCTTTTTGCGGACGGCTTGTTGCATATCCTCACTATAGTATTGAATTTAATACTGATTTACAGACATTATGGCTCATTGGGCTATTCATGCAAGCTTAAACTGCCGACTAATTCAGAAAAATGCTGAATATCGTGGCGTTTTAAATAGGCAATAATGCCGTTATTGATCTTCGGACACACCAGCGGGTCATAAAAAAGCGCGGTGCCGATGCCCACGGCGCTGGCGCCAGCGATGATAAATTCCAGTGCGTCTTCCGCAGTAATAATGCCGCCCTGACCGATAATGGGAATATTGTGTTCACGACTTACCTGGTAGACCTGGTGGACTTTCAGCAAGGCAATCGGTTTGATGGCAGGGCCCGAAAGTCCTCCCTGATTATTGCCAATGATCGGCGTTCGCTGCTCGATATCGATGGCCATGCCCATTAAGGTGTTGATAACGGCAAGGCCATCGGTGCCAGCATCGATGCAACGACGGGCATTTTCAGCAATGTCGGTCTGGTTTGGAGATAATTTGGTGATCAGGGGTTTGCTGGTTGCCTTGCGACAGGTCTCCACCACGCGTGCAGACATGTCCGGATCATTGCCAAAGGCGACCCCACCTTGCTGGATGTTTGGGCAGGAAATATTGATCTCAATGGCATCGATCGATGAGTCATCGAATTTCCTGGTGACGTCATAATATTCTTCGACGGTCGAGCCGGAGACATTGGCAATGTAGCGGGTTTCCTCGAAGTTCAATTTGGGCAGGATGTCACTGATGACCCTGTCAACACCAGGATTTTGCAGGCCAATGGCATTCAGCATACCGCCCGGGGTTTCACAGACCCGGTGCGCCGGGTTACCCAGTCGTTGTTCACCCGTGGTGCCTTTCAGGCAAATCGCGCCCACATCGGCATTCGAATATCCTTCTACCCGGGTATATTCCTCACCAAAACCAACACAGCCGGACAACAACACAACCGGCGTCTGGAAACTCATTCCACAAAACTGGCTGCCGAGCATTGGGCGGTCATCAGGCAAGCTGTTTGCCTCCATATATGTGTACGGGCGGACAAAGGTATTGTCGCTTTTCTTCGGGTGCTTGTCAGCAATTAATAATATTCAGAGCCTGATTTCTTTAAGTACCACTAATCACCACGGGGTACACGGGGAAGACACAGGGTTAATACTTGAAGTGGTCTGGCAACAGTAGCAATGGGCCCGGACTTCTTTGCCTTTTTGACGACTGGTAGTTAAAGGAGCCCGATGATAAAGAATCTCTATGAAATGTTGATTAGAAGTAACAGGTAAATGAATCTGGTATTAGCGCCTGTCAACATAGTAGTCATTGTCAGGGAGCGCAATGGCTTAAGTGTGCTGTTTTCGTGGTTACTTATCTATGGAGCAAGTATTTCAGGATTCTTTTCCCCAGTGTCTTCCCCGTGTTCCCCGTGTTCCCCGTGTTCCCCGTGTTCCCCGTGGTAGTTATTATGTCTTAATGGAGATCACCTCTTGATTACAGAAACACGTGTTTTTCAGTATCTCCTCGCACCAGGGGCACTTTGCCAGGGAGCGCAATGACTTAAGTGTGCTGTTTTCGTAGTTACTTATCTATAGGAGCAAGTATTTCAGGATTCTTTTCCCCGGTGTCTTCCCCGTGTTCCCCGTGGTAGTTATCATGTCTTAATGGAGATCACCTCTTGATTACAGAAACACGTGTTTTTCAGTATCTCCTCGCACCAGGGGCACTTTGCCAGGGCGCGCAATGGCTTAAGTGTGCTGTTTTCGTAGTTACTTATCTATGGAGCAAGTATTTCAGGATTCTTTTCCCCAGTGTCTTCCCCGTGTTCCCCGTGGTAGTTATCATGTCTTTATGTTTCATATCGTCTTATTCGAGCCCGAGATCCCGCCGAATACCGGCAACATCATTCGATTGTGCAGCAATAGTGGTTGTCAGCTGCACTTAATCCATCCGCTCGGATTTAGCCTCGATGAAAAACGCCTGCGGCGCGCGGGCCTGGATTACCGGGAATTTGCGCAAATACGCGAACATCAGGACCTTCAGGCGTTTATCAGGGATAGCTCGCCAGCGCGAATGTTTGCACTATCCACCAGGGCGAGCAGAACCTACAGTGAGGTCAGTTTTCGCCAGCAGGATGCCTTCCTGTTTGGCCCGGAAACCCGTGGCCTGCCCACTGAGATACTGTCGGAGCTTGGAGAAGAGCAGTGCCTTCGTATCCCGATGCAGCCCGATTCCCGCAGTCTTAACCTGTCAAATGCCGTTGCCATTATTGCTTACGAGGCATGGCGGCAGCAGGGGTTTAAGCCAGTATTGCCTCAGGTTTCAGGGCCCGGCTGAGTAACTCGGCCCCCGCATGACGGGGATCGCGGCCATGGTGTAATACCTGGTAAACCTGCTCACAAATCGGCATGTCCACCTGATGCTCCCGGGCCAGTGCATGAATTTCCCGGGCAGTTTGAAAGCCTTCCACGACCTGTCCAATTTCTGTGAACAGTTCATCGATGTCCTTGCCGCCCGCGATACCGAGTCCCAGACGGCGGTTGCGTGACTGATCATCCGTGCAGGTCAGCACCAGATCGCCGAGCCCGGCGAGCCCCGTGAAGGTTTCCGCCTGGCCACCGAGCACCTGGCCAAGGCGTGACAGCTCCACCAGTCCGCGGGTGATTAATGCGGCCAGGCTATTGGCACCGAAACCCAGTCCATCAGAAATACCGGCGGCAATGGCCAGGACGTTTTTCAGTGCCCCACCGAGCTCGACGCCGATGACATCGTCGGTGGTGTAGGCACGAAAGGTGTCACTGTGCAGTCGCCTGGCGAATTCAGTGGCGAAACGCGCGTCTTTTGAGGCGATGGTAATGGCAGTTGGCAATCCGCTGGCGACCTCCCGGGCAAAGGTCGGCCCTGAAATAACAGCACATGGGTATTCTCCATGCAGCACCTCATCACATACTTCATGCAATAATTTATGAGTTGATGGCTCCAGTCCCTTGGTGGCCCAGGTTATTCGCGATTGCGGGACAAGACAGTGCTTCAGCTCTTCCAGTACCCTGCGAAATGCGTGACTGGGGACAGCGATGATGATGTCTTCGCTGGAAGATGCCGCCTCTCCAAGATCGCTGGTGAGCTGCAAGGTATCAGGAAATGTTATGCCAGGGAGATAACATATATTACTTTTATTTTTCTTGAGGTCCTGAATACACTGGTTATTGTGCCCCCAAAGTACAGCGGGCCTGTTTTCCTGACTCAGCAGGATGGCAAGGGCCGTTCCCCATGAGCCGCTACCTAAAACTGAAACGCTATCGTTATTCATTAACAGGTATTCTGGAACACGATCGTTCTGAATGAAACCACCTTATCAGGCTTCCACGCTTTCTTTTTCTTTTTCCTGTTTCTGTTCAAGGTGCTTGTCATATAAAAAGCCAAAATTGACTGGCGGCAGGTGCACAGGAGGGAAACCACCGTTTGAAATCAGGCTGGCAATTTGTTGCCTGCCATAGGCATGTAATATGTCCGGGCAATAGGCACCCAATGTCCCATGGAGGGCCTCTTCGCTGAAATTTTCCAGGGAAAACAAACCTGCCTGCTGGACTTCAGCAAGATAGATGACATCTTCTTCAAATGTCCCGGTAACGCGAAGATGCATAATCACTTCATAAAGCGTATCAGAATGTTTATGCGTGCCAACATTCATATTGATTTCAGTTTCCAGTTGTAAGCCATCATTGATAAAAATCTGTGGTGAACCAGGTGCCTCGAACGATGCATCCTTGATATAGATATGTTCAATATTAAAGCTGGTCCCTTTTGAAGGATCGAGCACCAGATTATCTGTTTCTTCTGACATGGGTTCTTGTCCTGCTTATGCGAGGTTTAACATCGGGTCGAGTTTGTCATCTAAATCGAGTTCAGTCAGGCTGTCAAAGCCGCCCACATGAAAAGCATCGATAAATATTTGTGGAACGGAAGACCGCCCACTCCTTGATTCCATTTCTTTTCTTGCGGATGGATCCTTGTCAACGCGTATCTTTGTATATTCAACACCCTTGGAATCCAGCAGCATTATAGCGCGGATACAAAATGGGCAGGTCTGTGTGCAATAAACTTTTATATCCGGCATTTAATGCCTCTCTATTTGGTGACCGGGTAGTTCTCATTCTTCCATGCCAGTAAACCGCCAGCGAGATTATAGACATTATTGAAGCCTTCTTTCTTTAATGTATTGCAAACGGTACCTGATCGATTGCCGCTGCGACACGCAATAACGATAGGTTTGTCCTTGTATTTTCCCAGATCTTGTAAATGATCGCCAATATTCCCCATGGGTATATGAACAGAATTTACTATGTGGCCTTCCTTGAATTCTTTATCCTCACGAACATCTACAATCACGGCATCATCGTGATTGATTAAGCTGGTCGCAGCTTCTGGTGTCACTGACTGGACACCCTTTAACCTGGCTGCGTTAGCAGTCACGACTAGCAGGCCAACGATTACGCCGAAGGTGGCAAATAATTCCCAGTGATTAGTGATAAATGTGGTTATCTGCATTTGATGGTACGCAATATTCTTAAATGATTTTTTACGAAAATTGACCTAGCAAAAGCCGGACATCACTATCGTTGTTGCAGCATTGCATCATGAAAGTGGTGTTGATGATACAGCGTTTATTCGGTTAGTGTCGTACAGAAGACCTCACGCATCATGCCTATAAGACGTAAGGTACGTGAATCACCTACTCGATAGTAAACACGATTGGCGTCCTTTCTGGAGGCCAGAATCCCCTTGTCCCGAAGGATGGCCAGATGTTGCGAGATATTACTTTGGGAGGTGCCCACGTGTTCGACGATATCCTGGACGCTCACTTCCTGATCCCCCAGTGTACAAAGTATCTTTAACCGTAGTGGGTGCGACATTGCCTTCAGTGAGCGGGATGCGCGTTGGATATCCTCATCAGAAGTAATGAGACCGGCATGTTCTGCTGCATTCATAATAATTTAAGACCTGCCCTGTAGATTCAAAAGTGACCAGTTATTGCTGGCACGCCGACGATAAAGATCGCGGTGCTGTGTTTATCATTAAAACATTATACAATTATGTAGCGTTTGAGAAGTAATTTATTTCGCTATATTACAATAAATTCATGTCCTTATATTGGGGGCACAAAAGTGGGCTGGTATCAGCAAAATTGGTCAATTGCAGGGCAAAGAGTTAGACTTAGTCTAAATATATTCACCGATGATAAAATCCAAAACCGCTAGTAATTATTTAACTAATACATAGAGTTATGTCATTGGAACACAAACCAACCGCACTGATCATCTTTGATGGCTGGGGTCATAGTGATGATCCAGATAATAATGCCATCGCCGCCGCCAATAAACCCAATTGGGACAGGATCTGGGCCAATTGTCCGCATACCCTGATCCGTTGCTCCGGGGCAGATGTTGGCCTGCCAGCCAGCCAAATGGGCAACTCCGAGGTCGGCCACCTGAATCTGGGGGCGGGTCGGGTGGTATACCAGGAATTCACTCGGGTCAGTCGTGCCATCAAGACCGGCTCATTCTTTAATAACAAGACCCTGACGGATGCCGTTGATCTGGCGATAAACAGTGATAAAGCCCTGCATATCCTTGGGTTACTCTCTCCTGGCGGGGTACACAGTCACCAGGGGCAGATACTGGCGATGGCCGAGCTGGCGGTCAAGCGTGGTGCTACCAGGGTCTATCTGCACGTGTTTCTGGATGGTCGCGACACCCCGCCAAAGAGTGCGGCCACATCCATCAAGTTGCTGTTAAACAAGCTGAATGAACTGGGCAGCGGGCAGCTGGCGTCCATTATCGGTCGCTATTACGCCATGGACAGGGATCATCGTTGGCCACGAATCCAGGCAGCCTATGATCTGATCACCCAGGGCAAGGCAGAATATCAGGCTGCGGATGGTGACGGCGCATTGCAAATGGCCTATGACCGTGGCGAGACTGATGAATTCGTCAAGGCGACCGTCATTGTCGCCAGGGGAAGCCAGCCCGTTACCGTCAATGACGGCGATGTGCTCATGTTCATGAATTTCCGTTCAGATCGTGCCCGGCAAATTACACGACCGTTTATTGAAGAAAACTTTGCTGGCTTTGAGCGTGAAGTTGTCCCCAGGCTTGGCAGATTTGTCAGTCTGACGGAGTATAGTAATGACTTCGGAGTCTCGGTAGCTTATCCCGCCGAGCGTCTGGATAAAGTGTTTGGCGCCTATATATCCAGTCTGGGTTTACGGCAACTGCGGATTGCTGAAACAGAGAAATATGCCCACGTCACATTCTTTTTTAATGGCGGTGAGGAAACACCATTTGAAGGTGAAGACCGGATACTGATTAAATCTCCGGATGTGGCGACTTATGATTTACAACCCGAAATGAGTGCCTACGAGCTAACAGACAATCTGGTAGAAGCCATCGAAAACGGGAATTATGATACCATCATTTGTAATTACGCCAACCCGGATATGGTTGGACACACCGGCAACTTCGAGGCAACGGTCAAGGCTATTGAGGCGCTGGATGTTTGCCTCGGTCATGTGCTGAAAGCGATCAAAAAAGCCGGTGGTGAATTACTGATTACTGCCGATCATGGTAATGCCGAGCGCATGCAGGATAAAGAGACCGGACAAGCCCATACCGCGCATACAACCAACCAGATACCGCTTATTTACGTCGGCGATAGAGACCTGGAATTCTGTATCGATAAAGGGGCGTTGTCAGATGTTATACCCACCATGCTTTACCTTATGGGCCTTAAAAAACCCGATCAAATGACAGGTCGCAACCTCATGGATTGCACATCAGCTGGAGATTGAGAAGTTGAGAATCAGCCTTGAGTGGAAGACGCTTATCTGTCCCCGGTCTCGTAGTGATTTATCAGTTATTTTATTATTTCTTTTTTCAATATTTTGTCCCGCTGTTCTTGCAGGCGAGAATAAAGTCGATGGCAATAATGTAGAATTCGAACTGCAGAAATTACTACAGAAGATTGATACGATACAAAAAGGCCTGCAGGTCATCCGTGGCAGACGTGACGGGTTACAAACCAATCTCAGGACGGTAGAAAGGCGCATCGCCCAGCGAAGCCGAAGCCTGAGGAAGCTTGATCGTAAACTCAAAAAACAAAAGCAAAAACTGCTTGAGCTCGAAGATAGCAAACGTAAATTACTTGCCGAACTGAAAATACATCGCAAGGTCCTGAAGGAGCAGATCAATGCTGCCTACGCAATGGGACGACAGGAATATTTAAAACTGGTATTAAATCAGCAGCACCCGGCAATCGTTGGCAGGGTAATGGCTTATTATGATTACCTGAATCAGGCACGGATGGAAGTTATTCAGATTATTAATATAAAGGTTGCAGAAGTTCAGGAACTTACTGAGCAGATAAAGGCACAGCAAGAAAAACTTCTTGTAACCAGAAAGAACATAAAAGGTGAACGGCAAAATCTGAAGGGAATCCGTCAGGATCGTAAAACAGTAATTGCCAATCTTGATAAGGATATCCGTAACCGTGAAAAAGAGCTTTTCAGTTACAGGGAGAATGTTCAGCGTCTTGAAAGACTGATATCGGGCATTCAGGAAGTTGTCAGGGATATCTCGCCAGCCGAGACCACTTCGATACCATTTACAAAGCTGAAGGGGCGGCTGGCATGGCCGACCAATGGCAAGGTACTGTCACGCTATGGTTCTTCAAGGCGTATCGGCCGGTTACGCTGGCAAGGTATTGTGATCGGGGCCGCGGAAGGTGCAGAGGTCAAGGCCATCGCCAGCGGCAGAGTGGTGTTTGCCGACTGGCTGCGTGGCTTTGGGCTGCTGTTGATCATAGAACATGGCAATGATTTTATGAGCCTGTACGGTTATAACCAGCATTTACTGAAGCAGACCGGGGACTGGGTGGAAATTGGCGAATCGATTGCCAGTGTCGGTGATAGCGGCGGCCAGACCCGGTCGGGTCTATACTTTGAAATTCGCAGGCAGGGAAAGCCCGTTAATCCGATGAAATGGCTGGCGATTGTACGGAACAAGTAACGACACCAGGACTCAAACAGGCTGTGTATCTACCAGGGACTTGTAAATTCCAGCGTTTTATCAAATACTTGCAGTATGAGCCGGGCATGACGGGGCTCATTATTTATATAATTTATGGAGTAGTTCAATGAATGTATTTATACGTCAATCTTTAATATTGGTTATCGGGCTGGTGCTGGGGATAAGCCTGGTCATTGGCAGCAACGTGCTGGCCAGGCGTGATGGCCAGAACGCCCTGCCCTTCGATGATCTGCGACTGTTTACAGAGATTTTCGCTCGAATAAAGAATGATTACGTCAAGGAAGTTGATGACAAGCAGCTTCTGGAGCAGGCCATCGGTGGTATGGTCTCCGGTCTGGATCCTCATTCGGCATTTCTGAATGAAGAGTCTTTCAAGGACATGCAGATAGGTACCACGGGCCAGTTTGGTGGCCTCGGTATTGAGGTCAGCATGGAAGATGGTTTTGTAAAAGTCATCTCACCTATTGATGATACGCCTGCCCAGCGTGCCGGTGTCAAGGCAGGTGATCTGGTTATTCGTCTTGATGATAAGAGCGTAAAGGGGATGAGCCTTGGTGACGCTGTCAAGGTCATGCGTGGCAAACCTGGCACCGCGATTACCCTGACGATTGTTCGTGAGGGTGAGGATAAACCACTTAAGATAGAAATAATCCGGGCAGTGATTAAAGTACAGAGCGTGAAAAGCAGGGTGCTGGATAAAAACTTTGGTTATATCCGCATTTCCCAGTTCCAGTCAAAAACAGGCGATGATCTGATTAAGAAAATTAACAAGCTCAGGGATGATGTAGGTGGTGATTTGAGGGGGCTGGTACTGGATCTGCGAAATAACCCCGGTGGTGTACTGAGTGCTGCCGTATCAGTTTCCGATGCCTTCGTCGAAAAAGGCTTGATTGTTTATACGGAAGGTAGATCCAAGGAATCTGAGATCCAGTTTAATGCAACACCGGGTGACATCCTGTCAGGCGCACCACTGGTGGTCCTGGTTAACAGCGGATCTGCATCGGCATCTGAAATTGTCGCTGGTGCCCTGCAGGATCATAAGCGTGGCGTCATTATGGGCAAAAAGACCTTTGGTAAAGGTTCAGTGCAAACCATAATTCCTATGTTTAATAATACAGCGGTCAAGTTGACGACAGCTCTGTACTATACTCCGAATGGGCGCTCTATACAGGCAGAGGGAATAGAGCCGGATATCGTGCTTGAGAATGTGCAGGTAACATCGCGTGGCAAAGAACCAGTAATAAGCCGTCTTAAAGAGGCCGATTTGGCAAGACACCTGAATAACGGCAGTACTAAGGATAAGAATAAAAATAAAAAGAACAACGACAAAAAGAACAAGAATAAAAAGAACAACAATAAATCTGCCAGCAAAGAGGCCAAAAAACAACCATTGGCAAGTCGTGACTATGCCTTGTATGAAGCCCTCAATCTGCTCAAGGGCATGACCATGTTGCACATTCGTATGCGGAAGACCGGCAGCTGATACAGGGTAGACAGAGTGGGCAAATTGATTAGCAGTCTGTTAGTGATACTGCAGTGCGCGGTTGCACTGGCGACTTTTGATGCGTTCGCTGATACCGGCCAACCGGCAGTTGCTATCATCATTGATGATATGGGTGACCGCCTGCTAGATGGTAAGCGCGCACTCTCTTTACCGGGCAAGGTTACCTACGCGGTTATTCCTAATACTGCGCACGCAGTGGAATTTGCCCATTTTGCCTACAAGCAAAATCGAGAGGTCATATTGCACGCACCAATGCAGCCCTTGAAAGATCACGAGCCGAACAGCGGTGTCCTTAATTTACGCATGGATTACAATGAGTTTTCTGCTGTGGTCAAATCATGGCTGGCATCGGTGCCCCATATCAGCGGGCTGAATAATCACATGGGCAGTCTGATCACCCAGCACACCGGCTATATGTCCTGGTTGATGCAGGAGTTGTCCCAGCAAGGCAGCCTGTATTTTGTCGATAGCCGGACCTCTCCAGACAGCGTTGCCGCCAGGATCGCAGACGAATACTATTTACCCAAAACCGAGCGGGATGTGTTCCTTGATAACAAGCGAGAGGCAGCAGCCATAAATATACAGTTTGACCGTATGATTAAAATTGCCTTAGCCAGTGGTTCGGCACTGGCGATCGGTCATCCCTATCCAGAAACCCTGTCAGTACTGGAACAGCGTATGCCCTTGCTGGAACAGGCCGGAATAAGCCTGGTGAATGTGTCTACGATTATCTCAATACAACAACAGCAACGGAAGTCGCGCATATGGCAAACGTCCTTGTCCCGTTAGCCCAGGGCTGTGAAGAGCTCGAGGCAGTCACCATTATTGATCTTCTGCGTCGCGCGGATATTAATGTGGTGGTAGCGGCATTAACTGATGCGACGATTGAAGCCAGCCGTGGCGTAAAGCTGGTGGCTGATACCAGCCTGGATGAGGCGCTGGCGGGTGAATACGATATGGTGGTATTACCCGGTGGTGGGCCCGGTTCAGACAATCTGCAAAATGATCATCGAATCGCCGATCTGCTTAAGACGATGGCCGATAGTGAAAAATTTACGGCGGCCATCTGTGCTGCCCCAATGGTACTGGCAAATGCCGGCCTGTTAAAGGGTAAAAAGGTGACAGCTTATCCAGGTGTTCTCGACAATATGTCCTTACCCGATGTGACACTGGATCCTGCGGCAGTCGTGCAAGACGGCAAGGTGATTACCTCCCGCGGTCCGGGTACTGCAATGGATTTTGCATTGACACTGATAGAAGTACTGGTCGGCAAGCAAAAACGGGACGAAGTCGAGGCTGGCCTAGTTAGGTAATATGGGCCAGATAAAAAACCCTGATCCGCAAATAAACGTTTTTACCACGGGGGACACAGGGAAGACACGGGGGAAATTCACTTTATTTTCCATATGAAGATATCACAATGATGTATGCTCAAAAAATTGTATGTAGCCATGAAGACAGAACTCCAGAACTCATTTAATATGGCTGAGTATGAAGCGCCACTATCCTAACAATCACACTGGAGTCCTCGCATTTATCTTTTCCCCGTGTCTCCCCTGTGTTCCCCGTGGTCAATTTTATGTTCCCTACGTTTATTCCACGACATTTATGGCTTATTCTCCGTCCGATGGCCAGCTAAATAACAATATCAGTGTGCCAAGACCACCAAGTGCCCATGACAATATAGGCACACCCGCCAGCATTTGGGGTTGATAACCATCCAGCCCGAAGATTAATGCAGCACTGATTAACAGTGCCGCACCGACAATGGCACTATGTGTTCTGCGGTTGGCACGTCTTATTTCTTGCTGGACCCTTTGTAACTCATCATCAGCCAGCCGGACTTTCAGTTTACCAGTGTTGGCTTTTTCAAACACCTCGTGAATGAGTAATGGTATCTCCGGCAGTTTTTCCGCGATCATAGGTGCATTTTTACGCAGGCTACGTATAAATCCACGTATTCCTATTTGCTCATCCAGCCAGCGTTCCAGAAATGGTTTGGCTGTTGTCCAGAGATCAAGCTCCGGATACAAACGTCTTCCCAGTCCTTCGATATTCAGTAAAGTCTTTTGCAACAGAATCAGCTGTGGTTGTATTGGCATTTCAAAACGTTGTGCGGTCTGGAACAGGCGGACTAATAACTGCCCAAAGGATATATCCTTCAGCGGGCGCTGAAAGATCGGTTCACAAACAGTGCGTATTGCTGCCTCGAATTCATCGATACGGGTCCCACTGGGTACCCAGCCAGACTCCACATGTAATTCGGCAACACGATAGTAGTCACGGTTAAAGAAGGCAACAAAATTTTCAGCAAGATAACGTTTGTCTTCTGTGCTCAGGCTGCCCATGATGCCAAAATCAACGGCAATATATTTGCCTTCTGGTGATACAAAGATATTACCCGGGTGCATATCGGCGTGAAAAAAATTGTGGCGGAAAACCTGGGTAAAAAATATTTCGACACCTGCTTCAGCGAGCTGCTTAAGATCGATACCAGATGTTTTCAGTGCATCGATGTTACTGATAGGGATACCATGGATTCTTTCCATGACCATGACATTGCGTCGCGCCAGTGGCCAGTGAATTTCCGGCACATATAACTTATTGTTATCACTGAAATTGCGACGCAGCTGTGAGGCATTGGCCGCTTCACGCATAAAGTCGAGCTCGTCCAGGATAGTTTGCTCATACTGGGCAACCACTTCGAGAGGACGCATGCGTTTGCCCTCGGACCAGAAGCGATCTGCGAGGGCCGCTATATAATAGAGTAACCCAACATCACACCTGATTTGTTTTTCAATATTGGGGCGCAGCACCTTGACGATGACCTGCCTGCCACCTGCCAGGGTGGCGGCATGTACCTGGGCTATTGAGGCAGAAGCCAGTGGTGATTCTTCAAAGTTTTCAAAGATCTCGGAAACGGGCTTGCCATAGGCGGCCTCGATAATTTCAATGGCCTGGTGCGCCGGGAAAGGCGATACCTTGTCCTGCAGCCTGGCCAGTTCTTCAGCAATATCCTGTGCCAGCAGGTCTTCACGGGTGGAGAGGATCTGGCCGAATTTAACGAAAATGGGCCCCAGTTCTTCCAGGGCGAGACGGATCCGCACCCCCCGTGGCCCCTGATCGCCCCGGATCCAGTACCACGGTGCGAGGTACTGGATAAATCGAATTGGGCGAAGCAGGTGAGTGGCCAGGATGATTTCATCAAGGCCATGTTTCACCAGCACCACGTTGATATACAAAATGCGCAGTAATTGTGCAGGTTTGAAAATGACCATCTATGCAATCGCCTTATCATGCAGGCGCCGGATCCTTGCCTCAAGCCGATCAGTATCGCTGCGCAGCTCATCGATGCATGACAGCAACTCATCAATCTCCGCTTTCATCGGCAGCAAGCCACTTTCCTGTTGCAGGTACTCAGCCGTATCCAGGGCCACGATATCACGGGTTTCTTTACCCCATCTCACCAGTTGTTGAAAGCTATGGCTAATGCGGTGTGCCAGCGCATCCCCTGCCAGTCTGGATATCTGTTCTTCCCAGTCAATATCCAGTTCTTCAAGGATGTGCTTAAACTGTTGTCCCAGATCGGTATCACCCTGGATTTCCATTTCGCCATGAAACATCAGGTCACTGCTATCTGCCCCGGCGCCTAGCCGCATAAGCGCAACAGGGCTTGCGATAATGCGTGCCTGTGGTTCACCATCAAGGCTCTCATGAATAAAGACATTGCCATGTTGAAAATCCAGATAAAGAACCAACGAGGTGTATTTTATTTCGACAGCTATGATATTGCCCTCAAGGACGGCGAGCTTCTGCGGTGTACATTCATCAAGTTGAATATAACGATTGAAGGCGCGTTCAAGGACCGCAGATAACAGGCTGGTTGAGCTCAACGATATTCCTTTATCAGGTCATGCAAGCTCTTTTGCGACAAGTCATCTGCGTCAGTGATTACCAGGGTCCTGGCCAGCATGTCGTGAAATGACTGTTTCCTTGGGTGGCCGGCAATCCAGAGGAAGCCAAGTCCCAGGGTGAGGATGGACACCATGTAGGCGATATAGCGAATACAGGCCTGCACAATCCCCATGGGTTGATAGGTGCCGGACTTTACGACAGAACAATTCATCAGGATTTTTCCCGGGGTTCCGAGATATTTTACCCATAAGAAGACAGTCAGCAGCATTGGCAGCACATAGTTGAGCAATATGTCTGCCAGGTCTATAGGAACGATAGAGCCATATTCTGATAGTATGTCAGCAGAGCCAAGTTCGTCTCCCTGCAAAGCTGTGGGGGATAACAGGCTAATAAGAAGTATCGCAATACTGGTCAGTATTGAAAGCAGTATGACATCAATTAATGTTGCCGCCAGTCTGCGCCAGAATCCTGCATAAGATACTGTGGTGGAAGAATTCAAAACTTGTAGCCTCTGTGCAGTGCGACTATCCCGCCAGTGAGGTTAAGGTAGTCACAGCGCTCAAAACCGCTATCCATCATCATTGATTTAAGCGTTTCCTGATCTGGATGCATACGAATGGATTCAGCCAGATATTGATAACTTTCCGCATCGCCGGCAACCAGCTTCCCCATGAATGGTAACAAGGTAAACGAATAAGTATCATAAATTTTTCCGAGACCAGGAACGACAGGTTTGGAAAATTCCAGTATTAATAACCTTCCTCCTGGTTTGAGGACACGAAGCATCGATGATAGTGCCTTGTCTTTGTCTGTCACGTTACGTAAACCAAATGCTATGGTGATCAGATCGAAATAATTATCAGGGAAAGGCAGACATTCGGCGTTTGCCTGAACAAATTCGATATTATTGATGATGCCCTTGTCGATCAGACGATCTCGCCCGATGCCAAGCATGTCACCATTGATATCACTCAGGATAACCTTACCAGACTCGCCAACACGTTTTGACAGCATCGCGGCAAGGTCGCCGGTGCCGCCAGCCAGATCGAGCACCGTTGCACCCTCACGGACCGCACTGATTTCGATCGTAAAGCGTTTCCACAACCGGTGGATGCCGAATGACATAAAATCATTCATGATGTCATAACGACTCGCTACCGATGAAAATACCCCGGCGACACGCCTGGCCTTATCTTCATGCGGGACCTGCTGGTACCCAAAATCAGTGGTATTGTTGTCTGCCGGCTCTGTCATTATCGGTTATCCATTCTTCGTATATATCATCAGTTTAGACGCTTTATACGTAAGCCTGCAGCAGCTCACCTGTGCCTGTGTCCGGCTGCCTCCAGCCGAGACAGGTAGTCCTGCCAGTTTTGCTGGTAGTTCTTGCCAAGCTCATACAGGGTTTCCCAGGCATAAATGCCGGTGTCATGGCCATCATCAAAAACCAGCGCCACGGCATAGTTTCCAA